>CAIQIQ010000119.1 GCA_903871935.1 uncultured Phycisphaerales bacterium
TCCGCCACGCTGCGGATCGGCCGCTCGTGCGGATACGGGTTGTCATTCATGACCTTTACGAAATCCATCCCATACGCAGAGAGTTGGTCCAAATGAGCCTGCACCGCCGCCGGCCCCGCCACCTGCTCCGTGGGAAAGTGATACCAGAAGCTAAAGGCCGGCCGATCCGGCCGCCTCCCTGCCAGAGTACTGCGCACACGCTGCTTACTCGTCATATCAATAACCTCCCTCCCACACCACCGTCCGGTCTGCCCCCGCCCCGTATCAACCATTGTACGCTGCCTTGCACCGGTCCCGACAATCCGTGATGAGCGACTCACCGACCAACGTACTCTTGACTGCGGAGCCTGCTCACATACGCTGCCCCTATGGCCCACGAACAGCTTGCCATTCCCCTGAATCCCACTGGTATCTGGTATCACGGCTCAGATAAGCATTTGAGCGTTCTGTACAAGGGCACGACGATTACCCAAATCCGTGGACTGGCGGAAGTCTTCTCGCATCAGCCAACCACAGTCGTCTTCACTGATAATGGCCGGCTCTACCACAACGGGTTGGCGGCAGGTCTCCTGTATCGCATCATCGAGCCAATCGCTGAGATCGACATCGAACCGCACCCAAGGACCAGCATGCCGCAAGGCTGGGAATGGCTGATACGTCGCCCGCTGAGGATAGATCTTATCGGCAGCGTCACAGTTGATCCCGCGCAGCAGATTACGGCGGAATTGCTTAGGGAGTGGGGCATGACGCAGTGCAGTAAGGTGTGACCAGCAGGCTCATACATTGGCCTATTCCTCAATCTCCACATCCGCCTTCCCAATCCCCATCCAATGTACCATCCCCATCCACCCCAGGACCGGAATCCATCCCAAAACCAGTGGCCATGGGCTTGCGAGGTGCGCCTCCGTCGTCGCGATTACCAGCATGCACAGCATGATCCCCATCGCATTAATGGTGAACTGTCCCGCCAATGTACGCAGGCTGTGTCGCATCTCGTAACTCGTGAAAACCCCCGCATACGGGAACGTGCCTACCGCCCCGGCCAGAAACCGCGTGGCATTGTAGATCGCCATCGCAATGCCAAATATCAACGGTGCCTTGACCCACCACGGAGTCCGGCCGCGATGGTCCGGCTGCATCTCCGGCCGGTAAAACCGCAAGTTCGCCAACCATCCCACCACGCCAATCCCCGCTACATACCAGATCGACACGCCCACAATCGGCCGCAACAGCATGCCACTGACGAAGTACCCACCCGCCGACACGACAATCGCGATCATCAGTGGCACACGCAGCTTGATATGCAGGGCATACACAGCCCAGTTATATCCCACCACCAGGATCAGGCCCGTCAGGTACGTTGCGTTCATCGGCAGCCGCGTCGCCAAATATGCACACGTGAACGGCACCGGCAGAGAATAGATCAGCGCCTTGAGCCGCGAGGATCGCACATACGCAATGGCAATCACAAACACGGTCAGCACCAGCGCAGACGGTATCGTCTGCTGCAGTTGTTCGATCAACCATTGCCCAACCATCGACATCGGCAGGGCTCCCTTCACCGCCGAAATGGCCGGTATCCGCGCAGCAGCGCCGCTTCATCATCGGCGCTGTACTGCTTGTGCAGCTTCAGGCTTTCGCGCAAACGGCGCAGCCCTTCACCGGTGCCCCAGTTGTTGCGGACCCCATCCACATCAACGAGCAGTGGCATCGGGCCGGTGGAATCGTCAAGTTGCACCATCCAGTTGGTGCTCTTGGCATCCCAGTGGTAGAGCCTCACCGCTTCCATCCGCCGCAGTATCGCGCCCACGCGGTGGAACAGTGTGCATCTCTGCTCGCCCGTCAATTCGTCCAGGTGGATCGTCGCCAGCGATGGACCGCGAATCTTCTCAAACACGATCAGCGCATCGGTCACATACCCAAGCGATCGTCGCTCAAGCAGCAGCAGCGGCCAGGCGCAAGGGATACCGCGATAGATCAGCCGCCAGCTCTTCCACCACGCTCGCCGGGCGCGCGAACCCCGGCCGATCTCGTTGAGATACCGATACCAGTAACGTCGCCGCGGGCGTTTGACGACTACCTCCATCGGCCGCCCGCCAACAACGATCTGCCCGTCCAGCACCTCGCCGCTGCCCCCGCTCTTGAGCACCTTAAGCTGCCCGGACTCGATCTTCACCAGAAGCTCCGAGCATGCGTGCTCCCAGCCATGGCGGTCCAAAGTCTGCTGGCTGGCGCGCGACCAGCGCCGCGGTGAGGGGAACTGCTTGAAGCAGACCCCGCGCCACCCGCCAGATGCGACCGACTCGAACCAGCGGTTGCCGCCATAGATCTTTGACATCAGCTTGCGATAGACCCGGCGGCCCAAAGTATTGCGCCCGGGCATCCGCCCGCCCGGCCCAAGGATGTTCCATCCACGCTGCAGATCGGCACGGGTAGCAGACCCTTGAGCGCTATTGGCCAGCGACAGCACATCGCGCATGTGCACGCCGCCCCGATGGATGGGATATGCATCGATCAGAAAGACCTTGCCATCGCGCACAAGAAAATTGCCCAAATGCAGATCACTATGCCCCAACTCCGCCCGGCCGAGCTTCTGGACGATATCGATCACCTGGATGACCAGGCTGCGATGATTAGGAACGGGCGTGCCTGCAAGATGATGCTTGAGCATGATCTCATGGATACTTTCCGCCGGCTCGATAGCCTCGATGATGACCGCATCGCCGCGCTGGCCGTTGATGCTCAGCCCCATCAACACACTCTGGGCGCGACATGCAGGGATTTGCGCCTTCTGCAGCCACTGCAGCCGCGTGAACTCGCGCATCGCCGAA
The DNA here is from genome assembly GCA_903871935.1 of uncultured Phycisphaerales bacterium. Taxonomy (GTDB): domain Bacteria; phylum Planctomycetota; class Phycisphaerae; order Tepidisphaerales; family Tepidisphaeraceae; genus CAIQIQ01. The sequence goes on from CAIQIQ010000119.1 coordinate 2,832, forward strand.
CTGCCGCGCACCAGCTTGCGCCAACGGTTCGGAGCATGTGGGTAGAACTTGAGATAGAACGCCTCTTCGCCCACCTGAACGCGCCAGACTTTTCGGTACGGGTAATCCTTTACGATCCGCCCGTAACGTGGCAGGTCCCTCAGCACGGATTCCAGCAGTTCTGCGGTCATGCTGCGGCACCTTCGGCAAACAGCAGACTGCCAATGCGAACGATCGTCGCTCCCTCTTCAATCGCAATCTCAAAGTCGCTGGTCATGCCCATGCTCATATGCACAAAACCGTCGCCAACCCCTCCTGCAGCACGGATCTGCCCAAAGAGTTCGCGCGTGCGGCCGAACGCCTGGCGGATGCGACCGATATCATCGGTCAGCGGCGCCATGGTCATCAGCCCACAAAGCTCGATGGCGGGAAGGCGAGCAATCTGTTCCGCCGCCGCGGCCGCCTCTTCCAGAGTGAATCCGTACTTCTGTGGCTCCTGCCCAGCGTTGATCTCCATGAGAATGGGCATGGTTCGACCAAGGCTCATCGCCGTCGTCGAGATCTCTTGAGCCAGGCGCAGGCTGTCGACGCTCTGTACCATCTGCACCATCGGAAGCACCTGTTTGACCTTGTTCCGCTGCAGGTGGCCGATCATGTGCCAGCGGACCGCAGACGCCTCGACGCCGGCCGCGGTCGCCTGAACCGCAAACTCCCGCCGATGCGTCTCAAGAGTCTGCACGCGGTTCTCACCCAATTGCACAACCCCCAACCGCGCGATCTCGACCATTTGATGCACCGAAGCGAGTTTCGTGACCGCAACAAGGGTGATTGCGGCAGGATCGCGCCCCGCCCGGGCACATGCTTGAGCGATGCGAGCCGTTGTCAGGCTGTATTGGGCGGCTAGAGCAGGTTTCCAACTCACGTCTACATCCTCACTTATGGCTGATAGAGCCATACAGTGCTTAAGTATCGGCTACCGCCTGCAAATTGTACAAGATCGCTTCTTCATGTGTAATCAGGCTCGCACATACATATGAAATCATGACGAATTCTCTAACGGCTGGGCTCGGTTATCGTATTATATAGGAGTCCAGCTTGGGCAAGGCATGAGGCAACGGGCTGTAGCCGAGGACCTGAGTTGGGAGCATGACCTGAGAGCTTCAGGCTGCGTCGAGGGCGACGCACTGGCTTCGGGTGGCCGGGAGGATAGTTCTTTCGGCTGACACTTCGTTTGGCAATGAATGCCATCTCCAGTCGGTGCGCTGACGCACCGTTTTCCTAGTCGAACAGCATTCCCCTTTCGCTTGCTCACCCGGAATTTGCATTGCCGCCTGTGCAGGAAGCATCTGGGAATGGTCTCCCGCGCCGGCGCACATCCGCCAATGCGGGAATCTGTTCAGGTCATCCGGTTTCGCGGCCAGACAAGCCGCACAACCAGGCAGTCCTGTGGAGACTTCCATGCGTACAGAGCAGACTATTTACGAAACCCTGACAACCGACCTGGCGGAATTCGCCCCGAACCGCCGGTTTGGCATTGCCGGCAAACCCATCCCGGCAACAGAGGTCTATCGGCGTGTGGTAAGCACGCTGTTGCGAAATGGGATCCGCACCGAAAGGTGGATTCTCATCAACGAACGTGAGCATACCGTTACGTTCGTGACGACTTATAACGGCGTGGCGGGAACGCACTACGACGTCACGAAGAATACCCAGTGGCTAAGCTGGGATGCGCTACGTCCTCGCCTGGAAGAATACCACTTCGTGCCGACGGGTGAATGCCCCGTGGCGCTGCCGGCATCAAGACTTTCGGCCTCAGTGAGCGACAACCGGCACCAGCAGCACTAGGCTCCGACTCAAAGTGCAGGAGAACGCCCGCGGGTCGCGCATGAGGGCTGGCCCGCGGGCGAACGTTTACCCCAACGACATCGCTGCCGGTGAAGTTTGAGCCCAACCAGGCCATCCTCGCCATCCTTGACCCTCTTCGGTCTCCCCTTATCATCCGCCTCGTGCAACAGATGCAGCCTTCTTCGCGGAAAACGATCTCACAAACCTTTGCCGCCTTGCGCACGTCCGGCCAGATCGGCCTGATGCCCTTCATCCCGGCCGGCTACCCCGACCTGACCACTACCACCGCAATCCTGCCCGAGTTGGAGAAAGCAGGGGCGTCACTCATCGAGATCGGATTCCCTTTCTCAGACCCCATAGCCGATGGCCCCACCATCCAAGCGGCCTTCACCTACGCCCTGGCCAGGAAAGTACGTGTTAAGGATGTGCTGGCGGCCGTGGCTCAGGCCCGCAAGTCGATGACCATCCCGATGGTCGCCATGCTCAGCTACAGCATCGTCTTCCGCTATGGACAGGAACGCTTCTTTACGGAGTTGCGCACCAGCGGCTTTGATGGAATCATCATTCCCGACCTGCCGCCACCCGAAGCGCAGAGCGTCTGCGCCAAGGTCCGCGCTGCCGGACTGGACACAGTCTTGCTTGTCTCTCCCACCACCACGGCCCAACGCCGCAAAGAGATCGCCGACCTCTGCTCGGGATTCGTTTATTACATGTCGCTTTCCGGCATCACCGGCGAACGTGCCGAACTGCCGGCCGACATCACCACGAATGTGCGCGATCTCAAATCCCTGACCCCAATCCCCGTATGCGTCGGCTTTGGCATCTCCAAGCCTCAACACGTCGCCCAGCTCCGACACATTGCCGACGGCGCGATTGTCGGCAGCGCCTTCGTAAGAAAGATCACCGAGCACATGAACGAATCGCCCGCGCAGATCGCCCAGGCTGCTTCAGCCTACTGCCGCGAGTTGCTGAGTCGCTAGGACCTAAACGGCCCGCCTAATGAGTGTCCGCACCATTGCCTGTGGCCGCCGAACCTCGGAGTGGTTCTCGTCATCGCCGACCACTGCCATGCGCGGCACCATCTTCTCCCATAACACGAAATCCTGTCCATACCAATGATTGTGCAGCGTGCACAGTGGCTGGAATCCAAGGCTGCACAAAAGCTTCGCCGAGCCGGTATTGGCGATGTGCGTATCGCACCAGAGCTTGTGGCTGCCGCGTCGGCGCGCTGAGGCAATCAGCTTTTCCAGCAATTGCCGCCCGATCCCGTGCTGCCGCCAAGCCGGGTCAACGCCATACCACTCCAAGAGCAACAGGCCGTCATCCCGTCCATTCACACAAAAACCCACGACCTTCCGCCCGGCCGCCGCCACCAGCACCGCATCGGGATCAACTGCGATGCGTTCCTTCAGTTCCGCAGCAGAATACTTCGCCACCTCGCTCTTCTTGGCCTTGTCGTTGTAGATCGAACATCCCTGGATGACCCGCTTCATCAGCCGGCCGACCGCCAGTCCTTCACTTGGGCGCATCCGACGAATTTGGATTGTCTGGTGCATAGGTTGAAAAGGGCCTCGCTCAGGTCGGCGGCATCCGCCACCGCAAGAGAAGACCCGTCCCCACAAACATCGGCCGACTCATCCTCACCGCTATGACGCGCCTGACCAATTCGAGGCGGCTCCATCCACCCCACACACAAACAGATCAGGCGTCGTTGGCCGCTGTACGCGGGAACAGCCCTGATTCTCCCCTCGCCCACGCCCGTTTCAAGACGACAAATTGGCGGACATTTACCAAACATTAACCCAATTCTAAAGAAGCGCAACTATGCTCATAACTGGTTCTCATAGCATGCATTGCGCACGATCGCCGTTAAACACGGTGTGAGTTTGACAACAGAATAGGCACCCAGCAGAGCGGCGCGCAGAGATCTCCAGCTTCTTCGCCGCCTCCAACGGAGTTCCCCTCCCCGCGTCCCCGCGTCTCCGTGTCTCCCCCTCTCCCCTCCGTGCCTTCCTCCCTCACACCACCTCCCACATCGCCGGCCGTTGCCCGGCCTTGCTCCATGTCCCGCCGGCATACACCACCACATCCGCCAATGGCGCCACAGTAACCTTCAGGACCCCCACATCGTTTAGCACATGCACCACAGGTTCCCCGCCATCCCACACATTCACGAGCGACACGCTGCCCACGCTGGGAGCGGAGATATGACTATCCACCACATACGCAGGCGAAGAGCTTCGCTTGGGCTGCTTCAGCCCCGTTATCGTCAGTTTGCCTAGCGTCGCTCCCGTATTCGTAAAGTCATCATGCCCGGCGAAGCGCCCCTCAAAGCTCGTATCCACACCCACCAGAACCGAACTATGCGCCATCGCCGCCGCGCTAAACTTCGCAATCGAACCGGTGGTCACAATCCGGCTGCCCGTAACCCAGCCGCCCACCGTAATGGAAGACACCGCCAATCCCTGCACGCAGATATCCGCATCGCTGATCTGCCGCAGCGTCAGCGACACCGATGCCTTCCCCGCAGACCGTCCCAGGCTGTTAAGCAGCACCTCACCGCTCAGTACCACGCTCTTGGCGCTGATGCTCTTAATGAGCCCATCACTGGTGATGTCGCCTATCTGAAACAGCCCATCACCATTCCTCCCTTTCTTCACGCTGATGCTCAGCACGCTGGTGGCCGTCGTATCAATCAACCCCACCTGGTTCCCCCAGAAGCTGCCCATCCCGCCGCCGCTGAGTTTGAACGTCACCACATCGCCATCGCCATCGGCGATGCTCAGGTTCTTGTTCGACCGGCCGTCCACACGCCCAAACTCAAACACCGCCACACCCGGGATCCCCAACTGCTTCTCCACGCTCAGGCCCCCGGAATCCGCGGCCCGTATGCGCACGGCATAGTCACGCCCCGGAACGTAGTTGAACGTGATCGCTGTCACCAGGCGGTTGCCAACGATCCTGAAGCTGGCGTTGTCATCATCGCCAGGGCCACTGACCAGGGCATAGGTAATGCTGTCTGTCCCATCGGCACATGTCGCCGATAATCTGCCCACCGTCGTACCCACGGGCTGACCCTCGGGAACTCCCGACCCCGACAGCGCCAGATCCAATGGCGCCTCATTGACATTGATGACGCTGATCGTGAACTCCTTTTCGATGAATACCGTCAATCCGTCGGTGGCGCGGATTCGGATGTTATAGCTGTTGCGCACCTCGTAATTGAACGAGATGTTTGCCACAAGCTGGTTATTCACGATCGCAAAGGTGGCGTTGTCCGCGTTGTCCGTGCTGCCCGCGCGCGGCACCAGCGTATAGACCAGGGCGCTCTGGGCCTCGGGATTGCTGTTCAAAAGATCGCCCACCACCGTGCCGGCCGGTTCATTCTCCGGCACACTGGTATTGGACAGCGTAAACCCGATCGTGCTCTCGTCGATATCGGTAATGTTGATAGTAACCGTCGCCTGGCAGCTCAGATTGGGAAAGCCATTATCGGTGACCTCTACGCTCAGGACATACACCCGTGGCATAGTCTCATAGTCCAGGTATTCCGCTTTCACCACCGAGATCAGGCCCGTTGCCGGATTGATCGCAAAGACCCCATTGGGATCTCCCCCCAGGATGGCAAAACGAAGCACATCGTGATCTGGATCATGAGCCTGCACGACATCTACCGGGGCGCCCACCGCACGATGCTCTTGGACGTAAAAGACCTGATCCGCGATGACCGGCGGGCGATTCGGCGCTTTTACCGTGATGCTTACCATTCCCGGGTCCGAAACTGCCGGGCCATCACTCGCCCGGAATGTGAAGCTGTCCGATCCCACGTAACCAGCATCGGACATATACGTGAAACTGCCGTCGGCCTGCAGCACCAGTTCCCCATGCTCCGGCTGCGTGCTGACGCTATAGGCGGGGATGTGATAATCGGCATTCGTAGCCGTGACAGCGCCAATGCCCATGACGCCATCATTCACATTGATACTCTGGTCCGTCGCCACAGGCACACTGTGCCACGTCACTGTAGCGGTCCTGGTCACCGCACCGATGCTGGCGATCACCGTATCGGGCCCAAATGTCGTTCCCGTATATGCAAAGACAGCGCGCCCGGCTGCACCGGAGACTCGATACACACTGCTCGCCGGGTTGGTGCCCGTGATGCTGAAGCGTACCGGTGCGCCCACAACAGGCTGCCCCGCTGCGTCCACTACCACCGCCGTCATCTGTTGAGTTTGTCCGACCACCTTCTCTGCTGTCGGTGGTTGAAGGACCATGTCCGCAACCGGCGTGCCCGGGCCAAACCACTGGCCCCCGACCCAGCCATAAGAATCGTACCAGCCCCACCCGTAGAGCATCATCCCCACCGGTGCACTGCCGCTGACAGTATGCGTACCGGCACTAACGGACTGCCTTGCTGCCACATAACCACTGCTGCCGATGGGTGTAAACGCGGAACTGGAAATCGCACTTCCATCCAGAAGCACCGTCGTACCGGCCGCGGTCCAGACATTGATGTAGTGCGAGGTGAATCCGCTTGCCGGCGTGCACAGCGTGTAATCCGTCAAAGATGACTCCACCGGCGGAATAATCGCCATAAATGGATCACCAACGTCTTTGCCGGATCCTTCGAACATCGCGCTATTTGCATACTGCGCCACGGTGGCGGGCTTGCTGGTACTGATATCCTGGGCTTTAGTGCCAACCCACTCGTAGTACTGACCACCCGACAGCGTCGCCACCAGCGTGTCATTGACCTCCACGTTTGTGCCATCCTCCGCGGCCAGAACGCGGAACGTGTCGCCCCTAAGTCGTCCGCCCAGGGGCACGGTAATGAAATGATCCCCCCAGGCATCGATCGGAACAAGCTGCTCCACCAGGTGATCGGCAGCATCGTATGTGAGTGGCACATCGGTTACAGCGTTGCCGCTGAAGACCGCAACCGGCCGGTCCGCCGTGATCCATGAACCGGTCAGGTCACCGTCGGCTCCGGCATTCTTGGATTGCAGTTGATAGACTTCGCCTCGCTTCAGCGTCACCACATAGGGAATCCCTGCCGGATGAGTACCTGCATTCACGCTGGGCGTGATGGTGACGTTCGTCCCATCCGCGGTGGCGACCACCGCAAGCTGGCTGCCAAAAGAGCCATCGAAAAAAGGAGCGTACGCAATGGCCATATAGGAGCTGCCCAGTACGTCCACCGGCAGAGCCGTGAACCCGTCTGTGGATTGGGGTTGGGAACTCAGGCCATAGACCGCGATCTCCTGATCCGAGGTAACATGAATACCCACCTCGGAGATGCCATCATCGCTGCTGGCATATGCATCGCTCGGCACATCCACCGTCGTAATCACTCCCGGATTGACAATGCAGTCCTGCCTCCATCCCATGCCAGGGATCTCCACCGTGACCTGGGCCTGCTGCCCCGAAGAGAGAAACAGCGACTCGACCAGCGGATGTTTGGGAGGATTCTCCTGGAACGCCAGCCAGAACTCCGTGCCCATCGTGTCCGCGTCCAGCAGCCGCCGAGCCTCCAACTCCTCCACCCTCGCAGCCAACCCACCCTCCGTCCCCTCCGCCCGCTTCCGCCGCATCGCCCTCACCGACCTGCCAACCCGACGCCCGAACTCCTTCCACTGTGTCATGGCATACTCCTGTTACATCCCAGTGGCCCGATACGCTTCCCACCCCCATATCCTACCCCGCCGACCACTACCCCACAATCAAAAACATGCAACTGCTATCGCAGCACATAGCACCATTGGGGGTATGCCCGCCAACAACCTGCGCACCTGCTACTTATCCACAATGCCTAGACATTGAACAGGAAGTGACACACATCCCCATCCTTCACCACATAGCTCTTGCCCTCAACCCGCATCTTCCCATGCTGCTTGATCGCCGTCTCCGTCTTGTACTGCACCAGGTCCTCAATCGTATAGACCTCGGCACGGATGAACCCGCGCTCAAAGTCGCTGTGAATCGAACCGGCCGCCTGCGGCGCCGTCGCCCCGATCGGAATCGTCCAGGCCTTGTTTTCCACCCCGCCGGCCGTAAAGAAACTGTGCAGTCCCAGCAGCTTGTACGCCTCCCGCGCCAACAGCGCCAGCGCCGGCTCCGTTAACCCCATCCCCGCCAGCATGTCCGCCCGGTCCGACTCCGGCAACTCGGCGATCTCCGCCTCCAGTTTGCCGCATACCACCGCCACCGGCGCACCTTCCTGGGCCGCCCGCTCGCGCAGCTTCTTCACCCGCTCACTCGTGCCCTGCGTGTCATCTTCGCCCACATTGGCAACAAACATCGTCTTTTTCGCCGTAATCAGCCCCATACTCTTAACGTGCTTCTTCTCTTCCGGCGTCAGTTGCACCTCGCGCACCGGCCGGCCATCGTTGAGCTTATCGAACGCCTTCTGCAGCAGCGCTGCCCGCTGGATGGCATCCTTGTCGCCGGTCTTGGCGTAACGCTGCGCCTTGTCCAGCGATGCTGCCACGGTTTCCAGGTCCGCCAGGATCAGCTCGGTTTCCACCGTATCCACATCGCGCACCGGATCGATGGTATCCTCGACATGCGGCACCTCATCGCTGTCAAAGCAGCGCACCACATGCAGGATCGCATCCATATCGCGGATATGCGAAAGGAACTTGTTTCCCAACCCTTGCCCCTCGCTCGCCCCGCGGACCAGCCCCGCGACATCGACCACCTGGATGGTCGCCGGAACGACGCGATCCGAGGGAATGTACTGCGTGATCACCTTCAGCCGCCCATCCGGAACCTTAGCCACGCCGATATTCGGCTTGGTGTTGGCGCGCGTATAATTAGTGGCCTCCGCGCCTGCGGCGGTCAAGGCGTTGAAGATGGTGCTCTTGCCGACCAGCGGCAACCCGACGATTCCAACCTGCAATGGCATAAGCCAGCCACTATACGCGCCCGGCACAGTGGTACAACCACAGTAATCTGCCGAACGCACCAACATTGTCGCCATTGCCGTGGTATGTCTCAGTAAGGAATACTTCTGTAATGGCTGTAGCGCTTGTCGATATTACAGGTGATCTCTTGGTATACTGATTCAGGAGACAGCGCATGTCTGACACGGTCCAAAGCACGCGGATGGCGGTTCGCGGATTTCGCCGCATTGGCCGGCTGCTCGTCGGCGCCGACCAGATGGCCAATCCCTGGGCGGTCGCCCATCGCGTTCGTTCGCACCTGTCTGACCCGTCCGCCCTGCGGCAGAGGATGTGCCAGATTGCCGCCCGCGAGGCCGCAAAACACCTGCGTGGCAACGCCGCCCTGGGAGGCGACCAGATTGCCCACTTATTGGCGGCGTTTCGGATGGTTGGATGCAATGGTGTGGAAGAACGCGGATTCAGATGGTGCGGGGCCTTCGTCTTCTGGTGCGCCCGCCAGGCGGGTTTTGCATTACCGGTGCAGCCGGCTTCTCCGGTAGGGGGGTCGCTGGCATCGGCGCAGTATTGGGAGCAGTTCGCCGACCTGCACGGCTTCAAGCTGCCAGCCCAGAGCGCTGCCCAGCCGGGCGACATTGTGGTCTATGACCAGTTGGTCAGTGATCAACCGCACGATCATCTGGGCATCGTTGTCGAAGCAGGGGCCGGATCGATGCAGGTGGCCGAGGGGAACTTCCACAACGCCTCGGGCGTGTTTGAACGGCCCACCGACAGCAATATCCGCTGCCTGATCCGCCTTGGCTCATCTCCGCTGCCGGCCATGCCCCAATACCGCATCGCCGACACCGCTAGCGACCTGATCACCGCAACCGGTGCGGCCCTCTGGCTGGGATGCGATTACACTCCCAACCTGTACCAGCGCCAGACCGACTCGGGTCTGCCGTTGCTCGCCATCGGGCTCGCGGCCGGAAACCTGTGGACGCGCGCTGTGGATTTCCTCCGCTATCAGTCGGCACTTGGCCGGCCATGTTCCGTGCATATCGAGCCCGAAGCCGGCACGCCCGACGATCTGGATGCCAATCTGAAAGTCCTGCCGCAGGATCCGTTTGTGCGCGAGACGGATCGCGCATGCCTGGTTCATACCGTCAGTGTCAGCGAATGGGACAAGATCCGCCGCGCCCGATTCATCCTGCCCAAACAGATGGATCAAGGTGAACCCGCCTGCGTTGCGCTGGAGGATGCCCGTGGAATCGAAGGCGAAATGGCGGTGGCCGCCGACCAACGCAAACCTGGAGCATATGTTCCAGGTGTTCGGATATACCTGGATTCGATCCAGCTCATGCGGACGCAGCAGATGGCACGGGATGGACGCTGGCCGATGATCACGGTCGCGCCGATCGAATTTGAAGATTTTCTGCTCGCAGCGATCGGTCCCGATGATATTCCCATGCTCGACATGACCTGGACGCTCAGCGGCTTTGTCACCGCCGCCAATAGCGAAGCGCGCCGGCTGGTCGCCATGAAAACCCCGCTGTTTGCCGCCGAGGCATGACGCGAAAATCAGACAGAGCCTGCATCCTCAACCACCGCCTCGCGCATGGCCCCCTCGGCCGGAACCTTCAGTCTGGTCCCGACCTCGTTGGCGCCCTTTTTCACGCAGGCCATCGCCAGCACCCGCCCGGAAAGCCGCGGGCAGATCGTGCTGCTGGTCACCACGCCGACCTCATTGCCGATCTCATCCATCACCTTGGCGCCGGCCAGTGGCAACTCCTGTCCCATCCGCAAACGCACCACCTGTCGGGCACGTTGGTCCCTCGCCTGCATCCGCGCCACGATCTCCTGCCCCGGATAACAGCCCTTGGTAAAACTTACGCCGCGCTCAAGCTGCCCCGTCTCGGCCGGCAGAAACGTGTTGTCATAGTCGATGCCAAACAGCACTCGCCCAGCCTCGATCCGCACCGCGTTATACGCCGCCCAGCCAATTGGCATCGCCTTCGTTGGCCCGGATATCAACTTCTCCCACATCTTTTTTCCCTCGGTCACATCCACCAGCAACCCATAACCAGGCGAATCACCCAGATCATCTCGCCACACCACGACACCTGCCGCCATGGCGCATTGCCCCGACCGCAATGCCCCAGCCTCCGTCACTCCTGCCTCCGCCAGCGCCTTGGCGGCCGCAGGCCCATACACTGCCATCTGCCACAACACCGCCGCCACCCGAATCGTCACCCGTTCGCGGAAGTGATACCGTTCCAGTTCCTTGATAACCACTTCCGCCAGACGTGCATCCAGGTCCAGCAGGCATCGTTCCCTGGTCTCCAGCACATTCATCTCCGCCACCAGCCGGCCCTTGCGATCCAGCAGAAACGCAAATCGCCATTGCCCGCTCAGCAGTGTCGGCGAGCCATCGCGCTTCACTAATTCCGCCGTTAACAGACTATTCAGGAACCCCAGGCGATCCTCGCCGCCAACCTCAATGACCGCGCGAAACCTCCGATCCATCACCGCGGCCGACCGAAACGCCGCCGCATATTCCAGCGGCAACCGTCCATAGGTGCTGACGATCTCCGCCCCGAAGTAGTCCTGCATCTCAGCCTGCGCCTGCTGATCAAACTCCTGGATGGGGCTGTTCGTCACTGCTTCCCGCCCCCGCCATGCCCGTGGCTCTCGCACGAGTCATGCACGCACAAACACGTGGTCTGCGTGCACTCGTTGGCGCAGGTCGCCGAGCAATACACCTTGCCATTCCGTTTGACCGCCTGCGGCTGGTCCACCGGGCAACGGCACGTCGGGCACGCACACTTGGTTGTCTTCTCCATTACTTACCTCACGCTGCCCTATTCTAAGCAACATCATCGCCCGCTGGTACACCCCGGCAAACAAGAAGGACACGGAGATTCGCACCTCCGTGTCCCTTGTCGTTTCAACAGTCGCGTTCCTACTTCAGCCCGGCCGCCTTGCGCAGCTTGGCGACCATGTCCACTTTCTCCCAGGAGAATCCGCCATCTTTCGTCGGCGACCGGCCGAAGTGGCCATTGCGCGCCGTCTCCTTGTAGATCGGCTTAAGAAGGTCCAGATACTTGATAATCCCGCGCGGAGTCAGCGGGAAATTCTCATTGATGATCTGGGCAATATCGTCCTCAGGGATCGTCGCCGTGTTCTCCGTCGTCACCGTAACACTCACCGGATGCGCCACGCCAATTGCATAGGCAAGCTGCACTTCGCAGTTGCGGGCCAGTCCCGCCGCTACCAGGTTCTTGGCGATATACCGGGCCATATAGCTCGCCGAGCGATCCACCTTCGATGGATCTTTGCCCGAGAAGGCGCCTCCGCCATGAGCGCCGCGGCCGCCGTAGGTATCCACGATGATCTTCCGTCCGGTCAGGCCCGAATCCCCGTGCGGGCCGCCCACGACAAACTTACCGGTGGGGTTGATGTGGAAGACGATCTGGTCGTTCCAGAGCTTTTTCGGAACCACTGGCTTGATCACCTCATTGATGATGATCTGCTTTGCCTTCTCACTGAAAACGTCGTTCTTGTCCAGCACACTTTCATCATGCTGGGTCGACACCACCACCGTATGGATCCGCTTCGGTTGCTCGCCCTCATATTCCACAGTCACCTGGCTCTTGCCATCCGGCCGCAGCCACTTGATCTTGCCATTCATGCGCAGTTGCGAAAGCCGCTCTACGATCCGGTGTGAAAGGTGGATCGGCAACGGCATCAGAACATCGGTTTCATCCGTTGCATAGCCGAACATCAATCCCTGATCGCCCGCGCCCTGTTCGGCATCATCATCTCCCGCCCGCGCCACGCCGCGAGCGATATCCGGGGACTGGCGATGTATCGCGCACAACACGCCGCAGCTGCGCCAGTCAAAACCCGTTTCAGGGTGGTCATAGCCGATCTCTCTGATCACCTGACGCGCCACGGCCGCGTAGTCCACCATCGCATTGGTAGTAACTTCGCCCGCCAGCACCACTTGTCCCGTCGTCACCAGCGTCTCGCATGCCACGCGAGCCTTGGGATCTTCCTTCAGGATGGCATCCAGGATGCCATCAGATATCTGGTCGGCCACCTTGTCGGGATGCCCCATCGTAACCGACTCACTGGTAAACAGATGCGAACTGCGGTTGTATTCAGGCGACACATCAGCTCCTTGTGGATAACGTCCATGGCCCGCCGTCAAACGTCCTCTACAATGGCGGCAGCGAAACTCAATTTGTAACACCAAAGTCACCGTTCAACAAGAACCGCACCATCTGTTACGGCCTTTAGCTTCGCATCTCCCCGCCCTTCAATTACCATCTCGCTCATGGCCTCCTACTACGAGCGGGAACGCATCCCGGCGATCGCGGCAGCGCTGTTGCGGCGTCTGCCGGGGCCTCCGTGCGATGACCAGACGCTCTGGAACGGCATCTATCAGCGTCACCTGGTCGACCGGTCATATGGCGGGAAGCTCGAACTGGCCCTGGTCTCCCTCTACGACCGAGCCAACGAAGTCGAGACACGCCTACTGGTCGATTCCTCCGAAAAGCTCCACGTAAGCTGCACCTGCACCACGTTCCGCAAAATCCACCAGTGCAAACACCTGCACCAGGTCATCCTGGCATCCATCCTGAACCACAAGCTACCGGAGGACATCCGCCCGAATGCAACCATCCTCACATTCCAGACCCCGGCGTGGATGCCCCTGATCGAGGGAATCCACCATCACGATGATGTACCGGCCGATACCGCCGAGCCTGCCGATCTCAGATGGGATGACCAGCGACAGATCGTCTATGCCCTGGAGGCGCCGCTCCAGTCATTCGGTGGGCGCCTTCACCTGCAGGTCATGCATCGCAAACAGACCCGCTCCGGCTGGACCGAGCCCTCGGGCCTGAAGCTGGCCCGCGAACAGATCGCTCAGCTTCCCGATGAGCAGGATCGCATGTTCATCCAGATGCTGGTTGGCGCGGGCGCGGACTTTGACAGCGGACCCAAGAACTGTCTTTACCATTCCTTCACGATCGACCCCGATCAGCATGCGCTACTGCTCAAGCCCATCTGCCAGACCGGCCGGTGCATGCTCCTGTCGCGCGACGCCAGTGGTCCTGCCACACAGCTTACCTGGGATGCGGATGAGGCTTTCGACCTCCGGATTCACCTGCGCGAAGGTGAGGGGGGCCTCAAGATCATCGCATCGCTGCAACGTGGAACCGAGGGCATTTCCCCGCGCGAGATCCCCGCCGTTTACGCCGGCGGGCTCTTCGCCTGCCAGGGCAGACTCCTGCGCCTTGCCAACGATCAGCACATCCGCTGGATCGAGCGGCTGATGAGCAAGGAGATACCACCGATCCCGGTAACCGAGGCGATGGCGTTCCTCCGCCGCTACTTTCACGCTGCCCACGCTCCACCGCTGGAACTGCCCCAGAGCCTGGGCATCACCGCCATTTCGCCAACGATGCTGCCGCGGGTGAAGCTTACCGATCCGCCGCCGGCGTGGACGATCCTGCCGGGCGGACGTTTCTGCGAGATCGCCTACGACTACGCCGGACGAGAGGTGCTTCCCGCCGCAACCGAAGCCGCTTTCTTCGATGAGGCATCGCACAGCGTGGTATATCGCGACCGCGCTGCCGAAGCGCGGGCGCTGCGACAGCTCATCGACGCCGGCGCTCGCAGCAAGACGGGCTATGGCGGCACAATCTACTACGTTGCCGCCGGCCGGCTCTCCGATTTCATTATTACCCTCGCCGCGCAAGGCTGGCGCGTGGAGGCCGACAGCATCCGCTATCGCCCGGCCACCGGCCAATCCTTCAACGTCTCCAGCGGCATCGACTGGTTCGAGCTTTCCGGGGATGTGCAGTTTGGCCAGGAGCTCATCTCGCTGCCGCGTCTGCTCGAAGCGATCCGCAAGGGCGAGAACTCGGTCATCCTTGCAGATGGTTCTACCGGCCTGCTCCCCGAGAAACTGCTTCGCCGGCTCGCCTTCATCGGCATGTCGGCCAAGGCTGAAGGTGACAAGCTTCATCTCGGACGCTCGCAAGCGATGCTCATCGATGTGCTGCTCTCTGAGGAACCCACGGCCACGTGCGATGAGACGTTTCTGAAGCTGCGTGAAGGGCTGCAACGCTTCGATGGCATCCTGCCGGCCGATGCCCCTGCGAGTTTCCAGGGCCAGCTTCGCGACTATCAGCGCGTCGGGCTTGGGTGGTTCACCTATCTGCGCGAGTTCGGCCTGGGCGGATGCCTGGCTGATGACATGGGGCTGGGCAAAACGGTCCAGATTCTGGCGCTACTGGAAACCCGCCGCGAACTGTTCGCGGCCGGTACACAAAAACGCAAACCATCGCTGGTGGTTGCCCCCAAGTCGGTCGTCTTCAATTGGCAACTCGAGGCTTCGCGCTTCGCCCCGCAGCTAAAGGTACTCAACCACACCGGGACCGGCCGGTCCATCGCGGAAGAGCACTGGGAACAGCACGATCTGGTTCTCACCACCTACGGCACGCTCCTGCGCGACGCCGAGTCGATCCGCAAAATCGCTCTTGATTACGCGATTCTGGATGAGTCACAGGCGATCAAGAACTCGGACACCGCCACCTCGCGTGTGGTTCGCCTGCTCAAGGCTGACCAGCGTCTGGCTCTCTCCGGGACACCGGTGGAGAACCACCTCGGTGAATTGTGGAACCTGCTCGACTTCCTCAACCCCGGCTTCCTTGGCGCTTCTCGGGCTTTCACCAAGGCATCGCGTCAGGTCAATCCCGAAGACATGCAGCTTCTCGCCCGCGCTGTCCGGCCGTTTGTGCTGCGGCGAACCAAGAAACAGGTCGCCCGCGAACTGCCCGACCGCACTGAGAAGACCCTCTTCTGCGAACTGGAGGGCGACCAGCGCCGTGACTACGAACAGCTTCGCGACCACTATCGCGCGGCTCTGCTGGGCGCCGGGCCGGCCGACAAGATGCAGATTCTCACCGCACTTCTGCGCCTGCGCCAGGCTGCATGTCATCCCGGCTTGATCGACGATAAGCGTGCCGGCGAAAGCAGCGCCAAGCTCGATACTCTGATCGAACGCATACAGGAACTGGCCACAGAGGGACAGAACGGAGGGGAGGGGAAGGAGGGGAGGGAGGGCCACAAGGCCCTGGTCTTCTCGCAATTCGTCTCGCTGCTGAGCATCGTGCGCAACCGTCTCGATGCCCTTGGGATTCCGTATGCGTATATCGACGGCTCAACGCAGAACCGCCAGCAGCAGGTCGAGCGTTTCCAGACCGATCCGGCCTGCCCGTTGTTCCTGATCAGCCTCAAGGCCGGCGGGTTGGGTCTGAACCTCACCGCGGCCGAGTATGTCTTCCTGCTGGACCCCTGGTGGAACCCGGCCGTTGAGGCCCAGGCGATCGACCGCGCCCACCGAATCGGCCAGACCCGCCATGTGATCGCCTATCGCCTGATCGCCAAAGACACGGTAGAGGAGAAAGTGCTGGAGTTGCAGCAGAACAAGCGGCAGCTTGCCGATGCGATCATTTCCGAGGATGGCAGCCTCCTGGCCAACCTGACCCGCGACGACCTGCAACTGCTCCTGTCATAGCCGTGCGCCCTGCCGAGATGTATTCAACAAATATCTGTTCCAAAGCTTCCCTCCCGGTTACCATCTTCGCCATCGGGACCTTGGTGGTTCGTTTACGCCTCTTTGGGAAGGAGTCGCGATCATGGCAGAGAAGACATGTCCGCTATGCCGTAACGCCAAGCGAATGAACAAGCCCAAGCTGTTGTATGGCGCCGAAGTCTGCCGCAAGTGCTACTACGGCTTTGCCAATCGGCGACAGGCTGCGTGGGTGATTGATGCAATATGCTTCGCCATCATCACGCAGTTATTGGCGCTCCCTGTCGACCATGTGTGTGCGGCCTTGGGACTAGGCTTTGCCGTAGCGTTCTCGCTAGGGCTCTTAATAGGGATCACTATGGCGCTGGTGTTCGCAGTCAAGGACGGGTTTGCCGGTCATTCACTGGGAAAGAAGCTCTTTGGTGTGCAGGTTGTCGACCGCACAACTCTGGACCCCATCGGCTTTACCCGTTCCTTCAAGCGAAACTGGCCCTTGGCGATTCCATATTTATCGCTGATTTTCGTACTCATCGCTGTGTTTCAGATGGTAAAGGGCCCTCGCATAGGCGATGGAATGGCCAAGACGAAGGTCATATGGAAGAAGCATCGCCGTACCAAAGTCTTCAGCCCCGATGAGCCGTATTGTGAGCAATGCAGTTACGACCTGCGCGGGAATGTATCGGGTATCTGCCCGGAATGCGGCCAGCCGATATCAGAGACCAACCAACGCCTGATCAACGCGATAGGAGTAACGCCCCCCGTGCGCCCGGTTGTTGCATAGGCGCACCCACACGCATGCGGCAAATACAAGGGAGTGATTGCCCAAGGGCCCAGGCCCCCGGCACGCGTGCACCCAATCCAGAATCCAGAATGAGGACCGCGTACTCGCGGTGAGTTCAGAATCCCGAATACATCCCATCCGCTCTTCGTGCTATCCACAGATCACACGGCATGAAGGCGAACTTTGTCCTCTGGCACTTTGGACTATAGGAAGGCGCTGGCTCTTCAACGACGATGGGTCCACCTGGAGCCGCTAACTGAGTACAGTGAGATCGGCATCAGGAGTTACGGGCGAGACATCTTCGCAAGATTCCTGTGGCAGGCACGTCGTGGCTGCGTGCCTCAGTCAATTCAGCCCAGGGTCCGATGGCAGGATACCCGGATTCGCCTTGCCCAGAATCGCCGCCAGTTCAATCTCACGCTTGGCTTGCCGCCAGAGCGTTTCTACACTGGCGAAAACTCGCTCAATCGTCGCCGGCATGCTAAGCCAGCTTCCACCTTCGATTTCGTTCTCTAGCTGCCCGGCCGTCCAGCCGGCATAGCCCACGAAGAACCGCACATTCTTCTCGTCGCCTTGCTGGATCAGCCACTTGATGTGATCCGTCTCCGTCGCAAAGTGCAGCCCGGGAAGCACCTCGATCTGGCTCGCCTCCGCGAACGGGTGAATCGCCATCAACACGCCCTCACAAGGCCCGCCGACATAAAGATTGTCGTTGCGCTCACAAGTGGACTGACTTACTTGCTCCCACGCCTGGCGCAGCGTCAGTTCGGTAGGCCGATTCAGCACCAGCCCCAAAGCCCCGTTCTTGTCATGCTGCACCATCAGCACCACGGTCTGCACGAAATTCGGGTCCAGCAGCCTCGGAGATGCGATCAGGAGCTGCCCTTTGAGCGACTTCATGCTTTCATTCTAGCCCCTCCAGTGCCGCGAGCCAACGCACAACCACAGCGACGGTAATGAACGGGTTTTACGCTGGTAATCCCGCAGCGCATCGCTCCTACTTGAATGCCGGCCCTCCCTTGCTATACTTCGCGGCTCGCTTAACTTTGAGATTGAGAGGATATGATGGATCTGAAGACTGGCCAAACCGTCAAGGTGACGATCACGAAGACCGTCAGCCGCGAGGCGGCCCGCAAAACGCTCGAACGTCTGTTTATGAAGGATACGGTGTTTACCGCTCCGATCGATGCCCGTGCCGCCAACCACGCACCCCGCCCCAAGCGTCGCGGCGGCCGGATCTGGACCAAATACGCCAACAAGGTCCACCCCATCCTGGGCAAAGGTGTCCATGCCAATCTGAAGGTCACTCCCCAGGTTGCCAAGGACCTCAAGAGCGTCGCCGATCTTGTCGAGCTCGCTTCGGCCTGACCTCCGCTGACGCAATCTGCACGAAACGCAGAACGCGAGTCGCTTGCGACTCGCGTTCTCTTTTCGTTCTCCGGTCCACTCGCTTCGCCGCGCAACGCAAAAACCCACGGACAGCCGCCCGTGGGTTTTGTCACTCGTTCGCAAAATCAGTCTCAATTCAACTTGCCCCCGAGCATGTCCAGCAGCTTGTCCAGTTGGAACGGCTTGGGCAGGAATGCCACCGCCGAATTGTGCAGGGCACCGGCCTCGTATTCGCCCGAGATCGCGATTATGCGCTGCGGGCGGTGGGTTTCCGGCAGACGCACGCAATGATGAACCAATTCAAAGCCGTCCATCACCGGCATGCGCAAGTCCGTCAAGAGGACGTCAAAGTGCTGGGTCAGCAGATAGCCCAGCCCCTCTTCGCCGTCCCTCGCTGTGACCACGTCAGCCCCCGCCTGCCGAATCAGCCGGCTCAGCGCCATGCGCGTTGGCGCATGGTCCTCAACGACCAGGATGCGCATCTTGTGCGCCAGTCTGAGGGCTGGTTGGACGTTCACCTTCTCGGTCATTTGACTCTCGCTGCTCACACGAAATCCATCCTCGTGCTTAGCCAGCACGCCATGACACCCATCAGCCATGCTCGACAGAGCTGCGCCGCCGGCACACCTGCTTCAGTTCATCAGGCACCGGCCGCGACTCTGGTGGCATCAGCCCACCGGCAACCCATTGCTGGGATGCATCAAGCAACTCATAGGGCCGATACGAAGCCTTATAACACATTGACGGGCAGTCCCTTACATGGAAGCCAAGATAATAGTACCCCAAGCCACGCTCTTTAGCATACTCGATTTCTTTGAGCGCCGTAAAGGTTCCCAAGCCTCGCCGCCGTTCTTGCACATCATAAAAACAGTAAACACTGCTGATGGCGTCGGCGAACATATCGCATATCCCCACCGCAAGCAACCGTCCTCCGGGCTCGCGACAGGTAAACTCTACCGTCTCAACGACTCTATTGTAAAGAAAATCGTTCAGCGCGGCCATGTCTATTTCACAGCCATCTGCGTGCTTTGCCGCGACATATCGCCGGTACAGCGCGTGCTTCTCCGCAGTGGACTCTGGCATGCCGCTGTGCACGACCAGATCCTGATTCCGCAGCCAACACCTTCGTTGCGAACGGCTGGGCGTAAAGCTCGCAACCGGAACACGCAGCGGCACGCACTGCCTGCATCCATCGCATTGCGGCCGATAGAAAAACCGCCCGGAACGCCGGAAACCATGGTCCATCAGCTTGCGGTACGATGCAGGATCGGCGCTGCCTGTAAAGAATCCCTCCAGTGTCGCCGTTCGCCCGGCGAGATACGGGCATGGCTCATCGAACGCCAATAGTCGCGTTTCCATCGGCCGAACATGACCCGCTGCATCGCAACTCAATCCCTCGGAACTCATCTGTATAAATCTTAGTGCGCCGATGCCACCTGCAGCAACCTCAAGTGGTACATTTCGCCTCCCGATCTCTTACTGCCCGCATTCGTTGACCAGGTCTACCGTTGCCTTTGCTGGCCACACTCCCGGAACGTCGTTCGCATACCACTGATCCAGCACCCGCTGCCAATCGCGCAGCGAGACCACCTCAATGAATGCCTTCTTCACTTCATCTCCATGCGGGTGAAAACGAGCATAGCGAATCCCCATCTTCCGCATCCGCCGGCCGGCTAACTGCTCGCCATGGACTCGCATTGCTTCCATAAAATGCTCGGCTAGCGCATCGCGCTGCATCAGTACATCGGGCGGGCGCAGCATTGTTCCATCCTCACCCTTCAGCAGCCGCTGCGCATCAGCGAAGATCCACGGATTGCCGATTGCGCCCCGTGCAATCCAAATCCCATCCACACTCGTCTCGCGCAGCATTCGCACCACCGATGGCGCATCGAAGACATCACCTGATCCCAGGATCACCCGATCCGGATAGCGCTGCTTCACATCCTTCAGAAACGGCCAGTGCGCCACCCCCGCGTATTTCTGCTCGACTGTCCGCGCATGCACCGCCGCCGCCGCGATGCCGCATCCAAACACCGCCTCCAGGATCGACCAGAATGCCTCGGTTGCCTCGGCCGACTCGTCATACCCCCGCCGGAGTTTGACCGTCACCGGCACATTCGTCGGCACTGCCTCGCGCACGCTGCGCACGATGGCGATTGCCGTCTGCACATCCGATAGCAGATGCCCACCTCTGGCCTTGTTGCGGATCTTCTTCACCGGGCAGGCCAGGTTCACATCCACCACGTCATACCCGGCATTCGCCAGGATCACTCCGGCTCGCGCCATTTGCGCTGGGTCTGAACCGATGATCTGTCCGGCCACCGGGTGGTCCTCGTCGTTGATATCGACCGATTTCCTCAACCCCTCGCCGCCATTGAGCATGATGACATCAAGTAGCGCCTCGGTCACGGCGTAGGGACATCCCCGCCGCCGGGCGACCAGGCGCATGGCCCGGTCCGAGTACCCGGCCAGTCCGGCCTGTACCAGCGGGCTCGACAGCTCAATGGTTCCAATCTTCACGAGGCGCGATCATAGCCGCTCGCTCCGTATTCGTCTTGCACCAAGTGAGTGACTCCGCTGTGTATCTGTTATTATCCTCCCTGCCATGAAACTTCAGGAACTGCTCAATACCCTGGATCAGGTTGCGCCACTGCGCTTCGCCGAGAGCTGGGACAACGTCGGCCTGCTGGCCGGCGATGCCAGCCGCGATGTCAAGCGAGCCATGCTCACCATCGATTTCACTGCCGAGGTCGCACAGGAAACCTATGCGACCGGCTGCGATCTGGTAATCGCCTATCACCCGGTCATCTTCGCGCCGATCAAACAAATCGTCGCACCGAGTCTTGTCTTTGAGGCCATCAGCCGCGGTGTGTCGATCTACTGTCCACATACAGCTCTGGATGTTGCCGATGGCGGAACCAACGATGTTCTGGGCGATGTGCTGGGACTGACCAACCGTCGAGCCCTGCGTCAGGCGGCCGCGACCCCTTGGCACTACAAGCTCATCGTCTACGTTCCAGTAGAGCAGGGCGAGTCCGTATGCGCTGCGATGTTCCAGGCCGGAGCCGGCTGGATCGGCAACTATTCCCACTGCAGCTTCCGCTCCGAGGGCACCGGCACGTTCCTGGGCCACGAGGGCTCTCATCCCTCCGTCGGCGAACCGGGCAAACTCGAGCACGCCAAAGAGCAGCGCGTCGAGACGATTGTGCCGGCCGGTAAGCTCAGCACCGTCGTGGCCGCCATGATCAAGGCCCACCCCTATGAGGAACCCGCGTTCGACATCATCCAACTCATCACCCCACCCGATGGCAAAGGCATGGGCCGCATCGGTTCCGTGCCCAAGATCTCGCGCCTCGAGTTGCTGGAGCAGATCAAGCTGAAACTGGGCGTCCAGAATGCTCTGGTTGCCGGTCCGCTCGATGGCGAGGTGGCAACTGCCGCCTGCTGTGCTGGCGCATGTGGCAGCCTCATCAATGATGCCATGGCTCAGGGCGCACAACTCCTCCTGACCGGCGAAGTGCGGCATCATGATGCCCTGAAGGCGGCGGCGGCCGGCATGACCGTCGTCTGCGCCTTGCATTCCAACAGCGAACGGCTGACACTGCGGCGGCTGGCCCAGCGACTGTCGGAGTCTGCCCCGCAGGTGGAATTCCTCGTCAGTAAGGCCGACCACGACCCCTTCGCCATCGTATGATATTGCGAGCCGTCACAGTCAGAACGCCGGAGTAGAGATTCTTGTCTGAACTCAAACGCGAAAAACTTACCGTTATTCAGGAAAAGGCCGTCCTTGTCGGCGTGATTCTGCCCGGCTCCACGGCCGATCCCCGCGACCCGCTGGGCGAACTGGCTTCCCTGGCCAAGACCGCCGGCGCCAAAGTCGTCGGAACTGTGCTACAGAACCGCAAGCTCGTCGATGCTTCCACCTATATCGGTTCCGGCAAGGTCGGTGAGATCGCCACGATCTGCAGCCGTGAGAAGGCGAATGTCGTCGTTTTCGACAACGATCTTTCACCCGCCCAGATCGGTGCCATCGAGCGGATCATCAACAAGCAACTGGAAACCGAATACGGCCAGGGCGTGAAGGTCCTTGACCGCTCGGAACTGATCCTTGACATCTTCGCCACCCGCGCCCAGACCCATGAGGCGAAGCTGCAGGTTGAGCTGGCGCAGCTCGAGTACACCTATCCCCGCCTGACCAAGATGTGGGGCCACCTCGAGCGCATCGCGGCCGGTGCCGGGGCTGGCATTGGCGCTCGCGGACCGGGCGAAATGCAGCTTGAGATCGATCGTCGCATCGTCCGCAGTCGCATCTCGGATCTCAAACGCGAGATCGTCAAGATCCAGGAGCGCCGCAGCCGCGAGGTCGCCGCCCGCAATCGCAGTCACTACACGATCTGCATTGTCGGCTATACCAACGCCGGCAAGAGCACGCTCTTCAATACCATCACCGCTGCCGGCACCTATGCCGATGACAAACTCTTCGCCACGCTCGATACCAAGACCCGCGCCTGGAAACTCGAGCGCGGCGTCACCGTGATGCTCTCTGATACGGTCGGCTTCGTCCGCGACTTGCCGCATAAGCTGGTCGCCAGCTTTAAGGCTACCCTAGAAGAAGCCATTCACGCCGATCTCCTGCTCCACGTGCTGGATGTCGGCCATCCTCACGCCGACCAGCAATACAAGAGCGTCCACGAGGTGCTCGATGAGATCGGCGTCAAGGGCAAGACCGAGATCCTCTTGCTGAACAAGATCGATACCGATGAAGGACGGGAGCATTTCCCGGTCTGGCGAGCGCTGCACCCCAACGCCATCCCCATCAGCGCCAAGACTGGCGAGGGAATGGCCGCCATGCACGATGCGGTCTACCGCTACGTCCGCGGTCAGCAGGTTGAGGTGGAAGTCGAGACGGACTTGACCAATGGCAAGCTGCTTGCCTTCCTGGAAAGCCAGTGCCGGATCGAGGACCGCCAGTTCATTGATGGCAAAGCACGCCTGAAGATGATCGTCGGACGGAACTTCCTGAAGGATCTTCAGGGCAACCCGGACCTGGATATTGTCTCAGTTGTAGCGTCGGACACTCACCAGACTATTGCTTGAGGTGGCCGCGGATTGCTGTAAGATATTCACATTGCGCAATTCGCGCGTGGGCAAGGAGCTATCAGCATGTCACAAGGTCAGCCTCAAAGCCAGCGTATACTGTGCGGTATTCTCGGTATCCTTCTCGGATCGTTGGGTGCCCATCGCTTCGTTCTCGGTGATATAACCGGTGGCATCATCCGTATCGCCATCACCATTGTCACCTGCGGAGTCGGCCATCTCATCGGCCTGATCGAAGGGATCATCTACCTGACGAAGACCGACGAACAGTTCATCCAG
Source organism: uncultured Phycisphaerales bacterium (assembly GCA_903871935.1). Lineage (GTDB taxonomy): Bacteria > Planctomycetota > Phycisphaerae > Tepidisphaerales > Tepidisphaeraceae > CAIQIQ01. The sequence goes on from CAIQIQ010000119.1 coordinate 26,686, forward strand.
GAATACCAGATCGGCAAAAAGGGCTGGTTCTAGCCCTACATCGGCCGGTCCACGACGAACTGTGCGGCATGGGTCAGTGCCGCTCGGGCATCGCTCGGTGGCAGCATTCTCAGCGCATCCAAGGCCTGTGCCACCAGTTCGCGGGCATGGTTTCGTGCAAAATCGATACTCGGGCTGGGCAGGATCAGGTTGCGGATCTTCTCGCCCTTATCCGGCTCGTGCTGCTGCAACATGGAGCGCAGAAGTTCGCGGTGCTGCCGCGGCGCGTTCTGCATGAAATGGATCATCGGCAGCGTCATCTTCCCTTTCTCGATATCCGTCCCCAGGGTCTTGCCGACCTCGCGCACATCTCCCAGTAGATCCAGGATGTCATCTTGGATCTGGAACGCCTCGCCCAGCCGCCGGCCGTAGTGTTCCATCGCCTGCGCCAACTCATCCGATGCTCCTGCCTGTTTCGCACCCAGCAGGCAGCACGCCCCGCACAAGCTCGCGGTCTTGCGGGTGATGATCTGCATATAGACCTTCTCGCTCAGATCGAGGTTATTGCGGTTCTCGATCTGCAACAGTTCACCCTCGCAAACCTCATTGGTTGTGCGGGCGATCGTGCGCGACGCATATTGCGAGCCAATGCTTGAGCAGAGGTGATAGCTGTGGCTGATCAGATAGTCGCCCAGCAGAACAGCCGCCTCGTTGCCGCGAAGATGATTGATCGTCGCGCCCTTGCGGCGCAGTTCCGCATCGTCCAGCACATCATCGTGGACGAGCGTGGACATGTGCACCATCTCCACCACGGTCGAGAGCACAATGTGCTCGGGTACGATATTGCCACAGGCCTTGCCGCTCAGGAGCACCAGCATTGGCCTGAGCATCTTGCCGCGGAACCGGCTGACATAGCGCACCAGCGTGTTTACGCAAGCCAGTTCGCTCCTGAGCTCCTGCTCAAAGAGCATCCCCACCTGCTTGAGTTCGGCCTCAACACAACCCGTTAGTGACACAATGGTAGATGACATCCAGTACTCCACAGACTATTCACGTTGCCAAAACGCCGTATTATAGGAGCGCAAGCTGCGAAGCAATCGCCTTGAGCTCGCTTTCTTACAATTGGGAAAGAGATAGTGATATACCTGGATAACAATGCCACGACCCGCCCGGCGCCCGAAGTGGTGCAGGCTATGCTCCGTGTACTGCAGGAGGACTATGCCAATCCGTCCAGTGTTCACCGCCCCGGCCAGCAGGCCCGAAAGCTGATCGACGATGCCCGGGCGCAAGTTGCCTCGCTGATCGGCTGCTCGCCCGGCGAGCTGACTTTCACCAGCGGCGGCACCGAATCGATCAACGCCGCCCTCGCCGGGCTCTATCGCATGCGTCAGCCGCGCACGCGCGTTCTCATCTCTCGCGTTGAACACTCCGCCACGATGGGCGCCTGCGAACAGCTCAAGTTAAGCGGCGCTGATATCACGGAGATCGAGGTCGGCAATGATGGTCTGCTCGACATGGATCACCTTAAGCGCGAACTCACAGGCGATGTTGCCCTGGTCTCCATGCTTTGGGCCAACAACGAGACCGGCGTTATCTTCGACATCCCAGCCGTCGCCGCGCTGTGCAAGGCATCCAGAGTGCCTTTCCATTGCGATGGAACCCAGGCCGTAGGCAAGATCCCCGTAAACGTTCGAGCGGCCGGCGTCGATGCCATGAGCTTTGCCGGCCACAAGTTCCACGGTCCCAAAGGCGTCGGCGGGCTGTACATCCGTCGCGGCCAGCGTTTCTCCACCCTGATCGCCGGCGGCCCTCAGGAGACCGGCCGCCGCGGCGGCACCGAGAACGTCCCCGGCATCGTTGGCATGGGCGTCGCCGCCGACCTCGCTGCGCAGGCGCTCAAGAAGAGTGCCCAAATCGCCTCCTTGCGCGATGAATTGGAAAAGCAGATCCTCCAGACCATCCCCACCGCGCACGTTAACGGCTCGCCCGAGCATCGTCTTCCCAATACCACCAACATCGGGTTCGAGCAGCTCGAATCCGAGGCGATTCTTCTGCTGCTCAGCGAACGCGGCATCTGCGCCTCGGCCGGCGCCGCCTGCAGCAGTGGCAGCCTCGAAGCCTCGCACGTCCTCCGAGCGATGCGCCTCGATCCCAGAATTGCCCACGGCGCCATCCGTTTCAGCCTTTCGCGTTACACAACCAGGGATGAAATCCGGCAGGCCCTCACCATCCTGCCCGAGGTCATCAATAAACTCCGCACTGTACTTCCAGTAGGACAATTCGATGATTTGCGTAGTGCAACGTGTGATGAACGCCACCGTAGCGGTCAGTGGCAAACTCGTCGGCCAGATCGGCCCCGGCCTGGCCGTCCTCGCCGCCGTACACCGCGATGACACGGCCGCCGATATCCAGTGGACCGCACAGAAGCTCGTCACCCTGCGCATCTTCCGCAGCGCAGGCGGCGAGAAGCACTTCGATCTCGACGTCAAACAATCCGGCGGCTCCATCCTGCTGGTCAGCAACTTCACCGTTGCCGGCGCCACCCGCTACGGCCGCCGCCCATCGCTCGACGCCGCCGCCAGCCCCGAAGATGGCCGAAGGCTCTTCGACGAACTGGTCAAGGCCGTTACCGCCACCGGCATCCCCGTCGCCACGGGCGAGTTCGGCGCTGACATGCTCGTCAACATTGCCAACGACGGTCCCGTCACGTTCCTCCTCGACAGTCGCGAAGCTCGCGCATAAGTCGCCGCCCAACCGTACTCATCCTTCATGGAAACCTTCTCATCTTTTCTAACGACTGCGACTGTCGAGCCCCCATACAGTTACACAGTGCGGCGGATGACTCGGAATCCGCGGTGGGTCGGTAGTCTCGCTCCACCCTCGCTCAGAAGGAGTACCCACAGTGAAGTGGTCGTTCAAAGTTGCCAACATCCTGGGCATTGACCTCAAGATCCATATTTCGTTCTTCCTTATCCTCATTCTGGGTGCGATGCAGTGGAAGAGCTTTGGACCAGGGGGCATGGCCTTCGGCATTGTGCTGATGAGTCTGCTATTCCTCTGCGTCACTCTGCATGAGTTCGGCCATTCGGTCGTCGCCCAGCGCCTGGGCATCACCGTCCGCGAGATCATCCTGCTCCCCATCGGCGGTGTCGCCATGCTCAGCCGCAATCCCGACAAACCCGTGCAGGAACTGCTCATCGCCGTCGCCGGGCCGGCCGTGAATATCGTTATCGGCGCTGCCATTGCCATCTACCTTGGCCTTTATTCCATCGTCAACCATCTCAACCTCGTGGGCCTCATTCATGCCGCGAGTGCCGGTCCATCCTGGCAGGCGCTGCTCGTCTGGCTGCTCAACGCCAACATCATGCTCGTCGTGTTCAATATGATTCCCGCCTTCCCGCTCGACGGTGGCCGCGTCTTCCGTGCACTGCTGGGCTTCTTCATGTCCTGGCGGCGTGCCACCAGCATCGCCACCTCGGTCGGCCAGTTCCTCGCCATCGGACTGGGCATGCTGGCCATTTTCGCCGGCCAGATCTTCCTGGGCATCATCGCCATCCTGCTCTTCATGGCGGCCGGCGCCACCCGCGCTGATGAAAACGCCCGCACCTTCCTCTCCACCCGCAAGATCGGCGACATCTACAACAAGCACGCCCTCGTGCTCGATGAATCGGATCATGTCAGTCGGGTCGTGGATTACCTCCTGACCAGCTATCAGCCCGACTTCGCCGTCATTCGCCAGGGCGAGTTCCTCGGCGTTGTCAGCCGCGAACAGGTCCTGCACTCACTGGCCAACTCCCCCCTGGATGAACCCGTGTGGAGCGTCATGGTCCGGACCGTCCCTCACGTGCAGTCCGGACTGACCATCGACGACGTCCGCCAGATCATGGCCGAGCAGCAGAGCCGCGTGGTGGCGGTGTTTGACCATGACACCTACCTGGGCCTGGTGAATTCCGACGATCTCCCCGAGGCGCTGATGCTCATCACCTACGAGCAGCGGCATCAGGAGATCCAACAGCCCATAGCTGCGCCCGCGCCCGCGCCATTGCCCGAACCCGGCAGCTACCGGTCCGTTCCCGCCTGGCCCGGAGCGAAATAGCTCGGTTATCCCAGACATTCGACCGCTGCGTTAGTCAGGGATAACAAAAGCAGCAGAATTCCATTGACCCAACCAAGCCCAACTGTAACCTAGTGAGCATACGGGCGGAATGGGTCAGGGCAGGCGTCTGGGCCTGGCACATCGGCCGTTTGTACACATGGTAACCATTTGGTCGACGCAAAGTCCGCGCACCAGTCCGCGTTGGAGCGTGCGACGTTCATGGCAGAAGGTCTATTTCTGGCTCACCATGTAACCACTGAAGGTTGTGCGCTGTTCTTAGGTTGTAAAGGAAGCAAATGATGAGCTTGCGTAAACACTTTGACATCGTGACCGACAGAAAGCACACATCACGCAACGCCAAAACTCTCAGGTCCGCCGCAGGCGCCACGGTGGAGCGGCTTGAGTCGCGGACGTTGCTGGCGGCGACGGTGCAGCTCGTCACGACCATGGGCGATCATACCATGCATTACTACGACCAGTTGGCCGAGATGAACAGTGGTGTGATGTTCACAGAGTGGTATTCCGGGATGATGGGGATTACCAAGGGAACGCCGGCCACGACGACGCTGGTGCACACGTTTGCCAATGGGAATGAGGCCCGTCGACTCGTCTCCACCGGCGGACGCGTGTTCTTTACCCGATGGGTAGACGCGAGCACTAATGAGCTTTGGTCGACCGATGGCACCGCTGCCGGTACATTGAAGGTTCCTGTGGCCGGTCTGGCCTCGGATATTGGCGCTCATTTTGCGTGGGGAAACAAGCTTTTCTTTGCCGGCACGAACAACAGCGGAGTGATATGCGCCTGGATCAGTGATGGAACGACCGCGGGAACTTTCCCGCTAATCGATACGACGTTGGCAACCATGGAAGCTACGGTGATTACGCCCACCGTTCTGGGCGGGAAGCTCTACTTTGTAGCCGCCCACGACAACGTAACGGATCTGTATGAGACGGATGGGACACGAGCGGGGACACACATCATCGCCACGCCCGCGATTACTCACAAGATCACTGAGATATCAAACGCCGGCGGGAAGATTCTTCTAAGTGACGGTTTCTCTTTGTGGACGTGCACGACGGGGGGCGTCACCGAGAATCTTGGTCCCTATTTCGGCATTGGCGAGATGACGGCAATGAACGGCGTGATCTACTTTGGCGCCACTCTTGGCCCCCCGGGTTGGCAACTGTACCGGACCGACGGCACGGCCACCGGGACGTACCTCGTTGCAGCCGTTTCATCGGGAGCGGGACCATTCTACTTGCCGCAGGTCGCCGGAGATAAGCTCTATTTCGTTGGCCGTACGGCGGCCGAGGGAGGTGAATGGTGGGTCACTGATGGCACGCTAGCCGGTTCTCATCTGATCACCGATCTTGTTCCCGGAATTGGCGGTCCAAACACCGCAGCCTTCATGGGAGAGGGAATCGCTGCTTGTGCGGGATCGGTCTTTTTTCCGCATGGCGAGATGGCGACGGGACCGGAACTATGGACCACCGATGGAACGGCTGCGGGAACCAGGCTCATCCAGGACCTGGTACCCGGCTTTGCCGGCTCGTGGCCCCAGACCATCACCGCAACGTCCAATGGCGTCTACTTCAGTTCCACGGATGCCGACGGGTTATTCAAGTATGACCCGATGCTGCCGCCCGTGGCGACGATTGAGGGCACCCCGACAGCGAGCATCGGCGGCGGGCCGATGACGATTCAGATCCGCTGGACGGATGATGAGGGCGTAGATACGTCAACGCTGGGCAATAACGATATTTCCGTCACAATGCCCGGGGGCACCAGCGTCTTCGCGACATTCGTATCCTACACGGGCACACCCAATAATCTGGTGGCAACCTATCAGATCCCCGCGCCCCCGTCATCGGGCTGGGATTTCACCTACGCGGGAACGTATCAGGTGCAGACGACGGATGCTCAGGTCAGCGACATTGGCAGACGGGCTGTGGCGGCCGGCTTGGTCGGAACATTCACCGAGACCTTTGCGCCGCCGGTCGTCAGCAATCCACTGGTCATCAATGGCACGGCCGGGAATGATACGATCACCGTGCAGAGCGCGGCGGGTGTGCTCAACGTTTACCTCAACGGCGCCCTGGCGCGCTATCGGTCATCGGATGTGACTGCGATCCAGGTCAATGGCCTGGACGGTGGCGATGTGGTGAATGCCAGCGGTCTAGCCACCCCTGTCACCATCGACGGCGGCCCGGGCAATGACTCGATCATCGGAGGCTCAAGCGCTGACCTGCTCATTGGCGGCGCCGGCAATGACACGATTAACGGCGGACCCGGCAACGACACGATTGATGGCGGCATGGGCGCCGATTCGCTCATCGGCGGCGGGGGCAGTGATGTGTTTGTCGGCACACCTACCGACATCTCACTGTCGTCCAACAGCGTGGCCGAAAACCAGTCGGCCGGCACAGTAGTGGGCACGCTCACCAGCGCGGACCCGGATTCGTGGGAGACGTTCACCTACACCATGGTTAGTGGTACCGGTTCCGCCGACAATGCCTCCTTCCAGATCGCCGGCAATCAGCTCAAGGCGGGGTCATCCCTGAATTACGAGACCAGGAGCAGCTACTCCATTCGCATCCGCAGCACCGATGCCGACGGCCTGTTCACCGAGAAGGTGTTCGCCATCAACGTGGCTGATGTGAACGAAGCGCCGACTTCCATGACCCTTGCGCCAGCTTCGGTCGCCGAGAATATGCCGGCCGGCGCTACGGTTGGCAGTCTGAGCGTCGTCGATCCGGATATCGGCGAGACCTACAGCTATGAGATCCTGCCCGGAGTCGACCAGGGATCATTTGCGATTTCCGGCAACCAGCTCACGACGACGGCCAGGTTTGATTATGAGGCAAAACGCAGCTACTCGATTACGGTTCGCGTGCATGATGGCGCCAACACGTTTGATCAGTCGCTGGCCGTCTCAGTGACCAATGTGAATGAAGCCCCAACCGGCATCGCGCTATCGAACGCATCGGTGGCCGAGAATCTGCCCTCAGGCACTACCGTTGGCGGTCTCTCTGCCATCGATCCTGATACCGCCGAGAGCTACACCTATGAGATCCTTCCCGGGGCCGATGCAGCCGCGTTCACCGTTGCGGGCAGCCAGCTCAAGACCGCGGCCGCCTTCGATTTCGAAAGCAAAGCCAGCTATTCGATTACCGTTCGTGTCCACGATGGCGCAAACACCTTCGACCAGCCGCTGGCGATTTCGGTGACCGACGTCAACGAGTCGCCGACGGACATTGTCTTATCCACCCCCAGCGTGCCGGAGAACCAGAGCGTTGGCACGGTCGTAGGCACGCTCTGGGCCACGGACCCCGACTCGGGCGAAAGCTACAGCTACGAGATCCTGCCTGGCGACAATGCCGCATCGTTCGCCATTGTTGGCAACCAGCTCACGACGGCCGCGGTTTTCAACTATGAGACCAAATCCAGCTACCCAATCACCCTTCGCCTCCACGACGGAGGCAATACACTCGACAAGCCCTTCACGATCACAGTCGCGGACCTGGCGGAGTTCGGAATGCAGCAAGGCAAGGCGAGGCCGGTCACCATCCGCGATGGCGATGGCGATCTGGTGACGCTCTCGCTCACCGGAGGCGGCACGGGCACGGTCCAACCTGGAAACAGCATCGCGCTTGCCGGAACGTCTGCCAAATCAGCCCTGTCGATCAAAGTGAAGAAAGGCACTGCAGGAGATGGGATCTACCATCTCTCTGGCCTCAGCAGCGATGGGTTGATCAAGAGCATATCCGCGACCGCGGTCATGCTCTCCGGCCAGGTAGCTCTCAATACTCTCAATCAGGACCCCGCCAAGCTCTCCCTATCGATTAAACTGGGACAGATCAGCAATGCGGATATCCGGATACAAAGATTGCCCGTGTCAACTCTGGCGGTAAGCGGGGATGTCTCCAGCACTCGCCTTCTGACCACTGCATCAATCAAGACCCTCAGCGCCTGGACACTCCTGGATACCGACATCCTGGTGGGCGTTGCCACCAACTTCGCCGGCCATTTTGCCGGCCACAGCGATTTCACCAACCCCGCGGCCAAACTTACCAGTCTGACGGTAGGGGGGCGCAAGCTTCCCAAAGGCGCCAGCCATCTGGCCTATGTAAACGGCGTCCATCTCTCCGCCCCGAGCATTGGCACGCTGAAACTGGCCAATGTGTCCAACGATCCCGATGCGATTCACGGCCATCTGCTCAGTGACACCGGCACGCTGACGATCACCGCCCTGAGCCCGTTGACCGCAGGCGTATCCGTCCTTACCCGCGGCACCTGGAAACCCACCACGGCCGGCCGGCCGGATGTCTTCGACGTGGTTTGAGCTGAACTTGGCAGATCACTCAGCCTGTGCGAAACGAAACGTATGAGTAAGAAGCGCAGTGCCCTGGGGGCAATCCAATTCGGAGAATCTTAACCTGCGTACTACGTCATCACGTACTACGTATCTGTCCCGACCTATCCACAATCACCCCCTCTCGCTCTCCCCGATGCCCAGAATCTTCGCCGCCGTGTTCCATCGCACCGCCGCCTTCTCAGCTTCCGTTGCCCCGATGGCATCCAACTCGAACTGCACCGTTTTCATCGCCCAGTTCGGGCTGATGCCCTCTTTACCCATCATTGCATCAGACCCAAACACCACTTTGCTCAGGTTCAGTTGGCCCTCATCATACAACTGCTGCATCCGCGGCTTGATCGCCCGCTGCTCCTGGCCTTCGGGGATCCCCCTCCGCACATAGTGCAACTGCCCGATACACAGATCAAAGTACACATTCGCATTCCAGTACATGACCTGGGTAGCTTCCTCGTACCATGCCCGTCCGCCCAGATGCGCCCCGACGATCGTCATCTCCGGGAACACTCGCGCAATCCGGTCCAGACACGCCGGCCGCATGTAGTTCGACGACACCCGCCATTTGCGCTGGTACTCGTTCTGATAATCGCCGCCCGATGTGCCGATCACGATCCCCGTATGGAACAGGCACACCATCCCCGCCTTCGCCGCCATTTCATAGATCGGAAAATACTCATCCTCATCATACGGCTTGGCCGGGAAGATGAACTTGAGCCCCTTAAACCCGCGCTCGATTGCCTTGCGTGTCTCGGCCATGCAATCGTGGATGCCAAGGTTCAGGTACCCAAACGGAATGAAAAAGTCCGGATACCGTTTCGCCACCTTGTCGATCTCGTCCACCGTCGGGAACGACCCATCGGCATAGTTAAAGGCAAAGAGCACGGCCTTCTCAACGCCACGCTCCCGCCAGTCAGCCACAAAACGATCCACCTGCCCCGCATTGCCCGTGTAATGAACGTGAAAATCGAGAGTCTTCATGATGAGAGCCCAAGGTATGGCCCGACCAATCCCGGGTCAACGTTGCGCGGGGAACGCCGCGTCCACGATCGCCTTGGGCAGATACCACGATGCCCCTGGCTTCCATCCCGCCAGCGGCGGCAGCCGACTCTCCATGCGCTGGGGGTTGGCCTTTTCCCACGCGTGAATCTGCCCCCAAAGATCTGGCACAACGTCCGATTTGCCCCAGTCCTCATCGTACGGGTACTTCGGTTGCGAGGAGCAGCAGAAGAAATCCCGATGCCCGGCGCCTTTGACCTCCACCAGCTCCCAGCCCTGTTTGTCGGGCACCAGCGCGGTGAGATCCCTCGCTACCTGGATCGGCACCGTATCGTCGGCCGTGCCCTGCAGGATCTTCACAAAAGCATCGTTGAAATGCCCCCGCTTGACGGCCTCTGTGATCCTATCGCTTCCATCCTTAGCCCAGGGACGGAAATACAGCGCCGGGCATGAACTGACCACCACGCCCACATGCTCCCGGGGCAAGTATGTCATCAGCCGCAAGGACGAATAGCCGCCCATGCTGGCGCCGGTGGCGCCGATGTAGTTGATCTTGAACAGGTGGCACATCTCATTCATCAGTTCCAGTACATCCTTGGGGATGTTCTCGGGTATCAGGCCCTCGTGCTTCTTCTCCTTCAGGAACGCCGGATCGCGCAGTTGTTGATTGTCCCCCAAGAACGATTCGCCAACCGAGCGTTCGTTGCACCCGATAATGATCGCGTTGTTGTCATCGCAATAGTTCCAGGCCAGCGTGGGACGCTTTAGTGCTGAACGCGAGCCATAGAACGGACAGAACTTAAGCCACAGAGGGTATGCCTTTTGCGGATCAAAGTTCTTTGGGAAGGAGATGGTAAAATAGTCCGCAGCTCCATCAAAGCGGCTCTTGAAGTGCACGATATAGGGACGTTTCATTCCGCTGCTGTCGGGAAAGACACCAGCGTCACGATCAAAAGTGCCATATCCCGCAGCCTGCTCGGCCTCAGCCGCCAGCGCGTTGCTGGCCACTACCCCAGGAAGCCCCAGCACCACCGCCAGCGCCAGCACAATCCATGTCTTGAGTATCATCGGCTTCGCTTCCGTTCTGCAAACTCCAGTGAGCCTCGCGTGAACGACTGCCGGATCACGCTCTGGCCATCGAGGTCATTTACGACGATAGTCATCTCGCTCGCCGTCACCGAGCCGACGATGGATCGAGCCTGTGCAGGTTCCGAGCCGCCGCCAATCAACTGACCGTAGGGATGCTCGTTATTCGGCGGGAAGTAAACCGATTTGTGGGCGTGGCCCGAGATGACCAGGTCGATCTTCCCTTCAACCAGCAGGTCGTGCCATTTGACACGGGCATCTTCGCTTATCCAGCCGTTGATCAAGTTCCCATTTAAGTCCTTGCCCCACACGCCCGGCCAATGCGCCAGAATCTCCGCATCCCAGAAGAGCGGCATATGCACGAACAGCACACGAAACGGCGCGCCGGTGAAGTCTGGATCAGCGATCGCCTTCTTCAGAAAAGACCGCTGCAGCGTACGGTAGTCATCGAAGCTGTTGAGGCCGGCATAGACCGGAAGGTTGTCGGGTTTGTCCTCGCCGGCGTCCAGAACAATGGCCGCCAGCGGACCATGCCGGAAGGTGTAGTAATAGTCGCCCGAAGGACCGGCAATATATTGAGCCAGCAACCGCGCATCGCGGCCGCGGACATCGTGATTGCCGCGTGAGAAAAACAGCGGTACATCTGCGGCAAAGGGGTGATTGGTCGGGGCAAAGAACTGGGAGATGATCTTTGACCCGTCGCTGACATTGTTGGTGATATCGCCGTTCCAGAGCAGAAAGTGGGTGGGGCTGGCGATGAGATTCGCGGCCAGTTGCCCCAGCGTAGGTTCCTTTTCGTGCGTGTCGTTCCAGACCGTGAAAGTGGCTGATTCCGCCGTGGGATCAAGGGTGCGGAAGGCATGGATGTCCGAGCGAATCTCCTCGCCGGGCTTGATGGAATAGGCGGTAGTGTAGTGGATGGGCTTGAGATGCACCCGATAGAAATACCGCGCCCCGGGCTTGAGGTCCTTCAGGCGAAACGCCAGCAACTGATCTGAGAGGGGCAATTGCCCGCGGCAGGCCCCATCGCAGCGCTGCTCCAGCGCATCCGTCGGTCCGTATTCCACCCATCCGGTGGCCAGCCCATTGGGCAGGACAACAACGCTAATCGAGTCACTCGCTGGATTGAGCAGCACGGGAGGGGCAACGAAGTTGAACGGCTGGTTGATCTCCAACACGCCCCAATAGGACTGTTACGTTGCGTCGTTGTCAACCGCTCGAACCGGACCGTTGATCTGAAGTTGCCCGATGGATACCTTGAATGCCCGTGTGATCAATCGTGGCGGACTACCTCTGCACTGGAGAAACACCATGGACCCAACACTCATCGAGATTCGCGACTACAACGGAGAAGGCTACCGGCCGCTGATCGACTACGCCTCCTGGCGCGTTGCCATCATGCGCCATTGCGATTCCCATCTGCCAGAAAAGATCGAAAGAGTGGAACGCCACGTCGAGACCGACGAAGTGTTCGTCCTGCTTGCCGGCCGTGCCACGCTCTTTGTCGGCGACGGCGATCCGGGCGCCCAGCGCCTCCTGCCGCAGGTAATGGAGCCGCTCAAACTCTACAACGTCAAGCGGAGCATCTGGCACACGATCCTCTTCAGCCGCGACGCTTCGGTCCTGATCGTAGAGAACCGGGACACTGGTTCACGAAACTCGCAGTTTGCCCCTCTGACGCCAGAGCAGCGCGACTTGATTCTCCGATCACGGCTCTGACCGCCCCGTGCGCGCATGGTCGTCAAATACGGGACCCAGGAAGGCGGTGGCGTATGGGCGATGAGTCACAAAAGGAACCGTCGATGTTGGATTACCAGCGGCAGGGGCGTACACCGACTGCGCTGCGGGCAGTTCCAGCAATCGAGCGGGCGGCGCGAGTCCATCTGTTGGTGGCCATCGTGATGGTAGCAGCGGCCATCGTAATGTTGGATGGCGGCGCGATGCTTTTGCAGTGCCTACTGTTCTTTGGCATCACGTCGCTGTTGTTCTCCGTCGCGGTTGTCATTCTTGCCGTCCGGCCGGTGCGGCGGGTCGGATGGATCGCGCTTTGGTCGGCATTGTTTGGCGTGGCAAGCATATCGTTCTTTGCGATAGTGGACCCGCCGCACGTGCGCGATGTCGCCAATCGGATCAAGTGTGCGGCAAACATGCGTGTCATCGGGCAGGTGATGTTCGCGTACGCACAGGCGTATGGGGGCCGGCTGCCCGACTCGCTCGATCAGCTTGCCGATGGATGGTCTGACATGGGCATGTTCGTTTGTCCTTCGACGGAAGATACCCCTGCTCCTGGTACCTCACCATCGCAGCAGGCGGTCGAACTGACGTCCGGAGGCCACTTGTCCTACATCTACTGTGGCAAGGGCCTGCAGTTGTCGTCTAGCTCTGACATCGTCATATTGTGGGAGCCGTTCCACAACCATCCGAGGAGGGGCGCCAACGCGCTGCGCCTGGACGGTCGTGTTGACCTGCTGGAACCTGCCGAGGTGGCCGATCTCCAGACGGGAATCAACCCGCCCCGCAGTTTGCATTCAAAGAGCGCAACACAACCTGCACGCTGAATGCGAAGCGATGCTGCGCAAGCGGTCTTTGACACAGGAAACCCGTACGAACTAGACTGCTGTTTTCGGGAGCGATATCCATCTATGGAGTTCCAACTACCTCGCAGCAAAGTGATTGCTGGTCTTGAATGGACCGGCGACCGCATCCCTTATCCCGAGCTTGAGATCAAAGGCGACACCTTCCCCATGACCTGGGCCGAGGATGACCAGATCTACACCTCCGCCGGCGATCCGCTCTGGCCGGCCGACGCCGGCAGCGGCCTCGATGTCGAGAAGTTCACCGGCGGCCCGACCGACTACAAGATCACCAAAGTCCAGCCCATGCGCGACTACATCGGCTGGGGCGGGGACGGTCCCAAGCCCAGCGGCATGATCTGCGTCGACGGCGTCCTTTACCTGGCGTTCCAGAACATGCTGCGTAACCGCAAGCCAATGTATGGCCTGGCCTCGCAGCATGGCAGCGATGCCAGCATCATCTATTCCACCGACAAGGGTGGCATGTGGAAGCCGGCGTTCGGCAATATCCACGAGCCCATGTTCCCCGGCTCACTCTTTGGCGGCCCATCCTTCATCAACTTCGGCAAGAATAACGCCAACGCCCGCGACAACTATGTCTACGCCGTCTCCGGCGACCAATGGGATAACGGAAGCAACCTGCGCCTCGGCCGCGTTCCCGTCGAGCGCATCACCGAACGCGGCGGCTGGGAGTTTGTCTGTGCCTGGACCCCCGCGGGCGAGCCCGTGTGGCAGCGGAATCTGGCGAATGCTCTTCCGATCCTGAGCATCCATCGGTATCTGGGTATTCCGGAGATGGTCTACCTGGCCGGCATCAATCGCTATCTGCTGCTCACCTGGCGTCTGCACGGCGACTTCGATGGCGATGAAGGCACCGATCTGCTCATCCTCGATGCCCCGGAGCCTTGGGGTCCCTTCTCACTGGTGCACTTTGAGGAGTATTGGGAAGGCAAGGCGTTCACCCCGTACTGCCCGCGTATCCCGCTGAAGTGGATGGCGGCCGACGGAAAGAGCGGCTACCTCCAGTTCTCCGGAAGTTGGAGCCCGCGCGCCCAGAAGCTCAACTACTATCGCTCGAACGTTCGCCAGTTCCGCCTGAAGATGCGCTAAGCACTGCGATGTGGACTAACTTGGGCCAGAGCTATGCCCGGCTGCGATAGTGCGCGCTCGTGGCTCGCATGCGGACCCCCGGTGGCAGAATTGCCGGGCCAGACTGGCGATTTGCCGGCGAAGTGGTTTAATACACAGCATGAGAACCACCTATATCTCGGCGTTGCTGTGGGTGATCTGTCTGGCGAGTGTGGCGTCTGCTCAGCAGAGCGCGCCCAAGTACCAGGTGATGGGTATCGGCGGGGCGGGGGGCATGTTCGTGCCTTCCATATCGCCCACTGATCCGAAACTGATGTTCATCGCCTGCGACATGAGCGGAACCTATCGCTCAACCGATGGTGGACAGACCTGGGCGATGTATCACTGGAAACAACTGAGCAGTTCACTGCGCTGCCGGCCGGCATTCGGCAAAGACGCGATCTATTGGACGTCGGGAAATCAGATGAAGGTAAGTAGGGATGGCGGGGCGACATGGGAACCGCTGGTGGCCGGTGAACAGCCATGGAAGACCGAAGAGCCGGTACGCATCGCCGTAGCCGATGGCGATAAAGCGCTGATTGTCGGAACCAGCGGCGGGCTGTATGTCTCCGGTGATGCTGGGAAAACGTGGAAAAAGGCGGCCGACGGGGCCGTGCGCGACCTGGCGGTTGTCGATGCCGATGTCTACTCGCTGTCGGCCAATGGGCTGAGCGTCGGCCGCAATGGCGGCAAGACCTGGGAAGCCATCAATGTGACGATGCCGGGCGGTCAGCCGGGCTTCTCCGTATCCGGCGCGAATGATGGCAACCAGACGGTGCTCTATGTAGCCAATAAGTCCGGTATCACCCAGTCGAAAGATGGAGGCAAGACCTGGCAGGTGGTAGATAATAAGAGTAAGTGCAATGTGGTGCTCGTACCACAGAAGCAGACGCAGGTTGCCTGGGCCGCCCAGGAGGCCCCCGGGCAGGATGTGTTCATCACCAAGGATGGCGGCAAGACCTGGACGAGCTGCTTCCGGATGGAAGGACAAGGCGGCAACGTCGAGCGGTCGTGGGTGCAGACCCAGCTCAAGTGGGGCTACAACATTTCGCCGCTAGGGCTGGGGATCGACCCATCCAACCCGCAGGTGGCGATGATCAGCACGCAGGGCGACTTCTATATTACCCGTGATAGCGGCAAGAGCTGGCAGCAGCTCATGAACAAGCCGATCGGCAAGCAGGGGAACGACCCGGGATTCCGATACCAGTGCAACGGGCTGGAAGTGACCAGTTGCTGGCAGACTCTCTTTGATCCGAATGACGATCAGAAGATGTACATCGCGTATACGGACATCGGCTTCTCCCGCAGCGTGGACCGCGGCCAGACCTGGATCAGCGCGACCGAAGGATGCCCATGGGGCAACACCTATTACCAGGTCGTGTTTGATCCGACCATAAAGGGCAAGCTCTATGCCGCCTGCTCCTCGCGGCATGACATTCCGCACTGGACGCACATCGACGCCAACAGGAACCAGCAGGGCGGCGTCTGTGTGTCGGATAACTACGGACAATCGTGGAAGGTGCTGGGCACGGGTTTGCCGAAGCTGCCCTGCACATCCATCGCGCTGGACCCGAAGACCTCCGGAGCCGGCCTGACCATGTATGTCACGCTCTATGAGGGCGGAGTCTACAAGAGCACCGATGGCGGCCAGACTTGGCAGAACAAGAGCAACGGGTTGGGCAACAAGGGCAATAACCACGCCTTCATGGTGAAGGTGCACCCCAAGACCGGAAACCTGTTCTGCTCAATCACCGCGTTCCGCAACAACGCCACCTTCGCCGTCCCGGGCGGCATCTGGAAGAGCACCGACGGCGGCGAGAACTGGACGGACATCTCCAAATCGCTGGATCTGCGCTGGCCGACCGGCTTTGCGTTCGATCCCAACGATGAGAACATCATCTACCTCGCGGCCGCGACTGCCCCACAGTTCGACCAGGGCGGCATGTACAAGACCACCGACGGTGGCAAGACGTGGAAGCAGGCGATCAACGATGCCGCGATTGCCAAGTCCGGTGGCACGGGCTATTCGCAGGAGATGTTCGTGACGCTGCACCCGGATCACCCGGATTGGGTGTATCTGTCCAGCGGCTCGCACGGACTGTGGCTGAGTCAGGATTCTGGCGCGACGTGGAAGCATTTTGATGCGATCCCGTTCACTTCGATCACGCGGCTGGCGTGGGATCCCAAGGACCACGAGATCATGTACGTGACGACGTTCGGTGGCGGCGTATGGAAAGGGCCAGCGGTCCCGTAAGCTTCGTCAGCCAGAGTTTCCGGCCAACAGAAGGACAACCCTATGTCTAGTGGACAACCGCGCCTCAAAGGCAAACGCATCGTCATTCTTTCGGAAATCGGCATGCATGAGCATGAGTTCTGGGTTCCCTATTACCGCTTCAAAGAGGAAGGCGCCCTGGTCAAGGTCGCTGGAATCGCCAAAGGAATCGTGCACCGTTCTGAAGGTGTCGGCGGAACCGATGGCTGCTACCTTGCCAAGACCGAACTGGAGATCAAGGACCTCCGCGCCGCCGACTGGGATGCCCTGCACATCCCCGGCGGCATCTACGGTCCCATGACGTTGCGCGAGTACAAGCCGCTGCTCAAGTTCGTTCAGGAGATGGACCGGAAAAAGAAGATCATTTCCGCCATCTGCCACGGCCAGTGGGTGCTGATCAGCAGCGGCTCATTAAAGGGACGCACCGCCACCGCGCCCAGCGATATCGTCATCGACATCGTCAATGCCGGGGCCCGCTATTCAGGCCCCGGCGCTGTTCGCGATGGCAATCTCGTCACCGGCGAATACTTCGGCGAACTGCCGGCTTTCATGAAGCTCTTGCTGGCCGCAATAGAAGACGGGTGATCCGAACACGCTATGACGTCAATTGCCCCGTCATGGTCATCTTCGGGGGCAGGTACTTAGCCACGCGCTCCCAGCTCGTCACAGCATCCCAATAGCGCTCCCGTATCGCCGCCACGATCCGATCGCGCAGATCGCGGCCGGTTCCTCCCAGTTGCCATCCCAGCTCCGGGAAAAATACGACGCGGACCGCCGGGAACCTGCCATCTCCCTGTGGCTCGGGCACATAACCAACATCATTGCACCCGGTTACCGGCGGGTCCTGTGCCACAAATTGCTGGTTGAAGCACGAAGATCGGAAGTCGCGTAGGCATGCCGAATTATCGTAGAAGTTCGTGAACATCGAACGCACCGGCTCCTGAGGCAGCATCGCAAACGGCACCCCCTTGCCATCCTGCCGGTAGAAGATCAGGTAAGCGACGTTCTCGATATAGATCCCCTGGCATGCCGTCGCATCTGCCTGGCGCGTGTCGACCTCGGGAAAGTTCTCCACGTACTGATGTGTCGGCAGCTCGTGGTTCTCCGTCCACAGCGCGCTGACGATATACGTGATATTCTCGATCGTGCCCTTGAGCACCCGACCCGACATGACAAAACTGGGATTCTCGGCGTCCAACTCGTAAGTGAACTGCAACTCGCCGTCTGCATGCACCAGCTCGCCCAGTTGCGCCCGGGTGAAATCCGGATACTGCCGAATGGTCTGCGCCTTTCCCACCTTGTCATCAAACTGCCGATACTGGATGAGCGGGTTTGGATAGGTTACCTGCAGCTTCCTTCCCTCAGGCCGCAGATCCATGCACATGCCAATCGTGTTGATCAGCTTCCCGTCCGGCAGAAAAGTCCGGGCATCGATGCCAAAGTTGTGAACTCGCTCCCATTTCCCGGTGTCCGGCCGGCGAATGTGGATGTAGTTGTACATCGTGTCGGAAGTGCGCGGGTCAAAATCCAGCCGCAACAGCTCGTTCTTCAACTCCACGCGTTTCTCAGGTTCTGTCCGGGATGAGCGATACATCATATTCTCCTTTTCATAGTCGTTTCTGGCATTCCCACCCAGCCGCCCAACGACAGAAGATGCTAATCGCCACTCTTCAATGAGCCAAATGACACTTGCCAAATACAACGAGCCAGCGCGCCATGAGGAAACAAACAGCAGGGGGGTGTATATTCCCATCTCTTGATTACCGAAGAAAGGATACTCCTATGCTCGCGGCCGTCCTGAAGGACTTCAACAACCTCGTTCTCGAAGATGTGCCCATGCCTGTCCCGGGTGTGCGCGAAGTCGTTGTCCAGATCAAGAGTTGTGGCTTTTGCGCCACCGACTACAAAGCCATCAAAGGCATCCGTCGCAACGTGACATTCCCCACCATCTGCGGCCATGAGCCCTCCGGCATCGTCTCCGCCGTCGGCCAGGGCGTCAAAGGATTTGCCGAAGGTGATGAGGTGATCTGCCAGCCATCGGGCTACTGCGGCGTCTGCGCCCACTGCCGCGTGGGCAACACGCACTACTGCGAACACTCGTTCACCACCGGCGGCGATGGGCCAAAGGATACCTGGAACGGCGCCTTCGCTCAGTATATGAAGACGCAAGATGTCTGCCTTTTCCACAAGCCAAAGAGCATCAGCTTCGACGCCGCCGCCCTGACCGAGCCGCTCTCCGGGGCGTGGAAGGGCATGGTCCAGTACAGTCAGATCGAGGTCGGCGATGACGTCGTCGTGATCGGCGTCGGCGGCATTGGTCTGCTGTGCCTGATGGTCGCTCGTGCCGCCGGTGCCGGCCGCCTGATCGCCATCGATCCCAGCGACTACGCTCGCAAGAACGCCCTGCAACTGGGCGCCACTCACGCCATCGACATCGCCGGCGCCAAGGAGAAGGTCTACCAGATCCTTCCCGCCGGCCCCGACCTCGTTCTCGAGGCGGCCGGCCCGATCTCCGCCGTCAGGCTGATGGTCGATCTGCGCCGCCGCGGCACAAAGTGGAACGTCTTTGGCATCACCACCCACGAGACCTTCGAACTCGACGGCGGCCTAACCCATTTTCTCGAGGGCCGCATGGACGCCAGCTTCGGAACCACGCCGCTGGCGATGCAAAGAGCGATCCGCCTGATGGAGTCCGGCATGGTGAACCCGGAAAAGATCATCTCTCATCGGTTTACGCTCAAGGATATTCACAAGGCCGTGGAGACCATGGGCCAGCCGCAGCGAAACAAGGTGATCGTCAACCCATGAAAGCCATCGTCAACACAGCCCCGGGATGCGTCGACTGGAAAGATGTGCCCACCCCCGAGCCTGCGCCCGGCCAGGTGCGCATCCGCACCGCCGCCTGCGGCATCTGCGCCACCGACCTCGAGATGATCGCCGGCTGGCAACGCACGAGCTTTCCCGCCATCCCCGGCCACGAATGGTCAGGCATCGTCGATGCTTTCGGCCCTGGCGTCGACCCCAAATGGCTCGGTAAATCCTGCGTCGCCGACAATGTTCTGGGTGATGGCGGCGAAGTCGGCTTCGAGCATTCCGGCGGCTACGGGCAATACCTGTTGACCGAGGCCCGCAACCTTTACCTTCTGCCGCCGGATTTCCCGTTGTCCACTGCCGCCCTCATCGAGCCGTTGGCCGTCTGCGTTCGCGCGTTAAACCGCCTCCGTCCGCAGAACCTCGAATCAGCCCTCGTCCTCGGCGATGGAGTCATCGGCCTGCTCATGCTCCTGCTGCTCAAAGCCCATGGCATCCGGCATATCGCTGTCGTTGGCGGCCGGCCCGGCCGTCTGGCCATGGCCCGACAACTCGGCGCCAGCGACATTCTCAACTACCACGACGCCGGCACCGATCTGCCCACAGCGGTCCGTCGTCTCCCCAGCGCCCCTTTTCCCAATATCGCCGAGGCCAGCGGCTCCTCCGCCGCCATGCATGCTTCTCTAGAGGTGGCTTCCAAAGGCGGCCGGATTGTCGTCATCGGCGACTATGGCCCAGGCCGTGCCGACTTCCCATGGAATCGCATCCTGCACAACGAACTCGAGATCATCGGCTCCAACGCCAGCGCCGGCGCCTGGCCCGAAGCGGTGCGCCTGGCCACAACTCATGCCCTGCCGCTGGACCTGCTGGTTTCGCAATGTCTTCCCGCGGCATCCTATGCCCAGGCCCTCGATCTCGCCCGCCGTTCGCGCGACATTGTAAAAATCGTTCTGACATGGAAAGATTAGCCCATGCAATCTCGCCAGACTCTCATCGATGACATCAACTCCGCACAAGTGCCGCTTGGGCACTGCAACTTCTGGTGGCTGGGCCAACACAGCTTTGTCGTCAAGGTCGGTCGGAGTATCTGCTACCTCGATCCCTATCTCACACCCAGTCCATCCCGACAGGTGCCCCCGTTGCTTCTTCCCGAAGATCTCGCCAACGCCACCGTCATCCTGGGCACCCATGATCACGGCGATCACATTGATCGTCCCGCCTGGCCCGTCATTGCCGCTGCGGCCCCGGACGCAACCTTTGTCGTGCCTTACCTGCTTCAGCAGCGCCTGGTCCGCGAACTGAACCTGCCCTCGCAGCGTGTCCGCGGTGTGGATCAGGGCATCACCATCCAGGTTGGCGACGTCACCATCACCGCGATCCCCGCCGCCCACGAGTTTCTCGACACCGACCCCGCCACCGGCCATCACCCCTATCTCGGCTACATCATCGAAGGCAATCGTTTCCGTCTCTACCACGCCGGCGACACCTGCATTTACGAAGGCATGCAAGGCCTGCTGCGCCGCTGGCCGCTCGACCTGGCATTTCTGCCCATCAACGGCCGCGATGCCAAACGGCTCAAGGCTAACTGCATCGGAAACATGACCTATCAGGAAGCCGTCGATCTCG
The DNA here is from genome assembly GCA_903871935.1 of uncultured Phycisphaerales bacterium. Lineage (GTDB taxonomy): Bacteria > Planctomycetota > Phycisphaerae > Tepidisphaerales > Tepidisphaeraceae > CAIQIQ01. Next base: position 47,626 of record CAIQIQ010000119.1, read on the forward strand.
CCGGCGTCATCAAACCTGGCCTGACCGTTCCCACTCACTTTGAAATGTTCGCCATGAACAGCGAGAACCCCCAGTTGTTCGTCGATTACATGGCGGCCAAATACCCCACTCTTCGAACCGTTATTCCCACGCACGGCCATCGCACCATCGTCCAACGTATTTCGTAAAGACATCTCCCATGTTGACCCAGCGACAGCGTGTCCATGCCTCCATCCGCCGCAGCGGCTTTGACGCCTTGCCCTGGCAGTTTGACCTCACCAGCCTCGCCGCCGATCGTCTTCGCAAGTACCTTGGCGTTGAGAACCTGCACCAGGCCATCGGCGATCACATCATCATGTTCGGCGATGTCTCCCCCAATGCGCCCACCAGCACCGATTTACCGCCCGACTGCGTCCGCAGCGAGTTTGGCACCGTGTGGAGAAGGGCACCTCAAGATCGCTCCACCGGCGACTGGGGCGGCATGGTTTCCTACCCCCTGCACGACCCCACGCTCGCCGGCTACACGTTCCCCGATGCCACAATCTCCGGCCGCTGCGCCCACGTTCCCGACCTTCGCCGCAAACACCCCGATCACTTCCTCATCGCTTCTGGCCACGGCCTGTGGGAACACGGCTGGGCGCTCTGCGGCTTCGAGAATTACCTTGGCTACGTCCTCAGCGATCAGGCCTTCGTCGAGCAGGTGACCGACAAGCTCGCCGATTTCTCCTGCGCCGCCACCGCACAACTCAAAGGCATGGGTATCGACGGCATCCGCTTTGGCGATGACTGGGGTTTCCAGGATCGCCTGATGATCCCGCCCGACCTCTGGCGGAAGATCTTCAAGCCGCGTTATCGTCGCATCTTCGATGCCGCCCGCGCTGCCAACCTAGTCGTCATGATGCACTCCTGCGGCCATCTCACCGAGATCCTCCCCGACCTGATCGACATCGGCCTGCAAGTCCTCCATCCCCTCCAGCCCGAAGCCATGGACGTCCAGTACTGCCACCATCACTTCGGCCAGGACCTAAGCTTCTGGGGCGCCCTGGGCTCTCAAAGCACCCTCGCCATCGGCACCCCCGCCGACTGTCGCCGCGAAGCGCAGCATCGCCTCTCCCTCTTCCACTCCGGCGGCTACATCCTCGCCCCCGCCGGCGCCGCCCCCACCGAAACCCCACCCGAAAACCTCGCCGCCATCGTCGAACTGGCCCAATCCCAACTCAGTAGAGCCGGTGACCCCACCGGCGGTCTTCCTCCCACCCAGCCCAAACTCATCTCGACCTGAAAAGACGACACGCCTGCAGTGCATGCCAAAGCTACGTGGCGAAGCGGTCTCCCGCTGCGGTGCCGCGGTCGTCCCCGACCGTACAGGCGGAAGGCAAAGCAGCTGCGGAATGGGAGGGGTTGCCGAGAGCATAAGGGGGCGTGGGCCATGGCTCCGCGGTGCTCTCCGCCTGAATCTCAGTGATCGTCGCGGCGACTCTCGCCGTGCGATATCTCACACCATGAAAATCCGGCAAGCAATGCGGGAATATCATGGTACGTGCAATGCGTCACCAATTCGCACTCCCATCTGTAGCCCTTCTTGTCGCAGCCCGCGTCTCTATCGATCCGGCCTCACAGCGGCACCGCCTCTCGCATGACATGGTTGCGAAACCGCTCGCGCATCCCACCTTCGCTGATCACATCCACTTTGACACCCAGCAAATCCTGCAGGTCGATCAGGAGGCCGCCATGATCAAATAATGAGTGATCCGGCTCAAACCGGACGATCAGATCAAGGTCGGACGTTTCGGTGGCATCGCCGCGCGCCACCGATCCGAATATGCGAATGTCCGACGCCCCATACCGCCGGGCAATTGCCAGGATCGCGTCACGGCGACTATGTATGGCTTCACGCGTAACCATGACCATAAGTGTACCAGACTACCCCACTCCAAATACAGCCGAATGCGCGATCCCCCCGAATTCCTCGCCGCCATCGTCGAAGTAGCTCAATCCCAACTGCATCACCAGTAGAGCCGGTGACCCCACCGGCCGTCTTCCTCCCACCCAGCCCAAGCCCTCTCGAACCGAAAAAAGAACACGGCTGCAGTGCATGCTATGCTACGTGGCGCAGCGGTCTCCCGCTGCGGTGCCGCGATCGTCCCCGACCGCACAGGCGGAAGGCCAAGCACCCGCAGAACGCGCGTGGTCGTCGAGGGCATAGCCACAATCTGGAGTGCGGCGACTTGTCGCCGTTTTTCCCGCGAGGGACTTGTCCCGAGCCAGCCCCCAGCGACGCACAGCCTCCCAAGCGGTCAGCGGCCATCGCCAACCCACACACAACCATTCATCAGTAGCACAGGTTCGCCGAACCTGTAGCCCTTCCCGTCGCGGCGTCAGCCGCGTCCTGATCCAGTCGATTGCCAATCCTCCTCCCTAACTCCAGCTCCTCCAACATCTTACAAAACCAAACAAACACCGCTCATAAATCTTGACACTACAAAACCAAACATTATTATAACATTAGTCGCCCCATCAAGGGCTCTGGCCATTACCAATCCGTCTTCCAAAGGAGGGACCTCAACCATGTACGCGCAACTGAACATCCAGCCCGACACCTCTGACCCCGCGCCATCCACCCCAGACAATGCAGCGCGCGACACTTCCACGCTTTCTGACCCCATATCCACCCGAACCCCTGCATCCACAGATACTTGCGCTGCGCGACAATCGTGCAATAACCAGCGCGACACTTCCGCCGACACCGACGTAAGTCCCGTTTCCGCCGAGGCTTGCATCGAGCGACAGTTACTCGGCCAACCCGACCCCCAGACCCCTCATGTCGCGCGCCTTCTCCCCGAATGGCGGAACCTCATGCCGGTCCAGGCCCAGGTCCTCGACCTCCTCGGCTCCGGCATGTCCATCACCGACATCGCCGTCCGTGTCAATGTCCATCGCGGCACCATCCATCGCTGGAAGACCCAGCATCCCGCCTTCATGGCGGCCATGAACCGCCGCCGCCAGGACACCCTCGATGCTCTCTCCACCCGCTGTACCGATCTCTTGTCCGAAGCTGTTATAGTATTGCAAAACAAGCTCGCCCACCGCAAACGCATCCCGCCCCAGCGCCTGCGTACCGCTCTCGCAGTCCTGCGCGCCTTTGGCTCGCGCCGAGTGCTGCTTGCGCCTGGCCCCAATTCCCCCGAAGCCGCTCTGCGCCAGATCGCCGTCCAGCGCCGTCTCGAACTCAACGAATCGCTCAAAGAGCCCATCAGCGACAAGGAACTCGCCCACCTGCGCGACGATCTCCGCTTCGACTTCCATGAGGAATACACCCAGCCCCTTCCCCCCAACGATTTTGCCCCGATCGCAGACTCGAAGCTCAACCCCGAATCCCCCATCTCTGCCTCAAGCACCAAGAACCAAGTACCAGGCACCTCCGCCACACTACCCCACGACCCGGTACTCAAAACCCATGAACCACAGGGCCAGGTTGCTGACCAGCCAGAATCCGGTGGCGATAACCTCGCCGTAGATCAGGCCGAGGAAGAAGGGCTGTGCACGGTAGAACAGGCGGGAGCCGCCGAAGTACACAATCGCGCTCTTGGCAAGCCATCCCAGGAAGATGCTGAACCAGGTGATCTGGATGCCATAGGTGTAGCAGAGCAGGAACCCCGCCGGATGGAGCGGCCAGCCGGCGAAACTCAACCGCAGGGCGCCCAGAGCGGCAGTGATGCCAGCCCCGATGCCGATGTGAAGCAGCCGACTGTGCGGGACCGCCTGAACCCCGCTGGTCGTATAGTGGACGGCCGGGTCCATCACGATGTCCTGCACCATGCCGCTGCCGACCCACCAGTCGATCGGCGATCGATTCGAGCGGTCGAGAGTGGCGGCATACGAGTACTCGGTATAGAGCATGGCAGCGCCGGCAACCAGGTAGGCGACGACAAGGGCAAGGATCAGCACACCGACGAAGCGGATGGGCTTGCGCCAGTCCCTGGTCCGGCTATAGGCAGCGTGATCGGCGACGACCAGCGCATGCTGGGCATAGGGAGGCAGCGTTTGCCGCATATCGTGGGTGAGGACGGCGGAAAAGAACCGGGCCAGGAGGTGACTGCCCGCACTGGTATGCGGCAGGCTGGGAACAACGGCGGCGACCGTATCGAAGGGATGGGAAACGGGAACCGGCAAAACAGGATAGATCATCCCCGTATCAGCGACGATCCGCGCCAAGATCAGATAGAAGAGCATCAGCATTCCGGCGATCACCAGGGCGCCGATGATGGTGGTGCCGGCCGCAACCAGCCAACTGATCAGAAGGACCTGGCAGCAGACAAAGCCCCAGCCGGCGAGGCGGTAGGGGAGATACCGGCCACGGGGATCATCCGCCCGGCCGGGGCCGACCATCTGGCGCAGCACGGCGAAGAGGTGCTGCCGGGCGACGTACAGGAGGATGCCGCCAAACACGATCACAGCGCCAAAGAGCTGGTCGAACTGCATCGGCTCGCTGATCTCCGACTGCCGCATTCCGGCGGCCATCCGGAAAACCTGCAACAGAACGAAGATGAACCAGAGCGAGAAGGCCGTGCGCGTCTGCATGAACATCGTCAGGCCGATCATGATGAAGGAAATGCGCTGGTACTTGAACGGCCATTCGCAATAGCGCCACGGCTCCTCGGTGAGGATGTTGTTGATGTCAAATGAGAGCGGAATACGTGGAAAGTTGCGAGGAAAGTAAGTGGCCAGCCCATTGCACAGGTGAATCACAGCGATGAGGCCGAAGGCCATCCAGAACAGGCGGTTGCGGAACAGCGGGTTTAGGGCTTTGCCGGGAGCGGGAGTCTCGATGAGCGACATGTAAACGGTGGTGAGGGGGAACTGCAGGCGCTCGTTCTCCACCCATTGACGGCGGAGAATGACCATCATGCAGATGACCGAGCCGAACAGAGCGATCAGGAAGATGCCCCAGCCGATGGCCGGCTGCAGCCATGCATGCCAGGGAACCGCCTGGAAATGAGCGATGAAGGTATCCGTTTCGGTCAACGCCCGGCCGGCGTATTCCTGAACGATGGGATCGTTGCCACGCTGGGCGGGATCACTGGAAGCATACGCCGGGAAAAGCCAGTCGGAGAGATTGGCTTTGCGCAGCAAGGCAGCGTACTCGGGACGCTGAGCCGCATAATAGAAGATCTTGACCAGATGGGTGGGCAGATAGCGCATCAGGCCCAGGAATGCCACAGCGCAGCTCACCAGGATCATGCCCAGTGCGACCGCCAGCTCGCCCGAGCTAAAGGCATAGCGGGGGGCAAAGCGGCGCAGCGGAGCATTGATCAGGATGACAAAGAGCATCAGGAATAGGAGCAGACCGGTTGGCAGAGAGCCGCCAATCAGGTCGCTGTTGGAGAGAACGGTGATGTTGAAGGCATTGAGGGAGTTGATGAATACGACGCCGACGAGACCGAGGATGACGCTACGGAGATTGACCGCTTCGCGTTGCACGGCCAAAGGAGGGACGAGTTGTGCTATGGGATGAACGTTCACGTTTGGATACAGCGCTAGAGTCTACGATGTTAGCCGCCGACGCGGTATTCGAAACCCATCAGGTAAAGGGTGAGGTTGGTGACCAGCCAGAATCCGGTCGTGATGACCTCTCCATAGATCACGCCCAGGAAGAAAGGCTGGGCGCGGGAGTACATTCGGGCGCCACCGAAGTAGACGACTATGGTCTTGGCCAGCCACCCCAGGAAGATACTGAACCAGGTCACCTGCAGGCCATAGGTGTAGCAGAGGAGAAACCCCACGGGATGCAGCGTCCAGTTGGCGAAACTCAGGCGCAGCGTACCCAGGGCGGCGGTGATCCCAGCGCCGATACCGATTTGCAGCAGACGATTGTGCGGGACGGCCTGGACGCCGGTCGTGGTGTATTCCACGGCTGGGTCCATGACGATGTATTGCACCATGTTACTGCCGACCCAGGCATCCAGCGGCGATTTATTGGAACGGTCGAGAGTAGCGGCGTAACTGTACTCGGTGTACAGCATTGCGGCGCCGGAGACGACGTAGGCGATGGCGAGAGAAAGCGCCAGGACTCCGACAAAGCTGATGGCTTTGCGCCAATTGTTGGTGCGGCTATAGGCGGCCTGGTCGGCGACGACCAGTGCGTGTTGTGCGTAGGGAGGCAACGTCTGCCGCATGTCGTGGGCGAGCACGCCATAAAAGAGCCGGGAGAAGAGATGGCTGCCAGCGCTGGTATGCGGCAGGCTGGGAACGAGGGCGGCGGTACTGTCGAAAGGATGCGATACCGGGACCGGCAACACCGGGTGGATCATCCCTGTTTCGGCGACGATCCTGGCCAGGATCAGGTACAGCAGCATCAGCATGCCGATGATCACCAGCGCGCCCACGATGGTGGTTCCGGCCGCAACCAACCAGATGATCAAGAGAAGCTGGCATCCGACAAAACCCCAGCCGGCCAACGCGTACGGGAGATAGCGGCCGCGAGGATCGTTGGGGCGGCCGGGACCGAACATCTGGCGGAACACGGCAAAGAGATGATGGCGGGCGACATAAAGGAGGATGCCGCCATAAACGGTCACAGCACCAAAGAGCTGGTCAAATGTCATCGGCTCGCTGATCTGGCTCTGCCGCATTCCGGCAATCATCTGGGAGACCTGCACCAGGAAATAGATGAACCAGAGCGAGAAGGCGGTGCGGGTCTGCATGAATGTCGTCAGCCCAATGACGATGAACGAGATCCGCTGATACTTGAACTCCCAATCGCAATAGCGCCATGGCTCTTCGCTGAGGATGCCGCTGATATCGAACGAGAGCGGGATAAGCGGAAAGTAGCGTGGAAAGTAAGTGGCAAGGCCGTTGAACAGGTGGATAGCGGCGATCAGGCAAAAGGCGGTCCAGAACAGGCGATTGCGAAACAGCGAATTCACCGCCTTGCCCGGCGCTGGCGCCTCAATCAGCGACATGTATACCGTGGTGAGCGGGAACTGCAGACGTTCGTTCTCCACCCACTGCCGCCGCAGGATGACCACCATGCACACGATCGAACCGAACAGGCCGATGAGGAAGATGCCCCAGGAAATCGCCGGCCGCAGCCAGGCATGCCATGGCACAGCAGCGAAATGCGCCGCGAACGTGTTCTTTTCCGTCAGGGCGCGCCCTACGTAGTCCTGAACAATGGGATCGTTGCCTCGTTGGGCGATATCACTGGAGGCATAGGAAGGAAACAGCCAGTCGGAGAGATTGGCCTGCCGCAGAAGATCGACATATTCGGGGCGCTGCGATGCAAAGTAGAATATCTTGGTGAGATGGGTCGGCAGGTAGCGCATCAGTCCAAGGTGAGGCAGGGCGCAGCTCACCAGGATCATGCCCAGGGCGACCGCCAGCTCACCGGAGCTGTATGCGTAACGAGATGCAAAGCGATGCAGCGGGGCATTGATCAGGATCACGAACAGCATCAGGAACAGCAGCAGGCCCGTGGGAAGGCCCCCGCCGATCAGGTCGCTGTTGACCAGAACCAGCACGTTAAAGGGAGTGAGGGCGTTGATAATGACGATACCAACAAGGCCAAGCAGGATGCTGCGGAAGTTGACGGGGTTGCGTTCCGGTGCCAGGGGCGAGGATGGTTGCTTGGGGTCAAGGTCCATGGTTAGGAATGCCACCGTGCCAATTCGCCAGGATCAGGCGAACCCGCGAATGCCATCAGTTTGGACATGCCGGGGCAGCGGCCGGTCTGCCGCGAAGGCGACGCACCAGCCGGATGATGACCAGCAGCATCAGGATGGCAAGCACGGTTGCCAGTATTGGCAGTACGATCGCGAGGATGGTCATGATCACCGCCCCGATGGCCTCGATGGTGGAGACGATCGGATTGGCCAGACCGCCGGTTGTCGCCGTGGACGCAGCACGAGCGGCAACGGTGGTGCCCTGAATGCCGGCCGCGATCCCTCCTCCGGCGATCACGGCCGCCGCCCATTTGATCGCAGGATGAATGTCGCCAAATGCGGTGGCCGCCACGACGGTGCCGGCCACCACTGCGGCCGGGGTCGCGATCGTGTCCAGCACATGATCAACCCATGGAATGTAATAGCCCGCTATCTCCACGGCAGTGGCGATACCCAGCACGATGATGGCGGGAGTGGAACCGATCCATTCCAACCCCGAGGATGGCGTGAAGTGGCCAAAGCGTACGGCCAGCGCGGTCGCCAGAAGAGGCACGAAGACTCGGAAACCGCAGGCGGCGGCCAGGCCGATACCCGCGGTAATGGCCAGGATGGTTTCCATGCCCGCATTCTACACCATCAGAGCCTACGACGGCAGCAGGATGACAGCTCGGTATTCAAAGCCCAAGAGCCAGAGAACCAGGCTGGTAACCAGCCAAAAGGCGGCGGCAAGGACTTCGCCGTAGATCAGGCCGAGGAAGAAGGGCTGGGCGCGCGAGAACATGCGCGCCCCGCCAAAGTGGACGACCAACGTCTTGATAAGCCAGCCCAGGAAGATGCTGAACCAGATCTGGTGCAAGCCCCAGGTGTAACAGAGGAGGAACCCCACTGGATGGAGGGGCCAGGCAGCGACATTCAGGCGAAGTACACCCAGAGCGGCCGTTATCGCCGCGCCGATACCGATTTGAAGAATGCGGTTGTGCGAAACTGCCTGGCCACCGGAGGTATAGGTGACGCAGGGATCCATCACAATGTACTGCACCAGCGTATGGCTGCTCCAGGCATTGATGGGCGCAGAGTTGGAGCGGTCGAGGGTCGCGGCGTAAGCGTATTCAATGTAAAGAGTGGCGGCGCCGGAAACGAGATAGGCGACAGCGAGAGCGAGGATCAGGGCTCCGACGAAACGGATGGCCTTGCGCCAGTCGTTGGTATGGCTATACGCAGCGCGATCGGTAACTGCCATGGCGTGCTGGGCGTAAGGCGAGAGCGACTGGCGCGTGTCGTGAGTAAGGATGCCAGAAAAGAGCCTGGCGAAGAAGTAGTTGGTGGTCGTGGTGTGCGGCAATGCCGGGATCGAGGATGCGGCTACGTCGAAAGGATGAGCGACAGGCACTGGTATGAGCGGATAGATCATGCCGGTGTCGGCCACGATCCTGGCCAGGATCATGAACAGGAGCATCAGCATGCCGACGATAACCAGAGCGCCGAAGATCGTGGTGCCCGCGGCCACGAGCCAGATGATCAGAATGAGCTGGCAGGCGACGAATCCCCAGCCGGCCATGGCATACGGAAGATACCGGCCGCGAGGATCGTCAGGGCGGCCCGGACCAAACATCTGCCGGAGTACCGCAAGGAGGTGGTGACGGGCGATGTACAGGATGATCCCGCCGAACACGATCAGTGCGCCAAATAGCTGGTCAAAAGTCATCAGCTCGCTGATTTCGGTTTGCCGCATTCCGGTGATCATGCGAGCCACCTGCACCAGCACGAACGTGAACCAGAGCGAGAACGCTGTGCGCGTTTGCATGAACATCGCCAGGCCGATAATGGTGAAGTAAAAGCGTTGATACATGAAATCCCACTCGCAATAGCGCCAAGGCTCCTCGGAGAGGATGCCGGCGATGTTGTAGGAAAGGGGAATGGGCGGGATATAGCGGGGATAATACGCACTTAGGCCGTTGAAGAAGTGGATGAAGGCGACAGCGGAGAAGGCGATCCAGAAGAGGCGATCGCGAAATAGAGAGTTCAAGGCGTTGCCCGAGGCGGGGGCCTCGATCAGCGACATATAGACGGTGGCCAGCGGGAATTGCAGACGCTCGTTCTCCACCCACTGGCGGCGCAGAACAACCATCATGCAGATGATGGAACCGAAAAGACCGGTGAGAAAGATCCCCCAGGTGATGGTTGGTCGAAGCCAGGCATGCCAGGGAACAGCGCGAAAGTGAGCCACGAAGGTATCGGAATCAGTGAGAGCACGGCCGACGAATTGCTGAACGACGGGGTCGTTGCCTCGCCGCACGATATCGCTGGATGAATAGGTGGGGAAAAGCCAGTCGGGAAGGTTGGCACTACGCAGGAACTCCGCATATTCCGGGCGCTGCGCGGCGTAGTAGAACAGGCCAACAAGATTGCCGGGCAGATAGCGCATCAGACCGACAAAAGGCAGGGCACAGCTCACGAGGATCATGCCCAGAGCGACGGCCAGTTCGCCGGAGCTATAGGCATAGCGAGGGGCAAAACGGTGAAGCGGAGCATTGACCAGGATCACGAACAACATCACGAACAACAACAAGCCAGTAGGCAGGAAATTGCCCACGATGTCAGTATTGTTCAGGACGCTGTTGTTGAAAGGCGCAAGAGCGTTGATGAAAACAACGCCGATAAGGCCAAGGACCACACTGCGAATATTGACGGCGGGACGTTCCGGCGTCAGCAGTGGGGCGGGAGTCGAAGAAGCACGTTGCGGTATAGGATCCAGGCTCATGGGATAGCGTTCTTGAGTTGCCTGGCTGCGCCGGCCACGTCTGCTTGCTCGGTTACCGCGGCCGTTACGGCAACGGCACGCAATCCTGTGGACATTACCTGTGCGATGTTGCTGCCGTTGATGCCGGCGATGGCAACGGCTGGGATGGCGATCTCGGCTGCCACCTCACGCGCATAATCCAAGCCGGGGAGGATGTCGCGCGCCTTGGTGGCGCTGCGGAAAATAGGACCGACACCAATGTAATCGGCACCATCGAGAACCGCTTGGCGGGCGTGGTCGATGCAGTGCGTGGAGACACCGATGATCTTGGAGCGGCCGACGATCCGCCGGGCATCGCGGGCGGGGAAATCGGTTTGGCCGACGTGGACGCCATCGGCATTGGCGGCCAGGGCCACATCCACGCGATCATTGATGATGGAGATCACATTGTGTTTGCGGCAGAGGGCAACGAACTCGCGGGCGCGGACCATCAGTTCGCCGGCCTCAATATCTTTCTCGCGGAGTTGGAGGCAGTCTGCCCCGCCGGCGATAGCCTGCTCGGCGACCAGTTGCCACGGGCGCCCAGCGCAGTGAGCCTGGGTGATCAGTACGTAGAGGCGGACGCTGCGGAAGCGGCTGGTGCTGCGGAGCGTCAGAGCGAGTGTTTGCTCGACTATGTAAAAGCGATAGCGGATGGACTCGAGTTTCGCGGCGATGATGGGATCGCTCGTCTTGGCGAACTCTTCGAGGCAGCGGATGGCTTCGCCGAATCGTTTGCCAGCCGCGGTTACCACTTGGTCGGTATCTTCGCGAATGAACTCGGTGGCGGTCTTGTTGGTGGTGCCAACATCACCGGCAGTATCGCGGTGAAGAATCGCATCGGCGAGGACTGGCAAGAGGGTTGTGGCGAAATCGTGGCGGATGCTCTTGAGGTCCGCGGACAGGGAGCGAGAGTTCAGGATGAAGCGGGCATAGTCCTCCATAACGCGCAGAGCCTCGCGGGCGCGATTGGCATTCGCGTCAAGGATGCGAAGAGTTGGGCTGCTGCTGGTCACCGGCGGCGATTATAAGGTCGATGCCTGACTAAATCTCGGATGGTTGGCGGCATACGCGAACGATCACGGGCTCAATTCCAGTAGATCAGGCCGGGTTCGAATGGACTGGCAAGGTCGGGATGGCCAGGTAATACGCGGAGGGCGAAGCCCTGACGGCCCGAGGTCTGGCATTCGATGGTGCCGACAAACAGGTGGCGGTTCTGGGCGACCTGCTTCTCATGCTGCATGGGGACGACCGAGGGGTTCTCGATCTGACCGGTGGCACTGAGCGGACCGGCGAAGAGCTGCACGCGCAGATCGGTGGGGCTCAGGTCCGGCATGTCCAGCGTTGCCTCGACATGAACCTGCTGGCCGACGTTGTAGTGGCCGGTGCCGGTGGTATGGACGCTGGCAATGCGGATGCCGGTCCATTTTTCGCGGAGCCGTACCTTGGCATGAGCCAGCGCGATCGAGCGTGCCAGGTTGTCGGCAAGGAGGACACTGCCGCGCAGATGGGCCGGGACATAGAACTTCTCGGCATAGTCCTGGACCATCCGGTTGGTGTTGAAGACCGGCGCCAGCTTGCGCATGCAGGTCTTCATTCGGGCGATCCATTCGCGCGGGATGTTGTCGATGCCGCGCCGATAAAACAGAGGAGCCACCTGCTTTTCGAGGATGTCATACAGCGCAACGGATTCGATCTGGTCCTGATAGTTCGGATCCGCGTACATCTCACCTTTGCCGATCGCCCAACCGACATCGGCGTCGTAGCCTTCTTCCCACCAGCCATCGAGCACCGAGCAGTTGAGCACCCCGTTGGCGGCGGCCTTCATGCCGCTGGTGCCGCTGGCTTCGTGCGGCCGGCGCGGGGTGTTCAGCCACACATCGACGCCCTGCACCAGCATGCGCGCCACATTCATGTCATAGTTCTCGATGAACAGGATTCGTCGGCGGACGGCCGGGTTGCGGGCGAAGTTGACGATAGACTTGATCAGCTCTTTGCCTTCGTGGTCAGCCGGATGGGCCTTTCCGGCAAAGATTAGCTGTACAGGCTGCTGCGTATTCTCCAGCAGTTTGCGCAGTCTCTCGGGATCGCGCAGAACCAGGGCGCCGCGTTTGTACGTGGCGAAACGCCGGGCGAAACCGATCGTCAGAGCGTCCGGGTCGAGCACCTCATCGGCCGCCACGACCTCATCCCAGGGCGCGCCACGGCGCTGGAGCTGTTCCTTATGGCGGATGCGGGCCCAGGTCACCAGACGCTCGCGGCCGCGCTCGTGCGTGCGCCACATCTCCTCATCGGGGATCTGCGCAACATCTTCCCATACCGACTGATCAGTGGGGTTCGACATCCACTTCTCGCCCAGGTAGCGATCGAGAAGGAACATCATGTCGGGCGAAAGCCAGGTACGCGTGTGGATGCCATTGGTGATGTGGCGGATGGGCACTTCGTGTTTGGGCACGCCGGGCCAGAGATTGTGCCACATGCCGCGTGAGACTTCACCGTGCAGGGCCGAGACGCCGTTCCAGGAATCGGCCAGGCGGATAGCGAGGACGGCCATCGAGAAGCCTTGCTTGTCGTTGGCGGCATCCTCCCGACCCAGGGCCAGGAACGCCCGTTCATCGAGTTTGAGCGAGGGATAGTAGCTGCGGAAATACTTGAGCATCAAATCGGGATGGAAGGTGTCGATGCCGGCCGGGACGGGGGTGTGAGTCGTGAAGACGTTGGTCGCCATGACCGCCTGCCGCGCTTCGTCGAAGGTGATGTTCGAGGTTTCGAGGATTTTGCGGATGCGCTCCAAGGCGAGGAAGGCGGAGTGGCCTTCGTTCATGTGGAAGACGGTGATGGGGATATTCAGGGCTTCGAGCATGCGGACGCCGCCGATACCCAGCAGTACCTCCTGGCGGATGCGCATCTCGGTGCCGCCACCATAGAGGCGCGCGGTGATATCGCGGTCGGCCGGGGCGTTCTCCGGCAGGTTGGTATCCATCAGATAGAGCGGGATGCGGCCGATCTGGGCCTTCCATACCTTGGCGAAGATGGCGCCATCGGGCATCTCGACGCGAATGTGCATCGGCGAACCATCGGTATAGGTGACGGGTTGGAGGGGAAGGTTGTAGAAGTCGAGTTCCGGGTAGGCTTCCTGTTGCCAGCCGTCGGCGGAGAGGTACTGCTGAAAATAGCCATTGCGATATAGAAGACCCACTGCCGTCAGGGGCAGACCGATCTCACTGGCGCTCTTGAGATGGTCGCCGGCCAGGACGCCCAGGCCTCCCGAGTAGATCGGCAACGACTCGTGCAGGCCGAACTCGGCTGAGAAGTATGCGATCTGCAGCTTGTCCTTGTCCTGATGGGCCTCATGGAACCAGCCGTGTGCTTCCAGGTGGAAGCGGAAGGCATCGTGGACGCGGTGCAGGTGGGAAAGATAGCCCTGGTCGCGCGAGGCGGCCTGAAGCTTGGGCTGCTCGATACGGCCCAGGAGTTTGGTGGGATTATGGTAGACTTCTTCCCAAAGATGGCGATCAAGGCGGCGGAAGAGTTCAACGGCATCGGGATGCCAGACCCACCAGAGATTGCCGGCAAGCTCAACCAACGCCTGCAGAGGCTCCGGGACATCGGGAAAGACCTGAAACGTACGGATTGTTGGGTTGACGAAGTCAGACATAGTCAGGCGCTAGCCTCCAGGCGTTTGTAGTTGAAGACCGATTCATCAGCGCGCTGGCCAATGAAGTGCAAATTGGCCGGATGCGGCAGGTTGCACTCACAATAGAACTCGAGAATACGCTGTCCATAGGCAAACTGCCGTTGCAGATTTTCCTGAACTTGGCTGGTCATCTCCGATGTGATCAGCCGCTGGCGATCATAGTCCCATTGAGGATCGATGCGAACCAGCAGATGTCCCTCTTCCCAGTTCAGTTTCTGGCCGAGGATGAGGCCGTCGCCAGTGTCCGGGGTGTAGAACCAGAAGCACAGGAAGCGGTCCTTCCAGACGGTACCGGTGGCATTATCGCAACCCGTGATCAGGCGGGCATGGGCGGTACGTATCGCCTGTCCGGACAACGGTTTACAGATCCATACTTTGCTGTCACGGCAATCGTAGAGACCCACATGGGGGTACGAGGGCTTATAGCGATCCGTGCAATAGCGCGGACTGACTATTGGCCCGGGGAGATTGGGCGGTTGTTTTCTGCCGAAGCCGAGCATTATTCCCGATTGCTTTCTGTCCCATCGACGGGGAGTTGGTTTGCGTAAGCATAGGCCATAATGCCGTATCTGCAAACGGCGTATCCGGCGTTGGGCAGGGAGGAACTTTACGAGCTCTGGCGCTGGCCGGGCGGTTGTGGATAAGTAGCAGGTGCGCAGGTTCTTCGCTGGGGTACCCCCCATGTGATAAGTGATGTGAAGAAAACGAATTACGGCGGAATTTTGGGAGGAGGTGCGCAGGTTCGAGGTAATTGTGGATAAGTCCGGATACATTCGCAGTACGTGATGGCGTAATACGTAGTGGAGGAGGGGAAAACGAGGCGTCAGAAGCGACGTGGGGAAGACCGAAGATGCTCAGGTTAGAGCGCGCAGTTTGCGTTATGTGTAAGGCACGTCACAGTTTGGTCGGAAGGTGCTCAAGCGCGCGGATGGGGTGGCGGTTCCTACTTATCTGGTAGGAGTATGGGTATTCAATTGAGAAAGAACGCTGCCTCTACCTATACAGGCGGTGTCGCGCTTGGTGCGCACAACGCGCACCACTTTGAGAGCGCACCTTCGGTTTTCCATTGGTTTTGGGGGGTCGGGGTCGAAAAATCTGAAAAGATTGCTGTAAGTCGCGGTGCGCGCCTGTGCGCGCAGCGGCCCGCCCCTCCCCACCCGCCGACAGGCGGTCCCAAAGGCGCCGCCGAAGGCGGCTGAACCGAGACTGCGGCGGCCGCGCCGACGCGCAGGTGCTTGTGAATGCACCGCTACAGCATCAGCAAGGCGAAGGTCGGATTGTGGCCGGGAGCCGGGGCGGGCCAAATGCAGGCCCGCAGAGAAAGCCGGGGAGCCGGGGAATATTCTTGCGCTGGGATTGAACATTTCCGTGCTGCAAGCGACTGTTAATCGGCGATGGATATTGCGGAACGGCAACTTGAGGCATTGCTCGTCGTCCGGGCGCAGACGGGCGATGAGACCGCCTTTGAGGCGATCGTGCGCCGGTATCACGCACGGCTGCTCTACTTTGTCCGCCGCATGGTGTGCGGCTACAGCGGAGCCGATGACGTACTGCAGGACGTCTGGCTCGCGGCCCATCAGCAGTTGCCGCGGCTGCGGAGTCCTGAAACGTTGCGCGTGTGGCTCTATCGGATTGCCAGGAATCGGGCCATGCAGGCCATGCGACAGCGACACTGGCCTGCCGAGAAGGCGGTGCCCGACTGCACCGCAGCACCTGAAGCGGAGGAGCCGCAGTTCACGGCGGCCGACGCCGAGAAGGTGCATGCAGCCTTGGACCGACTGTCACCAGCCCATCGGGAGATTCTGACCTTGCGGTTTCTGGAACAACTCAGCTACGAAGAACTGGCGACGACCACGGATTGCGACCTTGGCACCGTGAAATCACGGCTCTATTACGCGAAACGGGCGATCAAACAGGAATTGGAGAAGATGCCATGAGCGATGAACTGGGAAAGGCGTTGCTTGGACAAGATGGCCTGCAGGTGGGCCAAGCCGATGCCGTGGAGTTTGAGAAACTGCGACGGAAAGTGGCCCTGGGTCAAAAGAGGGTACGGCGTCTGCGCTGGATTCTGAAGGTCTCGTGGGCATGGGTGTCTCTGGCTGTTCTGACGGAGGCGTGGTTCTACGTCAGGATTCAGGCCAACATTGCCAACCACGCCGGCGAAACGCCAGTGCCGATTCCATCTGGAATGTGGTTGTGGGTACTCCTGTTCGTGCTGATTCCAGGCGGCGTGCTGATGACGCCTGTGGCGGTAGTCTCGACGATCTCGTACCTGTTTCGCTCTCGCGACTTGAGTATGGCCGAGATCCAGTTGCGCCTAACAAGGCTTGAGGAACTTTTGCGTGGTTCAATGCGACGAGGTGATTCGGGCCGTTGAGAGTTTCCCGCTCGAGCGATGACGGAAGTGGCGAAGGTCGGAGAGCGGAGAGCGAAAATGGAAACGGAAAAGCATTCGATTCTGTGGGGAAAATACGATGGAGGTGAAGTATCGAAGAAGCTGCGCGGACGGTAATACTTCGGGAACAAGGCGCAGTAACGATTCGTTCGGCGCGGCCCGAAGATGCCGATCAGCTTGGTCGCATTGCCGCCGAGCCCCCCGATGATGCGGATTGGTCGTTTGCTCGGGGTCAGTCGGCACCTCTGGAACAGCTTGTACATCGCAAGCGTCATTGGATCGTCTGGCACGCAGAGCAGCCGGGCGGGCTGTTCCTGGTGGCGGAGAAGGACGGCCGGATTCTTGGCTGGGTGTGCTGTACACAGGGGCAGGACCAGTGGCATGCACATCGCGGCACGGTGGATACATTCGTAGTGAAAGAGTGGCGCGGTCGAGGAGTTGGATCGGCGCTCATGGACGGCCTTCTTGATTGGGCTGATACGAAGTCTGGACTGAAGAGCATTGGATTGAAGGTTGTGTCGCTGAATGAGCGAGCAATTCATCTGTACGAGAGCCGAGGATTTGTGATTGGAGGTCGGTTCCGTGAGTCCGTGAGATATGGCGCAAATCTGGATCAATACACCGACGAGGTGTTGATGACCCGGTGCTGTGCAGCGACGTAGACGGAATGTCGCCGATCCAAGAATGAGCCACTGATCAAGGAATGCGGAAGGAGCGGAGAAGATGATGGCGAAGATGAAGGTGGTAGGCCGTGTCTCAGATCCCTCGACCGTTATCTCGCCCTTTCAGGGCTCTTTGTTTCTTGACGCTGATCACTCAGGGCTGCGGGTGTACCCTTGCCCTGGGCTATGTACTTGCGCCCCGTTGGGGCTGGATGCTCAGTGGGGGCGTGGCGGCGTTGGGTCGTGACGCGAGATGAAGGCATTGGAGATTTGAGATCTCCGCGAGTACGCGGAGCGCCATGCATTCGGGATTGGAAATTCGGGATTCGGGATTGCGCGGGCGCGGTGCGAAGGGTTTATGTTTGGAGATGGGCAGAGAGGGTGATGGGGGTAGCGGCCAGAGCTTGGGACACGGGGCAGCCGGTCTTGGCTTTCTGGGCTACGGCCATGAAGCTGGGTTCGTCGATGCCGGGCACTTTGGCGACGACGCTCAAGTCGATGGTGGTAATGCGGAAGCCGGCCTCGACACGGTCGAGCACTACCTTCGCTTCGGTGCGGACGTAGTCGGGGATGTGCCCGGCTTCGGAGAGCATGTGGCTGAGCGCCATCGAATAGCAGGCTGCGTGGGCTGCGCTGATGAGCTCTTCGGGATTGGTCCCTTTGGCCGACTCAAATCGCGTGGCAAAGGTGTACGGACCCTCGTAGAGGCCGCTTTGCAGGTGAAGTGTTCCGCTGCCTTGCTTCAGGTTGCCCTTCCACGTTGCCTGGGATGTTCGCTGGACCATGAGGAGATCTCCTTCTTATCGGCAAACCATAGCAGAGGCCGGGCGTGGCGCGAGCGCATGGAATACGGCGGTGAGTGGCATGGGTCGCTGCTGGGTCAGTCTTCACTCAGCATTCGGCGAATAGGGTCATCTGGCGGGCGGCGGTGATTTTGACGGTGAGGAGTTTGCCGATCTGGGAGGGGTCGGCGTGGAATGCGACGATCTGGTCGCCGCGGGTACGGCCGATGAGTTGCTTGTGGTCTGCGGGGTGTTTCTGCTTCTTCTTTTCCCAGGCGAGTTCGACATGGCCGGCGTCGACGGTGGGGGGCGAGGCGAGAGAGCCTTCACCTTCTACGAGGATTTCAACGGATTGGCCGACCATGGCGGCGTTGTTGTCAGCGCAGATATTGCCCTGCAGGGCGAGCAGTTCGTTGTTGCGGCGGCGCTTTACTTCCTCGGGGACATCGTCGGGGTAGCGCTCTTGCGCGTGCGTGCCGGGGCGGGGGGAGTACTTGAAGATGAAGCTGTTCTTGAAGCGGCAGTGTGCGGTGAGGGCAACAGTCTGCTGGAATTCATCATCGGTTTCGGTGGGGAAGCCGACGATGAAGTCCGAGGCGATGGCGATGTCGGGCATCAGCTGGCGGGCGGTGTCGATCAACTCAAGATATTGGTCGGCGCTATAGCCTCGGTTCATCATGCGAAGGATGCGGTCGGAGCCGCTCTGGGCGGGGATGTGCAGGTAGTGGCAAATTCGCGAGCAGTCGCGCATTGCCTGCAGAGCTTCGCGGGAAAAGTCGCGCGGGAAACTGGTAACGAAGCGCAGGCGAGGGAGATGGGGGGTGGCCTCGTGGATCTGGTAGAGCAGGTCGGCGAAGGAGGTGGTGCGGCCGTCAGGATGCTTGTAGTGGTAATGGTTGACGGTTTGGCCGAGGAGGGTGACTTCAAGGTGGCCGCCATCGGTAAGCTTCTTGACCTCGTCGATGATGTTTTGCGGTGGACGGTGGACTTCAGGTCCGCGAGTGTAGGGGACAACGCAATAGGAGCAGAACTTGTTGCAGCCGCGGGTGATGCGGACGTATGCCTGCTTGGTGCCGTCGGCAGGGGAGAAGGAGCGGGAAAGGTCCAGCGACTCCAGCGTGTCCTCGGCGGCGTGGAGAGTGGCGGAGCGGCGGGTATTCTTGCCCATCAGGGCGGATTGTCGGGCGCGGGCGGTTCCCGTGTTCAGTACGGCGTTGTGGACCATGCCGGGGAGCCTGTCGAGTTCGCCGGGGCCGCAGAGAATGTCGATGTGAGGGAACTTGCGGAAGAGATCGGCAGAGTCTCGCTCTGCCATGCAGCCGATGACACCGATGACCATGGTGGGGTTGGTCTGACGCGCTTCTCGCAGTTCGCCCAGGCGCGACCAGACCTTTTGCTCGGCGTGCTCGCGTACGGAGCAGGTATTGAAGAGGACGACGTCGGCGGTGTCGCGGGTGTCGGTTTGCTCGTAACCCATGGCGCGGAGCTGATTGAGAACGAGCTCAGAATCGAGCACGTTCATCTGGCAGCCGAAGGTTTCGAGGTACAGGCGACGTTTCATGGGGGATCGGACGAAGAGCAAGCTAAAGCTTGAACTACGAACACATGCTAAAGCATGTACTCCGAACTATTCCTTCGGTTCCCCCTGGAACATCTTCTTGGCTTCGCCGACGAGGTAGAAACTGCCGATGATGCAGATCAGATCCTCTTTGGTGACGGCGCGGTTGGCGATTGCCAGAGCTTCTCTTAGCGTCGGGGTAACCTGGGCCATCTTGCCGTAGAGCTCGGTATATCGCGAGGCCAGCTCTTCCGGATCGGAGGAACGGATGTTGTCAACGCGAGTGAAGATCACCTTGTCGGCGCCATTGCTGATCTTCTCAAGCATGCCGGATACATCTTTGTCGCTGCAGCAGCCGAAGATGACGATGAGCGAGTCATAGGGAACATGCTGGCCGATGGCACGCATGGCGGCGTCGATGCTGGCGGCGTTGTGGGCGCCGTCGACGACGATGCGGGGCGTGGCGTTGATGACCTCCATCCGGCCGGGGATGTGGGTGCGGGTCAGGCCTTCGATGATCTTCTGATCGTTGATGGCGATGCCGCGGGTCTTGAGACGGTCGATGATGGCAAGGGCGAGCCCGCAGTTAATAGCCTGGTGTTCACCCATGAGGGGGACGGGCAGATGCTCATACTTGGAGAAGGGGGTGGTGAGGCAGACACGGTTGTGCGGCCCAAGCGGCCGGGTCGATTCAAAGCGATAGCTGAACTCGAGAGTCTTTCCGGCGATATCAAGCGGACAGCCGACCCTTTCGGCCACGCGGCGGAAGACGGCTTCGACGCCGGGCTCCTGGAGAATGGTGACGGCCGGGATTCCCGGCTTGAAGATGCCGGCCTTTTCCTCGGCGATCTTCTCAAGGGTATTACCGAGCTGGGCCATGTGATCTTTGCTGATGCTGGTAATGGCGGTGACTTCGGGGGTAATGACGTTGGTGGAGTCGAGACGACCACCGAGACCGGTCTCAACCACGGCGAAGTCGATCTGTTGTTCGGCGAAGTACTTGAAGGCGACGGCCGTGATGACGTCGAAGTACGTCGGCATCGGCTTCATCTTCATGGCGATCGGCTCAACGAGCTTGACGATGCGGGCGAAATCTTCCCGCGAGATCATCTGGCCGTTGATCTGCATGCGCTCGCGGATGTCGATCAGGTGGGGGGAAGTGTAGAGACCGATTTTGTAGCCGCACGCCTCAAGCATGGCGGCGGTCATGGCGCAGGTGCTTCCCTTACCCTTGGTGCCGGCCACGTGAATGGAACGGAAGCTCTGCTCGGGGTTGCCAAGCCTCTTCAGAAGATAACGCATCCGGTCCAAGTCAAAGTTTTGTTGGTTATAGCGAACAATTCGGAGTCGCTCGAAATCCGTGAGCGTCTGGAGGAACTTCATTGCCTTGGTGAACGGCGTGGCGGGAGTATGTGATGGAACCTTAGCCATTGCCACGACTGGTTTTACGGTGCGAGCCTTCTTTGGGGCGAACTTAACCGTATGGCGGGGGTTACGCTCTATGCGCGCAGGCCTGACAACCTTGGCTGGCTTTCGCTTAGCTTTAGGTGTCGATCGCAATGACTTGGCGCGTGTCGGCATAGTCCTGCCATTTTAACAGGCGGAGGCACCCCTTTCAAACTACGGCCTAATTGCACACAAGTTGATTGTTGGAAGGTAGTTGTGGCGTTTTCAAGCGAGCCGGAGGGCTTTCGCTCGGATATTAATGGATTTCTTGGAGTAATGGCCAGCTTACGCTTGGGATCGATTGGACCACTGGGAGAAATCCAATCCCGTTCAAGCATTGACCGGGCTCGGCCGATGGCGTATCAAAGGTTGCCATGGGAGAGGCAGCATGACTTCTAATAGATCTGGCTGGTTCGTAGTGGCCCTCGTTGCCGTAGCCATAGGTGGATGTGCGACTGGGCCGGAAAGTGGCGGAGCAGGGCCAGGACGGCCGCAGGCGATCGAGACCTATGTGAAAGGGGTCTATGCGTACCAGGCCGGCAAGAATGATCAAGCCGTCGATTCACTGAAGCAGGCCTTGGAGACGAACCCCCATTTGATTATGCCGCGCGTGTTTCTTGGCAGGATCTATAAGGAGCGTGGCGACTATTCCAGCGCCCGGGAGTATTACGAAGCCCTGGTGGCGATGGACCCTTATGAGGTTCAGAACCATTACAACCTGGGCTTGAGCGATCAGATGCTGCAGCGGCTCCAGGATGCCATCAAGAGCTATAACAATGCGCTGAAACTTGACCCCAATCACTTTGGCTCCAACATGAACCTGGGCCTGGTGTATCTGGCCCTGGGCGATGTGGACAAGGCCATAAAGTACGAAGACAAGGCCGCGATGCTCAAGCCGGAGTCGGCCGAGGCGCAGGCCAATCTGGCGCTGACTTTGGATGCGCGGGGAGATTATGTTCTTGCCGAGCGCGCTTACCGCAAGTCGATCGAACTGGCGCCGAAACAAGTGGGGACGCTGACGAATTATGCCGGCAACCTTTTGGCGCAGCAGAAGCCGCGCGACGCGGCGGATGTCATCCAGCAGACGCTGAAACTGGAAGATACTCCCTATCTGCACAAGCGGCTGGGCGACGCCTACGCGATGGAGCAGCGCTACGACGAAGCCCTTGGGCAATACCGTGAGGCGCGCAAACGCAATCCGAAATACTTCTCGGCCCTGAACGAAGAGGCGCGAGTGCTCCTGCAGCAGTACCAGGCGGGGATGGAACTGGATGAGAAAAAACGCGACGAGGCATTGGGGCTATTGCGGCAGAGCCTGGAGATGAATCCGCAGCAGCCGAAGGTGAAGTCTCTGCTGGACCAGTGGGAAAAGCGGATGTTCAGCAAGTAATCCAGGCCTCTCTTCCACATGGCACAACGATTAGAGATTCTGTACCGAGATGAACATGTTGCCGCGGTGAACAAACCGGCGAACCTGGCGTCCATTCCCGGCCGGGGGGAGACCAGCAGCGTTGTGGAGGAACTGGCCGCACAGCTTGGCTTGCCGTGCAGCGGCGAAGTTGACCCACGCGTTCGCGTTGTGCATCGGCTGGATAAGGATACATCCGGCGTGCTGCTGTTTGCCCTGAACATCGAGGCGCAGCGGCAGCTCTCGCAGCAGTTTCAGAACAACCTGGCGCAGAAGCAGTACCTGGCGCTGGTGATCGGCCGGCCGGAGAGCGAAAGTGGCGAGATCGATGCCCCCATTGCCCCGGATCGCAAGCATGTCGGGTTGATGATGATCCACAAGCGGGGCAAGCCAGCGCGGACGGAGTATCGCGTGGAGGAGACCTTCCGGGGACTGACACTGCTCAGGGTGTTCCCGAAGACGGGCAAGACGCATCAGATCCGCGTGCACTTGCGCCATATCGGCCATCCGTTGGTGGTGGATCCGCTCTATGGGCCGCCAGCCGAAGGTGAACTGGCGTTGGGGCTATATCTGTCAAAGTACAAGCGCGGGTACCAACTGGGGAAGTTCGAGAACGAGCGGCCGCTGATGGCTCGGCTTTCCCTCCATGCGGAACAACTCTCGGTAGAGTTGCCCGGGGTCGGCCGAAAGGACCTCGTAGCCGAAATGCCCAAAGACTTCAGGGCGACGCTGAACATGCTGAGAAAGTATGCGCGGGGGTAGTCTCGACTACGAACGCCGTGTTCGGCGCTTGGGGTATTGGACCGTTACCGTTCCATAAGTCCCGCCGCGGGCATTGAACTGACCGGTCACCGTCATTTTGCGCGGCTTGAGCGTCGCCACGAGATCATCCAGTATCGTGTTGGTCACTTTTTCGTAGAAGATGCCTTTGTTTCGGTAGCTGAAGTAATAGAGCTTCAGGCTCTTCATCTCCACGCAGAGCGTGTCCGGGATGTAGCGAACGGTGATGGTCGCGAAATCGGGCTGGCCGGTCACCGGGCAGACGCTGGTGAACTCGGGGAAGATGAACTCAATGTCGTAGTCGCGGTCGGGGCAAGGATTGGGAAAGGTATCGAGAATGGAACGCGGATTCTCGATCTGCTCTGGACTGAGGATGCTCTTCTGGCCCAAGTGGGCTGGTTGCGCTGACTGTGGAAGTAGCTTCTTTGCCATACAACAGCAGTGTAGGGCAGGAGCCAGAGAAGAGGAATATGCCCATAGCCATGCGGCCATCGGTATAATGTCACCATGATCCCGACGAGCACTAACGTTCAGGTGAAGACCTCCGAGAAGATCGGTACGCAGGCGGCGATTGCGGTGATGGTCGTTGAGGGAGCAGAACTGAGCCAGGGCGCGGTTCGGCTGCTCGATAGCGAACTTCGGCGAGCGCTCTGGCGTTTGCGGGATGCGGAGCTCTCCAAGGGGAAGAGTCGCGAGGTCGTGGCCGATCTCGTGGGGCACGGCAAGTTGATCCGCCGGCTGCTGGTGGCCGGTCTGGGCGATGTGAAGAAGCTGTCGGTGAATGCAGTACGTGACGCGGGGGGTGCGATCGCCAAGTATGCGCGACAGAACCAGTTGCGTTCAGTGGCGATTGTTGTGCCGGAGCTCCCAAGCATGAGTGCGCAAGATGCTGCCGGCGCGGCGGTAGAGGGGTTCCTGCTGGCGAGTTTCCGCTATCGCGAGTATCGCGGTACTGCGAAGAAGAATGGCACTGACGAACCGGTGATGCTCACCATGGTTTCCGCTACGAACGTAAGTAGCGCGATTCGCCGTGCAATGGTGGTGGCCGAGGCACAGAACTTCGCCCGCACCATCGCATCTCGCCCTGGCAATGATATTAACCCGGTCACTTTGGCCGCCGTGGCTCAGAAGATGTCACGCAGTGTCGGGCTGGGTTGTCGGGTCTTGGATGAGAAACAGCTTGCGAAGTTGAAGATGGGTGGATTGCTAGCCGTTGGCGGCGGATCGATAACAACGCCGCCACGTCTGATCGTTCTGGAGCACAAACCGAAGATAACCAGGAAGGGCACCAGGCCCGTGCTCCTGATTGGCAAGGCCATCACTTTTGATACGGGAGGCGTATCGATCAAACCGGCGGAGAAGATGGGACGGATGGTCTTCGATAAGTGCGGCGGGATGGCCGTGCTCGGGGCGATGGTGGCGATCGCCCGGCTCAAGCTGCCCGTGCATGTGGTGGGGATTCTGGCGGCCGCCGAGAACCACATCAGCCATCGCGCATACCGGCCGGGCGACATCCTGCGCATGCACAACGGCGTGACCGTCGAAGTGACCAACACCGATGCCGAGGGCCGGCTGGTGCTGGGCGATGCTCTGGCATGGGGCATCGAGATGTACGGCCCGCGCGTGTGCGTTGATCTGGCGACGCTGACTGGAGGCGTGTCGGTAGCGCTGGGGCGAGGCATGGCAGGCATCATGACGAACGATCAGAAACTGGTTGATCGGCTCATCGAGGTGGGAGCAGGCCAGGGAGAGAAGATGTGGCAGCTTCCGCTTCCGGATGAGCCGCAGGAGATGCTCAAGAGCGACTATGCGGACATAGTGAACTCGTCGGGCCGCGATGCCCAGCCGCTGCAAGGGGCGGCGTTTCTGAGCTTTTTCGTGCCCGCCAACGGGAAGGTCCCCTGGGCACACCTGGATATCGCGGGCGTGGCCGACACGGACCGCGATCTTCCATTATACTCCAAGGGCGCCACGGGATGGGGTGTGCGAACACTCGTCCGGTGGCTGGAGGAAGGCGGATGATCGCGAAACTCAGCCCGATTGTGCAACTCGACGCACTGGCGCGTCGAAACAGGCCGATGTTCCCGTTTGCCGCGGGTACCTCGCAAGAGGCGATTCACTGGCAGCGTCGGACGCGGCGTGCCCTGTCGAAGCAGTTGGGTGTCGATCAGATGGATGCCGTGCCGCTGCGGCCGCGGGTGTTGGGCGAGTTCGACCGTGGCACGCACATCGAGCGGAAGGTGATGATCCGATCAACAGCCGACTCGGATGTGCCCGTGTATATATTGCTTCCTAAGGGCGCTGACGCTCCTGCGCCTTGTGTGCTGGCCTTGCATGGCCATGGTTATGGCGCCAAGGCCATCATCGGCATGAACGAGGATGGGGTGTATCGCGCGGAGCCGGCCGGCTATCAGCGTGACTTTGCAGTGGAACTCGTCAAGCGTGGGTTTGTGGTGGCCGCCCCCGAGATCAACTGTTTCGGCGAGCGCGAAGCGCATTACACGGATCTTCCCGAGCAGTCACCGCGGCCCTCAAGCTGCCACAATGCTTCCACCTATGCGATGATGCTGGGGTTGAGCATTCCCGGCATGCGCGTCTGGGATGGCATGCGCGTGCTGGATTACCTGGAGCAGGTTCCGCAGGCGGATGTGAGCAGAGCGGGCGTGATGGGCATCTCGGGCGGCGGAATGCATGCATTCTTCTCGGCGTGCCTGGATCCACGCATTCGTGCCACGGTTGTCAGCGGATACTTCTGCAACTGGAGACAGGGAATTCTGGCAATCTCGCATTGTACCTGCAACTTCGTGCCAGGCCTGCTGAGGCTTGGGGAACTGGCGGATCTGGCTGGCCTGATCGCGCCGCGGCCGCTGCTGGTGGAGAACGGGACACACGACTCGATCTTCCCCGTTGCCGATGTGCAACGCACCGTTCGCCAGGCGCGCAAGGCTTGGCGCAGCTTCGGCGCGGGCAGACTGGTGGAGGAGGACTACTTTGAGGATGGCCACCGCATCCATGGCGAGAAGGCCTATCCGTTTCTGCAGAAGCACCTGGGCCTGAATGCTGATTGTCTCGGAGTCGGTACTGAGCGATGATCTGTGGATCAGGAGATACCCCAACATGGCGATGATCACTTCGTCTGCGATTGCTGGAGCGCTGGGCTTGTTTGAAAGTAACGGCGATATCGGCCCAATGAAGATTGCCGGATCGGCCAGCTATGATGCTTCCGCGCAGCAGTACTCCATTGTCGGCGCGGGCATCAACATGTGGAACAGCAGCGATGAATTCCACTTCCTTTGGAAGAAGATGAAAGGCGACTTCGTCCTGCGGACCCGGGCGCGATTCCCTGCCCAGGGCGTCGATCCGCATCGCAAGCTCGGATGGCTTGTGCGCTCGAGCCTGAGACCCGACTCCGCCTACGCCGATGCAGCCATTCATGGCGATGGCCTGACTTCGCTGCAGTTCCGCCGCACTGAGGGCGCCGTGACCGAGGAATTGCGGTCCTCTGCCATCGCGCCCGATGTAATCCAACTTGCGCGAAGTGGGGATCGCATTACTCTTTCGGTCGCCACCTTTGGCGAGCCGCTCGGAGGCGAGCAGAGCGTGGATCTCCCGCTGGGCGAAGAAGTATATGTCGGCCTGTTCGTAACCTCCCATAACCCCGATGTGATCGAGAAGGCTATCTTCACCGACGTGCGGATCGTGATCCCGGCCTGGAAGGGCCTGGTTCTCTATCGCGACTATCTCGGCAGCAACCTGGAGATCGTCGACACGCTGACGGGCGAGTCGCGGATCGTTTACGGCACACCCGAGGCGATCGAGGCTCCGAACTGGACACCCGATGGGAAGACGCTGATCTACAACAGCAAAGGTCTGCTCTATCGTTTTGATCTAGCGAGCGGCAAGTCTACGGTGATGGATTCGGGCTTCGCGATTCGCAACAATAATGACCACGTCCTTTCCTTCGATGGCAAGATGCTGGGCATCAGCCACCACAGCCAGGAGCAAGGCGGAAAATCGGGGGTCTACGTCATTCCCGCAACGGGAGGGGTGCCATTTCAGGTTACAACCAATTCTCCATCCTATCTCCACGGCTGGTCACCGGATGGCAAGACACTGGTCTATACGGCCGAGCGCGGCGATGGCAACTTCGATATCTACAGCATCCCCGTTAACGGCGGCCAGGAGACACGTCTGACCACCGCGCCGGGTCTCGACGATGGCCCGGAATTCACGCCCGATGGCATGTGGATCTACTTCAGCTCCGTGCGCAGTGGTCTGATGCAGATCTGGCGCATGCATCCCGATGGCAGCGCCCAGGAGCAGGTCACCAATGACCAGCTCAACAACTGGTTTCCACACATCTCGCCCGATGGCAAGTGGGTTCTCTTCCTATCCTACGGTCTTGATGTCGCGCCTGGCGACCACCCGTACTACAAGCACGTTTACCTGCGCCTGATGCCAATCACTGGCGGGACGCCGAAGGTCGTCGCTTATGTCTACGGCGGGCAGGGCACGATGAATGTTCCGTCCTGGTCTCCCGATAGCCGCCACGCGGCGTTTGTCAGCAACTCGGGAGTTCTGTAGCACGGACCAAGGGACAGGACGCCGCGCGCCTTTTTCCGAAGCTACGGATTAGCCAGCAGCGCCGCCGCGCGGTCCAGCAATAGGCCGGCAAAGTCTGCCTTGGACAAACGCGGAAGTGTTTCGGACCGACCATCGGCGTAGAGCAGTGCCGCTTGAATCTCGGCGCTGTTCATCGTCTGAATCGGGTTGTAGACGATCATGTCCACACGCTTACGCAGCAGCTTTGCCCTCGCTCGGTCGAGGTTGCCTTCGGCCTCGAGGGAGAAGGCGATCGTCCGCTGATCGGAGCGGCGGATCGCCGAGGCGGCAGCAACGATGTCGTCGGTGGCTTCGAGTTCGAGTGTGAGCGAGCCGCTGCGCGGCATCTTTCCTTCGAAGATCTGTTTGGGACGGAAATCGGCCGGGGCGGCTGCCATGATCAGCATGTCGTGCGCGGAAAACTCACGGAGCACCGCATCGTGCATTTGGGCTGTCGTCTCCACATCGATGCGCACAGCCCCGGCGGGAAGGTCGAAGGCAACAGAGCCGAGAATGGCCGTCACGCTGTGCTTCTGCGCCAGAGCGGCGGTGACCAGTGAAAGGCCAAGTTGGCCGCTGGATCGGTTGGAGATGAAGCGAACGGCGTCAATGGGCTCTCGGGTTGGTCCGGCAGTGATTAGCAGACGCATACAGACAGGAAGGATGAGGGATGAGGGATGAAAAGGCAAATGCGCAGGAAGTTACCGCGGGGAATTGACCAGCAGGACGGCGAGTTCGGCGAGGATGGTCTGGGGTTCGGACAGACGGCCGGGACCGATGGTTCGTTCGGCGAGGAAGCCTTCCTCGGGGCCGATAAAGCGGTATCCCAGCTTTTGCAGTTTGGTGACGTTCTCCCGGCAGACGGGGTTTTGCCACATCCGCGTGTTCATGGCCGGGGCGAAGATGACCGGGCAGGCGCTGGCGCAGATCATCGTCGAGACGAGGTCGTCACAGATTCCGCATGCTGCCTTGGCGATGATGTTCGCAGTGGCCGGAGCGATGAGCATGAGGTCGGCTTTCTCTGTCAGGCCGAGATGGTCCAGCACCGACGAACTGTCGGCTTGCCACATGGTGGTATGGACCGGCCGGTGCGTCAGCGCCTGGAACGTCACTGGTGTAACGAACTGCTTCGCATTATCTGTCATGCAGATCGTAACGCCCGCCCCAGCCTGCACCAGCTTCGACACCAGATCAGCGACCTTGTAGGCCGCGATGCCGCCGCATACGCCAATGACGATCTCCCGCCCCTTGAGTGCTGCGAGGTTAGGCATCACTGATGACATGAGGCAAAGCTCACAATGGAAAGGGAGCGAAGGTATTCCCTTTGCTCCCCTTTCCATTCTTGTCTTACTGGTTTTCCGCCGCTTCCTGGATGCCGGATCCGCCGAAGTCGATGGCAATCTTGTCCTGCAGGACTTCCTCGATGACGACTTCCAGGTCGGTCATGTGGTCGTTGCGCTCGATCAAAGGACGGGCGCCGTCCATCAGTTCCATCATGCGCTTCTGGATCAGGGCGGTCAGCTTAAAGCGGCCGCCAACCTTACGCACGATCTCGTCGCTCTTGAGTGCTTCGATCATAATCTTGTTTGTCCTTCTGCTTTCTTCTGGTTTACCAGCATGGCAATCTCGGCCGTGGCACGGCCAAGATCATCGTTTACGACCATAAAATCAAACGCTCGAGCGCCGCGAGCCATATGGATCTCGCGCCGCGCCGAACGGAACCGCCGCTGGATTTCCTCGGGCTTATCCCTGCCGCGGTCGGTTAGCCGCTGCAGCAGCGTACTCTCATTTGGCGGCAGGATGAAGATCAGCAGGGCGTCAGGGTAGTGGTAACGCACCTGCAATGCACCCTGTACGTCGATCTCAAGCAGCACATCTCTGCCACCGGCAATCCAGCCTAGTGTAGGCTGCTTTGGCGTTGCGTAGTAGTCATCATACACCGAGGCGTATTCCAGGAACTCATCGTTATCCAGCCGGCGGAGAAACTCTTCACGGCTGATGTGATCATAGCTCTTGCCGTTTTCGTCGCCCGGTTTCTTTGGCCGGGTGGTGGCACTGACCACGTAGCACAGGTCCAACTGCTGTGTCAGCTTCCGCGCAATGGTGCTCTTGCCCACGCCGGACGGGCCGACGAGGACGAGGAGGACACCGTGGTTGGACTTTGCGCTGCTGGTCATTGGTTACTGTGCATATTGATTATTGATTATTCCGTAACAGCCGGCCTCGGCCCCGCGAAAGGGAGACTGAATCGGCTGTTACTCATTAATCAATAATCACTACTCATCTCTCTTACTCCACATTCTGTACCTGTTCCTTCAAGCGGTCGATGGCGCCCTTGATCTCAACAATGTGCGTCGCAATCGTGGCATCGTTTGCCTTGGACCCGATCGTATTGGCTTCCCGCAGCATTTCCTGGGTGATGAAATCGAGCTTGCGCCCGGCGTGCTCATCTTTCCGGCAGGCGTTCTCAAAGGCCTGCAGGTGGCTGTTGAGTCTCTGGATTTCCTCGCTGATGTCCGCGCGCTCGGCGAAGACAGCGACTTCCTTCAGAAGATCGACCTGATTGACCTGCAGTTCGGCCTTGGAAAGCAGTTGGCTGACACGGTTGGCGAGCTTCTTGTGATACTCATCGATTACGAAGGGCGCGCGCTTCTGGATCTCTTTCAGGTTGTCGGCGATCAGTGCCACATGACGCATCAGATCCGCGAACAGTCCTTCACCTTCGCGCTGACGCATGCCCAGGAGCTTCACGATCGCTTTGGCGGCCAGGTCACGCACCATCGGGCCATGCACTGCCAGTTCATCCGAGTCATCGCGCGGTTCCTGGCAGACGCCAGGCAGTTGCAGCAGGCTGCCCAGATCAACGCGGGCAGGATCGCTCAGGCCGGGTATATCGTTGAGCTGCTCCAGATAGGCCTGCAGGGCAGCTTTGTTGATGTGGTAGGCGGCGTCGGCCGAGTCGATCCGCATCTTCAGGATGAAGGTGATCGTGCCGCGGCCGAGCTTCTCGCGAAGCGTGGTCTCGAGCTCGGGCTCGAGGCCGCTGACAGTCTCGGGCAGCTTAATGACTGACTTGAAGTAGCGATTGTTCAGGGCGCGGATCTCAACGGCGTAGTGAGTGCCATCCTGTTCTGCGTAGGCATCGCCGAAGCCAGTCATGCTGATGATCATGGAGTTCCTGCTGGATCTGCCGGAGCTGCTGCTATTGGGCCGCCGGCTGGGTGACTGGTGTTGCGGGATTCGGGATTTCGACTGGCGGCTGGCCCGGCGCTGGCGTCTGGCCCGCACCCGTGGGAGCAGACTGGCCGGCTGCGGAGGCGGCGACCGGCACGACGGGGCCGGGGCCGGTCTTGATCTTGTTCACGCGATCACCCAGCAGATTCAGGGCAACGGCAAGGAGCAGGAACAGCCCGAACACGATGCTGGTTACCCAAGTCAGTACGTCGCCGGTCTTGGAGCCGAAGGCGGTGTTGCCGCCCTGGCCGCCAAATGCGCTGGCAAGCCCGCCGCCACGACCCTTCTGGATCAGGATCAGCAGGATCATGAACACGCAGACCATCAGGAAGATGAATATGCTGATGTACAAGAGAGTTTGCATTAATGCTCCGTAAAAGGGTTCGTCAGTCGTTTCCGGCGGGCGGACCCGTGTTTCGCGCCAAAGCTGGCTATTTGCCGGCCTCCACGATCTTGAGGAAGCTGTCGGCTTTCAGGGCCGCGCCACCGATCAGGCCGCCGTCGATATCTTTCTGGCTCATCAGGCCCTTGGCGTTGTCGGGCTTCATCGAGCCACCGTACTGGATGCGGACCTTACTGGCAAAGTCGGCGTTCCACATCTTGCCCATCAGGTCGCGGATGAAAGCGTGCACTTCCTGCGCCTGGGCGTCGGTCGCGGTTCGGCCGGTGCCGATGGCCCACACGGGCTCATAGGCGATCACCAGGCGAGATGGATCGGTCAACTTTGCCGGTTGGAGTTCTTTCATCTGAGCTTCGACGACGGCGAGGGTCTTGTTGGCATCGCGCTCTTCAAGTTTCTCGCCGACGCAATGGACGAGGGTCAGACCGGCCGAATAGATCGCATCAGCTTTCTTACCGACGAGTTCGGGAGTTTCCTTGATTACATGGCGGCGCTCGGAGTGGCCGGTGAGGCAGAACTTTGCGCCCAGATCTTTGAGCATCTCAACGGAGATCTCGCCCGTGAAGGCGCCGTTCTTTTCGAAATAGGCATCCTGAGCGCCCAGCATCACGTTGGTGTCGTTAAGGACCTGACCGACCGCATCGACGTAGACAAACGGGACAGCGCAGCCGATTTGAACGCCCGAGATCGCTTTCGCGCCCGCGACGACGGCCTTGGCCAGTTCAACGGCCTGGGCCTTGTTCGTGTTCATCTTCCAGTTACCAGCGACAAACTTCACACGTGTCATTGCTTCTTGCTTCCTTTCCTTTGACCTTTGCTATCGTCCTGATTCCCTATGCCGGGAACTGCTTGTCCATGATCTTGGCAATCGCCCGGAGCTGGCCCATCACCTCGCGGAACATTTCCGGCAGAAGAGCCTGCGGGCCATCACACTGTGCCTCGGATGGATTGTAATGGACCTCGATGAGCGTGCCATGAGCACCAGCCGCGATGCCGGCTGTGGCCAGCGCACAGACGTAGTCGCGTTTCCCTGCCGCGTGGCTGGGATCGATAATGATCGGGATGTGCGACAGTTTTCGCACCACCGGGATCGAGGTGATATCCAGCGTATACCGGACGGAGTCTTCAAATGTCTTGATGCCGCGCTCGCAGAGGATCACGCCGCGATTTCCCTGGCTCAGGACATATTCGGCCGAAAGTAGCCAATCCTTTACCGTAGCGGCCAGTCCGCGCTTCAAGAGCACGGGCTTCTGTGTCTTGCCGACCTCGCGCAGCAGGTCGAAATTCTGCATGTTTCGGGCGCCGATCTGGAAAAGATCGGCATATTTGTTCACCGCCTCAACCTGACGGGTATCCATGATCTCCGTACAGATGGGCATACCCAGTTCGTCGCCACACTCACGCAGCCACTTCAGTGCAGTCTCACCGAGGCCTTGAAATGAGTAGGGGCTGGTGCGGGGTTTGAATGCGCCGCCGCGGAGAACGGTCGCGCCGCCTTCTTTCACATGGCGGGCGATCCGCCAGAGCATGTCATGATTCTCGACGGTGCACGGCCCGGCGATGGAGAGCGCGTGTTTGCCCCCGACGAGCTGGCGGCGAACGCTGCCGCCGCCGATCTGCACGACGGAGTCTTCTTCGTGAAACTCGCGGCTGGCGAGTTTGTAGGGAGTCATGATGGGCATGACCTTCTCCACGCCATCGAGAGTGGAGAGATGGTGCTGGTCGATCGAGCCTTCCTCGCCGACAGCGCCGATCACGGTGCGGAACGTGCCGCGGGAGAGGTGGGCCTTGCAGCCCATCTTCTCAATCTCGCCGACAACGCGGTCGACGGAGGCCTGCGGCACATTGGCAGCCATGACAATAATCACGCCGGAAACTCCTATAAGAGCCTGTTACATCTCGTCTTGCGCGTACTGCGGCCAACGAGTAGAACCCCGGATTCTAAGGCAAAGGTAGGCCGGACACAATAGAACGGCGAGACCAGTCTCGCCAGCAGCGCGCACGAGATTTCAGACGGCTGACGCCCCATGCGTCGCCGCCTTAAGCCCATCACTGGAGTTTCACAACAACGTTGCCCCGTCAGTCAGCGTGGAACTCCTTCACCCATTTGGTCTTGTCGTCGAAGTAGCTGTTGCTGAGATACCACCAGCCTGGATGTTTCTCCATGGGCCGGCCGTTCTCCGCTCCCGCCTGCTTCTGATCGCGCAGCAGCAGCACCAGGTCTGACATGGCCGCCGGATTGGCAAACATATACGCGTGGCTGGTCGAGAATCCGGTGACCTTTGTGCGGACGAACTGGATGCTTGGCGCCTGGCTTAGCGTGGCGAGGATCTGGGGCGGGGCCTTTGCCGGGTCAAAACTGCCCATACGTCCGGAACTGCCGAAGAGCTTGCGGGCAAATGCGATGGCCGCATCTTCCTCCGAACCATAGATCACCACTTGGGCGGCGATGTTCGCCAGCCCCTCCGAGCCAAACCGCTGGGCAAAGACATCCTTGTCAAGGTCCGGCGCTGCCAGAGCGAGCGTCTGGAGCTTGAGCTCAACCTGCGGGTCCTTGCCAGCTCCTTTGTAGTACTCGTTGAGTTCACGCAGTGCGGTGGTTGCGACATCGGTGCCCCGACTGTGGGCAATGATATGGATGCGTTCAACGGACGGACATCCCGCGATAATCCGCAGCGTTCGCTTGAGATGGTAAATGGTAAACTCGCCCGATTCGCGGTCATAGAAGTATCCCAGCAGCCCGCCATGGCCCGCCGGCCAGGTGTAAACCACGGGCATCCCACGCCGGCCGAGGTAGTGCCATATTCCCGCCATCCGCAGCACTGCATCATCGAAGTTGTTGTTGAACCCGTGCACGAAGATGTAGACATCCTTCTGCGGGTAATTGGCCATGAGCTTGGTGAGCGTTTCCTGGGCGGCGAGTGTCTCATTGTGCTCAGCCTCGGTGTCACCAATGACGAGTTTCCCATTCTTCGCCGTCAATCGATCCAGCGTTGGGGCGAACTGTCCCAGTTCTCGCACACCCGTCACTTTCATCTCGTAGCGTTCGCGGTCTGATGGAGAGCCGCTATAGCGCACCAATTCATTCCAACTCACGGACTTATCGAACGATACCGTTGTCATGCCATAGGAGACATGAGGCGACCGACCAAACCCATAGGTCGTGTTGCCGCCCTTTGTCTCTTCGGGCACGACAGCACGATCGGTTACGTACATGATCTGCATGCTGGTCTTCTGCTGTTCCGGTGGAAGTGCCTTGAGTTGGATACTGCCCGAGCCATCGCGCAGCACGTTGGGCGCAACCGGCAGGTTTGAGTCAGAGGCGCAGCCGACAAGAAGAGCGGCCACCAAAGAAAGCAGCGCTGCACGCAGTGAAGGGGGAACCCAGATCATAATCATAGTATCCCATCTAAGGAGACTCGGCTGCAACGGGCATAATACCGGGCAGCCCTACACGGATGCGACGCGAGAAGTCTTCGTCATCGCCGGCGGTCTTGGCACGGTCGTTCACCAGGCAGCGCGCCTGCAGTTCCGGCTGAGGCAGCGTAGTGTCTACCGCACCGCGTTCGTAGATCAATTCGTGAAGGTGACCATTGAGCAGCATCCGCCAGTCCCAGGCTCCGTGGGTAAAGGGCTGAATGTGCCGACGGATGTTGGTCGTGCAGTTGCTCGTCAGGGCATTATACCATTCCGGGCGGTCGTGCAGCGAGTTGACCGCCTGCAGGTAACCCAGAAGTACTTCTCGCCTTAGTTGCGGTGTGGCCTTCAGGCGATAGATATAGACCTGCTCTCCCCGGTAGTTGGTCCGCAGGCGCACGAGATCGCGCTCGTCGGCCACCACGTAGGTCAGTTCGTACTGTTTGAAGAAACCTTCGATGGTCGAGTAGGTCTGCCCCACGCGCTTCCGTGTTTCGATGGAGAAGCAGAGGTACTGGTCGCCCTCGAAGCCGAAACTGAGCATCGTGTGGGCGATGTGCGGTGAGCCCCAGTGGACGAGCATCAGGTCGACGCTGCGCAGCTTGTCCAGGTCGAAGCTGCGGTCGTAGTGGCGGACATCAAAGTCGGTTTCACTGCGATAGTTGCAGTTGCGGATGTTGTGAATCGTTACGCGGTCGCCGCTAAACTCGGCCCACGGGAGGATCGTCACATCCTTCTGCCAGTCGCGGTCGTTGGATGGCGGGATCTGCTCCCACCCGACGACTATGAAAGCAAACAGCAACACAAAGACGGCCAAGGCCCGCCAGCGTGGTTTGAGGAAGACGAGGCTCGCGAGGGCAGCGACAGCCACAGCAGCAGCGGCCATTGGCGAAAGCCAGTGGGGCAGATTGGAATAGTTGATGGCCATCCCTTCCCAGAGGGTCAGCAGCAGGCAGATGGGCCAGATGAGCAGCCACCAGAAGACACCGAGCAGCCGCCGTCGTTTCGCCGGCGCGGTGGGAGTTGGCTGTGGCTGGGGGATCGAGGCCGAGTTGGGAGTCATGATGTTGCTAGTTTCGCATAAGCCGACCTGGTAGTCGATAGGACGCGGGCAGATCACCGGGTTTTTAGGCCGTCGATAGCTGTCACGATGGATCCTCTGAGCAATGGGGCATCCATTCCCACCGCCAGAAGCGAATAACCATCGTCAAGAGACCGCCGGGCAGCGGCATTGTTTGAAACGAAAATGCCGCGGGACATATTTGCCCGTTGGCAGGAACTGAGGAATTGGTTCATCGCGTCCCTGACGAGAGGATGGTCAACCTGGCCGGGTATGCCGTAGCTGGCTGAAAGGTCATACGGACCGAGAAACAGGGCGTCAATTCCGGGCACCGCCAGGATCTGTTCAAGACCGGCTATCGCCGCGGCATGTTCGATTTGCAGAATTACCGTGATGGAGTCGTTCGCTGACGCGAGATACTCGCTGAGCCTGGCGCCGTAAGCCTGGGCGCGGGCAATGCCGACACTTCGCTTTCCCGCGGGGGCATATCGGCACCAGGAGCAGAACTCCTGGGCTTCGGCTGCGGTCTTGACCTGCGGGAATATGAGTCCTGCGGCGCCGAGGTCCAGGATGCGCTTGGCCCACATCTCACGAGCCTCGGGAACTCGGACGATGATCGCCGTAGCATCGCCCACTGCCTGGATTATCCTTGCGACATCGGAGTACTCCAACTGGCCGTGTTCCATATCGAGAAACAACCAGTCCAACCCGGCGGAAACGCCGATCTCCGCAATGGCGGCACATGGCAGAGTCAGTATCGTGCCAACGAGGGGCTCATGGTTTCGCAGACGGGATCTGAATGTTTCGCGCATACCGATGGCATCCTTCAGACTTGTGTCACGCCGTCGGTCCCAGGCCGGCGCGCTCGTCAGCCTCGCTGTTGGCGATGGTGCGCCAGCCGGAGGCGGCATAGCCAGCGGGATCCCACTGGCGGACGCGCAGCTCCAGTGTGGTGGCCTCTTCCCAGAGAGGTTCGAAGCGTTCGGCCCAGTAGCGTTCGAGCCAGATGGGGTCGACCAGGCCATCGAATGCCGCGAAGAGTTTCGCTTTGATCTCATCCGACTTGGCTACGCAATAGCGCAGATCGCGCAGGGCTTCCATCTCCGCCCAGCCGCCACGCCGACGGATGTCGCGCATACCGACGATCAACTGTTCACGAGTGCTGCGAACGCCGTCCCATGCGTGCATGCGGGCCTGATTCATTTCGGTGACGACGGCCCGGCGCTGCACGAAGGCATCACGTTCGCCGACGGTTTCGAGGACTTTCAGGCAGGTTTCGATTCCGCCTTTGGGCAATTCGCCATCGTGCAGGATCAGGGCGCACATGACGGCCGCATCGAGAGCCGCATCGATGAAGATGGACATCGGCCGTTGGGTCTGGTGTCGGCTCCAGCCGGTGGCGAGGACGCCCTTCATGTTGTATTGGGTGGCCGCCCGCACCCACGTGAGAGTGTTGGCAGCCCGATCGTCAATGTCGGGCAGGTCAGCGCTGGGGGATTCGGCACCCTTGAAGCATCCAGCGCCCCAGAGACTCACACCGTGCTGTTTGAATCGCTCCATGAACTGGCCGTGTCGCTGCAGGGCGTCGCCGCCGTAGGCCCAGACCATCAGGTCAGCCTTGGGTGCGATTCGGCGCAGGGAGACATCATCCCAATGGCGCATCATGTCATCCCACAGGATGGGGCGGATGCCGCGGGCACGCAGCAGATCCAGGATCGGCTCGACATGCTGGAGGTACAGCGCGGCCTTCCCGTCTTGGCCGTGCTTCTCGATGAAGGCTTTGGTATCCGGGTGTGTGCCCATGCCGAATGCTTCATCGCCGCCAAGATGAAAGTACTTGAGTTTCGGCGAGAGCGCCAGCACATCTTCCACCATCCTGGTTATCAGTTCGCGCGCACCGGGCGCCAGGGGGTTCAGCGTCGTCGCCTTGTGCGGGATCTCGCGCAGCTTCTCATATCCCGGCGTCTGCAGGGGCGTCTCCATGTGCCCCAGGCATTGCACTAGAGGGATGACGTCGATGCCGAGGCGGGCGGCTTCGGCGCAAAAGTCGCGGATGGTTTGCGGTGAATAGGCGGTTTCACAGCGGAACCGTTCATCTACCGTCCACGGGAAGGTGTCTTCCCATTCGACTACGACTGCGTTATAGCCGGCCGCCGCCCACACCCGCAGCAGCGAGATCAGGCGCCTGCCCGTTGGCGGGCAACCTTTGAGGTCGAGATGGATCGGGCGGATTGGAACGACAGGAGTTGACTTAGCAAACAGACCGGCAGTGCTCATGATCATCCTTTACCGTTAAGACGAAGGCGATTATGTCGTGGGCGTTTGAGGATTGCCAATGGCCGGGCACGCTATGCGGCGGCGGAGGCGATCTGGTGGCGGATGCCGGCTAAGGTAGCGTCGATGGCGGTGGAACACTTGTCTTTCGCGCCCGGCGTTCCGTTTTGTTCCATCTCCTTCTGGACTTGTACAAAACAATTAACAGGGGAGGTCAAGTAAGCTATAGTCGTGGCTGAGAAGCACAAAAGAAAGGATTGCAGGAGATATGGAGAAGCACTATTTGCACGGGAAGATAATCACGGATGTCGCAAGACCCGATAAGAAGATTGTGGAAGGTTTCAGGAAGCATGATGTGTGCAAGATCGGCGATTCGATGAAGGCTTATGGTCTGATGGATTACCAGATCAAGCCGATCGCAAAGGGGATGAAGGTGTGCGGGCCGGCTTGCACGGTGCTGACACGGCCGGGGGACGCGCTGTACGTCCAGAAGGTCATTGAGGTGCTGAAGCCGGGCGACGTCGTGGTGATCGATGCGGGAGATATCAGGGATGTGGCCTGCATTGGCGAGCGACTTAGCCAATACATGAAGATGAAAGGGTGTACGGGCGTTGTAGTGGACGGGGCGATTCGGGATTCGGCCGGCATCATCGACATTGGGCTGCCTACGTTCAGCAAGTCGATTTGTACCAAGATCTTCGGCTCGATCGGGCCAGGCGCGATCAATGTCCCGATCCAGTGCGGCGGCGTGCCAGTAAAGCCCGGCGATATCATCGTCGGCGACGATGATGGCGTGGTATGCGTGCCCATGGAAGTGGCCGCGGAAGTGCTTGCCACTGCAGACCATCATCTGGCGGATGAGCTTTACCGACTGAAGCAGATCGTGGAGGAAGGCAAGAGCGTAACCGAAGTGTTTGGTCTGGCCGACAAGCTCAAGAAATGGGAGTAGGCTTGTGACGCACGATTTGAAGGATGTAATCCGGAAGGAAACTGCGCGCTACTCGGAGCGCCTCAGAAAGATAGCGTCGAGCCTTCATGAGCATCCGGAGATAAGCTCCCGCGAATACCAGACGGCGGAACTGCTTGCAAGCGAGCTGGCGGCCGAGGGTTTTGCGGTGGAAAGGAAGGCAGGGGGCCTCGATACCGCATTCGTGGCTTCTTACATCAACAACCCTAAGGCGCCGGCCATAGGCCTGCTGGCTGAGTTTGATGCGCTGCCTGAGATCGGGCACGCGTGCGGCCATAATCTCATTGCGGCCGCATCGCTGGGTGCGGCAATGGTGCTGAAGAAGGTCTTGCCTCCGGAACTGGTGAACCTGAAGGTGTTTGGGACGCCTGCGGAGGAGACGTCGGGAGGCAAGCTCCCGATGCTGGAGCAGGGCGTCTTTAGCGATACCGACGTGCTGATGATGTTTCACCCTCACACGGTCACGTGCGGGCTTCGTCCGTGTATCGGCCGGACTTCGCTGGCATTTGAGT
This sequence comes from uncultured Phycisphaerales bacterium, assembly GCA_903871935.1. GTDB lineage: Bacteria > Planctomycetota > Phycisphaerae > Tepidisphaerales > Tepidisphaeraceae > CAIQIQ01. The sequence goes on from CAIQIQ010000119.1 coordinate 87,239, forward strand.
TCTTCGGCAAGTCTGTGCACGCCTCTACCTATCCCGATAGGGGGATCAACGCTCTAGATGCGGTGATTCTCACGTTTAACAATATCAACGCACTGAGGCAGCAGCTCCGGGACGGCACGAGAGTCCACGGCATCATTACCGACGGCGGGAAGCTCCCGAATATCATTCCTGACCATGCAAGGGCTGAGTTCTTTGTCAGATCGAGCAGCAAGCCCTACATGGAGGAAATAGCGCAGCGAGTCATAAGCTGTGCGCAAGCCGGGGCCAAGGCAACAGGGGCAGAGCTGAAGATCAGCCACCCGCTGCCGGTGTATTTGCCCGATATACCGGTCGATTCGCTGATCGAATGCTTTGAAGAGAATCTGAGGGAGCTGGGCTTGGCGGTGGATAAGCTTGAGCCGCCTTTGCGGATGGGTTCGTCGGATTTTGGGAACGTCAGCCAGGTGATTCCCTCGGTGATGGGCTTCATTAAGATAGCGGAGGAGGGCACGGCCACGCATTCCAGGCAATTTGCGGAAGCGGCGATCTCGGAACGAGGCATCCTTGGGATGCTCAATGCAGTGTCGGCTCTATCCATGACGGCGGCCGACATCCTTACGGTTCCCGGATTGCTGGAGAAGATCAGACAGGACTATAAGGACCGCGTCGTTCGAGCGTAACGACCGGCGCAGTGGTTCTATTGACAACCAATGGAAGCGAAAAATGAGCAATCCAAATCCAGGTAAGGGAAAGAAGAAGACCGCGCTGTTCAGGATGACATGGAAGGAAGTCCAGGAGGCGTTTTCAAAGAATCCTACCATACTGATTCCAATGGGCTCCATTGAGCAGCACGGACCGCAGACGCCTACGGGTGATTACAGGTATATGGATGTTGTTTCCGATTTGATTGCGCAGAATAGCGGCGCGGTCTATGCACCGACCATTCCCTGGGGATATTCGGAGTATTTCAAGCATTTTCCGGGATGCCTGACACTGAAGCCCGATACCTTGAAGGCCATCCTTTGTGACACGATGGATGGATTTCTGCGGCATAATCTTGACCATTTCGTTTTCGTATGCGGACATAAAGGGGACATGCCTATCCTGGAGCAGGTTGCCCGCGAGATAAAGGACAAATGCCGTATCCGGGTTGCCACGATAGAGCCGTTAAGCTGGCTTACCGGCGATTTTATGCGCAAACTTTACGGCGTTGAGAAGATCGACATCGGGCATGGGAGCGACCCCATGACTTCCATCGCGATGCACCTGTTTCCTGATGATGTCAGGATGGATCTGGTTGAGAAGGGCAATCCAAGCTCGTATGCGGGAATGTCTGTCAAAGGCATGAGTTGTCTGGATTTCCAAGGATTCCCGGCATACCTCTATCTGGATACGAATGAAATCGCGCCCAACGGGGTTCTTGGCGATGCCAGCCACGCCAGTGCGGAAGCGGGGAAGGCATGTGTCGAGAGAATGGTCAAGGTCGGGTCGGATTTCGTGAACTGGTTTACAGAACAGGCAACCAAGTGCTGAGGCGATATCCGCTTCACATTCGTGTCCGCCAAGCGTGAAGTCCAGCCCGTTTCGGCCGAAATCCATCAGGCCTCAGGCGATACGCCGACTGAATCAAGGCGCCGTTTTGCCTCTGCGTAGACGTCTGCAGGCAGGGGTCCCTGCTGCGCAATGCGCACGTTTTCCATGAGGTGCTCGGGTTTCATCGTGCCCACGATGGTTGTGTGGCAGTGGGGATGAGTCAACGTGAATCGGAGAAGGAAAGCCGTGCGACTTTCACCCTTATCAAGCAGCTCGTCGAGTTTCGCTTCATCGAATTTCTTCCAGCGATCCTTGCCGCCGAGGCCTTGGCCCGGTTCGCCCCTGGCGACGCCGCCGCGGACGATCACGCCGGCTCCGGCCTGGCCGGCTTTGGTGATCAGATTCTCGTGCTGACGTTCGAGGGCCGAATAGGGAATCTGGAAGGTATCGAAGACACCCCAGTCGATGTAGGTTGCCAGGTGTGGGCTTGTGGAGGAGCAGCCGATGAAGCGGATGGCACCTTCCTTTTGCAGTTCCTTGAGCGTGTCAACGACCTTGTTCTTTTCGGCCAACTCCACCGAGGGGTTGTGCAACTGCAGCAGATCGACCTGGGATATCTGCATCTTGAGCAGGGAATCGGCGATGTTGCGCCGGATATGCTCACGATCCCAGAAGTGGGGTGTTTCATCATGGTCACCGGCGTAAGTCATGGTGCAACCGCACTTGGTCGCGATCGTAAACTCCTTGCGACGACCTGAGAGGTGACGGCCGATGTAGAGTTCACTTTTCCCGTAGTCATTGGCGGTATCGATGAAGGTGATGCCGGCGTCGAGCACGGCATTCAGGATGGTTTTCGCCTGGTCATCGCCGCAGGGCCGCCCGCCCCAGATCCGCTCACCTCGAACTTCCATGGCTCCATAGCCGAGTTGCGTGACAGTAAGACCGGTACGGCCGAGTTTTCTGGTTGGCAGTCCCATGCTGCTCTCCTGTAACAATGCGAGTTGTGGAATTGTCGCCACATTCTAGACCGCATGGTCGAGATTGTCAGCCGGCATGTTCGTCGGATTCTGACGGAGCGCTGTTACCTCAGAGTCTCAATGGCATCACTCACATTGGCGCGGAAGGTGGTCCAGTCGTCCACCGGGAATATGGAGTCATGTTCGCGCTGGCCGAGCTTGAAGCTGGCCATGCGGTCATCGATGAGCTTTTGCGCTGCCTGGGCTGCCGGCGTGCCGGCCTTCTCATGAGCCAGACGCTGCAGGGTCAGGAGGCGACGGTAGTCGCCCAGACCTTCGCGCTTGCGCTCAAAGAGGTCGAGGCAGGGGATCAGCTTGCCATCCGGGGATGACTGGCACCAGGCGTAATCATCTTCCCGGCCGTCCAAGGCGTAGAACGGGTCGCCGGACGTGCAGTTCCAGTGCCAGGAGATTCGGAACTTCATGCCGAACTGCTTGGCGGCTTTATACATGTAATCGCCGAAGGTCCAGCGATTGCCGCCGTTGTAGAATGCCCACTGGCAGCCGGCATCGTGGAGAATCTTGATCGCCGCCTCATCGTGGCCGTTGAGATCGGGGATCTCCACAGCTTTGCACAGGCGGGCGTGGGGGCTGGTGGCATCGGATCCTTCATAGCTGGTGGCGAAGGTGAAGTAGGGTGGGCCTTTGGGGAAAGCCTTGCGATAAGCTTCGCAGTTCTCCGCGGCTTTGGTCACATCGTCGCCGACCGGCTCATCGCCCAGGTTGATGAAATAGGGGACCCAGCCCGCTTCCTCGGCGTGCTTCTGCACGTCCGTGTAGATCGCCTTGAGGAACTGGCTGTAGTCTTTGAATCCGGCCGAAGTCATCGCCTGGGTATCAATAAAGTAAGCGTTGTAGCCGTAGATCAGTGTGCTGTAGAAGATGACGCCTTTGAAACCCAGGCTCTTGGCATTCGCCATCAGTTTGTCGGCGTCCTTGAAGTCCAGTTGCGGCTTGCCATCGCGGAAGCCGCTGTAGCGAACTATCGCGCCGGAACTGAAGTCGGTAAAGCCGTACTCGCGCATCTTCTTCAGGCTGGCGAGGTCGTCCATATAGGGTACATTGCAACCCCAGGGGCCGGCGGGAATGTCCATTTCATCCAAGGCGCCCTTGCGCACGCGCAGCTCCACCGGGACTTCGGCCGTGCCGCCCTTTTCGCTCTTGAGGGTAATCTTGCCGGCGTAGCGACCGGGTTTCGCGTCAGCGGGCGTCTTCACCGTCAGCCAGAACTGACGGACGATGTCTTTGGGCATCTCGACCGTGTTGTCGGGCATGACAAAACGAGGGCCGATGCTGTAGACCGATCCTTCCATTGTCACGCGCCCAATACGATATGAGACGTAGCCGATGTCGATGGCCGATGCGGGGATGGTACCGGCATCACCGCGCAGGTCATTTGCCAGGGCCGTTACCTTGCCCAGGTCCTTCAAGGGCACCATCGCCACATTCAGCGGACCGTATTCACCAGCAAAGACGTCGGCCGACAACGGCTTGCCCAGTTCCGACTTGAAGGGTGTGTCGTTGTAGTAGACATCCTGCATGATGTTTCGGGTGAAGGTGAGGAAGCCCTGTTTCCTATCTGCATCGGTGGGTGCAAGCGGATCACCGCTGGCGGTATGCACCGTGCGTTTGAAGTAGTTGTCAAAGTGGAAGCGCCGCCGGCCCTCAACATACTTGAGGAACTTGGCGCCTTCGGCGGCTTTATCCGCCGGGAAGATCACCATGGCGCAGACGGCACAGGCCTCGCCTTCGCCGCCGAATTCCACAAAAAGCTGGCCATTGGTCACATCCACATCGAAAACCTTTTCGTCATAGTTCTTCTGGTACTTATCGAAGGTATTGTCCGTCGGCAGATCGTCGATGTTCCAGTAGCGGAAATTCTGCTTCTTGCGTTCTGGATCGCCCATGGTTTCCTGGACGACCACGTTGCCGTTGGCTTTGATGGTGCGCTTTGACCAGGTCTGCACTTCACCCCAATACAGATTGGGGCGATTGACATTGACCCAGACGTGATATTTGCCATTGGGTACATCCACAGCCATGCCGCCCTGGCTGATATCGAGATAATCCTGATAGAGGGGCTCGGGCTGGAGAGCATTCTGTCCATTGGGGGTGCCGGCATCTTTGAGCCCAAAGCCCTTGCCGACGCTATAGGTGCTGGAGGGAACGATGGGCGTAAATCCTTCCATGACCGGGCAGGTGTTGTTGGGCTGGAAATCAAACGCCCACAATCCGTCAAAGGCCGCTTTGGCCGCTTCCTCATCGCGCTCGACGCGGACGTTATCAATGAACAAGGGCGCCTGAGGTTTGTCATCGATGGCAAAAACCAGCCGCGTGATATTGCCCGCGTCCAGCATGCGGCCGGGCCGCGATTTCTCGCCGACGTAGAGCTGCTTGATCGGAACGATCAGGGTGCTTTGGCCCGGCGGAACAATCGTGGTGTAGTTGACGCGAGTGTAATAGTCCGTGGTGCCGGCATCGCGAATCTCAATGACGAGATTCAGCGGATCTTTGGCGGCGGTATAAACATCGGCCTTGAGATAGTCATATCCCTTCCAATCCTGTTTGGCCGACATCGAAGCATAGCTCCTGTCAATCCGCATGGCCTTCTGGCCATCGGTGGCATGCTCGGTGACGATGGTGGCCGATGCATTCGCGTCACCGACCTCGAACGGGCTGTCCGTCTCAAAAGAAGTGATGAGCTTGGTCGCCGGTCCTTGGAAGGTGACCTTACGGGATTCCAGGCTGGTGCCGCAGGCGTAGCAGTTCTTCCAGGCGGCCATATTGCGCGCTGAACACTCGGGGCAACGGACGGCTGACGCGTCGATCTTGCCCGGCGGGGCGATCGGCGCCTCTTCGCTTCCCAGCACCGGCTTGGGAGTCAGGGCAACCTCAGCGCCCACTTTCTCCACCGTCACATCATCCACCCAGAGATATCCAGGAGCGCATAGCCCAAACGAGGCCGTCACCTGCTTTTTCGTTTTGACTTCCCCGACATAGCTTAGCAAGGTCCAGCCGAAGGTACCGTTCTTCTCAAGTTGGTAATAACCATCATCATCGCCGCCATTAAAGCGGAATTCGGTCGTCCAATTCCACGTGCCCGTTCCGATCTCCAGCCCACGAAGATAAGCGGTGACGCGATAGCGCCCCGGCTCCAGTTCGGGGCTCTGCCCCAGTCGCATTTTCGGAGCGTTGCTGCCGACGAGCATTGCCGATTCCTGGCCGGTATGTGCAATCGGGCTGACGCGCAGATCGCACTGGCCTTCGTGTGTGCTGAACGCCCAGCCAGGGAACGGCGCCTGGGCGTTACCAGGTGCGTTCTGTTCAAAAGATGGGTTTTGCACGAAGTTCTTTTCTGCCGCTAATGCCGTGCAGCCCCATGCCAGAGCGATCACCGACACCACGGGCAGCGCAAATCGGAACATGGCAATCTCCTGTTGGTAGGTAATCCACAGTACATTACACCTCTTGCCGTGTAAACGTTGTCTCGCATAGGGCACACCCCCGGTTCTGCCAGTAGAATCGCCGCCATGGACGGTTCGACTCAAGCCCGCAAAGGACTGATCTGCGCTGTTGCCGCCTACATCTGGTGGGGCGCGATCCCCCTTTACTTCAAGGCAGTTGCCAGCGTTCCATCGATTCTGGTGTTGGATCACCGCATCCTCTGGTCCGCCCTCGTGCTGGTAGTGTTGGTCACCTGGCAAGGTCGTTGGCCGGCCATTGCTTCGCTCGCGCGCCAACCGGGCAAACTCGGTCTGCTCCTGATCGCGGCCGTTCTGATTGCCGCCAACTGGGGCGTCTTCATCTATGCCGTTGCCATCTCCAAACTGATGCAGGCCAGTCTCGGATACTTTATCAATCCGTTGATCAGCATCGTCCTGGGCATGGTCTTTCTGCGCGAACGGCTCCGCCCCATGCAGTGGCTTGCCGTAATCATCGCCGTCGTTGGCGTTGGCTATCTCACCTGGCAGACCGGCGAATTCCCCTGGATTGCCATGCTCTGTGCCGGCTCCTTCGGGCTTTACGGCCTCGTGCGCAAAGTCGTCGGCGTCCCGCCTATCGACGGGCTGGCGATCGAGACCCTGGCCCTGGTATTGCCGGCGGCCTGTCTTTTGCCATCCATGACCGCCCACGCTGTCGCGATATCGCTGCCGATGTATTTCATCCTCAGCCTCGCCGGCATCATCACCGTGCTGCCGCTCATCTGGTTCACCTACGCCGTGCAGCACCTGCGGCTGACCACCGTCGGGTTCCTGCAATACGTTGGCCCGACTGGTCAGTTTCTGGTTGCTTTGCTGATCTTCCGCGAACCGCTGGACCAGAACAAGCTGATCGCGTTCATCTTCTGCTGGTGTGCTGTGGTGGTCTATTCCTGGAGCACTTGGCGCACGGCACAACCCAGACCAATTCCCGTCGCGGTGGAATCATCGTGTGAATAGCATGGGTTCCTTGAGCAGGTCGTCATTTCGCGGCCGCCAATTGCCTCAACTCTCCCGCGACTTGCTCGATAACACTCTGCCAGTCTCCAGCCGTTGGCTGACGGAACAGGCGCATCGTTGGATACCACGGACTGTCTGTCCGCCCGCACAGCCAGCGCCACTCCGGCCGGTGGGTGATTAGCGTCCAACACTTCTTGCCCAACGCCCCGGCCAGATGTGCCATTGCCGTATCAACACTGATTACCAGGTCCAGTTGCTCAACAATGGCGGCGGTCTGACCAAAGTCCTGAACCTGATTCCCCAGGTCAGCAATCCTCCCATCCGCAGGCAAGCTGGCGAGTTCCGCTGCCTGTTCACCTTTCTGGAGGCTGAAAAGCTTTACGCCGGGAATGCTCGCCAGAGGGGCCAATTGACTTAATCGGATTGAACGATTGCGATCATTCGCGTGCTGGGTACTGCCAGCCCATACCAATCCAACGATTAGAGCTGCCTCTGCTTCCAGCTTTGCTCGCCACAATGCCCTCTGGTCGGCTGGTGCCGACAGGTAGGGCACCTGAGCCGGTATCGTTCCCAATTCGATGCCCAAAACATAAGGCAGGCTCAACATCGGCAACTGCACATCGAACGGCGGCAACGCGTCATCCTCAGCAACGACCCTGCTAATCCCCCGGACACTTTCCAGCAGGTTCCTAAGGCCCGGCGGGCACAGAATCACGATCTCGCCACCGCGCTGCGCCACCATTGTCGCAAACCGCGCGAACTGGATGGCATCGCCATACCCTTGTTCCGTATACAGAAGGATGGTCTTGCCTCCCAACTCCCTTCCATCCCATACCGGCTGTGCAAAGCTTCGGCGCGGCGCCGTAAACCCATCCCATTTCCATCTCCACTCGTATTCGCCAAACCCCTCGCGCAGCCGCCCCAGCGCGAGCAACACCAATGCCCGGGTGAAATGAGCCTGGGCATCATCCGGCCGCAGTTGCAGGGCTCGATCCAACCAGGGCAAAGCTTCGGCCGGGCGGTTCTGCGCAAACATCGCCTGCCCGATGTTGTGGCAGGGCGAACTGTAGTCCTGCCTGATCGCAAGTGCGCGTTGACACCATTCGATGCCCTCGGCATAGCGTTCCAGGTCCACCAGGACCCCACCCAAATTGTTCATCGCATCGGCAAACCTCGGTCGCAGCGCCAGCGCATTCTCGAACGCATCAGCCGCCGCTTCCCATCGCTTTTGCCGGTTCAGCACATTTCCCAGATTATTGAAGAAGTCCGCGTTTCGCGGGTCCAGAGAGATCGACTGCTGAATCAACTCAATTGCCCGCTCGCATTGGTCGCGTTGAAACGCCACTACTCCCAGATAGTGAATCGCCACCGCGTGTCTGGGATTGGCCTTCAGAATCTGGCGGTAGATTGCCTCCGCCTCATCCAGCCGACCCGCCTGGTGGTGGCCAAATGCCGCCTTGATCGTGAACGACTCCATAGGTCTGCGAAGTGTACCCGACAGCCGAACGTGAGTACCAGGCGCGGCCTGTGCTTGGAAGCCGCAGACCTGGTCAAAGGGGCACGCTTTGACAACGGTAGTTGCAGGACCACAATTGGGCACCCAATGGACACGCCTCATCCAACCGCAGATCCGCTATCTGAGGGCCGCGAGGCATGCTCGAGAGGCCTCTGGAATGGGCTGCTGCTGGCGCTGGTGATCGCGGCGGGGTTCTTCGGGGTCTACCTGGTGAACCTGGGCCGGCAGGAATTGATCAATGCCAGCGAGGATGTGGTGATCCAGCCGGCGATGGAGGCACGCCAGGGCGGTCCGTGGTGGATTCCGAACATGAATGGCCGGCCGAGGATCCTCAAGCCACCCTTGCCCACATGGATTGCGGCGGCGGCGATGTCGAGGGAAACGATCGTGGCGACACGAAACGGCGAGATGGCGGACCGGGAGGCGGCGTTTCGGACGCTGGCGTTCCAGGCACGATGGCCATCGGCACTGGCGGCGGCGCTGATCGTGGTGGGGACGTGGTGGCTTGGATCGATTGTGGCCGACGGTACGGTTGGGTTGGCGGCGGCCGCCATGTGCGGCAGCACAGTGCTGCTGTTGCGGTTCGGGCGGATGGCGAACACCGATGTGCAACTCACGCTCTGGGTGGTGCTGGCGAATGGATGCATGGCAACAGCGCTCCTGCAAGGAAGATGGTGGAGAGGATGTCTGGGGGCGGGCGTGTGTCTCGGATTGGCGCTGATGAGCAAGGGACCGGTGGGTCTGCTGCAGTCGGTAGTGCCGATGGCGGTGTTTGGAGTCTACCAACGGCTGCTGGGCGATGAAGGTGCACGAAGGGCGAGGACGAATCTGGCAGCGATTGGAGGCGGCGCACTTGTGATGCTGGCGATCGCACTGCCTTGGCCGGTGAGCGTGTTGATGACGGTACCAAATGCGGCGCATCTGTGGGTGCAGGATGTGTTCGCGCCGCCGGGCACGGAGCAGCGTGTCGGGCATTGGTGGGGATACGTTAATCTGCTGCCGAATCTGCTGCCTTGGGTGCCGCTGTTCGCGGGCGGGCTATGCCTGCCCTTCCTGAAGCGGTTCCGGGGCCGCCGGGCGATGATGGCGTGGTTGTTGTTCATCGTGCCGGTCATCGTGATGAGCTTTGTGCGCGACAAGAATGAGCGCTATGGGATGCCGATGGTCCCGGCGGCGGCGATTCTGAGCGGATTCCTGGCAGTGGCGTTCGTCCGGAACCGCGCAGAGATGACATGGTCGGATCGGCTGGCGGAGAATCTGCAGTGGATCGTGGGATTCGCGATGGCGGGGGCGATTGTGGCAGGAGCGATGTCGATCCAAGGCACGCCACCTTTCTACTCGTGGACTGTGGCGATCGTCGGGGTATCGGCGGCTCTGGGCACGATGCTGATCGCGCTGGTGGCGCGGAGACGTGCGCCGTGGCTGGCGGTGGCCGGGCCGGCGGCGGTGTCACTGATCGTGTACCACATTGCGATGCTGGGATACCTGGCATCGCCGGGAGGTCAGAGCGAGTACAGGCCTCTCGCGATGCGTGCGCAGGCGGAGTACCCCGAGGCGGAGTTGCTGTTCTACGACGGTGGCATCGGCCGGCATGTGCCGACCGATCTTGCGATCTATGCGGGCCACATCGTGCGCAACGTGAAGGAAGAGGCACTTAGCCAGGGTAGCGACCGCGAGCAGGTGCTGTTTGCAATCCAGAATGCTGATGAGCCTGTGCGGCAGTTCGACGGGTGGACGTTTGTGACTAGCGAGGTTGCCGAGCGTCGTCGGGGATCTCTCTATGTGCGCAAGCCATAAACGAGACATAAATGGTCCGCTCGCTTGCTCGCGGACCTCACCGCTACCGCCGCGAATCCTATATTCTTTCCCTCTTGGCGTGAGGTACGTAACTCGTACATGAACTTTTGGCGAATTCTCTGGACCCGTCAGCGTAGATGGAATAGGATGACGCTTGGAGGAATATGACAATAGGTAATAACGCATGATGGCTGACCCGGCTCGACTCAATGATGGCGTGGATGAGCTGCCCGCCGCCGGGTCCGTCGAACGCTGCCCGCCACGGAATCTGTTTTTCATCTCCTGCCTCTTGCTGCTTCTGTGCATATGGTTCGGTCTTGCTCGTGCCGGGCTGATGCTGCGCAATGCAGCGCTCCTGGGCGACGTATCTTCTTTCGACGTGCTGCGCCCGTTCGCTCCGGGATTGCGCTTTGACCTGGCAACCGCCTGTTACCTTCTGGTTCCCCTGTCGCTGTTCGTGTTTCTCCCCTTCCTCTCCATTGACCGCTCGCCACGCATGCGCCGGGTTTTTTACTGGCTGTTCTTGTCCATTATGGGGGTGCTCACCTATGTGCTAATCGCCGAGTTCGAGTACTTCCGCGAGTTTCAGGTGCGCTACAACCAGCTGGTGATCAACTACCTGGACCAGCCGGCGACCGTCGGCGGCATGATCTGGCATGGCTACCCCATATTGAGCTACACGCTGCTCTGGCTTACTGCCATGCTTGTACTGGCCCTGAGTCTTCGCTGGCTTATGCGGTGGATATACGCTGCTCAGGGGCAACTGCCCGCCCGACTGACGTGGCGCTACTGCGTGATTGAGTTTGGCTCGATGGCGCTGGTCGCCATAGCCCTGGTCTTCGGCATACGCGGCGGCTTTCAGGGCACCCCGCTTCGCTGGGGTGATGCATTCAGAAGTGAGCATGATGTGCTGAATCAGTTCTCCCTGAACGGGCTCTATACTCTGGGCCGGACACTGAGCGACCACTTCCTCGCCGCCGACGCCAGTCGGGCGTGGCTTAAGCAGATGACCAGCGCCCAAGCCCGCAGCACCGCTCGGGCATTAATCCTCGACAAGAACGATCGCCTGATTGCACCGGAAGATTCCACCGTCCTGCGGATCGCGCAGCGCGATCGCGACCGCACGATCAGCCTCAAGCCCGGCATCTCCAAACCGAACGTGGTGGTGGTGATCATGGAGAGTTTCTCCGCTCAATTCAGCGCGGCCTGCGGCGCCACGGAAGATGATACGCCATACTTCGACGCCATTGCCCGTGACGGCATCCTCTTTGACCGTAACTTCTCCATTGGCACCCATACGCATCAAGGCATCTTCGGCACGCTGCTGAGTTTCCCCAACCTGCCCGGCTACGAGGCTCTGATGCAATCGCCATTGGCAAATCAGCCCTTCACCTCGCTGCCAGGAATCCTCAGCGGCGAGGGCTACCAGACGATGTTCCTCTACAATGGGAACTTTGACTGGGACAACATGCATGGCTTCTTCTGCAAGCAGGGGATGGACCGCTTCATCGGCGGCCAGGATTTTGACGCCTCCGTCCGTCGCGACACCGTCTGGGGCGTCGACGACCTGGAAGTCTTTAGGCGCGCCAACCGCGAGTTTGCGGTTGCCGCCGCTAAAGGCCCATTCATGGGCGTAATCCTGACACTCTCGAACCACACGCCGTGGGATCTTCCCCACTTCGCTGGCGAACTGACCACCGGTCGTGGTTCTCTTGCCGGTCCGATCCGGGGCATTCGTTACGCTGATTGGAGCGTCGGTCAGTTCATGGAAGAGGCCCGCAAACTCGACTACTTCAATAACACTCTTTTCGTGTTCGTCGGTGACCATGGCTCGCGTGTTGTCGGAGCCAAGCTTACTGCCGCCAACCTGCTGGTTCATCACGTTCCTCTGCTGTTCTACGGTCCTGGCGTGCTTGATGGCGTTCCACGAATCGACCACACCGTCGCCAGTCAACTAAACATCGTTCCCACCGTCCTGGGGCTGCTCGATGTCCAGCGTCCGCAGGCATCATGGGGAACCGACCTGTTCACCGCCGATGGACAGGCCCAGAGCTTTGCCCTGTTCAAGGGAACCGGCGGCGACGACTCCACTGCGATGGTCCGCGGCGATCACACCTTGGTTATCGATGAAGGCGGGACGAGTGTCCTGTATCACTACTCCCTCGCCGGCCACCCCACGGCCACTCCCATCTCTTCCGCGGACCCGTCGCATGGGACCCTTCGCAACGGCATGTTGGCCATCATCCATGCCGCGCTTGTCGATCTCCGCAACATGAAGGCCGGCAATTTGCCCCCCACCGTGGCCAATAAGCCCCCGGCACCAATTCCCGCTGCACCGCAAACACTCCGCCAGCAGACCTCAGGATCGGATCACGCCGACTTCTTCTGAATCCACTCTGCGATGCCAGGTTTGGAAACGGGACATGGATCAGAATCGCTCGCATTGCATTGGCCGCGTTGAAAGGCCAGCACTCCTGCGCCTGATCATGGACATTGCCCATGCAAAGTCCGGTGGTATATTGCGCCGATACGGCATGGGGAGCCGTCTTGCCAATGGAGATCTTGATGTCTGTGCCTCAAATTGCATCGGTTCTGGTCCTTGGTTTGTTATTGAGCGCGGCCGCGCACGCCGCCGAGTCGCCCTTCTTTGACATCCCTAAACTCAATGGCGTTCGGATCGACGGCAGGGACGACGACTGGGGCGCCAACGGCTTTCGCATCGACGGGCTTGCCGATTCGGCCGACACCATTCGGCCCAGCCGCGATTTCGAAGCTCACGTGCGCCTGGGTTGGGATCAGCGCGGCCTGCTGGTGCTAGCCAAAGTCAGTGACGACGAGGATGTGGAATCGACCAACCTCCAAACGCTCTGGCAGCGTGACTGCGTGGAACTGTTCGTCGCGTCGAAAGTCGGCGCTCTCGATGTCTGGCAGGTGGTGGTAGCGCCGGGGACCAGCGCGAACTTCCCTGAATTGCGCCAGAACCTCGTGGATGGACGGCGAGACCCGAATCTGAAGAAATTGCCTCTTTCTGCGGAGGTCCAGCGCACCAAGACCGCCGATGGATACATCCTCGAAGCATTGCTGCCGTGGAAGAACCTTGGCATCCATCCTGACATTGGAGAGGAAGTCGGGTTCCAGATCTATGTCGATGATGCCGATCGCCAGGTCCGCGAGCCCTTTCATGCTGGCTGGTATCCGGTGCTTGGGGCTGGACGCGATACGAAGCTGATGTATCGGCTGCGACTTGCCGCAAAGGCTTCACCGCCGGCGCCACCGGCGGTGTGGGGTGTCTATGAGAAGTTCCACCAGACACGCGTGAATGTGGTTGCAGCGGTGGAAATGGCCGGCGACACCATCGAGCTGCGCCAGCAGGGCGACGAGGCGATTCTGGCTTCCGGGCCGCTGCAAGCTCAAGGAACCCGCGCCATTGCATCGCTGACATTCCCCATGCCGCCGCGCAACAAGCCCTATGGTCCGTTGGCGGCGTCGATCACGGGTCAGCCGACCGCCCTGATCGACTTGGGCGACCCCGAACCCAGGCGGCTCGATGAGATCGCCGTCTTGAACGTCGCCTTCCGTCCCGCCGTCTTTGCAGAAGACAAGTTCCCGGCTTTCGATTTTCCCGACCCGGTATACGCGCGCGACCTGCTGGGAGTGTACACGCTTAAAGCCAGCTTCTTCGATGGGAAGATGCAGAAGGTTGATGCACCGACTGCCCCCGGCCGCTACGGCGCGATCGTCGAGGTCACGACTGAATTTCAGTCCACTCTTCGCCGTTTTGTCACGCTCTTTCGAGCTGGCAAGGCCATCACCCCTCAAGATGTCGCCGACCGTGGCACCGAGGCACTTGTCGAGGCTGGCATCGATCCGGCCATCTGCCGCCGCTATGAGAGTTACATCCGGGAAGCCACGGCTGCTCGGCCGGCCCAAGGGCGCAACCGTGTCGTACCGGCCGTGCTGCTGGCGGGTTTGAGCGAGGCGAAGGCTGATGGTCCCGATTTCACCGGTACGAGCAATCCCTACACCCTCGACCGCGACTGGTGGATCCAGGTGCAGAAGAAGACCAATACGTATACACCGTATCGTTATTTGGAGTATTTCCCCGCACGGTATGACGCCAACAAGGACCGGCGCTGGCCGCTGCTGCTGATCCTGCACGGTTCGGGCGCTCAGGGAGATGACCTGCAACTTCTGAAAGAAAAGAACGTCGTGCCGGCAAATCTCACCGCCGATCTTGGCAAGCTGCCGTTTGTGGTCATCGCCCCGCAGTGTTCCCGCCGCGAAGCCTGGAATACTGGCCGCGTGATCGAACTGATTAATGAAGTGACGGCGAAGTATCGCATTGATCTGGATCGCATCTACGTCATCGGCGGAAGCATGGGTGGTTTTGCCACGTGGGCGCTGGCGTCAACGATTCCCGATCGGCTGGCGGCGGCCGCGCCCTTCTGCGGCGGCGGCGATCCGGCTGATGCGCCGCGACTCAAGAACCTGCCGATCTGGATCTATCATGGCGACGAGGATCCGGTCGTTGACATCTCCCAATCCAACCGCATGTTCAAGGCGCTGTGCGCCATCAGCGCCCGCACGCGCTACACGATCTATGCTGGCGCTGGTCACGAGATTAACCCATACCAGCCTGAGTTATATGCCTGGCTGCTCGAACAGTCGCGTAAGACCCCGGCCCAGTCGCCTACAACGCAGCCGACACTGGTGCGCGTGAGCGTGCCCTAAAGGTAATCCGCTCTGCTGAAGGAAATGGCCAACAATGGAAATCCGCCTCTTCAAGCAAACCGATGCCGACTCGGTAACCACGCTTTGGCGTCAGGTCTTTGGCTACACTGAACCCCGCAACGACCCGGCCATCTCCCTCCAGCGCAAGTTGGCGGCCAACGATGATCTGCTGCTCGTTGCCCTGGTCGACGGCGAACTGGCCGGCACCGTGATGGGCGGTTACGACGGCCATCGCGGCTGGATCTACTCCCTGGCCGTGGCCGAGCACGTCCGCCGTCGCGGCGTGGGCAAGGCCCTGGTGCTGCGGATGGAGCAACTCCTCGCCGCCCGCGATTGTCCCAAGATCAATCTTCAGGTGCTCACGACCAACGCCGGCGTTGTCACCTTCTACCAGAAGCTCGGATACAACGTCGAGCAGCGCATCAGCATGGGCAAAGTCCTGTCTTAGTTGCTTGCAGTACCGTAAGTGGGCATGGTATCCTATTGGTCGATTGCCAGCCTCGGCCGCTGTGTGTCAGGCTGGCAAACACAAGTCGGCAGGTTCGCTTGCGAGCCAGCCAGGATGAAGGAGATCCCGATGGTTAAGGCACTTCGAGCGTTCGTGGCGGCCGCGGCCGCTATTATGGCGATGGCGGCTCCTCAGCGGGCGCTGGCCACATTCCCCGATCTGATGAAGCGACTGCCGGCGGATACCAACGCCGTCTTCGTGTTTAATTTCGATGCCATCATGAAGTCGCCCCTGGGCTTGCAGATGGACTGGGCCAGCAAGTGGTCCGATGCCTATGAGAACGGTCCGGTGCCGTTCCCGGCCGGCACCTCCCGCGCTGTCGTTGGCGCCTATTTCGTGCCCGCGATCAAGGATTCGAACTGGAAGATCGCGATGATGGACATGACCCAGCCGATCGATCTGCCGGTCATCGCTCGTGCCGAAGGTGGCTATCCCGACCGGATGTGGGACAAGGACGCCGTCGTGTCACCCCAGGGAGCGTTCTTCATCAAGGTGGCGCCGGATGTGCTGGCTGCAATGGAGCCGGCCAATCGCCCGTATGCCCTGAAGTGGATTCGCGAGTCCGCCCAGGGCGCTGGGCCCACCTCACCTTTCCTGCAGGGATTGGTGATCGGGATGGGCGCCAGAAGTCAGATCGCCATGGGTATCGACACCAACGGAATGTTCAGTGCCCCCACGGTACGTCGCAATATGGCAATCGCTCCATTCGCGTCCCTGGGTGAAAAGGCGGACCTGGACATGTGGAGCAATCTGCTGGCCAGTATGCAGGACATCAAGATCAACATCACGATTACCGACAAGATCAATGCCAAGCTCAGCGTTGACTTCGGGATGGACATGGCCGTGATGGCGACCAAAGGCAAGCCGCTATTCATGGAGATCATGGATCGCGCTGGCCTATCGATTCCGGATGTCGCCGATTGGACCGCCAGTGTGGATGGCAAGACCTTCATTGCGGAAGGGACGCTGACTCCCCAGAGCATGCGAATGCTGCTCCAGGTGATTGGCATGCCATCTCCTTCCATGACTACTACTGTCGAGGCGGAAAGCAACGATCCTAAGGTGATTGGCCCGGTCTCCAAGCGTTACTTCCGCACCATCAGCGATTCGATCGATCAGTTCCGCAGCAAATCTGGCGGCAACTACCAGGGCGCCAAGACATGGCTGATCCGCGAAGCGCAGCGCATCGAGCGGCTGCCCATCCTGAATGTCGATCCGGAACTGGTTGCCTGGGGCGGCGAGATTGCCAACCGGCTTCGTCAGGTCGGGGCCAACTTTGCATACGATGAACAAAGCAATACAGCCAAGGTCATGAACGTGCAGTCGGCAGGATCCTACGACTTCAGCTACAACGGTGGCAATGGATACTGGGGATCCGGTAATGGCTTCAACACATCTGGAACCTGGGGACGCGGCACCCAGCAGAACCTGGAATGGCAGCGCCAGCGGTCGCAGATCTACGAGCAAAGCAAAGCCGACTCGATCAAGAAGGCCATGGATATCTTTGGCAACATTGGGTCCACTCGCGATCAGATGCGGGCAAAGATGGTAGAGAAGTACAAGATGGAGTTCTGATCTGTACAGTCCGTGCCTGACCATTAAGAATCGAGCCCGGAAGCCAGACTTCCGGGCTCGATGTTTTTGTGATCTGATGGTTCCTGGGGTCGCGTTCGCAACCTGCAAAGCCCCCTTACCTGAGATTCCGGCGCAACCCGCTACGTCATTGCGCATGAGTATATGGAGGTCTCTGATCTCGGCGCTGGCAAAGGGAGGCACGCTAAGGGAAGGTGTGCTATGGCAGGAAGCGGGCCTGATGTGCTGACACGTGGCTTGGCCTCGGCGACGAGTGAAGCGCCGTACCTGGATGCGTCGCTGGCGGCAGGGGAGGTCAAACGTCGGTATGCACTCCTGATCAATCCCTTCTACGTCAAGGATGCCCACGGCAGTTTCGGCAAGCACGTGCTCACGCCCACGTTGGCACTCACCACCGTGGCGGCCGGCACTCCTGACGGCTGGGAGGTCCGAATCTGGGATGAAAACCTGCTTCAAGGGCCTCCACCGGCCGATCCCACGCCGCAGGTCGTCGGTATTACCGTGCACCTCACATTTGCCCATCGGGCGTATGAACTGGCAGCTTGGTATCGTGCGCGAGGTGCCAAGGTCGTTCTGGGCGGGCTGCATGTACAGACCTGCCCGGAGGAGGCGCAGCAGCACGCCGATGCGATTGCGCTGGGCGATGGAGCGGTCCTTTGGGGGCAAATTCTGAACGATGTGGACGCGGGCACACTCCAGACATGGTATACATGCGGCTTCGGTCGGCCGTATCGGGAGAATCCGCCTCCCCGGCGCGACCTCCTGCCCCGCAACAGCTTTCTGACCACCAGCAGCATCGTGGCGACGCGCGGATGCCACAACCGCTGCGGATTCTGTTACCTGGCAACCGATGGCCTGCGTATGCCCTACCAGATGCTCGACATCGAGCAGGTCGTCGAACAGATTCGCCGTGATGATCAGACGTATGCCGTCTTCACCGATAACAATCTGGGATCAAATCGAGAGTATCTGCGATCGCTCTGCAAGGCGCTTCAACCCCTGCGAGTCATCTGGAGCGCCGCCGTGAGTCTGGATGTGACCGACGATCCGGAACTGGTGCAGGAGATGGCGCTGGCCGGATGTACAGGCGTCTTCGTGGGGTTTGAGACGCTCAATGCCGCGAACCTCGTGGCGGCAGGCAAGCGTTCACCCCGTCCCGGCGACTACGGCCGGCGGGTAAGGGTGTTCCACGACAACGATATCCAAGTCAATGGGAGTTTCGTATTCGGGTTTGACGAAGATGGTTCGGAAGTGTTCAGCGAGACGCTGGATTGGATTGAGCACGCGCGCCTGGCATGCGCAACGTTTCACATCCTGACTCCATATCCGGGCACGCCGCTGTTTGCCCAGTATGAGCGGGAAGGAAGACTCCTGCACCGCGACTGGGGCTTGTACGACACATCGCACGTCGTCTTTCAGCCCAAGCGCATGACAGTCGAGCAACTGCAGGATGGCTACGCATGGACCTACCGGCAGATGTTCTCGGCTTCATCCATCTGGAAACGCCGGCCGGCGCAAATAGGCGGGCTACCCGCCTATCTGGCTGCCGCATTGCTCTACAAGAAGTGTAACTGGCTCTGGCCACTGCTGATCCGGTATCGCCTCACCGGCCCTGTATGGCGGCCGCTGGTCCGGCTTGCCCGCTGGCGCCATCTGGCATGGAGGAGACGACGCACCCGTTTCCCGTTCTCCCCGCAGTGCAAGGCTATGGAAACGAGAAGAGCCCCATCGTGTGCATGATGGGGCTCAAGCTCCGCGAGTAGGACTTGAACCTACAACAACCCGGTTAACAGCCGGGTGCTCTACCATTGAGCTACCGCGGAATTCTCTTCTCTCCGCTGGTCATGCCAGCAGCGGAAAGGGCACTCTAGCGAGCAGGCGAAAACTGTCAAGGTCCGACGTGGCTGACTCATCCCCAGTTTCATCGGCTTGACGAATAGGTGCATAAAATAAGCCGAGCCCGTCGTA
Source organism: uncultured Phycisphaerales bacterium (assembly GCA_903871935.1). GTDB lineage: Bacteria > Planctomycetota > Phycisphaerae > Tepidisphaerales > Tepidisphaeraceae > CAIQIQ01. The sequence goes on from CAIQIQ010000119.1 coordinate 106,319, forward strand.
CCGGGCTCGGGAGTGATCACCCCGGCACAATCGAACGGAGTCGATCATGCATCGCACGGACGCGATCGCGTGGGTAA
>CAIQIQ010000120.1 GCA_903871935.1 uncultured Phycisphaerales bacterium
AATCCCCTCGGGGTCATTTGTCCTGGTGAAAAAGCCCGGTTTTACCGGGCTATTTTCATGCGCGAAATAGTTTCGTACAGAGTTTTGTATACTTCCGTACAGCGGTTTTGACGGTGGCTGGAGGGAGCTTGGCAGTCGGCCGGGCTTACCTAATCCTCTAACGCCCCGGCCTGAGCCTAAGCGTGCCAACCAGTCTGGACGTCTTCTCAGCCCAAGTCATAGCCCCGTTGGTTGAAGAACTGCTGCTCCTGCTGGAGTTGGTCGTAGCGTTTGATGAAGCGGTCATGGGCAGATCGCGCTGCCAGTCAACCTGCGAGCGATCCTTCTGTCTTGCGCCATCCATGGCACCCGTGGATGCAGTTTCCAATACCAGGAATAGGGCAATTACGCGATAAAACCGCCGGATTCTTCACGGCGATGCACTTGCCGTTTCCTGCCAGGGAACGGTGAATAGTTACCTCCCGCTCCACGCTATGCTCCTGGGCATGTTTCCGATCGGAACCGCCGTCGGGATTCTCGGCATGTGGAGAATCGATAGACCAGCGCCAACGTCCAGGCCCTAACCGCCCACCTTCAACGGCTCGATGCCATCCGCCCTTCGCTGATTCCGTAACCATAGCTGGCGATCCAGATGTCCGTCGAATCATAAGGATTAATGAAAATTCGGATGGGATGCGAGAAAGGATAATTGGTTGGCACGAAGGTCAGGTTTTCGGCCGTCGTGTCGGGAGCCCACAGCAGTCCGCGTAACTCGGTGGCCAGGAAGATCTCTTTGGTGGCCGGGTTGATCGTGCAGGATTCAGCGCCCTCGAACGAGCAGTCGTACACCATTTTCCAGCTTTGGCCGCGGTCGGTGGTCTTGAACAGTCCGCCGCAGCGTTCCCCAGCCTGGAACTGACCGTTGCGGGTGGTGACGTACCAGGTGTTTTCGGCCGGGTCGGTCGGGTCGATGGTTACGCCGCGGGTGTAATAATGCATCTTGGGATCGGAGCGGTCGGACCAGGTCTTGCCGCCGTCGGGAGAATAGAACACCCCGCTGGTGTCCGTGTACTTGCGATTGGCGCATTGGTCGCCGTAGGTGGCGACGATCGAGCCGTCCTTCAGCAGGCGGATGTTGTAGGGATGTGCGGCGGTGCGCGGTGGAGCCGGCAGAAGTTCCCAGGTCGACTTGTCGCCGGCGGAAAGATTGGTGGTCTTATAAATTCCACCGCCTTCCTTGGCGCTTGCGACAGAGGCATACATGGTGTTGCCGCTTGGATCCTTCTCGTCCAACACCAGCCACACCAGCGGATGCTTGCCGAACTTGTGCACGATCTCCCAGGATGCTCCTTTATCAGTGGAGACGATAAGATTGCCCTCGCCTTCGGCCAGGTCTTCGTCGCGAATCCAGGTCTGGTACATGTCGTGAACCACGGAGCTTGCCGCGTAGCAGTTTCCGTTGGGCGCCGCCAGCATGACGTACTGCGTGTTCAGAAGATGCGTCCTGTCGGGAATCGACCAGGTGCGGCCGCCGTTGGTGCTGCGGGCGGCGTTGATGTCGGTGTAGCCGGCCACGATTGTGTCGTGGTCCAGCCAGGTGATCCAGTGGCATCCGGTGTTCATCAAGCCCACATTGTGATAGGCCTTGCTGAGCGGGGTGGGCTGGTCAGGGGGATTTTCGTCGCTGGGGCTGACGTAGGCCTGGTGCCAGGTGGCGCCGCCGTCGCTGGTATAGTGCAAGAAGCCGTCGCCGCCGAACGCCGCATAGTTGACGTTGCCGGGACAAACGGTAAAGCCCAATGTCTTCTCGTCAAACCCAAAGGAGCGGTCGCCGTTGTCGCCTTCCCAGCCCGTAAAGATGTTTTCATTGGGCCGGAATCCCAGCTGGGCATTCTTGAATGTCGGTTCCCATTTCCAACTGGCCGAGGCATCGGCGATCTTATAAATCGTCGGCGACATGCGGTCCTGGCCGGCGACGTAAATCGTGTTGATGTTTCCATCGGCCATGGCGACGAAGCCGATCTTGGCGCTGGCGGCGATCCCTTGAGTCCGGGCCGTCCATTGCTTCTGGCCGATGTCGAGAGTGTAAACTCCCTTGTAGCCGGTGATTTTTTCCTCGATGGTCTGGCCCGGCGCGATGTCAGCCCCGGTCACACACATCAGGCGGAGCGTGCCGTTGGAATCCTTGACGCCGGCGAAGGCGACCATGGGCTGGTTCTCCGGCACGGCCGGCTGGGCGAACTCAAATCTGCCATTATTGGTCGATTTCAGCAGCCCCTTGTTCGTCCCGAGATAAATCGTGTTGTCGGCCGGGTCGAAAAAGACGCCGACGGCATAGATGTCGGGAGCGGAATAGACGCTGCTAAGCGAAGCGCCGCCGTCGGTGGACAGAAAGATGTCGTTCCTGCCGGCCACGAGGATGCGAGTGCTGGAATCGGGGTCGGGTAGGATGTTAAACGCGTGGTCGGCTTTCCAACCCGAGAGCTGCGCCCACGTGGTGCCGCCGTCGCTGGTCTTGATCGGGCCTCCCCTCCCGTTCAGCCCGTACAGCACCTTGGCATCGCTGGTGAAGCGCACATAGCTCGTGCGGCCGCCGGTGTACTGGCTCCAATGGACGCAGGTCCATTTCCGGTCGGGTGCGGAAAGATTGCTGGTGTGCATCACCGGGTTCATGTCGCTGGTGACCCACATCTCGGAAGGATTCTTAGGATTGAAGGAAGGGACGTAAAACGACCCGCCCCCGCCCGCGCCCTGCGGGATCCAGGTCCAGTTCGGCGCCACCGGCGGAGAATCGGCCAGAATCAGCGCATTGGGCGCCACCAGCGCCAAACTCAAAACCGCCGCCGTGCGAAGCATCGTTCTGAACATGTGATTGCTCCAGAGTGATGAGTTGACTTGCCTTGCGCAGCTACCACTGTTCAGGCCAATCGTTGTCTTGTCAAGGGGAATCGCTCTTATCAACCGAAGTCTGCAAACGCACAGTGCCGAAGAGTAATCGGGCCACGTTGCAATGGGAGCGGCATCCATGAATCTTTTCGGTGAGCTTGTGCGCCTGAATTTGAGAAGGGGGCCCGGATTCGATTCGCCACATGTATGGGGCGTCACCCCAGTTGCTTGGTACAGGATGTGGATCGTGAGAGATACAAAGGCCAAAGCGACAGCGAAGCCGGCGAACGCGCCACTACTCCCGTCAGCGATGGCCAGAACGTCTGGGTGGTCTATGGCCATGGTGTGGCCGGCACCTGGAAGCCGGGCAAAGCGGGAAGGCCAGCGGTGTTTGCCGTCGTCTAGAGCGGGTGCCAGCCGACCTGACGTCAAACCTGCTGGCGGCGGAACTGGTGGCAGGGGGGCAGTCTGGTGGTTACGGGGTTTATTCAATACTGGGCGGCGGGGCCAACCTCCTGTTTGGCCATCAGCGCCGCGGGCCAGGTGTCGATCGAAGCTATAGCTCGGTAACAACCCGGACGCACAGAAGGACGATTATCAGCAGGATGGCGGCACATTGGGGGGTGCTGCCCAGTGCAGCCGGGACTTTTGCCGACCGGACAGACCTCGTCACGGCATCGGCGACATAAAGACCGATTGACGCTCAGGGGCCGGCAGCATGTCTGCGCGGCAGGCTATCGGCCCCGAGTGCATGCGTGCAGTGCGTAGATGACCGTGATGTATCCTACGTTATTGAGTTGGAATACCCGCGCCGGACGTGGTAATCATAGTATGTTACTGAGATTGCCATCATTGCTATGGAGGCTTAGATGCCGTTGTTTCAGTCTCGTATCGGTTCTTCCACTGCCAATCGTTCCCGCCGCCGGTCCACGGCTTTGAGACTCGCTACGGCGCGGCCGCAGATCGAACCGATGGA
>CAIQIQ010000121.1 GCA_903871935.1 uncultured Phycisphaerales bacterium
ATCTGGGAGAGTATGCGGCGGTTTTTAAGCCCGCTTACTTTGCTGGAAAGATTTGTATAAATATGATGCTCGGTTATTTCGTTCTTCTGAAAAACCGCAACTTCCCTCCGCCGTGACTTGCCCCAACTCCTGCCATACACGCCATTTATGCGTCGAGTGTCCCGAACTCGACCCCTGCTACATGTAGCATGCGTGTCTGACTTCTGACTACTGTCTTCTGACTCCCGACTTCTTCCACCCGTCCTGAGCATCTTCCCTGACAGTTAGGTCCGCCCCACATTCTCGCACGATCATCGCTTCCGCCGACAACGCCCATCGGGTAGAGTGGTTCCTCTTTTACAAGGAGTCCTTTTGACGAAAGTGTTTGCTGCCCTTGCGCTGCTTGCCCCCGTGTCGCTGGCGCTGGCTCAGAACGCCGCTGCCCCGGCCGTTCCGGGCGCAGTTCCCGCCGCTTCCGCCCCCGTGGCCGCCGCTGTCAGTCCTGATACGGTGGTCATTCAGGTGGGCGACGAAAAGTTGACCGCCAAGCAATTTGCCGATCTGCTGGGCCCACAGGCGGCGGCGCTTCCGCCGGCTCACAGGGCGCAGGTGGGTGATCAAATCGTGCAGCTTATGCTGCTCGCCCAGGAAGCCAGGAAACGCGGCTTTGAGAATGACTTCCGCGTCCACATGGCTACGCAGCAGGCGCTGGCGCAGATCCTGGTGGAGAACGTAACCAAGCCCTACGACGAGGCGACGCTCAAGACGATGTATGATGCGGATAAGTCGAAATTCGAGCAGGTCAAAGCGCGCCACATTCTGATCCGGGCCGAGGGGTCACCCGCGCCGGCCGCTCCCGGTACGAAAGAACTCACCGACGCCGAAGCCAAAGCCAAGGCAGTTGCGATCCGCGATCGAATCGTGAACAAGAAAGAGGACTTCGCCACCGTCGCCAAGGCCGAAAGTGATGAACCGGCCGCGAAGACCAGCGGCGGCGATCTCGGTTTCTTCGGCCGCGGCATGATGTCTCCTGCATTCGAGCAGGCGGCGTTCGCCCTGAAGGATGGCGAGATCTCCGAACCGGTGAAGACTCAGTTCGGCTGGCACATCATTCAGACCCAGGAGCGCAAGACGCCCGCCTTGGAAGAGGTGAAAGCTGAAGATGCCCAGCGGGGCGGCCAGAAGAAAATCACCGATCTGATCGCCCAGCTTAAGAAAGCCGGCAATGTGAAGCTCGATGATGCGTTCTTCAGTGCCCCGGCAGCACAGCCGACGATGCCGGCCCTGCCTCCCGGCCACCCGGCCATGCCTCCGGCAGCGCCCGCGAAGTAAGTGATCTGACATTATTATCGCAGGTTGCACGGCGGCCATCTGCCGCCGTGCAACATTTTTTGGGGTACAGCATGGGCGAAGAGCGGACAGGATACCGCGGATGCGGACGCGCGCCGCACGATGAACCATTTCACGATTCCGGGCGGAGATAATCAACCGGCTCTGATGAAGGTGGCGCCTTTCCAGTCAGGGCGGCAATGATCCGCCCGGTATGAATGTGGCAGTTCTCGATGAACAACCGATACTGTTCCTGCATTCCACCAACCGCAGTGCCGGCAACGAAGACATCCGGCACGTTCGTCTCCATCGTTGCTTCGTTGATCTTGGGCACCTCACGCTCGCCAACAAGTTCCACGCCCGCCATTCTGGCAAGGCTCATGTCGGCATGGAACCCGATCTGCAGCAGGACGAAATCCGTCTCGATGGTCCGCTGTACACCCGTCTGCACGTCGCGGAGCGTCACAGTTGAACCATCGATGGCAACAGGCACCGTGCCCCAATGCGCGGCAATCTGGCCAGAACTGATAAGCCCGCTGATTTCAGGATAGAGCCAATACTTAATGTGAGCCGAATCAAGGGCAGGGCGGCGATAGGAGATCGAGACCTGTGCTCCGGCATGGTGGCAGCGCAGGGCCGCTTCCACCGCGGAGTTCTTTCCGCCGACGACGAGCAGCTTCCGCCGGAAGTAAAGATGCGGATCGGTGAAACGGTGATGCACGCAGTTCTGATTCTCTCCGGTGATTCCGAGCTTCCGCGGGCCGGCGGTCCCGCCGGTCGCCAGGATCAGCTTCCTGACGCGACACCGGTTCGGGCCATGGATCGCTTCAGTGTTGAGAATGAAGCCGCCGGGCTCGCGCACAATCGCATTGACGCGCTCATAGGTGCGGATCTGCAGATCGAACTGCTGTACGATTGTCCGCAGGTAATTCAGATACTGCTCGCGCGTACACTTGGTCTGATCCGGCGTTTGCAGCGGAACGCCAGCGATGGCGATGCGTTCATTGGAGGAGAAGAAACGCGTACCCGGGGCAAAACCAACGATCGTCTGCCCGATCTGACCCGCGTCGAGATGGACATAGTCCAGCCCCGCCTGTCTGAGTGCGACGGCTATCTCAATCCCCACCGGTCCGGCTCCAATCAAGGCGATCTGGGCGTATGTATCAGTTTGGCTCATCCGGCTGCCGCCAGTGCTGGTTGTTCCCTAAGGGTCTCCATGCCTATCAGCTCCAGGCGGGGAGCAATCTGGGCGAAACTCTCCGGGCGACGGCGTTCATCAGGTTGGATACATGCCATGATCAGATCCGAGACAGGCCGCGAAATCCGGGGGTTTATCTCCATCGGCGGTATCGCGCGGCTGCACATGGGCAGCGCTTCCTCGGGCGCGATGGCGGGAACCAGTTCACCCGTGAGGAGCCAGTAGAGCGTTGCGCCGAAGCCGTATATGTCGGTCTTTGGCGAGAGAGGCATTCGTCGCGTCTGCTCGGGTGCCATGAAATCGCGCGTGCCAGATGCATGTGCCTTGCGGTGGCCGATGGGGCAGCTCTGTCCAAGGTCGATGAGCTTGATGCGGTCGTCGCGCATGGCCAGGATGTTCCCCGGCTTGACGTCGCAGTGAATGAAGCGGCAGCGGTGCATGGCTGCCAAAGCATAGGCAACCTGGCCAAACCAGGCGAGAGATTGTCCGATGCTCAGCCCGGGCAGCCTCCGGATCGGCGCGCCGTCGATGAACTCCATCACCAGAGCAGCCTCAGCCAGCTCGCCTTGAGCATTGAGTTCCATTTCAAGGCTCTGGACGCGGCGAACGCCGGGGTGCGAGATCACTCGCGAAAACTCCAACTCATTCTGGAGTTGCGCCACCATACGTGTGGAACGAGCATCGCGGAATTGCACATGCTTGATGGCGACGCGCTGACCGTCGGTATCGAAAGCGCTATAGAGTTCGGCGCTGGCGCTGTGGCCGATCCTAGCCTGGATGGTGTAACCAAGGATGCTGCCCGGCTGGGCATGGATCTGAGCCGCAGATTGGATGGTTTGATGCATGAGTTCTCCGAATGCAAAGGGCACCCAGATGGCGTTCAAAAGCCAACGTCAGGAACATCCTGAAACGCACTCAACATCGAGTACGACACAAAATGGAGGTGGAATCGCGCCGTGGATTGGCACCTTGAATGACAGACACAAACTCGCTCGCGAGAGATCAGCGAGAAGTCGGCCCCCATGGCCGGACAGAGTGGTCATCGTGACCACGCTCATATCATGCGCGAAAAGAGCTTCGCTAGCAAGACAAATCTGCGACGATTTTATCTGCAACTTGGTTCGTACATATCATTGATGCGATCTGGCCTTCGCGTGACGTAAGAGCTGAAAATAGCTGTGGTTATGGCGTATTCGGACAATAAAAGAGATAGGTGATGCCTCCCAGGCTCAGATTGAGCATCTGCGGTTGGTCGGATCACGTACTACGCCTGCTCGAGGATGCGCCGGGGATTGCCTGACCAGTGAGATTTGGGTATTGGTCATAGATTCATGCAGCATCTTAAAGGCAAGTTCATCGTTCTTGACGGGCCCGAAGGGTGCGGGAAGAGCACACAACTTCGGCTGCTGGCGGATTATCTACGCAGCAATCATGTGGACGTGACGACGGTGCGAGATCCTGGCGCCACGCGGATTGGCGAGCAGGTTCGGGCGATCCTGCTGAACCCAGAGAACACTGAGATGGGAATGCGCTGTGAGATGATGCTCTATATGTCAGCACGGGCGCAGATGATGAAAGAGGTGATTGCCCCAGCGCTGGCGCAAGGGAAGTGCGTGCTGTGCGATCGGTTCGTTTCCAGCACGCTGGCGTATCAGTTGGGCGGCGATGGGCTCACATTCGAAGAGATCCATGCTACGGCGGACATTGCGATATCTCATCGCTGGCCGGATCTGACGATCATCCTCGATATCGCGCCGGAGAAGAGCTTCGCACGGTTGAACCGCGCCAAGGATCGGCTCGAACAGCGGCCGCTGGCGTATCACCAGCAGGTGTACGCAAACTACCTCGCGCAGGCGAAGGCCGACCCGGCCAAGTATCGGCTCGTCAATGCCGATGCCGACCTGCACGAGGTCCATCGGGCAATTGTTCAGTGCCTGTCTCTGTCATCACCGGGCTTCACATCTCTCTGAGAATCGCCGCGACGATTGGAATCACTTGGCGTCTGGGATCCCTTAGGTGCCCCGCGGCCTGGCGATGTGCCCGGAGTGTCACGCTGATCATCGGCAATCGGGCGCGACCGCACGGTCACACGATCCGACTTGCCGGATGCGCTATCCGGTTTCTGGACCGGAGGCGCTGTTCGCTCCGCTCGCTGCCCCGGCATCGGCTGAGTATTACCGTGATCGGTTGGCGTCATCGAGCCGCCCTTTCGGTCGGGCGGCGCTACCGGGGCGCGACGATCGGCGGGCGACTGCGGGCCCTTTATGGACTCCCAGCCGATCCGCTCATCGCGGAACTTGTTCGCATCGCTGGCCTGCCGAGCTACCGTTGCCCGCGTTTCCGGGGTGACGTGCTCGAATCTTACCGGGGCTGATTTGCTGGCGACCACCGTGTTCAGCGGGCGGGCGAACTCCATCGTCCGGCGTTGCTGCTCGGGCGCGTGCGACACGCGCTGCTGCATCTCGGTGTACGTCCTGGCGGGACGCATATCCACGTGTGCCCTGCGGTCATCGTAATCGCGGCGGAGGTGCCGTTCCCAGTCCGGATCGCTCCGGCCATGCTGCCAGCGGTCATGCACGAAGATCGGGTCGGACCACTGGTGATGCCTGTCGACGTCAAACCACGCGTAGATGCCAAGGCGCGCGTAGCCGCTGTCGTAGTAGTCGCCGAAGTAGTAGTGATGGTACTGTGGATAGACGAACAAGCTGCCGGTCATCAGGCTTACATCAATCGTGATGCTCGGCGAGAACGCAAAGCCTGCACGGAAATGCACTCCGGGCGCGAATGCCACGGGTGCAAAGAGAACGCCACGGTGTCCAAGGTCATAATCCCAGTGTCCGGCGACAAAAATGTGGCCGCGCGGCGTACGGATGAAGTGCGACGGCATCCACACCCAGCCGGGCTGAGCCTGAAGCCAGTATCCACGCCGCAGCACGTAGCGCCCGTCAACCCAGTAGTAGCACGATGGAACCCAGATGGTGTCCGCCACAACCGTTTCGCTCGGTGCTGGCTCGGCGATTTCCGGAGGGGCAGGCAAGTACTCGATTGCCTGATTGGCTGAAGGGGTCCAGAACCCCGGGATCCACTGCCACTGGCCCGTGGTGTTCGTCCAGTACCCCGATACCCACGACATGCCAGGCGGAGCGACGCGCCAGCAGCCGCTGACCCAGATGTACCCATGGCGGTCGGCATCCCATGCCCAGTAGCCAGGGACCCAGGCGACACTGCCGCCAACCGGCCGCTCATCGGGCGGAGTCTCCACAATGTTCGGCGGCGGGGCGGTGGTCGTGCCCATGGCATCCTGCGTGTCCGTGACCACCGGTTGCGCAAATGATTCGTGCACCGGACCGCGCGTCAGGGCCTCAGGTTGCTCCTCGGCCGGAGTTGGTGGCGCAACGGCATCTTGCGCCCACGCGGATGCCGGCTCAAGCAATCTGGCTGACCATGAGCAATTCATCATCAGCGCAGCAAGTACCAACGCACCGGCCGCAACAGACCATTTCACATCTTGTGTCACGCGCATGATGGCCCTCCATAGTCCAAACTGCATTCCCCACGATACACCGGCACAGCGAAACCTATTCCCCGGCCATCCAATGCAGGGGCCGCTGGCGCTTGTGAGATCACAGAGAACGACGTTCCAATCTCAAGCAAAATGCTATCCTGTCAGACTGTGGAGGCAAGCGTTTGGTTAGTTTCATCTCGCGTCCAGTTCGCTACTTCAGGCGTTTGGCGGCTTGCTCCGCGACGATCTGTGAGACGCGGGCATCAAACGAATCGGCGTTGGCGGGAGCTTTCTTGCGCTCGGCGGCGATGTAGTCGTCGCGCTGGCGCGAGAGTTCCGTCAGTTGAGTGTTGATTTTGTCGCGTTTGGCCTGTTGTTCCTGGACGTAGCTCCTGCGCTGCTCGGGAGTGAGCTTCTTCATGTCTTCGGGCAGGTCAGCTTCTTTTACGGCCTCGAGCTTGACCGTTCCCTCCTTCATGTCGGCCAGCAGATCGCCGCGGCCCTGGATCGCCTTGCCGCCGGAGCGCAGGTTGTAGGTGGCGCGATCGGCGGCGGCCGGGGCGGGCGAGGCCGAGGGCATCGCCATCTTGGACATTGCCTCGTGCTGTGCAGTGGCCGAGCCATATGTCACGACGGTCGTGCTCACTTCGCCGCTGAGTTTGGCGATCTGGGCATCAAAGGGCGTGGTGACGGCCACCATGTCTCCGGTTTGGGAAAGCTGCACGAACTGTCCCTCAGACAAGCGGGCGATTTCCTGCCAGACGGGCGTGGTGCTGCTCTCGGTGCCGCACTGGATCGTGTTGATGATGATCCCTTGACGAGCGGCATCCTGGCAGGAGACCTGGTACTTCACATCATTCTTGTAGTCCATGTGCGGAGGGTAGTCGCCGACGAGGAAGATCACTCGCAGAGATCCATCACCTTTGCTCCAGTGCAACTTGTGTACAGCGTCATCCAATGCCTGGTTCACCGATTCGGGCCCATCACCGCCGCCACCGGCGGAGAAGGAGCGGAGATTGGTGTAGACCGTGTCGATGTCGTCGGTGAGCTCGAAGGACTTGGTGATGTATTCATCGCCACGGTCGCGGTAGGTCACCAGGCCGATGCGCAGATCGGGCGATGGTTTGCGGCTGACGAAGTCATTGGCGATCGACCAGATCTTCTGCTTGGCGCCCTCGATCAGTCCACCCATCGATCCGGTTGAGTCAAGCACGAACGCCACCTCGATGCGGGGCTTTTCGGCGGCGAGAGCGGGGCAGCACACGGCCGCGACCGCGGCCACGATCAATGCAATTCTCATGTACATGGTTTCCTCTATCGAATCTGGTACAGCGTATCTCCGATGACAACATCGACTTCCGTTCCCAGCGACAGCCACGGGGCGGCTTCGCGATTGGCCGAGACCAGGGCGAAGTATTCATCGCTGCCGAGCTTGATCTGCTGCTGCTTGAGGCCCTTCTGCGTCTGGGCGGTACCATCGACCCAGACGTTGCCGTTCTGGTAGAACGCCCGGCCGTTGACGACGCGGAGATTCTGCCCGCTGGCCGCCTGCTGCGTTCGGTATCCCTGCTCCGCCGGCGCGGGGCTGGCTGCTACGGCGGAGGGCATCGCCTGGACCGACTGCGACGTGTTCCAGCTCCCCTTCATGTCTCCCAGTCGCTGCGCGTTGTTGACGGCCCGGGCGCCGGAACGGGCACCCATGCCGCCTCCGCCCATGGCGCCTCCACCCATGCCGCCTCGACCGCCGCCGGCTGCCTCAGCCTTAGCTGAGCCATAGAACCCGAAGGCATCATCGCGCATCGCACGGCTCTCTTCGATCTGCCGCATGCTTCGCATCCCCATTGGCACGTGTCTCCGGTCTTCATCTTCCAGAATCAGGTACGCCGTGTATGGCGTCACGATTCCGTAGCGACGGGCAAGCTGCGTTACTTCATCCTTCAACTCTCCCGACTCACCATGCATGCGGATCTCATCGAGGAGCCAACCCACCCGGCGCGTGGCCCAAAGCCGCGGCACGAACTCGTAGCGTGTATCGCGTTCGGGCAACTCAACATCCTCGGCGACCACGATGTCTCTCCCGGCCATCGTTCCCGACAGCTTGACGGCTGTTCTGAGCGAACCGCGCTCGGTCTTGTACTTTCCCATCACGATCAACTGCTCTCCGTAGAACAGATCCGGCAGCTCCTTGGGATAAACCTGTTGCAGCGATACGCCATTCATCTCCAGTCTGAGATTCGTTAACGCGGGCTCTTTGATCTTGGTGTAGAAGCTGGAGAGCTTGACCTCCAGATCCTCATTGGGAAGTACGTATTGGCTGGAGCCGCGCGTGTCCTGAGCGATGCGATCCAGCAGATGCGTGTTCACATCGGTCCCCACACCGAAGGTGAAGATTCGCGGGGCGGCGCTGTGCGTTGCCCTGGCGACGAGGCGGTCCTCGTCGGTCTCGCCGACGGTCGGCAGGCCGTCGGTCATGAAGACCATGACGTATGGCCGGGACGAATCGCTCGAGGGGCGGGCCTTGAGCGCCTGAGTGAGGGCATCGCCGATGGCGGTGCCGCCGATGGGCTTGAGATTGTGGACAAACTCGCGTGCTTTGCTCAGGTGGTGCGCGTCGGCCGGCTGCAGGCTGTCGAACAGTGGCTCGGATTCGGTCGAGAAGCGGATGATCTGGAAATGGTCCTGCTCGTTCAGGTTGGCCAGGCAGAATTCCATGGCTTTCTTCGCCTGCTCGAGTTTGCCGTTCTGAGCCATCGAGCCGGAGGTGTCGAGGACGAAGCAGATGTCCTTGGCCGGGGCTGGGCCGCCCGCTCGCACCATGCCCGGCGATGGCAGAAGCATGAAGAAGCCTTCGCCTTCGCCCTCCCGGTCATCGCGATAGGAGAGGAGATCCATGCCGATGCCGTCGTTGCCGGTGGAGAAGACGACCTTGAAGTCGGTGTCCGGGCGGACGTTGCGCTCTTCCCAGCCGATCACCGCCCGCTTGTCGCCATCGCGTTTTACTTCAGCGCTGTGGCTGGGGCAGTAGACACTCTTGAGCGGCCGCTTGGCCTCGAGTTCCACCTTTACCGAGACATCGCCGATGGGCTTGGAACTGAACTTCTCGGTGTTCAGCGGGTAGACGTATTCAACCAGGCCGCCGTCGGATCTGAGGATCTGGGTGTAGCGGATCTTGATGTGCTTGCGGCTGTGGGGCTCGATGGGGAAGACGCGAACCTTGAAGGCATCGCGGCCGACGTATTCGAGCAGGGCAGGGTCGCGATGGCGACGGACGATCTCCTCGTAGATGCTCGTGGCCTTGTCGGCCGAGAGAAGCTCGGCGTCGGCCATCTTGCCATCAATGTCCATGGCGAACTTGTCGATGTGAGACCCGGGCGGCAGCGGAAAGAGGTAGGTTCCCTCCAGTTGGGCGGAGCCGGGATTGATGAATTCCTGATCGACCGTGGTGACGGCGACCTGGGCGTCGATCTTCACGTTCACACGGTGGTAGCCGACTTCCAGGGGGGCGAAGGGGAAATGCCCGGGGATGATATGGGGCAGGCGTTCGATGATGATCAGGCCATCGGCGAAGAGGGAAGCGGGCAGGAGAATGGTAACGAGTGTGAGAATCCATCGCAGCACGGGAACGCTCCTTTGCGGCCGGCGAGGATGGTCGGCCTAGTGGGTTGGATGCGCGAGGGGGAGATAGGTTCCGGCCCGCCGCGCGGAAATGACTCCCGGCGCGGCCGGGACTTCGCTGCGCTCAGCATCGAGCGGGAGCGGCTGTGGATAAGTAGCAGGTGCGCAGGTTCTGGAGCGGGGATACCACCTATACTGTAAGTGCTGCGGAGACAAGCGGTTAGGTGAATATTGGGGGAGGCTCGCATGGACGATGTAGCACTACTGACGGGCTATGTGGATCGGCAGCGGGAGACCAAGCGTCGGCGGATGTTGCAGGTTGTGCGGGAGAAAGAGGCGGCGAGTGGAGATGGGGATTTGAGGACTTAGTTATTGATTATTGATCAATCCGTAACGAAGATGCTCAGGGATTCGTGGCTGCAGAGGGGCCCTCAAGCAGAGGCACAAGGCAATGGAATAACAGCCACTGTCATCCATGTCCCGGCAACTGTGTTGTGACAAGCCGTCAGGTGACTGATGATTGACGTTGCGTGTCGCCGCGGCATCCATCCTGTGGTGCGAGAGTGAATGCAGGTCGGCAATGTTTGCGCAGTTGGGACATGGGAAAGGAGCGCAATGGCAGGTTTGCTGGAGATGTACAGCCGGTGGTTCGGTGGGGCGAAAGCCGATCCCGAGGCGATGCACACGCCGGTGTATCCGATTGTCCATGCTGCCGAGGTCACTGTCGAAGTGCATTCGGCGAATGGTGTGCAATGGGATGAGCCGCTGCTTTCTGATGCGCTTGAGGACTTCGGGCGGTACCTGTCCGGCGAGGTAAAGGTCATCTCGGGGCCAGCGCTTACGCTGGAGGCCGACGCAGATGGCAGTGTCACTTGGGAGCAGGTGAAGGGCCTCGTTGGCGGGCTGCCTTTGCGCGGGCCATTCGGTATCACAATGGTGAGTGTGCCTCGAATCCGGGATCGTGAGGTCGGCACGGATTGCTGCATCTGGCGGCCGGATGGCGGGCACTGTGTTGTGATGCACGCGGCCTGGGCGTCTACTTGCATTCGCCAGACGGGCTTCTGGCGAGGTTATGCTGCGCGCTGGATCATACTCCACGAGTTGTGTCACACGCTGCATCTGCCCGCGCGGCGGGAGCACCGTGCCGCCTTGGATCACTGCACACATGCATGCTGTGTTCTGTTTGGCGGGGGAAAAGGGCGTGTCTTAGCGCATGTCCTGATGCGCGGATTGCGCCGGCCGGGATTGTGTCAGGACTGCCAGGAGGAACTGCGACAGTGCCGAGTTGAGGGCCATCGGATGGATGATGGGCCCGAGGCTGTTATCGCGTGGTATACGCGCAGGATCGAACTCAATCCGGAGCATGCGCGGGCTTACGCCTATCGGGGCGAGGAGCACTGGCGTCGGGGTCAGCTTCAGGAAGCGATCGCGGACTTGAGCCGGGCGATCGAACTCGATGACAAGACCGCTGCCTGGTACAGTTTCCGCGGAATGCTCTACATGCGGAGCAAGCAGCGGGCGGCCGCCATCGAAGACCTGCGCCGCTGCCTTGTGCTGCGACCGGACAATGAGATAGCGAAGTTGAACCTCGACGAGCTGCTCGCGAGCTCACCGGCGGATGGAACGGAGGACAGTAGCGATGCGACTACTTCTGCCGTAGGAGACGGAGGACGTGAATAGTGCGGGGTCTCGAAGCGGTCACGTGCGGAACTGTTGAATGTTGATTGTTGATTGACATTGCGTTCAGCGATTCGGGATTGCGAAAAGAGAAAGGGCTTAAGGGCTGTCGCCTCCGGCGGGCGGCGGGATTACAATATGGCTATGATTATGGCCATCGGGCCATTCTCTCTGGAAAGGATGGTCAACGCTGTGGAGAAAGTGCGCCAACGTCTCCTCCGGGCCGCCGCCGCTCTGCGCGCTGGCAACGTTATTTATGCCGTCGCTGGCGGCAATGCCGTGGCGCTGTGGGTTTCTCGCGTTGATGAAGCCGCCGTCCGTAATACGCAGGACGTCGATATACTAATCCGCAGGGAGGATCTGCCCGCCGCGAAAGCCGCTCTGGAGTCCGCGGGTTTTGTCTATCGCCACGCCGCCGGTCTAGATGTCTTTCTCGATGGCCCCGACGCCAAGCCGCGCGAGGCGGTTCACATCGTGTTTGCCAACGAGAAGGTCAGGCCACAGGAGCCCCTTGCGAACCCCGATGTCAGCGAATCCGAAGACGCCGGCCAGTACCGCGTTATCGCCCTCGAGGCCCTGGTCCGCATCAAGCTGACGGCTTTCCGCGACAAAGACCGCACCCACCTTCGCGACCTCATCGACATCGGGCTCATCGACGCCCAGTGGCTAAGCAGACTGCCGCCCGTCCTCGCCGGCCGCTTGCGGCAGCTTCTGGACAACCCCGACGATTAGGTCTTGCGAGCTACTTCTTCGCGAATTCAATGGCCGCCTTGATCAGGCCCATGAACATGGGGCTGGGGCGCAGGGGGCGGCTGGTCAACTCGGGGTGGGCTTGCGTACCCAGGAAGAATGGGTGCATGGTCCGCGGCAGTTCCAGGATCTGCATGATGGGGTGTTTGGGAGCTTTGCCGGAGAAGACCATGCCGTGCTTCTCCAGCGTTTCGATGTAGCGCGGATCGACCTCGTAACGATGGCGGAAGCGCAGACGCGCGGTTGCGGCGTTGGCGTATAGCTCCGCGGCAAGAGTGCCGGGCTTGATCTCCACATCCTTGCCACCGAGGCGCATGTTGCCGCCAAGGCCTTCGATCTTCTTCTGCTCGGGCAGAATGTCGATCACGGGGTTCTGGCAATTCACGTCAAACTCGGTCGAGTTGGCGCAAGTGAGTCCGCAGACATTCCTGGCAAACTCGATCACCGCCATCTGGAAGCCCAGGCACAGCCCCAGATAGGGCATCTTATTCTCACGCGCGTAGCGAATGCATTCAATCTTGCCTTCGGTGCCGCGGACGCCGAAGCCGCCCGGCACGATGATGCCATGGCACCCTTTGAGTTGTTCGGCGACGTTGGCGGCCGTGACATCACTGGTCTCGATGAAGCTGAACTCGACATGCGTGCCCAGATGGACCGAGCAGTGTTCGGCGGCCTTGATGACCGATGCATAGGCATCGCGCAATGCGGCATATTTGCCGGTAAGGGCGATGTGCACCTTGCCCTTCTGCCGGCCGATGCGGTCGGCATACCACTGCCAGCGGGACCGGGCGTGATCTTCTTTCGCCTGGTCCACGCGGTCATGCAGAGAGAGCAGCGTCAGTACTTCGCGATCGATGCCGCCTTGCCGCAGACTTTCGGGGATGCGATAGATCGAATCGACATCGTGCATCGAGATCACGCGCCGCATCGGCACGTTGGTGTACATCGAGATCTTCTGCCGTATCTTCTCGGTGACGGGGTTGGTCGCCCGGCAGGCAATGATGTCGGGCATGATGCCCATTTCCATCAAACGCTTGATGCCAAGCTGGGCGGCCTTGGATTTCTGCTCACCCAGAGCGCCCGGCTCCAGCACATAGGTCAGGGCGACGAAACATACCGATTCTTCACCTTCTTCGAAGGCCATCTGACGGCAGGCTTCGAGGTAGAAGGAGTTCTCATAGTCGCCGACGGTTCCGCCGATTTCGACGAACACGACATCGGCCTTGGACCTCACCGCCAGCTCGCGCAGTTTCAGCTTGATCTCGCCGACCACGTGCGGGATGACCTGCACATCGCGGCCGAGGAATCCGCCTTCACGCTCTTTCTTGAGCACGGTCGAGAGGATCTGGCCGTTGGTGGTGAAGTTGGCCCCCGACAGGTCCTGGTCGAGCAGGCGCTCGTAGGTGCCCAGGTCCATGTCGCACTCCATGCCATCATCCAGAACAAACACCTCGCCGTGGCGATAGGGGTTGAGCGTGCCGGAGTCGATATTGAGATACCCCTCCATCTTGATCGGGGCGACTTTTAACCCCTTGTCCTGCAACAACTTGGCGAGCGATGAGGAGAAGATCCCCTTGCCCAGGCCGCTCATGACGGTGCCGACGACGATGACATAGCGCACCTTGCCGCGGGTATAGCCATCGGGCAGCGGTGTGTAGAACTCGCTCTCCTCATGCGACTGGCCGACTTTGCTCAGTAGGTCTTGTGTGCTCATGGCTTTGTTTCTTGGTCAATAGTCATTGGTCATTCGTCATTCGTTGTTTCCAGCGTTTGACGAAGGCGTCGTACTGCTCTTTGGTATCGATACCGTGGGTGGCGCGGTTAACCTTCAGGACGAAGATCGTTTTGCCGTGCTCCAGGGCGCGCAACTGCTCAAGTTTCTCGGCCATCTCCAGCGGCGTGGGCTTCCAGGAGGCAAACTCCAGGAGGAAGCTGCGGCGATAGGCATAGATGCCCAGGTGCAGGAGATACGGTGGCTCAACGGACGCTTCCCGGCGATAGGGGATCGGCGAGCGAGAGAAATAGATCGCCCGGCCATCGGTGGCCAGGATCACTTTCACCAGGTTGGGGTTGGCCGGGTCAGCGCCGGGCGCGAAGGGTGTGGCGGCGGTGGCCATGTCATCGCTGTGGGATATGAGCCGCTCGATCAGGGCATCAACGATCTCCGGCTCGATTTCCGGCTCATCGCCCTGCACGTTGACCACGATGTCATCGGAAAGGGCGCCGGCGACTTCGGCAATGCGGTCGGTGCCGCTCTGATGAGCCGGCGAAGTCATCCGCACTTCGGTGCCAAATCGCTTGAGGGCATCGGTAATCCGCACATCGTCGGTGGCGACGATGATCCGGCCAACCCGTTTGCACTGCCGCACCTGATCGACCACATGCTGAACCAGCGGTCTGCCGGTCGCTGCGGCGAGAATCTTGGCGGGGAAACGAGTTGAACCAAAGCGAGCAGGAATGACTACTGTTGCAGCCAAAGTCGATCCTTAAAAACGCCGGGGACAGGCCTCCGCAAATCAGTCGGAGACGCATCGAAAGGTCAACTCCAAACTGCAGAGCGAATGTACTGGGGTGCAGCAGCACTGTCAAACCACGGGGCAGCTGGCATCAACTTCACCGCGGATTCTGCGAACCAGTTGCGGCAGGTCGCCGATGGCGTCGATCCGGTGGTGCGCCATGGCGGTGTCTTGACGCTTGGCGGTCTTCCGCAGGATGGTGGTCATGCCTATCCGCCGGGCGCCCTTGATGTCGGTCTTCACCAGATCCCCGACAAACAGGCAGCTCTCGGCGGGGAGTTTCAGGGCGTCCAGTGCCGCCTGGAAGATGATCCTTTTCGGCTTGCGGTATCCCACCTCGGAGCTGTAGATGCGGATCGGGAAGAACTCCTTCAGGCCCACCATTTCCAGGTGGCGATCGAGCACACAGCCCGGCAGCAGGGTATTCGAGACCAGCCCCAGCCGCAGCCCATCCGCCTGCAGTTGCCGCAGCGCGGGGATCACATCCGGCGCAACCGTGCTGCGTGGGATGGTTGGCTGATACCACATCCAGATCAGCTCGCGGATCGACTCATCATCGTTGGGATAGCCTTGTCTGGTGCACCAGCGGTATAGCGCCCTGAAGCTGTCGATCTCGCGTCCACGCAGCGTTGACCAGATATACTCCCACTGCACCGTGCGGATGTGAAGCGCATAGTACTTTCGGAACTCTGGCAGTTTGCAGCCTCTGTTCTTCAGGTGTTCGTAGGTGGCATGGGCGGCCGACTCAAACAGTTGCCGGCGCGGCAGTGGATCGAAATCCAGCAGCGTGTCGCCCAGATCGAATAAGACCGCCTCAATCATCGTGTTCCGAACCTGCCTAAGCCGCCTGATTTGCCAAGGCAAGTCGTCCTTGTACCGGACACGACACGATACCGCAAATAAGGTCTGGTTCTGTCTCTACTTCTCTGAGCTCAGCTTCTCGTAACCTGCCCGGTCACCGTCTTTCACCGTGCCGACGCCCACCGAATTGGGTCCTTTGATGATCAAATAAATCGTACCATCAAATGCATCGGGGATGAGATCCACCATGTTGATATCCATGGTGCACTGCTGATCACCGGACTTCCACGAGAGCGTGATCGTGGCCGGAGGCTTGGAGAAGAACGGGGTCTTGGTCGCATTACGGCCTTCCAGGATGTTCCCGTACCCCATGGTCTCCTTGCCCCACAGGATTGTCACTTCCTGGATATCGCCCTGCGACCGGTTCATCACCCCCACCGTGTAGAACTTTGCGCCCTTGCAGGAAACCGCGCACAGCATCAGGGATAGCGCCGCGAGTGCCAAGAGAAGGCGATAGATCATGTTTCGTCTCCAGTTTTGTTCCGTAGAACCGGAGTGCATTGTAGCGTGCTGGAGCGGTTCAGTGCTACCAGATCGGTGTTTGGGCATGCGTCAGTCACGCCTGCCTCACAGTAGCCTCACGCTCGATCACGCAAAATCCCGCGGTTTGGCGATTGCTTGCCGCAATAGCACCATGTATCGATCGGCCGGGATGTTGGTTGCTCCAAACCGGCACAGGTGCTCGGTGGTGGCCTGGGTATCCAGCAGCTCATAACCGCGTTCTCGCAGGCGCTCGACAAGATGGAACAGGGCGACCTTGCTCGCATCACGGACGCTGTGGAACATGCTTTCGCCGAAGAAAGCCGCTCCCAGGCTTACCCCGTAGAGCCCGCCGGCCAGTTTGCCCTCCTGCCACGCCTCCACGCTATGGGCAAAACCCAGTTCGTGCAGGCGAGTATATGCTGCAACGATCTGGCCGTTTATCCACGAGCTGGGGCGGGCTTTCATGCATCCTTGCATCACCTCGCCAAAGGCATGATTGATCCGGATTTCGAATCGGCGCTGCCGAATCAGTTGCCCAAGGGTCCTGGGAACATGGAAACCCTCCAGTGGCAGAATGCCGCGTGGGTCGGCGGTATACCACCGGATCAGGCCATCCTCATCCGCCATGGGAAATACGCCCTGCGAGTAGGCGGTTAAGAGGATCTGAGGTTCCAGGCAGACCGATTTTTCCATGGCTTAACGGGCATTGTAACGCCCAAAGGCAACTTTTGGTTCTCTCCGGGGTATAGAGAGGTGGGTATGAGAGTACAACGTGTATCCTGGGGAAAGTGGATCGCCTTGGCGCTTGCCGTGGGCACGATCATTGCGTGGCTGCATGTCACGATGGGACAGACTGCCGTAGTTCAGACGTATGCGCAGGTTCAGTTCATCAGAGCGCTGACGCAACAGCCGCAAAAGAGTCCCGTTACGGGCGAGGTGTTCCCTTATATCAAGTCGGTGACGGTGTATCCCGCCGTTGAGCTGGTGCAGCCGTATGCCAAGGCCGCCAGCCGCAAGGCCCCGGTCACCTATCAGTTGCTCACCGCGGCATCGACGAAGGGCGCCTGGCAGTATGTGCCCAAGAGTACTCTGGTGGATGATCCGATCGACCTCGGTGGCAAAGGCCCGCAGCCGCTGACTACCTATCTGGCGGGCGTGGCGAAAGACCGGCCGTGGGTTTCCTACCGCTATGCATTCTGGGATGAGCCGCGATGGACCTACACCATCTGGGTCGGCGGCAGCCTGCTGTTGATCGGAATCGTCTGGCCACTTGTGCTGCGACGGCTGGCGGCGGCAGGCTATGCCGGCCAGGAAGACGACGAGCGGCCCTCGCTCTGGCAGCGCCTCTTTGGTCGCAAGGCGACGGCCTCCTACGATGCCGACAATGGAGTTGCTTCTCTTGCCAAGCCTTCGTCGATGGCGCTGAGTGAGGATGACCTGAAGCGGATCGCCGCCATGGAAGCGGGCCTGGGCGACTTCAAGGTCGACCGCGGGCCCGGTGGCGAAGTTGCCGATGAGGCCGAACCGGAGATCAAGAAGCTCGTGGCCGGTCCCTTGGATAGCGCAAATGCGCCGGTGAAACAGGAAGTGCCCAAGGAATATGCCGGCGAGTACTATCCCACCGCCACGCACGTGAAGAAGAAAGAAACGTGATGGTTCAGGGGCTTCACAGCGACAGGTGAACCATGGCCGATCCCCAGGGACCCAGCGAGTAGGGCAGTCCTGTGGTCTTGAGCGATCTGGGCACCAGGCTGGCGCGCGGCGATTCCTCTGCAGAGGGGATCGACGATTTGGCGCGACCTGAAGTCTGCATGCGCCAGGATGAGATGCTTCGGGCGTTCTTGAAGCCGAATGCTGCGGGATCGAAGCGCATCGTGCCCCGGGAACTCTTGTCGGAGAAGTTGGCAAGGTAGATCATGGCTCTGCCCTGGTTGTGCCAGATGGAGGCGTAGACATTCTCGCGGCCGGTTTCGACTGGCTTTTCCTCGCAACGGCAGAGGCGGAACTGCGAGAGGTCCTCATTGGCGAAGAGAGTCTGTTCCACCAGAAGCTCCTCACCGTACCCGCCATCGAGATGGCAGGCGGTGGGTTGGCCGTTGAGCAGAGAGCCCATGATCAGCCGGCGTGCATCGACGGAGCCGCCCGCGGCTCCGGTGGCGAGATATCGCGACACAATGGGGACGAAGCGGCAGTGCACTGGGTAGTCGTTGGGCGCGGGAAAGAAGTTGCCGACATCCTCGTAGATGAAGGTCACATCGGAGAGGTTCTCGGCAATCATGTAGGGGTAGCCGGACAGGTGCAGGAACATGATGCCCTTGGGGCCAACGCGCTGGCGGCAATAGAAGAGGAATTCGAGGTACGCGTCGGTGTCGGTGTGGTAGCGGCCGGGAAGATGCTTCTCGTGACAGCAGGGCAGGGGCTTGGTCCAGTCGAAATAGAGCCCATCCCAGTCGAGATCGGAGAGGATGGTATCAACATCGCGCTTGCGGCGTTCGAGCCAGCCGCTCTGCAGGCACATGAGCCGGCCGAACTCACCGGTGTAGTACCAGGTGTGGATGTCGCGGACGGTGGGCGCGGGAACCTGAGCCCATTCATTGGCGTGCTCCTGGTAGCCGGGGGCGTCGGGGTGCAATTCCTTGACGGAAATGTAGGGGACGATCTTCATCCCCAGATGGTGGCTGGTGTTGATGATGCGGCGCAGTTCGTGCATGCCCCCGGCGTCGTAGGGAGGGTATGCGCCATCGTGCCAGAAGGGGCCATCCTCGCGGTAGTCGTTGTGGAAGCGAATGAGTTTGACGCCGGCTTTGGATGCGCGGACCAGATCGTCGTCCGAAGGCCAGCGGCTGTCAGCGCCCATGTGGAAATAGGGGATGGCGGTGGTGTCGGCCGGCTTGATGGAGGGGAGGCCGAAGTTGAGGCGGAAGCGGATCGGCTTGTCGATGGTAATGGGGACGCGGCGGAATCCGATGGCGTAAGGATTGAATAGAACGGTGGTCGGGCGCGGTCCGCCGCCGGAGACGACGTAGAGGCCCAGCCCCTCGCTGGGCGACAATCCGGTATCCCACTCGGCCAGGTCGCTGGTGGGAAACATCTCGATGCCCTCAACGCCTTTTTCAAAGCAGACGATGTGGATCGGGCAGTAACGGCCGCGGAAGACCGGCTTGCCCTGCAACGGATGCCATTCAAAGCCGCCGCGAAGATCGACGTTGGGGTTGGTCGCCGGATGCTGGCGGACGTAGGCGTGCGTGAGGCCGGGGCGAAGGGCCATATTGACAACGCTAACTTCCAGTACGCCCTCAAGGGCCTTGTCCGGAATAATCTCCAACTCGGTGGTCACAAGGCCCCATTGGCGATACTCGTAGCGGTGCCGGAAGCGCACCCCGACGTCGGCGCCCTTCTCGTCGCGATATGTGCCTTCGGCAATGACCGCGACGCAGTCGGGGGATTGCTTGACGGTGACCGAGGCGCGAGAGTCAAAGTGCTCGTGGTAGATGGGGAAGATGGGCGTTTCCGGATCGCGCAGCCCCAGCAACGTGTTCAGCCGAATGGCCGAGGTGACAGGAGAGGAGAGGAGATTCTTCCCAGAGCCATGGGTGAAGCGGATGGAACAGAAGCATCCGCCGTAGCCGCGGCGGTGCTGCACCTGCCACCACGGCGAGCGAATGATGATGGCATCGGCTTTTTCCCTGACGGTCAGAGCCTGGCGGGATGCCGCATGAGACTTGCTGCGTGGCATGGAGTCCTCCTGAATTTGCACCGGAAAAGATGGCAGGATAATCGCCGAGTGTGCCGGTTACGGCTTCACCCGGTGAGCTCTGACGGGCCGGTGATGAGAAGGGTAGCCGGAAGCCTTCCCGAGGTCGAGAGAATTCGACTTGCCACTTGCCACAGGCGTGCGGGGGGGTAGGAGGTCGGCAAGTGGCAAGTCGCCGTTCTCTGCCCCGTCAACCGTTCGCTTGACACTATGGCATATTATGTCATAACGAAGTCGTCATGACTATGCAGACACTGACATTGGATGGCCGCGAATACGTCATTATCGCCAAGAGTGACTGGGATCGGCTTGCTGCGCGTACTCGGACTGGCGAGGAAGGGCCTTTGCAGGCACTGCCCAAGGCCGATGCAGATGGCACTGTCGATGCCATCGCCTATGCACGTGCCTCGATCGCCAGGGATGTGATCAAGGAGCGCCGGGTGCTGGGGCTGAGTCAGACTGAACTGGCACGCCTGGCCGGTGTGCGGCAGGAGACGATCAGCCGCATCGAGACCGGCAAGCAGACGGTGACGCGACGCATCATGGCCAAGATCGACAAGGCGCTGCTCAAGGTAAAGCGTCGGCGGGTTGCCTGATAGGGCGTGCGCTCGGTAAGGAGTCATGCGCAATGGGACAAACACTCGCAATCTGGAGGTGGCGGCCCGGCTGGCCGTTCCGGTCCGAGTCTGGGGTAATGGCCGGCTTCGGAAAGGATCAAGCGTCTTTCGCGATTGTCCGCTTCGACGCCCACGCGTTCGCCGATGCTATCCGCAAGCGTTTTGGCGACGGGGATGATGCGCCCTTTAGCATCGATGTTTGCGATTTCACCGGCCATCGAGCCAACTGGATCATCCTAAGTTCAGGGTGGACGGCGCGCCAGGAAACGCTGATTGAACTTGTTCAGATGTGCGAAGATCGCGGCCTGCACATCTTCGCTTCATAGGGAGTGCGAAGGAGTTCACGAGGGCCTACGCTTCGCGATAGAACCCCACCGGCTGCAGGTCGGGTGAGCTGATGCCTCTGTCGATGACCAGGTGCTGGCGGATGTGCTGGCACAGGTCGCATTTATTCAGATAAGTCGGCCGGGGTGTGAAGGCATATTCATCCGTCGCCCGCTGGTACAGCCCTGCCAGACCCTCGTTGTGCAGAAGGTTTAGCCAGGGATACTTCTGTGCCGCCAGCGGCCGGCCAAGATCATCGGCACGGCAGGCCAGGCCCACACACGAAGTCAGCACGTAGTTCCCGTGCAGGTCGATGTGGAAATGGGAACTCTGCCACATCTCCGAACAGGGCCTGCGCGTTTCTGCGAGGATGCGCTGAGGCGGGATGCCGGGCAGTTCATCGCGGAATGTCTCCAGGCACCGGCCGTTCAGATTCAGTGAATACCGCTGTGGGATCGTCCGGAGGAAGTCTTCGCCGAAGTGCTGCTTGAACTCCGCGAGCTTGTGCGGCTTGGCCTCATCGAGCTGCGAGATCTCCGGCACATACTCGGTCGTCCATGGGAAGGTCCGCATGCCGGTTGCCCGGCACGTCGCCAAGACAGCGCGCACCTTCCTGAACGGAATGTACTCGCTGTGAAAGGGGCTGATGGAGATCAGTAGCGTATCGCCGCCGTGCTCCAGCAGCCGCTCCAGCGTCCGCATGGCCGATTCGTCGTCGCGGTACCAGGACGAGTTGGTTTCGACGTAGTCGATCCCCATCCCGCATTCGCGGCAGACATCAAGGACTGCGACCAGACCATCCTCATCGAGCAGCGGCTCTCCCCCACCGATGTGCATGGAACTGCATCCCAGATCCGCCACCT
Source organism: uncultured Phycisphaerales bacterium (assembly GCA_903871935.1). Lineage (GTDB taxonomy): Bacteria > Planctomycetota > Phycisphaerae > Tepidisphaerales > Tepidisphaeraceae > CAIQIQ01. The sequence continues at coordinate 21,472 of CAIQIQ010000121.1, forward strand.
TTAAGAGCATCGGCCGCAAGGCTTCCGGCCGCATGTATCCCCGCTCCCGCCGGGGCGAAGAGCGATACAGGCAATGCCCGCACGCGGAGGAGCAGAGGTAATTGACGATGATGCCGCCGGAAGTCAGGCGCTTGATGCACGGTTCAGCCATACGAGGGGCGGAGTATACTGCCCGCCAGCACCGCGACCACAGCCGCTTGACTGCGGGCGCAGGACACTCAAGGCGGGAAGTAGCATGACAGTAGGCCGGTTTCGCTATGGCGGGAAGGTTCCGGCAGAGATCGATGACGACGCCCGGGAGGAGTACTGGCTGGAGATCCGCCGCCAGCCCGTCAACGTGCGTAAGCGCACAACGTGGTGAACGAGACCCCGCACCCTATCTTGACCACGAGACGGGATCCACAGCATCCGCCGTGGCGCAGCCGTCCCGGCTGCGGTGCCCCGACCCGTCGGCGGGTCGAGGGCGGCGGGCAAGAGGACCATAGCCATCGGCGCCGCTTCCCGCCCGCAAGAGTGCCTCGCATTCCTGGGTCCCCTTTGCCCTCCGCCATGCGGCCGAGACGGCCGCGGCACCACAGGCGAAGACGCCTGTGCCACGGGGTTCTGATGAACGACTCGCGCCCAGTAACGACGGCTCATCTGTGGAGGTACACGAACGCTATGACGGCGGCCACCACGATTGCTCCCAACAGAATCGGTAGATACACCTTGGGATTGAGGTTGCGTGGATCGTCATCGTCGGTCAGTTTGGCGTCAACACCAAAGCTCAAGGGACCAATCCGAGATCTCAGCCGCTTAATGGCCGCAAGAATGGTGTCGTAGCTGCGGGGCGAGATCGCATACAATGCACCGAGAATGATCCCCAGCACCAGAAGGTAACCCGAGCGCAGATCAAGCGTATGCCGCCAGATCGCCAGCGCAAGCATCGCCGCAATGGCGAGAACCAGCACCGCGACGACAATTCGTTTCGCTCTGTTCACGCTCCTTACCAGTGTATTGCCTTTGGCAGTGGCCGTGCCACCAACGCTGCAATCAGAACTCGCCTGCCTCCCACAGGCGTCCGAAGGCATACACTTCGCATTGCATAAACGTTAATCGAGCGCAACCTGGCGCAGCATTACGTTTCCTTCGCGATCGTGCTGGAGGACGAATGGGTTGAGCCAGTCCATAGGGACGGTCAGGTATCGTGCCAGAGCCTGCTTGATGCGACGCTCATCGGCGACGTCCTTGACGCCCAGCTGGTCCAGAGGCACATCAAACCCCTTATACGCGTATCGAACCTGCAATAGCCCAGTCATGGCTTTCACTCCTCACAACAGTAAAACGGACGAATCACTCGTTTTGTTCTCGAGTCAGGAGTTCATACCGGGGTGTTGTGAGGGGTATTGCTCGCCGGGGTGAACTCCCGGCCGAGAATTGGCTCGGGAGGTCAAAACGTGCCAAAGCACGTCTGATGCGAGGCGATCTGTTTCGCCTGCATCTGCTGCCTTTTGCACGACTGTCCTGCGAGCTTATTCATAGACACTTCCCGGCATCTTGACCGGGACACGTAACTATAGCCGATTCTTGAGCAAATGCAAGGGATGTGACCGGTTAATCGTGTGATAGCGGAGGGAGCTGTGCGCTGCCCATCAGGCTAAGGGCGATCTTAGCGGTGTTGGTGCTGGCGCCTTCGCGATCGAGATGGGCGACCAGATCCAGCAGCCGTTTGCGCTGAGAGGCGAGCAGTTCCGGGTTCCTGAGGTAGTCCAGGGCGTGCAGGAAGACGGGCTTATTGGAGCCATGCCAGGGCACGTATTCGGGGACGAGGCGCTTGTCGTCGGCCAGCAGGTTCACCAGCGAGAAGGTCCGTGTCTTGATCAGCCAGCGGCCGATCAGATTCCAGAGAATAGGGCTGCCCCGATAGACAACGATCATGGGCACACCGAAGCAGGCAACGTGCAAGGTGGCGGTGCCCGAGACGGTCAGGCACAGGTCACATTCCGGCACCATCTTGTCGAAGCTGTCCAAGGCGGTGGCGATCTTGTCGCCCTTGAGGCGAAAGCGGCCCAGTGAGTGCCGGGTAATCAGTTCCGATACGACGGCATGGGTCTGCGCGGTGGTGGGGACGCGGAAGCTCAGGTTGGGGATTTCGTGGTTGAGCCGACGGGCGACATCCAACAGATGGGGAAAATTGGCGACGGCTTCGCTGCGTCGGGAACCGGGAAGCAGGCCCACAATGGCCGGGCGGCTGGGGAATTTGAGTGCGGCGGCGACGACGCGATCTTTAGGCAGTTCATCGAATAGCGGATGTCCGACGAAGGTGGCCTGGACGCCGTGCTTGCGGAAGTAGGCCTCTTCAAAGGGCAGGATGCAGGCAACGCGGTCCACCCACTTTCGCAGTTTCTCCATGCGGCCTTCGCGCCAGGCCCATAGCTGCGGGGCGATGTAGTAGAGGACGGGCAAGCCGCGCTCTTTGGCAGCACGAGCGAAGTGGAAGTTCATCGCCGGCGAATCGACGCAGATCTGCAGGTCGGGCTTGCGGTTCTGGAAGTGCTCACGCGTCCACTGCAGCAGCCGCCACATCTCGAAAATGCGGCTGACGCCCGAGATGCCCATGGCGGCGCGTTTGGTGGTGTCGTAGATGATGCGGCAGCCGGCCTCGCGCATGCGCGGACCGCCATGGCCCTCGATCCGGAGAGAGGGGTCAAGGCGCTTGAGGCTTCTGACCAGCTCGGCGGCATGGAGGTCACCACTGACCTCGGCGGCGGTTATGAACACTCGGCGTGGCATCGTCCGCCATGGTCGGCAGGTGTGCGGGGAAGTCAAGTGGGGCCGGTAGAGGCAGTGCTTGACAGCCCAAGGGCGTATCCATACTGTACCCCTTCTCTACACGCGGCGGCGGGGTTTTACCCGCCGCTGTGTTTTGTAGTGCGTGCGGCGGTGTCGCCGGTGCGTCTTGATTGGTCGCCGGCAGGCGCAGCAATGAGGTCGTTAGGAGTTGGTCCATGCAACCAGTACAAAAAATCAGCAAGTCTCGCAAGCGTAAACGTCGCTCGCATCAGGCTTTAAGCCCGGTTCATATCGTCAAGTGCGCCCAGTGCGGCAGCGCCAAGCTGCCCCATGCCGCTTGCGACAACTGTGGCTTCGTCAATCCCGATCTGGCGTTGAAGATGCCCGAGACGGCCGATGCCTAGGGTGGGTTGTTGGCGGCACCCAACGGGGATTTGCCGGCCAGACCTTCCTTCCCAAGCTAGACAAAGGGAGGATCTCAGGTGCGAGTCGCGGTGGATGTGATGGGAGGCGATCACGCCCCAGTAGAAATCCTCAAGGGATGCTGGCAGGCGATTGAATACCTTGGCGAAGATGACTCTATTCTTCTGGTCGGCGATCAGAAAGTCTGTGCCGAGGGTCTGGCCAGTTCCGGTCTGACGGAGCAGCAGAAGTCGCGCTACACCATCGTCCACACCACCCAGGTCATCGAGATGGATGATTCGCCGGTGGATGCGATCCGGTCCAAGCCTGACAGTTCTATTAGTGTAATGTGCAAGATGGCGGCCAGGGGTGAGGCCGATGTGGTGATCTCGGCGGGCAATACCGGGGCGTGCGTGGCCGCTTCGCAGTTGCGGATGCGGACGCTGAGCGGCGTGAGCCGGCCGGGCATCGCGATTGTCATGCCCACTTTCCATGGCCCGGTCGTTTTGTGCGATGTCGGGGCCAACATCACTCCCAAGCCCAAGCACCTGCACCAGTATGCGATCATGGCCAGTGCGTATGCGGATGCCATCTGTGGCGTCAGCAACCCGCGCGTGGGCCTGATGTCGATCGGCGAAGAAGATGCCAAGGGCACGCAGACAGTTAAGAATGCACGTAAGCTCATGCGCGATGAGCCGTTGATCAACTTTGTGGGCAACGTCGAAGGCCGCGACATCTTCAAAGGTGTGGTCGACGTTGTTGTCTGCGATGGTTTTGTCGGCAATATCATCCTCAAGCTGGCCGAGGGAATGGCCGAAGGCCTGTTCCAGATGATCATCGCCGAGCTTCAGGAGAACGCCCCCGAGCTGCTGAAGCAGTTTGAGCCGGTGATGCGGACACTGCTGAAGAAGCACGACTGGCAGGAAGCCGGCGGCGCGCCCTTGCTGGGTGTTGGCGGATATTCGCTGATCTGCCACGGCCGGAGCCAGGCCAAGGCCATCAAGAACGCGGTTCGCGTCGGCAAACAGTTCTTTACCGTCAAGGTGAACGAGCGCATTGTCGAGCGGATTGCCAAGAGCATTCCCGTGAGCGAAGACGAGTAACCCGGTTGTAACCCTCCTGTGTGGGGTCTCGCCGCCAGTGCGCACCGTGCGCCCGGAGGACGAGAGACCGCAAGCAGGTACAGAGGACTTTTGAGTAGTGCCAACGATGTCGACATTTGGAGCCATTATCGCCGGAACCGGCAGCGCTCTGCCGAGTAAGCGTCTGACCAACGACGACCTCGCCAAGATGGTCGATACGAATGACGAATGGATCACCCAGCGCACCGGCATCAAAGAACGTCGGATCGCTGCTGAGGGCGAAACTACCGGCACGCTGGGCCTTGAGGCGGCAAAAAAGGCGCTCGCCGCGGCGAGCCTGAGCCCTAAGGACCTGGATCTGATCGTTTGCGGCACGATCACGCCGGAGATGACCTTTCCATCGACGGGCTGCTTCATCGCCCGCGACCTGGGTCTCAATGACACGCCGGCGTTTGACGTCCAGGCAGCATGTTCGGGTTTCCTTTTTGCTCTGGATGTCGGGGCGCAGTACGTCCGCAGTGGCCGGCATCGCAATGTGTTGGTTCTTGGCACCGAGACGATTTCCCGCCTGACCGACTATACCGACCGCGGAAGTTGCATTCTGTTCGGAGACGGCGCTGGCGCTGTGGTACTGCAACGCTGCGATGATCCCGATCGCGGCTGGATCTACGGTTCGCTGCACGCCGATGGCAACGGTTCGCACATGCTTTACTGCCCCCCGGGCAGTCGTCACCCCATCTCCAAGGAGATGATCGAAAAGCGACAGCAGTACATGAAGATCAACGGCCGCGAGGTGTATAAATTCGCGGTCACCCGCTTTGAGGAACTGATCACCGATGCGATGGTGAAGTGCAACCTGACTGCTGACAAGGTGAGCATGATTATCCCGCACCAGGTGAATCAGCGGATCATTGACTCGGCCATCACGAAACTCGGGTTTCCGATGGAGAAGGTCTTCGTCAACATCGAGAAATACGGCAATACGTCCTCGGCTTCGGTGCCGATCGCGCTGGATGAGGCGATGCGGGCCGGCCGGATCAAGCATGGCGATGTACTGATCTTCGTCGCGTTCGGCGCGGGCCTGACCTGGGCAAACGCAGTGGTGAGGATCTAAAGCATCTATGGCAGCTCTTACCTTCATTTTGTGTCCCGGTCAGGGTGCCCAGGCAGCGGGCATGGGCAAGGACTTCTTCGAGTCTTCGCCGGCTGCGCGGGAGACGTTCCAGAGCGCCAATCGCGTGCTGGGCTATGACCTGGCGGCCCTTTGCTTCGGTGGGCCCGAAGAAAAGCTCAACGCCACCGATAGCGCCCAACCGGCAATCTATGCGACGTCGGTCGCCTGCTTCCGCGCGGCGGTTGCCGCCGGCAGGATCGACCCGGCCGCGGTTACCGCCTACGCGGGCCTGAGTCTGGGCGAATACACGGCGTTGCACCTGGCGGGTGTTTTCAGCTTTGAAGATGGCCTCAAGTTGGTCGCCGCCCGCGGGCGGTACATGCAGGATGCGGCCCTCGCCACGCCCAGCAGCATGGTCGCGATCATGGGCGCAGATGAGCCGGCCATAAACAAGCTGTGCGCCGATGCGGCGGCTGGCGAAGTGCTCGTCCCGGCGAATTTCAACGCCCCCGGCCAGATTGTCGTCTCTGGCTCAGTTGCCGCCTGCGATCGCGCCCTCAAGGTTGCCGAAGCGGCGGGATTCAAGGCCGTTGCGCTGAAGGTGGCCGGTGCGTTCCATTCGCCGATCATGCAGAGCGGCGCGGACAAGATGCGAGTGGAATTGGAGAAAGCCACCTTTTCCGCTCCAACGACGACAGTTTACTCAAATGTCACGGCCAAGCCGCATGGCGACGTGGCGAGCATCAAGGGCCTGCTAGTGGACCAGATTGTGAAGAGTGTCCGCTGGGCTGATACGATGCAAACGCTTGTGGCGAATGCAGATGCGCGATTTGTGGAACTGGCCCCGGGCCGAACATTGGCAGGGCTGGCGAAGCGCATCAACCGTCGTTTGCCGATTGAGAGCCTGGAGAATGTGGCCGCACTGAATGCCTAGTTTGGAGTGCGGTGGCTTGTCACCGCTCTTAAGCTCGGAACTTGTTCCGAGCAATCAGGAGAAAAAATGACGGACAAACCCGTAGCAATAGTGACCGGCGGCTCCCGCGGCATTGGTGCTGCCATCGTCAAGCGTCTGGCGAAGGATGGCATGCATGTGGTCGCGGTCGCCCGCAATGTCGACAAGCTGCAGGCGATCTGCGATGAGGTGAAAGCCGCAGGTGGATCGGCCGAGCCGGTGGCTTGCGACATCGCCGATTCAGCCGCGGTAACCAAGCTGATAGAAGACGCCTTTGAGAAGCATGGCCGGCTGGATGTCCTGGTGAATAACGCCGGGATTACCAAGGATGGCTTGATCCTCCGCATGGAGGATGCCGACTTCGACACCGTGATCAATACGAACCTCAAGAGCGCTTTTGTTGCCATTCGATCGGCCGCCCGGCCTATGATGCGGAACAAGTTCGGTCGCATCATCAATATTTCGTCGGTCTCGGGCGTGATCGGCAACGCCGGCCAGGCCAACTATGCCGCAAGCAAGGCGGGGTTGATCGGGCTGTCGAAGTCCGTCGCGAAAGAGCTGGCCAGCAAAGGCATTACGTGCAATTGCGTGGCCCCCGGTTTCATCACCACGGATATGACCGAGGTGCTGCCCGAAGCGATCAAGCAGGGCGTTTTGAACTTCATTCCGCTCAAGCGGTTTGGATCGGCCGACGAAATCGCGGCCACGGTGGCGTTCCTGGCTTCAAAGGAAGCCGCGTACATTACCGGTCAGGTGATTTGTGTTGATGGCGGCATGGCGATGTAAGGGGCCCTGGCGGCTCCTTTGCAAACCAGCCGATCACAGTTATAGTTTTCCGGCCAACGAGCCGTGTGGCTTCGGGCCGGAATAGCGAGTAAACCCGCAGGCAGTGGAAGGTAACGACAATGGACGAGATTGAAACGAAGGTCATTGAGATCGTCAGCGAGCAAATGGGCGTTGACAAGGGTGAAATCACCCGTGACACCCACTTCATCAACGATCTGAACGCCGACTCGCTGGACACGGTCGAGCTGGTGATGGAGTTCGAGGACGAGTTTGAGCTTTCCATCCCCGATGAAGAGGCCGAGAAGATCCAGACCGTGGGTCAGGCGATCGACTATATCAAGCAGAACAAGAAATAAGCCGAATGAACAGACGCCGTGTTGTTGTTACCGGAATGGGCGTGATTACGTCGCTGTCGGAAGATGTGCAGACGTATTTTGATGCCCTATGCGCCGGCAAGTCCGGCATCGTCACGATCAAGCGCTGGGACCCTTCCAAGTTTCCCACCCAGATCGGCGGCGAATGCACGAACTTTGACATCACCAAATATGGCATTGATATGCTCGAAGCCAAGCGGCTGGACCGCTTTGGGCAGTTCGGGCTGGCCGCCGCCATCCAGGCTGTCAAAGATGCCGGGTTGGACTTCTCCAAGGAAGACCCCACACGCGGCGGTGTCCTGATCGGCACCGGCATCGGTGGCATCGAAACCCTGCAGGAACAGAACCGGATCCTCAACGAGCGTGGTGTCCGGCGCGTCAGTCCATTTACCGTGCCGCGGTTGATGGCCAATGCCGCCAGCGGCAACGTCTCCATCCGCTTTGGGCTGCAAGGCCCGTGCACCAGCGTCGTGACCGCATGTGCCACGGGATCGAATGCCATCGGCGATGCCTTCCGGCTGATCCAGTATGGCACGGCCGACATCATGATCACCGGCGGCTCTGAAGCCGCCTTGTGCGAGCTGGGCATGGGCAGCTTCTGTGCCGCCCGAGCCATGAGTACCCGCAATAACGAGCCTGAGAAGGCCTCTCGCCCCTGGGACAAGGATCGCGATGGGTTTGTGATGGGCGAAGGCGCTGGCGTGATTGTGCTCGAAGAGTACGAGCGTGCCGTGAAGCGCGGAGCACGCATCTACGCCGAAATCGTCGGCTACGGCATGAGTGCCGATGCCTACCACATCACCCAGCCTGAGGAGCAGGGCAAGGGCGCCACCCTCGCCATGAACCTGGCGCTTAAGGATGCGGGCGTTGCCCCCAGTGCCGTGGACTATATCAATGCCCATGGCACCAGCACCCCGCTGGGCGACATCGCCGAAACGAAGGCCGTTAAGGCCACCTTCGGTGATCATGCAAAGAAGCTGGTGATCAGCTCCACCAAGAGCCTGGTCGGCCACCTCTTGGGCGCTTCTGGCGGTGTCGAGGCCGTTGCGTGCCTGAAGACGATTCAGCAGGGCATCATCCACCCGACGGCCAACCTGGATAACCAGGATCCCGATTGCGATCTCGATTATTGCCCGCACACGGCTCGGCAGCAGCAGGTGAATTACGCTCTCTCGAACAGCTTTGGCTTCGGCGGCCATAACGCCGTGCTGTTGTTCAAGAAGATCTGACCGATCCGTTCCCCTGATAATCCACGGACTGCGCGTCGGCCTACTTTGGCGGTAGTTGGCCGCCGGCCTTGGCTGCGCTGGTCCAGGCATCATCGCGGATGTTGTATTTGCCATGGAATCTGCCCCCGTGCCCGGCCAGCGGCATAAAGACGATTTCCTTCGGTGCCGCAATCTGGTTGTACATCGCAAAGACGCCCACCGGCGGACAAGTCGTATCGACACCTCCGGTGCCCACCAATACCGAGCATTTCACCCGCGCGGCAAAGTTCACCACATCGTAGTACCGGCTGGCCTGCTTAACCTTGGCGAGGTCCTTCCCCGCTCGGCTCCATGTGATCCAGCCCGGCCACCCCGGGGCGCGATTGGCATCAGGCCCGGTGTTGTCACAGCCGGCCGGGACGTTCGCCAGCGCTGCCGTGATCTTCGGATTCAGTGCCGCCGTCACGATCGACTGCAGACCGCCCTGGCTGCCGCCTGTCACCACGAGCACTTTGCCATCCCAATCATCGCGTGTCGTCAGATACTCTGCAGCACGGTAGCACGACAGATACATCCGCAGGAAATAGCTGGTTTCACGGTCATCGTTGCCGATCCCCGGATAGTTTTTCAGCGGCCCCTCTCCCTGCTGCTTGAAGAACTCGTCCGACTCCAACGCCGGCAGGTCATGCGCCTGGATATTCAGTACCAGCCAGCCGTCGGCCGCCCGATCTGTAACCCACGACTTCTGCAGCGAGTAGACACCCGCCCACTGCACAATGAGCATCGCGGGGAACTTGCCTTCCCTGGCCGGTCGGGCGAGCTGCCCCCTGATGTGTGTGCCGCGGATGTTGTTCATGGTGATGCTGTAATATTTCACGCCATCGCGGCCGGACTGATCTTCCTGCAGGGCCGCGTCGGCCGGCACTTTGGATAGCTCCTGCAGCTTCGCCCGCCAGAACGCATCGAAATCGTCGGGGCACGCAGAAGAGGGTTTGATCTGCTCCGGGCTGAAGATCGCGCCGCCGAAGGCGCGGATATCCTTGCCCTGGGCATCCTTGGCGGAAACATCCAGGAGAAGCCAGCCCGCCTCGGCCGACTGAGCCTCGATTGTGGTCTTGCCGTCGGTTAACTGCAGAGGTCCCTGCCTGGAGACGTTCAGCCCGCCGGACTTGATCTGGTAGGTCGGCGACTGCAGCGCTGCCACTGCGGCCGCCTCGCCTTTGACCTCTATTGTCCATTTGACGGTTTCCCCCGCCTTGTAAATGCCGCTTTCACGGTCCGGCTGGACAGAGAACTCCTGAGCCAGCACGCTGATCGTCGCAAAGACCGCGGCTATGAACCCAATCGCGCGCAAAGGTCGATAGTGCATAGACATCCTTTCCTTCACGCCCACTTTACACGGCATCGCTGTACATAGGAAACGCCACTGGCGTGCCTACGATAGGGTGGACACAAGGAGAATCGTTATGGCTTTTACTCTCGAGATAGGTAAACCCGCGATTGATTTTGATCTGCCGGGCACTGATGGCCGGAACTACTCGCTCAAGAGCTTCAGCAGCGCCCGGATACTCGTGGTTGTGTTTTCCTGCAACCATTGTCCCTACGTTGCCGGCTCGGAAGATCGGATGATCCGCTTCTGCAAGGACTATGCGCCCCATGGCGTGGCGATGGTGGCAATCAACTCCAACGAAACGCAAAACCATCCCACCGACTCGTTCGAGCACATGGTCGAGCATGCGAAGGAGAAGGCTTTTCCCTTCCCCTACGTTCGCGATGACACCCAGGCGGTTTCCCTGGCCTACGGCGCCCTGCGAACACCGCATTATTACGTGTTCGATCACGACCGAATCCTCCGCTACACCGGCCGGATGGACGACAGCCCGCGGCAGCCGGGCACGGAAAGGACCCACGAACTTCGCGATGCCGTGGACGATCTGCTGGCCGGTCGGCCAGTGCGCATCCCGCTGACCAATCCCATTGGCTGCAACGTGAAATGGAAGGGCAAGGACCAACACTGGATGCCTCCCGAAGCGTGCGACTTGGTCTACCCCAGCACGTAACGATGCCATGCCTTGGATCGCGTTCGACAACATCACCGTGACGCAAGGTGGACTTGCCGGACTGCAACGCTGCAATGTATCTTCCATCTAAAAGCAGCCAATGATCCTGGTCGGGAGAGCTAATCTGCGCGGTAATAAACTGGTGAAACATGATGATTGAAGCAACTGAAATCCAGCGGCATATCAGGCAACTTGCGGTGGGGATCGGCGTGCGTCTCGCGGGGTCGGCCGGCGAGCAGCGAGCGGTTGACTATATCGTCGACCAGTTCAAGGCGGCCGGCGTCTCCGCGCGGACCGAGACCTTCCCGATCATGCAGCGCGATGTGGCCAGCCAGTCGCTGAAGATTCACGCTGGCGGTGTGTGGAAAGCTTTTCCATGCTCGCTATTCAGCAATACGCCCGGAACCGATGGGCGAGAGGTCGAGGCGCCACTGGCCGTCCATGATGCCCACGGCGAGAACGATCGGATGGACCTGTCGCACCTGACGGGCAAGGCGGTGTTGCACCTGGGGAGCCACATCGAGTCGGCAGCGCAGTACCAGCGTCTGATTGCGGCCAAGCCGGCTTGCATGCTGTTTGTGGATGTCCGCTATCCCGGCACTACTGCACTGGCCGATGGGATGTTCCCCGAGTATCGCCGCCGGATGGGTGCGGTGCCAACGCTGAACGTTGCCTATCAGGATGCCTGGAGCTGGATTGTGGCGAAGGCGGATCGGGCCCGGTTCTGTGTCAAAGGCGGCATGAAGCCCGCGACAAGCACGAATGTCATTGCCGAGATCGCGGGCGCGGGCGGCGCGGGCGCAGGGGATGACGGCCCGGTTATCTTCCTGAGCGCCCATCATGACACGCAGGCCGACTCGCCCGGCGCCGATGACAACGCCTCAGGGGTGTCAGCGCTTCTGGCGGCCGCGCCTGTGATTCGGGGGATGGGTCTCGGATGCACGGTGCGCCTGATCAGCTTTGGCGCTGAAGAGCAACTGTCGGTGGGCAGCGAGCAGTACGTCCGGGCGCATCGGGCAGAATTGGCCCAGCGTGGTGGCGTGGTGATCAACCTGGACAGTATCGGCTCGGCGATGGGCTGGTTTGAACTGTTTCTGCTTGGGACCGAACCAATGCAGAAGCTGGCCATATCCCGGGCGCAAGCGCGCGGCATCTGGGCGCGAGCCTCATCCGCCGCGATGCCTTATGCCGATCATTTCCCGTTCGCCGCGGCGGGCGTGTCGGGGATGACGCTACTTCGGCCCAACTGCGCAGCCGGCCGGTTCTTCCACCATCGGCCGGATGATGACATGACACGCGTGGACCCGGCCATTATCGCGAATTGTGCGACCTGGGCCGCGGAGATGGCTCAGGCGCTGGCACCTTGGACCAAGCCGCAACTCGTCCCAACCCCCGACCCACAAACGCAGGCCGCCATCGCCACCTATTGGAAGGATCTCTTCGGCGGCTGGTGAAGTCTTGCGACGCACTTGCTACCGGCTCGCGCCTTTGCGTTTCCGCAACAGCAGGCCCGTACACGCAATCGAGGCTGCGCCAATCAGCGCGGGTTCGGGGACGCTGACGCCAGAGTATAGATGATCGGCCTGCGGGAAGAAGTCCGGCGCGACGGCGTCGCTTGAGACTTCGAGCCAGGTGATGGCGCTGTCGCTGATGAAGCCGACAAACCCCGTAGTGCTCACCGATTGCAGCGTGCCGTCACTTGCCTCAACCTTCAGCGTCTGGGGAACGGTGCCCCCAAACATATCTGTCGCAGTGAAGATGCCGCCGGCGGCATTGACTGTCGATCCGGTGAACGAAAGATGCAGGATGTCTCCGGGCGAAAACGTCGAAATGGCATCGGGGTTGGCATAGAGGCCATTGTCGGCGTGGGCTTGGAACGAATAACCGTTCACAGGGCCAAAGTCCTGGTTGGCAGGCAGCGGGTTGGAGAGGCCGGTAAAGTCTTCAAGATAGTATGGACTCTGCAACTGCGCAGCGAACAGAGACTCGTCAGTGTAGATTATCGTCGCGCCCTGAACGTGGCCGGCCCACAACGTCAGCAAAGACAGCACAAGCACCTTCCTCATACGATCCTCCCTTCCTGAGAACCACAACCCGAGAGAACGTCACTTACGGAAGTATGGCATCCTCTTTAGGCACTAGCAAGGAGAAAAGAAGATGGAGCCTGGATTCTCAAGACCACGCAAGCTGGTGGCCGGAGCCTGGGCAGGCCAACGTATCACGGCCGCCGCTTCAGGTACAGGACGGCATCGCCATCAAAGGGCGGAGTGAATGTCCTGGGTGCGCCGCCTTCAACATCCGGGCCGGCGGATGGGGCGCCGGTGGCCGGATTCAGCCATTTGACGGCGAAATGGCCGGCGGCGGAAAGATCGACGGTGAACTGGCCGCCCGTAGGGGCATAGACGAGCAATTCGGGATTGGGCGAAGCGGTGTTGGCAAGGACATGGCCGGTGGAAGAGAGTTTCTCGGCCGGAAGCATGGCGGCGAGGTCCATACGATCGGCATAGCTGCGGATGTAGCCCATCGTCGCACGCACCTGGTCCCATCGCATATCGGGCTTAGGACTGATTCCGTTGACCGGTGATGGACACAGGTTCCGATTCTCACGCGGGTAATAGACGACGTATGGATCCATGAACAGTGTCTGGTTGCCGTTGGTGAAGTTGATCCAGAAATAGTTCCGGTTGAGCTGCGGGGAATCCTTCCAGATCTCCCAGTAGCTGTGGTCGGAATCGTTGATGTTCACTTTCCAGGCGGGATGGCCGGTGCCACGGCTGATGGTTGGTGAGATTCTGGCGGCGGGAGCGATCCAGTCGGCATCACTGTTCAACAGATTGGCATCGGCTTGGGGATTGCCTTCTGCGGTCACGCCATAGCCTATTGGGTGCTGCAGCGGTTTGCCGGCTTCATAGGCGCGAATGACGGCGATCAGGTGGCTGTTCCACCATTTGGAATCTTTGGGGGCTTCCTGCGAGACGATCCACAGAACGTTGGGAAGGTCGTTGAGCGTATCAACCATCTTCTTCACGTAAGCATCCTGAATCTGCGTGATGGCGTTGGGAGCGGTCATGGTCACCGAGCTCATTGCGCCGCCATCGTCGATTCCATTCACATTGTTGGAGCCCGTGAAGGGATAGCCATCGCCGGAGAAACGGAAACGAAGGATCCATTCGCCGCTGAAAGGGTAGACGCCGGCGTAGATCCCGGCCGCGTTCAGTTGGCCAACACGGTCACGAAGGCGGTCGAAGTATGCCTGATCGTACTGTGTGAGATCGAACTTGGGCTTGCCATCCGATGCGTTACCCGGGCCGGTGCGCTTCCAGGGAAAGGGCGCCACGGTGAAGTCCGGCGGCGCGCTTGCCGTAACCGGCAGTCCGCGGAATGTGGGCAATTCCGTCGTCCATAGCAGCGTGAAGTTATGCCTGTAAGCGACCAACATTTTCACAAAGGCGCCGAAATCCAACGGCTGGATGGAGTTGTTGGTTCCCCAGTCCTGGAGAGTGTTCCAGGTGTGCGAACCGGTCAGGTAGATCGCCTTGCCGCTGCCATCTGTGAAGTATCGCGGATTGGTTGACAAGGCCTTCAGGGGAGCCGTGATGGGTTTTGGTGCGGATCCGGTTGCGACATCGCTCGGTGGATCGCTTTGGGCCAGAACAGGCTTTCCGAGGAATGGAGTCAACATGGCGAACACGATACAGCATGTCGCAATGGATTTCATAGGTGGTTTCCTACGGGGGTGCAAAAAGAACGCCGCCCGCGGGGTGGCGGGCGGCGGCTTGATTGGTGTTGGCTGGTTGTTCTACTGGGCTTTGGCGGCGCTGGGGGGGTAGATCTTGGCGGTTACGCCGCGGAGGACTTTGGCTTGGTCGACGGACTGGATGTCGGTCGGTTCGAGGATGTCGACGGCGAGGCGGGGGTCTTTGCTGATCTCACCTTTGATGCCGACGAACTTGCCGATGAGGATAGCGTTTTTGGGGTCGAGGGAATGGACGTAGATGAGGGTCTGGCCATCGGCCGGGTCGGTTAGACGAAGGAGGGTCTGGCCATCTTTCTGGAGGGTGGAGGTCTGTAGCTGGCCAACGGCGGTGTAGACGGCGATGGCGGAGGCCTTGATGCGTTCTTCGATGGCCTGACGCTGTGTCTGCAGTTCAGTCTGCTTTGCCTGGAAGTCGGCGGCGGCTTGCTTGGTCTGAATCAGATCGGCTTGCTGCTTTTGCAGGGCAGTCAGCTCGGCGGTGCGGATGGTCACCATTCTTCGGCTGGTAACGGAGAGGCTATCGGCTTTCTGGCCGAGCTGCTGATAGCCCTTGAGCAGGTCGGCGATGGGGCGATCTTCGAGGGGTTGGGCGTTGGCCTGCTGGACGCGGGCTTCGAGGCGGCGGAATTCGAGTTCGACGTCGTCATTGGCCTGGACGGCCGGGGGATTGGCCGGGGTGGCTTGGGCGGATTCGGCGGTCGGCTCGACGGACTTGGTGGTTGGGGTTTGCGTCAAAGCTGCGGGCGGGGGAACGGATTCGCCGGTGGTGGCTTGGCGCACCAGAGACACAAACTGTTTAGTGACATAGAGATACGCATCTTCAGGAGGGACGATTTTGTAGTATTCGTTGAGTTCACCCAGGATTTGCACCTTGGCGCCGGTGTTGAGCTTGGTCTGGGGTTCGGTATTCAGGGGGCTGAGCAGGCTTCCAGCACGGACAAGGACTTCATTGTTCTTGACGGTGCCGGTTGTGCCAGCGCCATCGCGGTCAACGTAGATCTTGGCGATATAGGAGAAGCTGCCCTGGGGCGGCTTGATCTTGAGCCATTCGAACTTATAGCCGACCACGATGACCTTGTCGCCCTTATTGAGCTTCATGGTGGGGTAGTGGCTTTCGGCGGGGCCGCTGCGGACGTTGACGGAGGTGGCGGTGATTTCGCCGACAGCGCTGAACTTGGCGGTAGGGATCTCGGTGGCGGCGGCTTCGGGCGGTTCCTGTGCCCGAACGGCGGCCGGGACGATTACGAGTACGCCGGCCGTCATTGCCAGAAAGAGGACCGACTTGGGAAGCGACATACCTATCTCCTTAGGGTGTATGGGGCACGGGCAAGAGACCGTGCCCAGTGAAAGTCTTAACGAAATCGGGAGAAATGTAAAGATCGGGCGGATTCAGCGACCGTGCAGTGTGGACTGGGTTGCCGATGGCGGCGGCAGGGGCATAATGGAGGGATACGACAGGAGTAAAGCGAATGAGTATCTCGATTGCATCGTTTTCGTTTCACGGGTTGAAGTCGGCCGGTCTGATGGATGTGTTTGGGTATCTGGAGACGTGCCGGTATCGGTATGGGCTGGGGACGGCGGATATCTGGAATGGGCTGATCGACAGGGATCCGGAGGTCTACCTGAACGATGCGTTTGCCGCCAAGCTTGTGGGGGCGCTGGCGGAGCGTGAGCTTACGGTGGTGAACTATCACGCGGATGGATGCCATGCGTGGGAGAACGAAGCGGCGGCACGAGATCGCAACCACAGCCTGGCGCTGCGCCACCTTAAGTTTGGCGCGCAGATCGGCGCGAAAACGGTGCGCATTGACGCCGGCAGCCGAGGGCAGACGTGGACCGATGAGCAGTTCGACCTGATCGTGCAGCGCTTCAAAGAGTATTGCCGGATCGCGGGCGATGCGGGGATGAAGGTTGGCCCGGAAAGCCACTGGGGGCCGGAGTTGGTGCCTGACAATATGGAACGGCTGGCCAAGGCGGTTGATTCGCCGGCGTTTGGGATTCTGCTGCACATTGGGCATTGGGACAATGCACCGATCGAGGAAGGAGATCGTCGCCTGGCGAAGTATGCGGTGCATACGCATGTGGATCAGAAGACATCAGAGACGCGGCTGGAATCGGCGATGAAGATCCTGATTGACGCAGGATATACGGGCTGCTGGGGCGTGGAGCACCACACGGGGAAGAATGAGTATGCGGAGGTGGCGGTGCAGATCGCGCTGGTGAAGCGGCAGCTTGCGAAGTTCGCGGCAGCCGGGGTAGTTGTCAGGACGCCTGGTGGCAAGAACGACATGATTCCCGATAATGTCTGAGTATGGAGATACTCAAGGCGTGCGGCGGGGTTGCGCAGACGAACTGCTGGCTGATTGCCGATGAAGTGGCAAAGCAGGCGGTGCTTTTCGATGCGCCCAATGATACGACGGCGAAGCTGCTGGATGAGTGCCAGACGCGAGGGTGGGATCTGATTGGGCTGTGGCTGACGCATGGGCACTTCGATCACCTGGCGGATCATGCGGTGGTGAGCGGTCGTTTCCCGAAGGCGAAGGTGCTGCTGCACAAGGGGGATGAGGACAAGATGACGGGTGAGTATCCGCGGATCTTCCCGTTGCCCTTTGAGATTCCGGAGCGCAAGCCCGATGCATATTTGAGCGAGGGGCAGGAGTTGCGGATCGGGTCGATCAAGGTGCAGGTTATGCATACGCCGGGGCACGCGGCAGGACATGTGGTGTTCTATCTGCCGGAGGAGAAGGTGCTGGTCGGCGGGGACATGATATTGTGCGGGGCGATCGGGCGGGTGGATCTTCCGGATTCGGTTTACGATGTCATGTGCCAGAGCATCCGGCGGATCATGGACCTACCGGATGAGACGACGCTGCTGCCGGGGCATTGCGGCAGGACGACGCTGGGGCGGGAACTGCATAGCAACTGTATGGTGAAGGAGTGCCTTAGTCGGCAGGGTCGGTGACCGCACCGGACGTAGATTGGGGGCGGGAGAAGATCGCTGAGAGGCCGTCTTTGTGGCAGCGATGGCGTTTGCACGATGGGTGCCTCATGGCGCCACGTTTTCGGCCGGTGGGGTCACCGGCTCTACTTCTGCGGCCGTTGGCTGGATGTCTGCCTTCATCACCTCACGCAGCAGGACCGTCGCAAACGCTCCAGAGGGCAGCGTGAAGGCGATGGTGATGTGGGGGCCGAACTGGTCGGCACCGCCGCTGAGTTGGAGATCCTGGACCACGATGCGCAGGGGGCGACGGGCGCCTTTGATCTTGTGCTTGCCTTCGAGGCGGAATTGCTCGGGGGTGAGTTGGAACTGAGCGAGCACCTCCTGCTCGATCTGCAGCGGCTGGCCTTCGGGGGTGCTCATGCGATAGCCGAGCAGTGGGCCGGTCGGGCTGATCTCAAAGGCCTTGGCGCGGGGCTGTTCGACCTCGGCATTCTCCACCAGGAAACAGGCGCCGTTGTCGTGCTTCCATGCGAAGTCGCCGGTGAGAACCTGGTCGAAGGTGGCGAGACGCCGGGTGAGCACTTCGTTGAAGGCACGTGACTGGAGGGCGGATATCCAGAGGCGTTTCAGCGGTTCATCGATCATCCGCACGGCGGCGGAGGGCTTGTGCGACTTGAACAGGCGGTGGAGGATTCGGCGTTCCATGCCGCAGTGGCGCGGCCAGGCGTGCATGGCTTCTTCGTTCTTGTGCTCGTCGAAAAGCCGGCGGGCATGTGTGGTTTGGGCATCGTCGAAGCGAGGGTTGGGGGTGCCCAGCAGGAGCTTGAGTACGCCCATGTTGTCGTCGCGGATCAGGGCAGCGCCGAAGAGGTCGTTGTTCTGGCGGGTGCCGAATCGCTGTTCGCCAAAGAAGTTGGGCAGGCCACGCTGAGCGATCACATCGACGATGGCTTGGGCTTTGACGACATCGGTAGCGTCGACCTCGCGGATGCGGATGGCAAAGCGGTTGCCTTTGAGATGGCCGAGGCGGAGCTTGTTCGTGTGGCGCGACATCCACAGCACCTCAACGCCGGGGATGCGCAGGGCGTTGATCATATCTTCGGTAGTTCCCTGGATGGAAAGCACCTGGCGGGTGACGGCTTTGGCATCTTTCATGCCGGCGAAGCCGATGCTGTGACGGGGGATATTCAGTTCGGCGGCCATGCGGTTGACGACATCGAAGGTCGTCTGGCCTGTCTTCTGGATTTCCAGGTAGATGTGCTCGCCCTCGCCGGAGGGTTCGTAGAGCGGTAATTCCTGAACGAAGAAGTCCTCAGGGCGGTCCTTGATGGATCCGCCAACGCCGGGGAGGTCGGGGGTGAGATAGGGTAGTTCCATGGTTTATCTCATCTTAGTTGTATTGCGGCATTTGAGCGACCCCCTTACTCAGCCGGAGCTTAAGGTGCAGATAACCGGATCGCGCGTTGACGAGGGAAGTCCAGCGGCATACGGTGCTTATCACCAATTGCGAGCCCTATGGAATTACCGATCCTGGCCCTGTGCATCGTTTGCCTGACGCTTTGGCGCACTGGCGTCCTGGTCTACCTCTGCGGGGCCAGCCGCTCGAAGCATGTGGTATCGGCGGCTATCCGCTGCATTTGCGAACTGGTTACCTGCACACTGTGCTTCTGGGCGATCGGGGCGGGAATCCTGCTTCAGGAGAAAAATGCATACTTTGGTGTCGATCTGAGCAAGCTCTGCGGGGACCAGATGACGGTGCTGTTTACGCTGGCGATGGTTCTGGTCGGGACGGCTTCGCCGATTGGGGCGATGGCGGAGCGTGGGCGGTTTCTCCTAGTGGCGCCGTTGGCGGCGTTGATGTCGATTGTCATCATACCGGTGGTGGGGCAGTGGACCTGGCGCGGTGTGCTGGTGAGGCTTGGCGGGGTGGATGTGGCCGGGGCGCTGCCGATCGTGCTTTGCCCCGCTGTGGTGGGGCTGGTTTGTGCGGCGATGGTCGGACCCAGGTCGAATAAGTACAACCGCGACGGCTCTGCCAATGCCATACCGGGGCACAATGCAGTGATGACGGCGGGTGGGATGGTGCTGATGCTCGCGGGATGGCTGGCGTACCTGACGCTGGCGAACTTCGTCTGGGCCGATGTAGGCGTGTGGCGGGCTCTGCTGAACGGAATCCTTGCGGCTTGTGGTGGATGCGCGGCGGCAATGATTCTTGGGGCCGTTCGCTATCGCAAGGCGGATCTGGGATTGGCGCTGATGGGAATGGCAGGCGGAATGGTCAGCACGGCCGCGGGTGCGAGTCTGCTGCCGCCATGGTTCGCGGTGTTGCTCGGGGCCAGCGCGGGCTTGCTGGGGACATGGTGTGCAGCATGGGTTGATGTGCGTTGGCGAATTGACGATGCGAGCAACCTGAGCGTGGTGATGATTGTGACAGCGGTGATTTCACTGCTGGCGACGCCGCTGATCACCGGAATCGGCTGGGCAGGGAAGATCAAGGCGATGGGCGCTAACAGCATCGGAATCGCGTTGGGCGTCATCGTTGCCGGAGTGTGCACATGGGCATTGCTGGCCGCGATCAGGCGGTTTACGAAGTTGCGCGTGAGTGAGGCGGCTGAGTACGATGGATTGGATCTTGCCGAGCACGATCAGAACGCCTATCCCGACTTCCAGCAGACGATGATCAAGAGCTATCACTTGCGCGAGGTGTAGGTGGCGGTCTGCATCTTCTTTGTATTGCATCACTTGCGCGATTTGCCGACTCAGGTTGCAGGTCTCCCGGAATCCTGCAAAAGGCCGGTCAGGAGCGCAGCAGGACGAGCAGGAGTCCGTTGTGCTCATCGGCGCTGCAACTTATACTGTCTATTTGGTCGTATCGCGTGCGTTGTTTCAGTCGAGATCAGTTCGCGCCCTGCTATCGCCGGCAGGGAGAGGAGACTCGGCCATGAAGAGCAAACGTGCCGCGGACCTCATGACCCAACCGGTCGTGACCGTCTCCCCAGAGGCGCTATTGGTGGATGCGATCGACCTCATGTTGCGCCACAATCTCGGAAGCCTGCCGGTGGTGGGGTCTGACGGGAACATCTGCGGGATCATCACCGAGTACGACATCATGAACTTCGCCCTCAGCGGCAACGCCGCGGATACCAGGGTCGAAGAAGCTATGTCCCCGAAAGTCATCGCGCTGCAACCGGACATGGACGCAGCCGCAGTGATTGATCTGATGACCAGTCGCCGGATTCATCGCGTGCCAGTGGTCAAGGATGGCAAACTCCAGGGCATCATCAGCCGGCGGGATATCCTGCGCGAAATGGCTTTCATGTACACGCGCTACCACTGAGCCTGGGCCGGCATGGCACAGGTACGCAGTGGAGAGAGGTCAGCATGCCCGCAAAGAAGCTGTCGCAATCGGCACTGGCGCTGTGGGTGCGGAAGCTTATCGAGACGCGGCGGGTGGTTGCGCCGCAAGCCAAGGCAGAGCACTTTGCATACGCCCCGCTGTCGCAGGCGGAAGATCTGCGGCTGGACCACGATGTGACGATCCTGCCGCCGCGAAAGTACCTGATGCCCCCGTCGGAAGTGCTGCTGCGATTCACCCGCAAGGATGGTTACACGTCCGTAATCGAACATGAGCCGATGATCCTCTTTGGCGTGCATCCGTACGACGTGGCGGCGATCGCACAGGCCGACAGGTATTTCCTGCACGACCGGCCAGATATCCACTATCAGACACGGCGCAGGAGCATCACGATTGTGGCGAGCGACGTGCAGAACGCATCTGAGGACGTGTTTGCCGCGTGCCTGGGCACCGCGACGGTGCACGATGGATTTGACGTGCTGTTGACTCGGGTGGGCGACGCATATGTGATTGAATCGCGCACGCCGGCGGGTGATGCACTGCTGGCTCTGGCGCAGGACCTGCAGGAGGCCGATCCGGTAAGCCTCGGGCGTCGGGAACAGGTCTGGGAGGATGCCCAGAAACTGTTGCGACGGCAGGTGCTCAAGTGTAACCCGCAGGAGTTGCCGGCGCTGCTGGACGCCGCGCGGGAACACCCGGTCTGGGAGAAGAGATCCCAGACATGTTTCTCATGCGGATCGTGCGTAACGGTATGTCCCTCGTGTTTCTGTTTTGACGTGGAGGATGAGCTGGATCCGGATCTGCAGAGCGGAACGCGCCGACGACAGTGGGATGCGTGCCTGCTGAGCGGTTTTGCCGTGGTGGCGGGCGGGCATAACTTCCGCAAACGCCGCGAAGAACGATACCGGCACCGCTTCTATCGCAAGGCCAAATACCTGCCGGAACGATTCGGGTTTATGGGGTGCGTCGGATGCGGGCGCTGCGTCAAGGCATGTACGGCGGGGATTGCCAATCCGGTCGAAGTATACAACACGCTGCTGGAGGGCGCATCATGATGCAGACACCAGCAAGTACGACTGCGGAAGCCGATGCGGATCTGTACCTGCCGCGACCGGCCACAGTGCGATCGCGGACCGTCTTGACCGCGACGGAGATGCTCTTCGAACTGGCCATGGATGATGGAAAGCCGCTTGGGCACATGCCGGGACAGTTCGTGGAGGTAAGCCTGCCGGGAATCGGCGAGGCGCCAATCTCGGTCTCCTCGTCTCCGGACGGGCGAGACAGGTTTGAACTGGTGGTGCGCCGGGCCGGGCGCGTAACCGCGGCGATGCACGATTGCCGCATGGGTGAGCGAGTGGGAATCCGCGGACCATTCGGGACGCATTTCCCGGTCGACGGGGTGTTGCGCGGACGCGATGTCGTCTTCATTGCCGGAGGACTGGGGCTTGCCCCGTTGCGATCGGCGATCCAGTACGTGCTGAATCATCGCAAGGACTACGGCCGGGTGACTGTTCTTTACGGCATCAAGTCGCCGGTTGAGCGGATGTTCCTGGATGAACTGGATGATTGGTCGCGGCGGCCGGACATGACGTTCATGGAGACGGTGGACCGTGCCGACGCCACGTGGAAAGGGAACGTCGGGGTGATCACTCGCCTGATCCCGGCGGCCGAGATAGACCCGAAACGATCCATCGTGGTCGCCTGCGGTCCCCCGATCATGTACAAGTTTGTAATCGTCAGTCTCTACAGCATTGACGTGGCCAACGAGGATATCTATGTGTCGCTGGAGCGGCGGATGAAGTGCGGGATAGGCAAGTGCGGGCATTGCCAGATCGGGGGACTCTATGCGTGCCTCGAAGGCCCGGTGTTCCACTACCCCGTCCTGTTGGGCGTCGAGGAGGCAATCTGATGAAGAAGCTCCGGATGGCAATCTTCGATTTTGCCTGCTGCGAGGGATGCCAGTTGCAGATCGTGAACATGGAGGAGGGGCTGCTGGATCTGCTGGACATCGTCGAGCCGGTAGAATGGCGGGAAGCGATCTCCGACCAGAGCGAAGAGTACGACCTGGCTTTCGTGGAAGGGTCGATCACGCGAGAAGAAGATGAACAGCGGCTTAAGGATATCCGGCAGCGGGCGCGGATCTTGGTGGCGTTGGGCGCATGCGCGGTGAATGGAGGTGTGAACAGGCTCAAGAATGCTCCCGACATGGACGAAGTGCGCCGCTGCGTCTACGGCAACAGCGCCACGATGCCGCACCTGGCCACAGCGCCGACCAAGGCAGTCGGTGAAGTCGTCAAGGTGGACTTCGAGGTGCGAGGCTGTCCCATGTCGCGAAGGGAGTTCACCTATATTGTGCGTTGCCTGGCGGCGGCGACCACACCTGTTGTCCCGACATACCCTGTGTGCGTCGAATGCAAGCTCCGCGAAACGGTGTGCCGGTATGAGTTCAACGAGGTTTGCCTGGGTGTGGTCACGCGGGCGGGATGCAATGCCCCGTGCCCGGCCGGCGGCCAGTGGTGCTATGGCTGCCGCGGGCTGGTTGATGATCCGAACGTTAACGGGGCGAAAGACATCATGGACAAATACGGCAAGACGGTGGCAGACCTGCGCAGCAGGATGGAACTGTTCAACAGCGTGGAGGCCCGGCAGTGCCAAGGACAATGACCATTAACGTGCACCACGTTACGCGTATCGAGGGCCACGGGAACATTCGCCTGCAGGCTACCGATGGTCGGGTCGAGAAGGTCCTGTGGCAAGTCCCGGAGGCGCCGCGTTTCTTCGAGGCGATGCTGCGGGGCCGGTCGTGGCAGGATGTGCAGACCGTGGTGAGCCGGATTTGCGGCATATGTTCATTTGCCCATTCGCTGGCGTCGATCAAGGCGACGGAGGCGGCACTGGGGCTGACGGTATCGCAGCAGACGGACCAACTGCGGCAATTGGCGTTTGGCGGAGAGCAGTTGGAGAGTCATGTGCTGCACGTGGGCTACCTGGTCGCTCCGGACCTGGCGGGCGTCAAGTCCGTGGTGCCACTGGTCAGTTCTCATCCTGAAGTGGTCAAAGCCGTGATCCGCGCGCATCGGCTTGGCAATGAGTGGATGGAACTGCTGGGCGGCCGGCGAACGCACCCGGTTTCCTTCCGGCCCGGCGGCTTCGGCAAATTGCCGACGGAGAAAGAACTGGGCGATCTTAAGGGACGGCTCATGAACGTCGTCCAGGACCTGAAGCTGATCGCGGCAACGGTGACGTCGCTTGCGGGCAAGCTGCCGGCGTTTGAACGGCCGACCGAATATGTCGCGCTGACCAGCCCGGGGTGCTATACGTTCTACCATGGGCAGATCGGGAGCACGGATACCCCGGATACCGTTGCGGTGGAGCGGTTTGAAGAGATCGCCAACGAACATGTGGTGGCGCAATCGACGGCCAAGTGGGCGCGGTGGCACCGTGAGTCGTACGCGGTTGGAGCGCTGTCCAGGTTCAAGCTTAACCACGCGTGGCTGCATCCGCTGGCGACCACAACGGCCAGGGACCTGGGGCTGACGCCCGCATGCTGCAACCCTTACATGAACAGCGTAGCGCAGGTGGTTGAGTCGGTCGAGGTCGTAGAGGCCGCTCTGGAGTTGATCGACCAGTTGCTTACCCGTGGGATAAAAGCCGAACCCCTGCGGCCGGTCCGGCCGAAGGCGGGCACTGGAGTCGGCGCGGTGGAAGCGCCGCGCGGAACGCTGTTTCATCGGTACACCTACGATGATCATGGTGTGTGCACGGCTGCCAACGTGTGCATTCCGACCAATCAGAATCACGCAAATATCCAGAAGGACTTTGAGGCACTGTTGCCCGAGGTCATTGACGAAGAAGAACCGCGCGTGCGCCTGCTGTTTGAGATGCTGGTACGCGCGTACGACCCGTGCGTGTCCTGCTCGTCACACTAAGAGCGGGCGTGTCATCTGCTGTCGTGAGTGTGGTGCGGCGGACCTGGGTCTGCCTGCTGTATTGCCGCGTGGCGTGAACGGGATGGGAAACTGTGCTGAAGTACAAATTAATCAAGTGGTTTGCCAGCCTGGTGCTCGTATTCGGGGCGCTGTCGGCGTTCCTGGGCATCTGGGTCATTGGCCAACGGACGGTCCAGGAGGCTCAGACTCGCGTCCGATATGATCTTAGCAGCGCCTGGGCGGTATATCAGTCGCAGTTGCGCGCCATCGAAACAACGGTTCGACTGACGGCGGTGCGCGGTCCGCTGGTGGAGGCATGCCAGGCGCAGAGCTTTCAGGAGGAGAAGATTGGCCAGGAGATCCGGGGCCTGCTGTCCAAGACGCGATCCGACTTCAACCTGGATTTCCTGTCGGTGGTGACACCGGAGGGCCGCGTGGTGGCGCGAGCCAACCCGCCGTACCAGGATGGCGACTACCGACTGGCCGAGCCCATTATCGCCGCTGCGCTGGCCGGGAAAGCGACAGCGGGCACCGTCATCATGTCGCGGGATGAACTCATGCGCGAAAGCGACACTCTGGCCGACCGGGCGTTCCTGTCGCTGCAGGAGACCGCCTATGCCCGGCCAGTTCCCCGGACCACTGAAGACCACGGCGTCGTGATGTTGGCGGGGGCTCCGGTCGAGAAGAACGGACGCGTCATCGGTGCGATCTACGCCGGGATCCTGCTCAATCGCAACCAGGCGTTCGTGGATCAGGTGCAGGAGATCGTCTTTGGCCAGGAACAGTACCATGGCAAGCCGCTGGGAACCGTAACCGTATTCCTGGATGACATCAGGGTTGCAACGACAGTACGCCTGAGTAACGGGAACCGGGCCATCGGGACACGGGTGTCGCGAGAGGTCGCCGACCGCGTGCTGGACAACGGCGCCCAGTGGCTGGATCGGGCGTTCGTGGTCCATGACTGGTACTTGACTGCCTATGACCCGATCCGCGACAGCCAGAACCACTTGGTGGGGATGCTCTATGTGGGCACCCTGGAGCAGCCGTTCGTTGATCTGAGCCGCAGCCTGGTGTGGCGCTACTCCATGCTGGTCGGGATTGCCCTGCTGGCCGCACTGCTGATGGCGGGATTCATCGCAGGGCGGATCGCCCGGCCGCTGCACCGCCTTGCCGAGAGCGCCAACAGCATGCACGCCGGCCACGGCTTCCAGGCGGTAACGCCCCAGGGCGGGTGCAGCGAGACCACGAATCTTATCGCTGCATTCAACGAAATGGCGGCGGCTCTGACGGAACGCGAGCAGCAGCTCAAGAATGCCAACGAGCAACTGGGGACCACGAATGCCTCGCTCCAGGCCACCAATGCGCAGTACATGGAGACGCTGCAGTTCGTGTCCCACGAGCTCAACAGTCCCCTGGCGGCAATCACCAACTACACGTACATGCTCCGCCAGGGTCTGCTCGGCCCGCTCAGCGAGAAGCAGGGGAACGCTCTTGAATTGATGACAGCAAATCTCAAGCGGATTATGGAGATGATACGGCACTATCTGAATCTGGCGCGAATCGAGACCGGCGAGATCATGCCGGTGCTGGCGCCGGTCGCCGTGCGGGATGATGTGGTTGCTCCGATCTTAGCTTCGCTGCAGACTGAACTCCATGCGAACAAACAGCGAGTTGAGAACCTGATCGGACCCAGCGTCATCCTGCAGGCGGACCTCAACATGACGAGAGAGGTATTCGAGAACCTCCTGAACAATGCGGTGAAATACGGTCGATCGGGTGGGCTGATCACGCTTGGGTGCAAGGCGGTGGACGGATGGGCAGAATTTGCCGTGCGCAATGAGGGCGAGGGTATTCCTCCCGGCCGGCGCCCGGAGTTGTTTCAGAAGTTCTCGCGGATCGATGCTGGCGACTCCGGGAAGAGCCATCGTGGCACGGGCCTGGGGTTGTTCATTTCCAGAAAGATCATCCAGGCTCACCGTGGAACGATCACCGCGGACTCGGAGCCTGGCAAGTGGACGGAGTTTCGTTTCACGCTTCCATTGGCGACTGCCTCGCGCGGCCATCCCGCCGGCGAAGTGGTCGGACAGATCAAAAGTGAGAGGATTCCCCGGGCCGCAGCAGAAGCTGCCGGTCCAACGTAGCGAGGCAGGAACCAGGTGATGGCTTAATACTGTGAAGGAGAAGACGATGACGATGAAAGAGCGTATCTTGATCGTGGATGACGATGTCGACTTCGTGCAGTCGACCTCGGACCTGCTGGAAGCCCACGGCTACCGGATCATCTCGGCGAATGATGGCGAGTCGGGTCTGGAAATGGCTCGCCGGGAGCGGCCGGACCTGATGGTGCTGGACGTGATGATGGCGACCAAGACCGAGGGTTTTGAAGTTGCGCGGCGCATCCCCCAATGCCCGGAGCTGCGGTCCATGCCCATATTGCTCGTCACCGGGGTGCGCAGCGAAATGAAACTCGGTTTCAGGCTCGAACCCAACGAGACCTGGCTTCCGGTCAGCCGCATCATGGAAAAGCCGATCGATCCCGCCGGGTTCGTGGCGAGCGTTGGCGAACTGTTGCGCAACCGCAACGTGGTTGATCCGCGACACAGTATCGACAGGACCGTGCGGGTTCTGCTGGCCGAGAAGGCGCCGGACCTGCGTACGGTCGGTCCGGACGACACGGTATTCCAGGCAGTTTTGCTGATGGAGAAATACCGCATCGGGTCCGTACTCGTCATGGAGGGCGGGAAACTGGTTGGCATCTGCACGGAACGCGATTGCGTACGTCGGCTCATCCTCCATGATCGGCCGATCAAGACCACGCGTATACGCGAGGTGATGACCACGCAACTGGTCTGCGTGAATCCAGACGACACGGTAACGGACTGCATGTCCATCATGACCCACCAGCGCATCCGGCATCTTCCGGTTCTGGATGGCGACAGACTCGTGGGGATCGTATCAATCGGCGATATTATCCGGTGGATGCTGGCCCAGAAGAACGCAATGATTGAGCAGATGGAGACGTATATTACCACCGGGTAGTCGCACCGGCTAATGGCGCCAGGATGCAAGTTGTTGCTGCGCCGTGACCAGGACAGGTTCTATTCCGAGTTCCTGAAGACAGCGATGGTTGTACTTCGTGCAGGTCCGGCTGTAGCAGGGCATGCAATCGAGGTTGGCTCGGACGACGGTCTCCATTCGCCCATAGGGGCCGGTGCGGATTGGATTGGTGGGGCCGAAGATTGTGACCAGCGGCCGCCCCAATGCGCAGGCAATGTGCATCGGCCCGGAGTCATTGGCGATTACCAGATTGGCCGCCTCAAACAGGGCGGCGAGTTGCATCAGGGTGGTCTTGCCGCAGAGGTTAGTTGCTCCCGGGATCTGGCTGGCGAGGTTCACGATTTCCGGCCCCCCGGCGACCACGCAGCTTAGTCCGAAGCGATCTTTCAGAGGATGTACCAGTTCGGCGAACCGCTGGACCGGCCAGCGTTTTGTCTCCCAGTTGGCGCCGGGGCAGAGGACTGCGAACGGTCCGATGTCTCCAAGCAGAGCGCGGACGGCCTGGCGATGTGTATCGGTCAGGGGAAAGGGGAACTCGACTGGCGCAGTGGGGCAGTTGATGGCCGGCAACAGGCTGAGATAGCGATCGACGGCGTGCTGATCCATCGTGGGAACGGGGATGCGATGGGTATAGAACAGCCAGGCGAATTCGCGGGCATTGGCAAAGCCCACCCGGACCGGGGCACCGGTGAGGAAGGCGAACCAGGCGCTGCGGAAGAGGCCCTGGACGTCGATGACCAGATCATAGCGGTCGCGCCGCAGATCGCGTTGGAAGCGAAGCAGATCGCCGGCGGCGGACGGGCTGTGCCAGGCCTTTGCCCACCCTTTGCGCTCGAAGCGCAGCAGGCGCAAGTCGGGCAGGCCGTCGATGATCCCAGCACATGCCGGAGCGACCAGCCAGGAGATGCGGGCCTTCGGGTAACGCTGGCGGAGCAGGTTCCAGAGCGGCATTGTGTGAACCACATCACCGATTGAACTTGGCTTGATGATGAGGATGTTGCGCGGGTCGGTGATGGCCATCGAAGTATCGATGCGGCATCGTTGCCGCCTTGCATTTTACCAAGGCTAGCCGGGCATGGCGGTATGGGCAAGTGGTTTCGCTCTGCCTGCCGATCAGCTACACTCCGCCGCACTTTAGATTGTCGCGTATCACATAGACGAGGTGGAGTGAGCATGTTGTACCGTATTCTTGGCCGCACAGGTTTGAAGGTGTCCCAATTGGGCTTTGGCGCCATGCATCTGCCCATGATCGGCGAAGGGGAAGCGGCGGTGGTGAACCGCGAACTTTCGACGCCAATGCTGCGTCGGGCTTTTGAACTGGGTGTTAACTATTACGACACGGCCGTGGGGTACTGCAATCAGGATTCGCAGAGGGCGGTGGGCGAGGCGTTCGAGGGCATGCGAGACAAGATCATCATCTCGACCAAGAATCCCTATTACGGCGAGGATGAGAAGGTGTGGTGGACAAACCTCGAGAACTCGCTGCAGCGCCTCCGCACGGATTACATCGATATCTATAACCATCACGGCATGGGCTGGAAGGCGTACTGCGAAAGCGTTGAGCCGCGGTTGTCCAAGTGGATGCAGAAGGCCAAGGATCAGAAAATGATCCGGCACATCTGCAATTCGTTCCACGACAACAATGACGCTCTAAAGAAGATCGTTGATACCGGGTATACGGACTCGGTCACGGTGCAGTACAACATGCTGGATCGGCAGCTTGAGGATGGAATTGCCTACGCCAAGCAAAAGGGGATTGGCATTGTCGTGATGGGACCGGTGGCAGGCGGGCGGCTTGGGGCATCCAGCGAAGTCTTGAGCAGCCTGATTCCCAACATCAATCGTGTGCCGGAGCTGGCGTTGCGATTTGTGCTGGCCAACCCGAACGTAAGCCTGGCACTTTCGGGAATGAGCGTGATCCAGCACGTCGAAGAGAACGCGAAAGTGGCGTGCGATCCCGTTGCGTTGACAGATGAACATCGCGTCCTGATTGCACAGCACCTGGATCGCCTGGCAAAGATGGCGGGCCTGTATTGCACCGGGTGCGATTACTGCAAGCCTTGCCCGAATAAGGTAGACATTTCACGGGTGTTCCAACGCTACAACCTCGGGCGGATCTACGGCATCTGGGAGGAAGCGCGCAAAGGCTACGCCTGGCAGATGCAGCAGGGGACTTCCGCGGAGCAGTGCGTTCAGTGCGGTGAATGCGAACCGAAATGCCCGCAGCATCTTGAGATCAAGAAGCAGCTTGAAGAAGCGCACGCGGCCCTGACGGCGAAGTAGCCGGATCGGCCTCGCCGAGAATCTCACCGGCCTGCATAACGCCTGAGCGGGCGGACTGGTAGTATCTCCAGATACTTGGACTGGAGCTTTGACATTCTCCGTCAGGGGGGCGTCGACCTTTGGATGCTGGTGTGCGTCATGGCCGCCGCACTGGCAGCGCTGCGCATCATTGCATCGAGACTCTGGCAGAATCCCGGCGATCTGGTCTACGTGGTGGCGGGAGGCGCTGCCATGGGCGGCACCGTCCTGGTCGTTGCCATTCCAGCTTTGCATCGCCCAACGGTTGGCTTGGTGTGGTCGGCCGTATGTCTTGCGCTTGCAACGGCTGTCTTTTATCGGCCGCTGTTTCAGCAACTTGGGTCACGTCGGTCCGCCATTCTGCTGGGTCTGCGCATGGTGGTTATTGGGCTATTGGTTCTGATGTTGTTTGAGCCGGTCATCCGCTACACGGCGATCCATGCGCCCGAACGGCCGCTCTTTCTCCTGGTTGATACTTCCGGGTCGATGTCGGTGCCCGATGTACAGAATGGGCCGACGCGAATCCAGTCTGTGTGGCAGGCGCTGCAACCGCAGCTTCCGCTGTTGCGGCAGCACTTTGACGTGCGCGTGCGCACGTTCGCCTCTGAGGTCAAGGCGTTGGATAGGCCCGAGGACCTGGCTGATCTGCCGGCCGATGGGAAGACAACGGACATCGTCAAAGGCGCGCAGAGCATCCTGGGTGAGAGCAGCCGCAAAGATGCTGCGATTGTGCTGATCAGTGATGGCATCGACAATGCATCTCCGGATGTCGCGAAGGTGGTTGCCCGCAGTCTTCGGCCGATCCATACGCTGAGTGTTGGCTCCGAGCAGACGCAGTCCTCGGCGGTTCAGAACATCGCCATTGAGAGCGTGGAAGCGGATGATGAGTTGGCCGTCGGTCATGAGACCAAGCTCAAGGTTACGGTGCTTTCCACCGGGCTTGCCAATCGTGTCGTCGATGTGAAATGGGCTCAGCTCGGCAGCGACGGCAAGCCGATGGGCGAAGGGCGGAGCCAGAAGCTTGTGCTGGAGCCCAGCCCGGCGGGGCAGAAACTTGAGCTCGCCTTCAAGCCCACCACCATCGGGCTGCAGCGGATTGCAGTCTGGGTTGATCCGATCCCCGGCGAGCGCACCACCATCGATAACCGGCAGGAGTTTCAGGCTCTGGCGATGGATCCGCGGATCAAGGTGCTCTATGTCGAGGGCCGGGCACGCCCGGAATACCGCGATCTGAAGCGCGCCCTTGATCGCGATGCCAATATCGAAGCTGCGAGCCTCCTGCGCATCCAGCAGGATCGTTTTGCCGCATCGGGCACCGTGGATGGCGAGAAAGTCGCCACCCTGCCGGTGACCAGCGAAGCGTGGCGGAAGTTCGATGTGATCATCCTGGGCGACCTTGATGTGAGTTTCCTGACCAGGCCGCAGCAGATTGCCATCGAGCAGGCGGTAAGCGAGGGTTCAGGGCTGCTGATGGTGGGCGGGCAGTCGAGCTTCGGTCCTGGTTCCTATGCCGGAACTCCGATCGAGAAGCTGCTGCCCGTGATGGTCGGTGGTACCGACGCGGCACAGGAGAAGAGCCAATTCGTTCCGCGGCTGACGGCCGAAGGTGTCATGCACCCGGCAATGGAGGGCCTGACGCAGTGGTTCGGAGTCGGTGACAAGGCCGGCACGCGCGAGCTTCCGCCCATTCGCGGCAACGTGGTGGTTTCCAGGCCCAAGACCGGGGCAACTGTGCTGCTGGTCCATGAGGGCAAGGCTGGACCGGATGGCAAGGCGCAGATCGTGTTGGCTACGCAGAACTACGGCAAGGGCCGATCCGGCGCATTCACGGCTGACACCACCTATCTCTGGTATCTGCCGCTGCGGGGGATGGGGCAGGAGAGTCCCTACAACCTCTTCTGGGGCCAACTGGTCCGCTGGCTGGCAGGCGTTGATGTGAAGAACCGCCAGCAGGGGGCGGGCATGGATGGGATGCTCAACCGCAGCGTCTATGAGTTGGGCGAGGCGGTGCTGGTCAAGGCGATGGTCCGCGACGAACGCGGCGATGCCACGCGTTACGCGACTGTGCAGATGGAGTTGAAGAAGCCCGATGGCACGGTGGCGCAGCGGCTGAACCTGTCGCCGGCGGAGACGCGGGTCGGGCTCTATGAGATGCGTCTGCCGGATGTCGAAGCCGGGGACTGGCAGATCCATTTGACTGGAACCAAGGATGGCAAGCAGCTTGGCGACCAGGCGCTCAAGTTCACCGTCATTGCGCCGGCCGATGAACTGCTGCAACTGGGCGCCAAGCCGCAGCTCATGGCTGAAATTGCCCAAAAAACCAAGGGGTATAGCTATGCGCTGGCACAGCTTCCGCAACTCGTGAATCAACTGATCGGCACTGACCTGCAGGGCTCACCCGTGAGTCAGGCCGTGGTGCCGCTGGCGAATGTGCTGCGCTGGTTGCCTGCCATGCTTGGTCAGCCGACCAACTGGGCTACCCGCTACGACCTGCCGTTGCAGGCGGTCATTGTGATCAGCCTGCTGATGGCCGAGTGGCTGCTGCGCCGCCGCTGGCAGGTGGCGTGATCCTCTAGATCCTCTAGTGCCCATCCATCAATAGTTTCTGCTGGCGGATCTGCGCCACCATCGCCGGGCTGATCTTGTCAGTTCGCTCGGCGAGGCGCAGATCGGCGTATGCCCGCGGATAGTCATTCTGGGCCGTACGCAACTTGCTGCGTGTCAGATATGCCAGCGCCTGGGTATCCGGCTGCAGGCCGTGTTGTGCCAGGGCTTCATCCAGTTCTTTGAGGGCGACATCAAACTCGAAGCGCGTGAGTTGATCCTCGGCGACGATCGTCAATGCCGCAGCGCGGTCGTTGGCTGGGGCATCGGGCGTGGAGAGAATGGTCTGGCAATCAGCCAGTGATTGTTCCTTCTGCCGGTTCGAACGGTAGAGGCTGGCGCGAATAAGCAGAGCGGCACTACGAAGGTTGCCGGGGATACCCGGGATCGCCATTGCCTGGGCGATATCCGTTTCCCAATGCGGCTCGCTCCTGGGGACATTGGCACGCTGGAGCAGGGCGATGGCGCGGTACGAGGGCGAAGCATCAGGGATCGCAGCGGCGGCCGTCAGTTCGGTATAGGCATCGTCATTCTGCTGCAGCGACACTCTGAGGCTGGCGCGAGAGATCATTGCCACCACGCGCGAATCGGGGGGCAATCCAGGGATCTGGAGCATCGTTGCAAAAGCTTCGACGGCTTCGTTGGGGCGGTTCTGCTGCAGGCGCAACGATGCGAGTGCACTTAAGGCCTGCGCCTTGACCTCGGGTGCTGCCCCCTTCACGGTTGAGGCCTGCTGGTAGATCGCTGCGGCCTGATCGGGGTCGCGGGAAGCCGCGGCGATCTGCCCGTTGAGGCACAGGAGCATACATCGCGCATCGGGGGTATTGCCGGGGTCGTCAATGGCCAGTTGCAGTTCAGTAAGGGCTCGGCGGAGATTGCCGGTGTGGTTCATCGACTCGATGCGATTCTTGACCGAGTTATAGCGTTCGCTGGTCTGGGCGGAGAGTTTGGGCTGTGCCATGGGAGGCATGGACAGGCTGGTCAGTTGGGCGAAGGAAGTAGTGCACAAGGCACAAGCCGCCAGAATGACCATGTAAAGTGGCAATCGCATCAGGAGAGGGATCGTACCCGAGAAGAGCGGAGAGCGAAAAGCCCCGGCGCGCGGGATAAACTCCAAGCGGAAATGAAGATGTTCGGGTTAGCTGAACGTCATTCGTCCATGGTCATTGGTCGGCGCTACGTGGAACACAGGGCGTGGTAACGCTTGATATGGCTCTAGAGATGCTCGTGGCACGATACGGATTTGGCTAAGCCGCCTCGTTGAAGTTGGGATTTGGGATGAACTCGCCGACAATCTCGCCTTGGTCATCTACCTTCCACGCTCCTACAACAGCTTGCGGCGGCACGGGGTCGTCCGGACCGTAGTATCCGCGAATTTCATAGACCCATCCCCCTGGGTTCTGTTTCGCTTCTGCCTTCGCTTTCTCTGGGGGCATGCGCTTCATCGCAGACGTTCCAGCCACAGGTGGTTTTGGAATCACGTTTCCACATTCTGGACATCTGTCTGTGCCGGCTCGCAGGTCATAGCCACAAGCGAGACAGAGTCCTGGCCGGTGGTTGGCTAACCGCCGTTGCCGCCGCACGGCCCATGTCGCCAGCCACGCCAGAGGGAGCAAGAGAGCTAGCGTGGCCATCTGGTAGAACGGAACGGCAAGCCACGTTCCCGATCGCTCGTACACGGTCAACCGGTTGTACGTTGTCAGAACATGGAATCTGCTATCGGGGAGATGCAGCAGGAGCGCCCGGCCATAGAGTCCACCCATAGATTGGACCGAATTCAGATTGTCCGCCATCCGGATCGCCTCGGCAATGTCTTGGTCGGTTGCCTGGCCTTGTGGATGGAAATCCCGGTCATAGGTCTGGCCATACAAGTAGTTCGTGTCTCTCTGCCATGTAAACAGACCAGATCGGCCCCAACCCCAGGCACCCGCATCGACCTGCACTACGGCACCATGACGCTCGATGTGATGGTAGCTTGAGAGATGCTGAACACGTTGAGCGATGCCCCACATCGCCAAGGTTGCCACGCACAGCAGCAGCGACAGTGCCGAGAGGATGTTGAACAGCCGGCGTTTCATGCCTTTGCCTCTTGAGCGGGAATCGGCGTTCCACATTCTGGGCATCTGTCTTTGCTGGCTCGCAGGTCGTAGCCGCACTTACGGCAGTGGGGAACTGCTTCTCGTATCCTCATACGTCGTGAAATGTGCCCATCAACGATGAAATAGATGGGAATGCCGACCAGTGATGCTAAGAGGCCCCAAAACCCGCCCATTGACGCAGCAACCCACCACGGGCGTCCGCACCACAGAAGACACCAGACACCAACACCGATGCCGACAATCAACCATACCGCTATCCGAAGCATCGATACTAAGCTCATGGTCTCTCCGTTCCTAATCTTGTAGGTGGTGTTTCATCGTTCGGCAAATCTACCACAACGTCTCGGTACCTCCTTAGCGGTGGGCGCTCATGTATCATTGCCCTGCTGTCTGTTTCGCCACGGTTGCTTACCACACCTGAGCAGCAACGGCATGCACACTGCCGAGAAGATGCTGAGGAGGCGGCGTTCCATGCTTTGCCCCTGTTGAATGTGGGCATGGTCTGGCGACTCCTGATACACTCTCCGGCATGCCGCGCAGCTTCTATATTATTGATGGCCACGCCCAGATCTTCCGGGCGTATTACGCTCCGTTTCGCCCGCTGTCGTCGCCGACGGGCGAGCCGACCAAGGCAACCTATGTCTTTGCCCAGGCGCTGCTGAACCTGATCGAGCAGGAGAAGCCTGAATACCTGGCGATGGTGATCGATACCGGGAACAAGGATGTGTTCCGCACCAAGCTCTATCCGGAATACAAAGCCAATCGCAAGCCAGCCCCGGATGATTTTGGTCCTCAGGCGGACCGCATCC
This sequence comes from uncultured Phycisphaerales bacterium, assembly GCA_903871935.1. Taxonomy (GTDB): domain Bacteria; phylum Planctomycetota; class Phycisphaerae; order Tepidisphaerales; family Tepidisphaeraceae; genus CAIQIQ01. Next base: position 57,074 of record CAIQIQ010000121.1, read on the forward strand.
TCAGGATGGTGGCGGATGCCGGGATTCCGGTGATTGCGCGGCCGGGCTTCGAGGCGGATGACATCATGGCAACGATGGCTCGGGAACTGGCCAATCGTGATTTCCGCGTGGTGCTGGTTTCCAAGGATAAGGACCTGCGGCAACTGGTGTGCGATCACGTGGTGCTGTTTGATGCGGCCACAGGCAAGACGCTCGACGCCGCAGCGGTGGAACAGGAGTACGGGTATCCGCCGGCGAAGGCGGTGGAGGTGCAGACACTTACCGGCGATGCAACGGATAATGTGCCGGGCGTGCCGGGAGTGGGCGAGAAAACGGCCGCCAAATTGATCGCGAAATACGGCAGTGTGGAAGAAGTGGTGAAGCATGCCGATGAGCAGACGCCGAAACTGAAGGAGAATCTGCTGAAGGCGGCCGAGATTCTGCGCCTGTCGCGCACGCTGGTGACGTTGCGCAGCGATGTGCCGATGGACATGGATCTGGAGTGCTGCAAGTTCGCCGGCGTGGACGCCGCGGGGCTGCGCCGGCACTTTGTGGAACTGGGGTTCACACAGCTTGTGAAGCGCATCGGCGGCGATGAGCAGCGGCCGCCATCGCCGCAAAAACCAGCGGCTGCCGATGGTTTGTTCGGTGACATCTCGGTGGCGGCCTCGCAGCAGGCGCAGCCTGACAGCCCGGCCAGAGCCGCGCCCGCCGCACAGGATGGGCTGCGGACCACCGAGTCGTGCGACTACCGCCTGGTGAACACGCCGGAGCTGTTTGAGCAGTTCATGGCGGAGCTTTGCCTACAGCGCGAGTTCGCGTTCGACACCGAGACCGACGCCCTGGGCGCGATGTACAGCAATGTGGTGGGTCTGAGCTTTTCGTGGATAGAGCAGCAGGGGTGGTATGTCGCGGTGGAAGGGCCGCTGGGCGCGCAAGTGCTGGATCGGAAGATGGTGATCGAACGGCTGCGGCCGATCATGGAGAACCCGCAGATCGGCAAGTTTGGGCATAATGCCAAATACGACTTCCTGGCGATGCGCAAGATCGGCCTGCGCGTGCGCGGTCTGAGAATGGACACGATGATCGCGGCGTTTGTGCTCGATTCCAGCGGCGATTCGTACAGCATTGATCGGTTGGCAGGGCAGATGCTGGGTATCCGCAAGATTGCCACGCAGGAACTGATCGGCAGCGGGAAGAACCAGATTTCCATGCAGCAGGTGCAGTTGGAGCATGTGGCGCGGTATGCGAGCGAGGATGCCGATGTTTGTTTGCGGCTGGCCCGTCTGCTGCGGCCGAAGCTCGACGAGCATCGGCCGTTGGCGAAGCTCTACGACGATCTGGAGAACCCGCTGGTTGAGGTGCTGGTGGAGATGGAGTTCGCAGGGGTGTCGGTAGATCCGGCCATCCTCAAGCAGCAGAGCGGGGTGTTGGGCGCGAAGATCGACCTGTTGCGTAAGCGCCTGATGGAAGCGGCAGGGCGCGAGTTTAATCCCGATTCTCCCAAGCAGCTTGCCGAGGTGCTGTTTGTCCGCCTGGGGCTGCCGGTAATCAAGCGAAACAAGACCGGGCCGAGCACGGATATCGAGGTGCTGGAGAAGCTGTCGCTGGAGCACGAGGTGCCGCGGTTGATGCTCGAACACCGCAGCCTGGTGAAGTTGAAGAACACCTATCTTGATACGCTCACGGCGTATGTGAGTCCCGGAACGAACCGCATCCATGCATCATTCAGCCAGATCGGCGCCGAGACCGGCCGGCTGAGTTGCAATGATCCGAATCTGCAGAATATCCCGATTCGCAGCGAAGAGGGGCGGGCGATCCGTCTGGCGTTCGTGCCGCAGCAGCGCGACCGCGACGTGCTGCTGACGGCCGACTACAGCCAGATCGAGCTGCGCGTGCTGGCGCATTTCACGCATGAGCCGGCCCTGATCCGCGCATTTGCCGCTGATGAGGATGTGCACGCCACCGTGGCGGCGGAAGTCTTTGGCGTCGAACGCGACAAGGTCAGCAAAGAGCAGCGGGCACAGGCCAAGGTCGTGAACTTCGGCATCATCTACGGCATTAGCGCGTTTGGGCTGGCGCGCCGGATCGACGGGCTGGGCATGCCGGCCGCGGGTAAGCTGATCGAGGCGTATCACGCTCGATTCCCCAGTATTCAGCGGTTCCTGCATGAATGTGTTGAGCAGGCGAAGAAGCAGGGGTACGTCGAGACGATTCTTGGCCGGCGGCGGCAGCTTCCGCAGATCCATTCGGCGATTACAGCCCAGCGTAATGCCGGCGAACGGATGGCGATCAACTCGGTGGTGCAGGGCTCGGCAGCCGACCTGATCAAGGTTGCCATGCTCAATATTCAACGACGCATCGAACGCGAGGATCGGCCGATTCGCATGGTCATGCAGGTGCATGATGAACTGGTTTTCGAGACGCCCCTTAAGGGTGTGGAAGAGCAGGCACAGTTCGTGAAGCAGGAGATGGAGAAGGCGATGACGCTGAGTGTGCCACTGAGGGCGGATATCGGGTGGGGGGCGAACTGGCAGGAAGGGAAATAGAGCGGGCTGAACCTGTCAGGTTGCCGAGCTCTTCCAGCGGAAGAGCGTCGGATTCGTGTCCACGGACTCCCATTCTGATTAACAGTGGTATGGCTTGTGCTAGATACGTGTGCAGTGTGACACGACCCCAGCAGTTGGTGGGTCCGTGTATGGAATGACGATGTGTGGTGAGATAACAAGTCAAGAGGGGAGTTCGATATGCTCTACTGGGCAGCAGTATTCTTTCTCGTAGCGATTCTTGCAGCGGCGTTCGGGTTTGGCGGCATCGCCGCCGGCGCGGTGGGAATAGCCAAGGTCCTGTTCTTCATCTTCCTGGTCCTGTTCGTGGTATCGCTGCTGGCGGGATTGCTCCGCGGCCGCGGTGCATGACGGGATTGATTCGGGGGTAATACGCCAGAGGGAAGACAACCATAGGAACATGCAGAAATCAGGTGCATCGAGATTGCGTCCAGGTAGAGCTCTGGCCTCGGTGCACGTTTTAGCAGAAGGGAGATTGTCTATGCGAAATATGCTGAAGTATTCGCTGGCGGTCCAAGTGGCCGTCGCAGGCGTGGCGCTGGCACAGATGCCGGCGCAGAGTGATCGGCCTATGCAGGGCAGTACAGGCGTTACAGACGGAGTTCGGACCAGCGACATGTCAAGCGAGCGGACGATGACCGCCAGCGCGGTGCGAGCGAGCCACCTCATTGGGACCAAGGTGTACACCCAGCAGGACAAGCACCTTGGCAAGATCAACGATATTGTGCTGGACAAGGACTGCAGGAAGGTCGGGTACGTCGTGCTGTCATATGGCGGCATTGCGGGGTTGGGCGACAAGCTCTACGCCGTGCCGCGCGACGTGGTTCAACTCTCGACCAGCGGCGAGGGCCGGGCTGTGGTTAGCGTGGATGAGCAGGTGCTGAAGAACGCCCCAGGCTTCGACGAGGGCAAGTGGTCAACCGAGGCGAATGCGGATTACTACCGTAAGCTCGACAAGTACTACCATGAGGCGAGCGGCAACAGGCTCAGCCAGGCTGAGGACCTTACTTTGGACAAGACTGCGGCACAGCCGGCCGCAGCGCAGATGAGTAACGATGACGCCGCTATGTGGACCCGACGGGCGAGTTCGCTGATCGGCAAAAGCGTGACGAGTCCGCAGAACGAGAAACTGGGCGAGATCAATGATCTGGTGATCGATTGGCCGGCCGGGACGATCCGCTATGCCGTGCTCTCCTACGGCGGCATGCTCGGGATCGGCGACAAGCTCTGTGCGGTGCCTATTGAGAAACTCCAGACGCGTGATGCGGGTCTGGTGCTGAGCATCGACAAGCAGCAACTCAAGAGTGCTCCGAGCTTCGATACAGCGCAATGGCCCAACATGGCTGATCCACAATGGAGTAAATCGGTCGATGAATTCTACGGGCAGAGCCGTGGCAATTAGCCCGCGCAACACGAGGCAAGGCAACGTGATGCGCTCACGATGACGCAGAGCGTGCGTGAAGTCGGCCGGCCGGGACATTGTACCTGGCCGGCCGACTCGTTCTTGATTCGCATACGGTGTGCCCGGTCACGCAATTGGGCGACATTCGTTGCCATGGTGGTGCCGAGGTTGTCGATAGCTTCAGCGCATACTGGCGAAGTGTCGCGCGGCTGCTACCATGCCGCGAACTATGGGATTTGCCAGCGGTTCAATTTCGTTCAGGCGTTACGCGGTGATCGGTCCTCGGCAGCCGGAACTTCCGGATGAGAAGCTGCTGGAAAAGCTTGAAGAGAACGCGCTGAAGATTGGTGAACTGGGGGTTCCCGAACCGGTGGAATATGGCTGGTCGGGCGCCCGCCATGTGTTGGATGGCGCGTTTTCATTCCAGAACAACGTCTATAACGACTGTCTCTACTTCGCTTTGCGCATCGACACAAACAAGGTGCCGGGTGAGCTGAAGAAGGCCTATCAGCTCATGGAAGAGGAGGCGATCGCGAAGGATAATCCCTCTGGCTTCATCTCCAAGAAGCAGAAGAAGGATGTGAAGACCACGATCACGCGGAAGGTCGAGGATGAGTTGCGCTCGGGGAAGTTCCGCCGGTCAAAGATCATCCCGATGCTGTGGGATCTGCCCAGTGGCATGGTCTATTGCCAGGCGGGGCAGGGCGATCAGGAGAAGCTGCTGGAGATCTTCAATCGCACCTTCAATCTGGACTTGCAGCCGCTTTCATCGGGCTCGATTGCGCTGCGATTGCTCGAACCGCAAGGCAAACGCCGGGATTATGAGGACCTGAAACCGTCACGGTTTGTGTACGGGCCGGGTGGGGAATCGCAATGGCCGGATTATCCGTGGGTGATGAAGGGGCCGGAGCCGAAGGATTTCCTGGGCAATGAGTTTGTGCTGTGGCTGTGGCACGAGGCCGATGGCAAGACCGGCGTGATCAAGCTGGGCAAGGGAGATGCAACCGTCCTGTTCGACAAGGCGCTTGATCTGGATTGCACGTATGGTGAGACCGGGCGCGATTCGTTGCGCGGCGCCGGAGTCAGCCGGATGCCCGAGGCGATGGATGCGCTGCGTTCGGGCAAAGCGCCGCGGAAGGCGGGTCTGGTGCTGGATATGCATGGTTCACAGTACTCACTGATGCTTGGCGCCGAGCAACTTGCCTTTGCCGGGCTGAAGATGCCGGAGATCGAGGAGGCCGATTCGCCGCGCACGCTCTTTGAGGAGCGGATTACCCAGATCCGCGACTTCTGCAAGAGTTTCGATGAGCTGTATGGAGCATTCCTCAAGGCCCGAGTTGGCGGTTGGGATGGCGTGCGGCAGTCGATCCGCAAATGGATGGGCGAAACTCCGGTGAGGAAATCGGCGGCGGCATAGCTGAGACTTTGGACGGACACTGCCCGAACAGGAGCGAAATGTCATGTTAAAGGAAGAACTTGCCCGACGGGAATTGCCGGAGCTTCTAAAGTTGGCGGACGGCCGGAAGGTGACGCCAGATCTTTGGCCAGAGAGAAGGAAGGAACTTCTGGACATCCTTTGCCGGAACATCTACGGATATACGCCGGCGTCGCCCGAACGGGTGACCGGAAAGATCCTGAGCGAGGATGCCTACGCCTTTGCCGGAAAGGTGGTGCAGCAGAAGATCGAGATCTCGTTCGCCACGCCCAAGGGCGAGTTCAGCTTTGCGTTCGATCTGTTCCTGCCGAAGAGTAAGGCCAAGGCGCCAGTGTTTCTGCACATTGCGTTCCGGCCGGACATTCCTGACCGGTATACGCCGGTTGAGGAGATCATCGACAATGGCTTTGCGTTGGCGCTGTTCTGTTATCACGACGTTTCGCGGGATGCGGTGAATGGCGATTACACCCTGGGGCTGGCGGGCAAGTTCTACAACGGCGGCCAGCGCCGGCCGGACGAGTGGGGGCGCATCGGTGTTTGGGCCTACGCCGCCAGCCGCGTGCTGGACTATCTGCTCACCCGCGATGAGGTGGACCACCAGCACATCGCGGTCGTCGGGCATTCGCGTCTGGGCAAAACCGCCTTGTGGACGGCGGCTCAGGATGAACGTTTCTTCATGGCCATTTCCAACAACTCCGGGTTCGGCGGCGCGGCTATCGCCAAGCGCGGCAGTGGCGAACGCGTCGCCGATTTCATCCGCGTCGGCAGTTGGGACTGGTACTGCGAAACCTTCAAGAGCTACCTGGGCAAAGAGGATGAGAATACCGTGTACGATCAGCACATGCTCCTGGCGCTGATCGCTTCGCGACGGCTGTATGTGGCCAGCGCGGAATTGGATCGAGGCGCGGATCCCAGGTCGGAGTTCCTGTCCTGCTACAGTGCCAGCGCGGTGTACCGGTTGCTGGGGCATAAGGGGCTGGTGACACCCGATCAATATCCGGAGCCAAATACGAGTCTGCATGATGGCGAGATTGGCTATCACATCCGGACCGGCACGCATTATTTCAGCCGGTATGATTGGAAAGAGTACATGAAGTATTTTCGTCAGGTACTGCGCGCGACGCGCTGATAAAGGACTAGCTCGCTCGTGCAGGGAGCATCCAGACGTACCGTCAGCCCGACGCCGGTGAGTTCTCTTCCCGTGGCACGGAATCTCTCTTGGCGATTGTCGAGCGTCACATCGTACTGGGTTTCGAGGCTGACACCGTGTAGATGCACCGTATATTCACTGTCATCTCCGCCGAGGCGGAATATGCCTGCATAGCCGCGGCTCTTGTCCTTGGCGGCGTATTCCAGCACGCACCAGGGAGCCGGGCTGGTCAGGCCGATGTCGGGGGTATGGTGAAACACCTGCGGTTTCTGTGCGATAATGGGGCCGGTGAAATCGTTGGCCAGCTTGAGGTAGCGTCGGGTCTTGTCGCAGGAGGGGGTTGAGCGATCGGCATCCTGTGCGCCGAAGCCGACGAAGATGGGCTGGGCGAAGAGTGTCACCCGCAGGTGAGTGTCGAGGTCGGCCTTCTGGTGGGCCAGGGGCATGTGATTGTGGTAGTAGCACAGTGCTTCGGGCGGCAGAAACAGCGTCAGGCCATTGATGGCGCGGATGCTGCGGGGGAACATCGAAAAATCCGATTCGCAGCAATAGTGAAAGCGCGACATCATGCCCAGGTCGTTGCGCCCGCCGCCGCTGGCGCAGCATTCCAATGCCACATGGGGCATCTGCTCGCGGACGGCGTCGAAGGTGGAGTAGAGCACTTCATAATGGCGCCAGCCTTCGTTCTCCATGAAGCCTTCGCGCTGGCTCTGTCCACCTTCGAAGATTCGCGTGTTGTAGTCAATCTTGAAGAAGTCCAGCTTGTGTTCGCGAATGATGCGCAAGATCGATTTCCGCATGAAGTCGGCGGCTTCGGGGTTGGCCAGATCGAGTACATTCGCCACAACGTCGCGGGCGACGTTTGTGCGCAATAGCCATTCAGGATGCTCAGCCAGCAGACGGCTCTTGTGGCCGATCACTTCCGGCTCCATCCACAGGCCAAAGAGCATGCCGTGCTTCTGGCAACGGGCGCGGCATCCGGATAAGCCCTCCGGCAGCCACTTGCCTACGTGCCAGTCGCCCCGGCGCTCGGGCCAGCCGCCGAACTCGTCACCGTACCATCCGGCATCCACCATGAATGCTTTGGCGCCCATCTCTGCGGCAATGTCGATCTCGCGCAGGATCCAATCGCCGGGCTCTTCGACTACCCGGCCGGCGATGGTGTAGAACTCCTTGCCGGACGGCCGGGGCGGTATGACCGATGCGCGAAGGTGGGCGTGCCAGGCGGCCACGCATTCGTCCAGGCCGAGGTGAACGATGGCCAGATGCATCTCCGGCGATGTGACGGTTTCGCCTGGCATGATCAACCGCAAAGGCGCTGCCCCATTCGGGCCCATACGGAACGCGAGGTTCAGGCCTTGGTCGGGTCGGCCGGCCAGATCGAGGAACGGGTCGCGCCAGAACTCGGCGTACCAGTTGCCTGACCAGGCGAGCGAGGCGATGGCGGTTTCTCCTGTCACTTCATGACGGATCATGAAGAAGGGATTGCCGAAGCCGCTTTGCCCGTTGGTGCCTTCGATCCGCCGCCTGCCTCGGGGAAGGTCTTCCCACTGGAAGTTGCCTTCGGTGCCTTGGGTGAGTCCATCGAAGAAACCCAGTTTGAAGGGCGCGGGCACATCGGGGGCTGCCTCGCCCCAGTGATCTTGTTTGCGCCAGCTCCACAGCAGTCCGGACCATGGACTGATTCGCGAAAGGGCGGCGGGGGAATGGCCGGTGTTGGTGACTTCCAGGCTTCGCACGAGGAACGGCGTGCCGTCGAGGCGGGTGACCACCTTCACAGTCAGCGGCCGGACGAGGTGGCGAAGCTCGACAGCGCCCTCGATGGTGCCGGGGTGTTTGCCGGATCGCTGTGTGGAAGAGACGTGCTCCCAGCCGCTGCGCAGGTCCTGGCCGTCGATCTCGAGGTCGAAGCTGTGCAGCGGGAACTGTAGTTCGCTGAGGGCGGGGAGGCCGGCCGCGACGTTCTCGCGCTGGACCTGGCCGGATGCCGACCAGTACCGGCCGAGGAGCCGCGTGTTCTTGAGCACCTCCTCGTAGACGGTGGTGTCGCTGACATACCGCTGAACAGGCCCGGAATCATTGGCGAACTGGATCTTCATATCTGACCTATCCGCGCAGCCAGTTGTCGCGGTGCTCGGAGACGAAGGCGTCGTCGTTGAGATGGGGATAGGCCTGGTAGACGCGGTCGATTTCCTGGAGTTGGCCGGGGCTCATGCCTTCTTTTTCGTCGAGACACCAGGTGCCTTGGAAGAGGCCCTGGCGACGCAGGACTTCGTGCAGACCGGCGATGCAGCCGGCGAAATGGTTGGCGGAATCGAAGAAGGCGGCGTTGCAGTCGGTTACTTCGATGGATTTGCGCAGTAACTCGGGGGTAACGAGGTCGCCGCGGGCGACGACGGTGTGACACTCTTCCAGCAGGTCAACGGCGGCTTTGGTCCATACGGACCAGTGTCCCAGCAGACCGCCGATAATCCGTCGCTGGACGGGTCGGCCGGCAATCGTGAAGCAATAGGGGGTCAGCAGATCGAGCACAATGTTGTCGTCGTTGCCGGTGTAGAGGGCGATATCTTCCCGGCCGGACTCGGCGATGGCGCGGACCACATCAAGGGTCTGGTAGCGGTTGAAGGCGGCGATCTTGATGGCGACCACCTGCTTGATCTCGCAGAAGCGACGCCAGAAGGAATAGGGGAGGACGCGGCCGCCGACGGCCGGCTGGAGATAGAAGCCGACCACGGGAAGGATGTCGGCCACGGCTTGGCAATGCGAGATCATCTCATCTTCGGAAGCGGTCTTGAGTGCGGCGAGGCTGAGGAGGCCGGCGTGGTAACCCAGATCGCGAAGCTGGGCGGCTTCGCGGGTTGCCTGAGGGGTGAGGCCGCAAACGCCGCCGATGCGGATCAGGGGATGATTGCGGGTGGCATCGGCGCGGGTCATTTCCTCGGAGGCCAGTTCCAGCACTGGACGCAGGAGCCCCACATGCGGATTGCGGATGGCGAATTGCGTAGTGTGGACGGCGACGGCTAACCCGCCGGAGCCGGCGGCGATGTAATAGCGGCTCAGGGCACGTTGCCGGCGTTCATCGAGCTTGCGATCGGCCTGTAAGGCCAGCGGATGGGCGGGGATGACCACGCCTTGTTGCAGGGTTTTTTGAATGAGTGGGTTCATGAGGGAATCTCCTTCTGATCGATCAGAACTTTCCATCCCGGGTCTCAAAATGGGTGGGCTTGCCCAGGGTTGCCCCGTCGTTACTGACCCAATGCGCGATCCAGCGAAGCAGTTGGTCTACCGAAACTCGCGGATAGCCGAAGAGGCGATGGCCGGTCTGTCCATTGTTCAAGAGCGCTTCGGCCGATTCACTACCGGTGAAGGTAACGGGGTGATTTAGCAGCTTGCCCAATTGCTCGCAGACTCGGCGGACGCTGAGCGTTTCGGGGCCGGAGATATTCAGGATGGTCGCTGGGGTGGCGGCACATCGCAGCGACGCCAGGGCCATGGCGTTGGCATCTGCCTGCCAGATGACATTAAAGTTCCCCATGGCCAGATCGACGGGGATCTTAGCCCAGACTTTTTGTGCGAGGTCAACCAGGACGCCGTAACGCAACTCGCAGGCGTAGTTGAGGCGAAGGATGGAGACGGGAGTGCCCTGGGTCAGGCTGAAGTGCTGGAACATCCGTTCGCGTCCCTGGCAACTGATGGCATAGTCGCCGGTGGGATTGAGGGTATCTGTCTCAATCGACCCGCCATGACTCAGGGGTGCAAGGCCATAGACATTGCCGGTGGAAAATGCGGCGATGCGGCTCTTGGGGAAGCGCTGGCAAACCAGTCCGGGCAGGAACGTGTTCATCGCCCAGGTTAGTGGTTCCTGATTTGTCGAGCCGAACTTCATTCCCGCCATGAAAACCACATTGGGTACCTGCGGGAGATTCTGTAAAGCGGTGTTGTCCAGCAGGTCGCAGCGGATGGTCTGAATGCCCCAACTCTCGAGTTTCTGCTGTTCCTGGGGCTTGCTGAAGCGGGCGACGCCGATGACCTTGCGGTTTTTCAGGCCGGCCATTTCATAGGCACGTTTGGCCATGCGGGCGAGGGTCGGGCCCATCTTGCCGGCCACACCCAGGATCAAGAGGTCGCCATCCAGTTTGGCGAGGGTCTCGACGACCTGCGGCGTGGGCTCACTGAGCATCAATTCCAGTTGTTCAACGGACTGAATGGTTTCCGGGTGCATTGTATGTCTCTCCTGCATTTGCTCCTGCATTTCTAGCCGATACGTCAGAATGCCGCAAACGCGAGTTGTGGATCAGGCGAAATCCGAATGACGAGGCAATGACGAAGGCCCAATGACCAAGTTCCAAGATCCAAACACTGAGCTCCAACAGGGACATGCGCAAAAGAGGAGCGATCCACAGATTTGCACAGATTCACACAGATTCCGAAGCTGTGGATAAGTGAGGAGGTGCGCAGGTTCTCGAGGAGGGGCCCCCTGTGCGCTATGTGCTGCGATAGCATATGGTTAGGTATAGATTGGGGGAGGAGATGCGCAGGTTCTGGGTGATTGTGGATAACTCCTGCTGGAATGACCAATGACGGCTCGACTGTCTTCGACGCTGAGCTCAGACGAAGCGAGCTCGCCGAAGTCCAGATCCCAATGACCAAGGTGCTCAAGATCAGGTGTAGTCCCGATGTAAGGGCCTGTCGATTTAGGTGGCAGCCCAACACAATATGATCTCGCCCCGATGCGGCCGGGACCGTCTTTGAGCGGCCGATTCTCATCGCCAGTGACTTTATCGCTCGGACCCTACCGCCGAGTCGCTCGATTTCAGCTTGC
>CAIQIQ010000122.1 GCA_903871935.1 uncultured Phycisphaerales bacterium
CCAGGCGGGTCTTCGACACGGCGACTAAACTGCGCTCGCAAGGGAATTGGCCGGGGATTGTCACCCGACGACTTCCCAGATGAGGGGGCGCTGGCCGGGCTTTTTCCAGGTGCCGGGGGCGAACATGGGGGTGGAGGTCAGCTTCGATTTACTTACCTTCAGCGTGCCCACATCGTGCAGCACGTGCACCATCGGACCGGAGGCTTGGGAGACGTTCATCAGGGTTACCGTGCCGACGTTGGGGGCGGAGATGTGGGTGTTGGCGACGTCGGCCGGGTGAGGGGCTTTGGAGGGGAGCTTGCGGCCGGAGACTTTCAGGTTCACCAGCCGGGCGGTGCTGTTGGCGAAATCGTCGGCGGTGGCGAAGTGCTCGGCACAATCGGTGGCCACGCCTACGAGGATGTCGCTATCCAGGAGCGTGGCCATTTTCAGGGTCTGGATCGAGGCGGTGGTCAGGATGCGGGTGCTGGTGACATCACCTTTTACGGCGATCGAGGATACCGGCAAGCCTTGCACGCGGATGTCGGAGTCGGTGATCTGACGCAGTTTCATGGAGAGCTTGGCTTTGCCGGCACTTCTATTGAGCGTATTGAACTGGACGAGGCCGCAGAGGACGGAGGCGGGGGAATTGAGGGTCTTGAGGAGGCCGTCGCTGGTGACGTTGCCGAGGGTCATCAACTTATTGCCCCTGAAAGGCTTCTTCACCTTGGCATACTTCACGGTGATCGTTACGGCCGTTTTGGGGCCAGAGCCGGTGACGAAAAGGTCCTCAAAGCTTCCTTGAAAACCGTAGACCTTGCCCGTGCCAGTACCGCTGAGCTTGAAGGTGACCAGATCCCCGTCGGCGGCATCCACCAGAACCAGTGTGGCCCTCTTCTTGCCGCCGGTCCAGCCGAAGGCGCCGCGGTAATCGGTGGGGTCATCGCTGATGTCGATGTTGATCGCCTTTTCGTAGGTCAGTCCACCGGAGTCGGTGGCCTGGACGTGGATGGAGTAGTCCTTCCTGAATTCATAGTTGAAGCGCTTGGCGGTGGTCAGTTGGCCGGCGTCGATGATGAAACTGGCGTTGTCCTGGTCGCCAAGGCCGCTTACCAGCGTGTAGGTGAAGGTGTCGCCGGCATCGGGATCGACAGCGGAGAATGCTCCCACGACGGTGCCGGAGGGCAGGTTCTCCTGCACCACGGTGTTGGATAGGGCCAGGTCGGTGGGGGCTTCGTTGACATCGCTTACGCCAAGCACGAAGGTCTTTTCCAGGTACAGGCCGCCGGCATCGGTGGTGCGGATGCGGATGCTGTAGCTGGCTTGGGCTTCGTGTTCGAACGATGCGGCCGTCAGCAACTGATTTCCGCTGATGGCAAAGCTGGCGTTGTCATCGTCGCCTGTGCCGGTTACCAGCGTATAGGTGAAGGCATCGCCTGTGTCGGGATCGATGCCACTGAGGGTGCCCACGGCCGCGCCAGGTGCCTGCTGCTCGGGCACGGAGGTATTGCTGAGGGCAATGTCGGTCGGACGCTCATTGACGTTGCTTACGGTGATGGTGAAGGCCTTCTCAACATAGAGGCCTTCCACATCGGTGCTGCGTACGCGGACGCTGTAGCTGTTTTTGCCCTCGTAGTCGAACGAGTTGGCCGCTAAAAGTCGGTTGCCGCTGATGGTAAAGCTGGCGTTGTCATCCCCGCCCGCGCCCGAGCCCGCGCCGCTTATCAGTGTGTAGGTGAAGGCATCTCCGGCGTCCGGGTCGGTGCAGGAGAGCGTTCCGACGGCGGTGCCGGCCGGGCGGTTCTCGGGCAGCGAGGCAGGACTTAAGGCAATGTCGGTGGGGGCAGCGTTGACGTTGGTCACGGAGATGGTAAAGGCTTTGTCAAACCACAGGTTGCCCTGGTCGGCGGTGCGGATGCGGATGCTATAGGTGTGTTTGGCCGCGTAATCGAAGACGGCCGCCGTTTGCAGCGTGGTGCCGGAGATGGTGAAGGAGGCATTGTCCGTGCTGCCTGCGCCGCTCACCAGAGAGTAGGTGAAGGTGTTGCCGCTGTCCGGGTCGGCCGCAGCTAATGTGCCCACGGGCGTACCGGCCGGCTGATTCTCGGCAATGCTGCTGCCAGACAGGCTGATATCGGTCGGGGCCTCATTGACGTTGGTGACGCTGATGGTGAAGGCCTTCTCGAAGGACAATCCGCCGGCATCGGTACTGCGAACGCGGATCGCGTAGCTGCTTTGGGTCTCAAAGTTGAAGGATGCGGCCGTGCGAAGCTGATTGCCGACGATCTGGAATGCGCCGTTGTCGGTGCTTCCTGTTCCGCTGATCAGCAGATAGGTGAATGTGTCGCCGGCATCGGGGTCGGTGCTGGAGAAAGTGCCAACGGCCGCCCCTGATGGCTGATTCTCCGTCACCGTCGTGCTGGATAGCGCCAGGTTCGTGGGCGCTTCATTGACATTGGTCACGGCAATCACGAAGGCCTTCTCAAACCACAGGCCGCCCTGATCGGTCGTGCGCACGCGGATCAGGTAGTTGCTCTGGCTTTCGTAGTCGAAGGGAGCGGCCGTCTGAAGTTGATTGCCGACGATCTGGAAAGAAGCGTTGTTGCTGGAGCCCGTCCCGCTGGCCAGTGTGTAGCTGAGCGTATCACCTGTATCAGGGTCCGTGGCGGAGAGCGTTCCTACCGTTGTGCCGGCCGGCTGATTCTCGGCGATGCTCGTGGAGGACAGGCTGATATCGGTCGGGGTATCATTGACGCTGGTCACGCTGATCGTAAAGGCTTTCTCAAACCACAAGCCACCCTGATCGGTTGCGCGCAGGCGGATGCTGTAGTAGTTCTTGAGCTGGTAGTTGAAACTCGCCGCGGTCAGCAGCGTGCTACTGGAGATCGAGAAGGAGGCATTGTCGGTGCCGCCGGTTCCGCTGACCAGGGAATAGGTGAAGGTATTGCCAGCATCCGGGTCGGTGGTGCTGAGCGTGGCCACCGTGGTGCCCACCGGCAGGTTTTCGGCGACACTGGCGGAAGAGAGGCTGATATCGGTCGGGGCTTCATTGACATCGGTCACGGTGATGGTGAAGGCCTTCTCGAATGACAGGCCGCCCTGGTCGGCTGTCCGCAGGCGGATGCTGTAGCTGGTCTTGGTCTCGAAATCGAAACTCGCGGCCGTCTTAAGCTGGTTAGCCGTAATGGTGAAGGAGGCGTTGTCCGCGCTGCCGCTTCCGCTGACCAGAGAATAGGTGAAGGTGTTGCCAGTATCCGGGTCGGTGGTGCTGAGTGTGCACACGGGCGTGCCGGCAGGTTGATTCTCGGGGATGGTGGTGGCAGAGAGGTTCAGATTGGTCGGGGCCTCGTTGACGTTGGTGATGCTGATGGTCAGGGCCTTTTCGAAGTAGCGGCCGGCGGAATCGATTGCGCCGACGCGGACACTGTAGCTGCTTTTGGTCTCGTAAGTGAAGGTCGCGGCCGAGAGGAGAAGGGCGCCAGAGATGGTGAAGGAGGCGTTGTCGCTGTCGCCGGTGCCGGTGACGAGAGTGTAGGTGAAGGGAGCGGTGGCATAGGGGCCGGTGACGGCGAGGGTTCCCGCGGATGTGCCAGAAGGCTGATTCTCGGGGATGCTGGCGGGGGAGAGGGAGAGATTGGTTTGCGAATCGGGGGTGATGGTGATGCTGATGGTGGCGACATTGGAGTCGAGCTTTCCATCGTTAGCTTTGAAGGTGAAGCTATCAGGGCCGTAGTAGTCGGCGGCGGGTGTGTAGGTGAAGGTGCCATTGGTCTGCAGTGACAATGTGCCATGAGCAGGCTGGGTGACCGGGCTATAGGTGAGGGCATCATCATCCTCATCGGTGGCGGTGGCTGTGCCATTGAGAGCGGTGCCCTGGGTGGTGGTCAGGGACTGATCGGAGGCCACGGGAGCATGTTGCGGCACGATGATCTTGAGTACAAAGGCGTCCGTGCGGCCGCTTCGGATGGTATCGAACCCGCCACTGGTCCAGCCGCCTTTCTCGGTTTGTCCTGTCACCCAGACACTGCCGTCGCCGTCAATGGCAATCCCTTCCCCGTAATCCTCTGGGTCGCCGGAATTGCCTTGGATACGATGCGGCCCTCCCACGTAAGCGAGCCACGTCCAAGTCCCGGTGGTGTTGATCCTGGCCACAAAGGCGTCCGGCAAGTAGACGTTGGGGGGGGTATTAGGTACGGCGTCAGCCCCGGTCACCCAGGCATTGCCGCTGTCATCGATGGCAATGCCGATGCAATTGAAGGTGCCGATGTCCTCGCCATTGCTGTTGGACCATGCCAGCGTCCCGTTGGCATTGATCTTGGCGAGAGAGCCATAAGCTCCCAGTACCCAGGCATTGCCGTCGCCATCGAGGGCAATAGCGTTGCCCCAGTCCGTGCCGTTGGCCCCCAGATAGAGGTAGCTTGACCACGCCAGGGTGTCATTGGCATTGATCTTGGCTACGAAGCCCTCGGCGAGGCTGCCATGGAAGGTGGTGTCAAAGCCGCCGCTGGTCCAGCCAGCGGACCAGGTGCCCCCCGTTACCCAAGCATTGCCGCTGGCGTCGATGGCGATGCCCAAGCAGCGATCGTCGCCGTTGCCTCCCAGGTAACTCGACCATGCCAGCGTCCCATCGGCGTTGATCTTGGCGACAAAGCCGTCGTAACCGCCACCGTTGTAGGTGGTGTCGAAGCCACCGATGGCAAGGTTGGTGGAATCCGTCGTTCCCGTCACCCAGGCATTGCCCTGGGAATCGACAGCGATCTTCGGGTTCTGATCGTCGCCGCTGCCCCCTAAGTAGCTCACCCACGCCAAGGTTCCATCGGCATTTATCTTTGCCACAAAATCGTCATAGGAGCCACCGTTGTAGCTGGTATCGAAGCCGCCGCTGGCCAAGTCGGTTGAAGCCGTCCACCCCGTCACGTACGCGTTGCCATGACCATCGATGGCAATGGCGGTAGCTCCGTCCCTACCGCTGCCGCCCAAGTAACTCGACCATGCCAGGGTTCCATCAGCGTTGATCTTTGCCACGAAGGCGTCATAAGTACCGCCATTGTAGCTCGTATCAAATCCGTCGCTGGCGAAGTCGGTGGAGGCCGTCCACCCGGCGACCCATGCATTGCCATCGCCATCGATGGCAATACTGGACCCTACATCACCGCTGCTGCCCCCCAGATAACTCGACCAGTCCATGACGGGGGTGTTTGCCAGGAGCATTCGCTGCTCCAATCTCTCGGTCGCCGCCCGGATTCCCCGACGCCTCGCACCAATAGAGTTGCCCGTCCGTCCGACAGCATTCGACTGTGTCATGGCATGGTCCTCTTGGAATCGTCGCGTCGCATCCTATCTTTCGAGACGCTGTGCGGCAACGGAATTCAGCTTCGACCCTCGTCCCGGGCGCTATGCCCGAGACGAGAGTCGGTGCTATATATAGCTAAGGCGTAGTGCAGGAATGGCCTATGGTCACTGCATGTCCCACCAGCACAATTTCACATTTGTGCCTTGAGTTCCATAGAGACTGAAATAGTAGAGCCTTTGCGGGCTAGCGTGGGCAGCGTCGACCAGCCACGAGACATCCATGTCGGGCACGGAATCCCCGGATAGGTCTACACCATATACCGTCGGATTTGGACTTGCCTGAGGATCGAAATAGTACAACCCCCGGTTTCTCATATTGTTTGCGTTGACGGGCTGACCTCCTCGGAAGTACAGCTTGTGGTTGTCCAATTCGTCGCTCACGTACGTTTCGACTAGGGTCAGCCACTTGCAGGCAGAGTTGGGGCCGATGCCAGAGTCCCAGATCGCATTGTTCCATGTCGCTGGCATCTGGTCATCGTAGACGGTGGTCTGACCCCGTTTGAGTTTGTACAGAGAGTAGATGTTGTCCCCATCACTGTTGTAGACACCTGCGGTGAAGTAGACGGTGCCGTACAGGGGATCGCGGGTGTCGGTCACGATCGCAAACGGGCTGCCGCCGACATGCTGTCTGGACATTGTTGGTCCATCGCAGTAAGTCAGGTCAAAGCCGGTGATCGGCGTTGGAAAAGGTCCGGGGGGGTCCGGATCGGGATCATAGGGAGTTCCGTCTGTGACCCACATATCACTGGGATAACTATCGGCCAACCAGAAATACACACGCGTTACGTCCGGGTTGGCAACCGTGTCCAGATACCCGTCCATCCCCACGACCTGGTTGAAGGGCACTTCACCAGCCTGAGTGGGCAGATCCTCCAGGTTATAGACCGGCATTGTACCCTCCGGAGTGCCATTGGATTTCCAAAGTTGCGAGAGCGTGGTGGAGTTCGTGGCGAAGTACAGTGTGCCGACCGTTCCTTCGTCGATAGCCACGTTATTGATGGATATCACCATCTCGCCGGGACATTTACCGTTCAAAGGGGGGTCACCATAGTACCAGGGACAGGGATGATTGAACTCATCGCCGACGTTGGCATCAATCTCGGTCGGAGCAATAGCCGTACTCAACATGCCCCACAACTGGCGGCCATCGGTGTAGCGGATCGCGGGGTAAGGTGGAGATATCTTATAGCAGCGGTCGCCGGAAAACATGACGTCGTAAGTCTGCACCCCAACCTTCGGCACAGCCGTTATCCAGGAGATACGCGTATCGGCCTGCCAAGATCCTATGCTTGTCATGTCGTAGGAACCTGGCGCACCAAAGCTGCCCGACGAGTACGGCACGAACCACAGCTTCGCACCCGTGTTATGGCTGCTGAAATAGAACCCCGTACCGGGAATGGTGCAAAGGTTCGCTACCTCAGTCTCGCTAGACAGAGCGCTGCTGCCGATCTCGTGCTGGGTGGTATTATATGCCCAATACAGTTGGGAGCCGTTGGCGACCACAACGACACTATCGGGATTGGATTCAAGATTCAGGTTGAAGCCTACAACGCGCCCGACAATCGTGCCATCGCTGACCCATGTTGGCTCATAGTTGTTGTTGTCGCTTGCTTTATAATACACGCTACCGTTGGCACTGAACATGACACCGGATGCGCCACCGCCAGAACTGTCATATACCTCGTACATTGGACCGGCACCGGCACCGTACGCCGTGGTGCCAACCCAGTCGCTGAGAAGCTGGCGAGGCTCCAGTGTTTCCGCATGAGCTGCGATGGCAGCTGGCCGCCGCAGCCGCATCCGGCGCGAAGACATCGCCGCAAATGATGACCTTGCTGAATCCGAGAACGCTTCATGGAGTGAATCGCGCATGTCCTCTTTCGCTTTCGCCCGATGGGGCATATTGCTCGATCCACTACGGAACCGAGCTGTTGTTGATCCGCGTACAAGCTGTGGCAGAGCGCGCATCCGCCACCGATGACGAATGCGGACTTGCCGCGATCAAATTGTCACAATTGGTGCAGGTGTTTGGTGTGTCAGGTTCTTCCCGCCCAGCCCATCTTGGCCTGCATCGATCAATATGGCATACTACCGCTGAGCTTGGTCGAGTCAATGATATTATGTTGAGTTTTCTTGTGAAGAGCGAATCTGGAGAATGCGGCAAATGGTATATGGCTGGCGGGACTGTACTTGCGTTGGCCGCGCGTTGGTGTGATTTGTGCCGAGATTTCAATCAATTGCTTGAACAGGAGATCGCTGAGGACGCGGAGAAGAATGGCCGCGAAAAGGCTCGACTCGACTGAGCTCGCCGAAGTCAAAAGGCGCAAAAGCAGAGAAGCAAGGAAGCGGCTGCGGATAGCGGCATTGCTACGGCCGAGGTCGGCACGTGCCACTGAATCTTGCCACAAAACATGGCCACCCCCCTCCAGATCATCCGGCCATTGCGGCTTCGACGCGGTGGCGGCAGTCGGGTAGACTACAGAACTTCATGAAAGAGCGAATCCAAAAGGTTCTGGCGAATGCCGGTGTCGACTCACGTCGGAACATTGAAGAGATGATCCTCCAGGGGCGCATCACCGTGAACGATCGGGTGGCCAGGCGCATGCCCGTGATGGTTGACCCCGAGGTCGACAAGATCGAGGTCGACGGCGAACCGGTGAAACTCAAGAACCCGAAGGTTGCCCGTCGCGTGTACATCCTGATGAATAAGCCCAAGGGTGTCTATTGCACCAATGTCGCACAGGGGGTGCAGAAGCGGGCGATCGACCTGCTGCCGCCGGATTTTCCGTTCCGGGTCTATCCGGTGGCCCGACTCGATGCCGAATCACGCGGGCTGCTGCTGCTGACGAATGACGGCGAGTTGACGAATCAGCTTACGCATCCGCGCTATGGAATCGCCAAGACCTATCTGGCTGAGGTGGATGGGTACATGGAGCAGGAGGACATTGACAAGCTGAACAAGGGGATCTGGCTTGCCGACAAGGCGGGGCACGGTTCAGCGTCGTTGCCTGGCCGGGTGAAGATCATAAACCGTGGCCGGGAAGCCAGTACGCTGGAGATCACGATCCGCGAAGGGCGCAATCGGCAGGTCCGGCCGATGCTGGCCGAGCTGGGCCATAAGGTGAAACGGCTCACCCGGGTGCGTATGGGCAGGCTTACGTTGCAGGGCGTCGGTCCGGGAAAATGGCGGTTTCTCATGCCACAAGAGGTGAAGGACCTGCAGAAGGAGGCGCGCCGGGCGGCGGCGACGGTGGAGATGCATGGCAAGCCGAAGCAGGGGGCGTAGGGCATAGGTGGGAGCACGCTATGCGGCGGAAGAGGATATATCGCCCTTGCAGGGCTTGGGTGAATGGGTGGGGTGTATACCCAGGGCGGCACGAGTACGTTTGCCCTGGGCTGTGTAATCGCGCCCCCTTTGGGGCTTAAGAGCGGGCAGTGCTGTGCGACCTCAAGTAAACGCCCGCCGCAGCGGCTAGTATATAAGTCCGTGCTGGCGCAACTGCTGTGGAACGCCGCCGGGCTTTGGCCCCTGGTCCTTCTGGCGGCGATCGCAATCATCGTTCTAACGTTCTGGCTCTATCCGGGCCAAACGCGAGGACTGCCACGACTGTGGCAGGTCCTGCTGCCGACGATGCGCGTGCTGGCGGTGCTGGCATTGGTGATCTCGCTACTAAAGCCCACGCTGGTTCGGCCACGAACGCAGGATGAGCATGGTGCGATTGTGGTGCTGGTCGATAGCTCGGCGTCGATGGGGATTGCCGACAGCCAGATGTCGCCAGGGCAGCGGGTGGTATTGGCCGATGGCTTGGGACTACTACCGGCCGGAAAACGACATCAGGCGGGCGAGGATGTGCTCAAGGGTGTCGCGAAGTTGCGCAGTGACCTGGATGTGTGCACGCGCGGTCTGGCAGACTTGGAGTATGCCCGGCTGTCAGGCAAGCAGGAGCAGCATCGGCGAGATGAGCTTGAGCAGGCTTTCGGGCAGGCATGCAAGCAGGCGACGGCTTTGAATGGCATGCTTGCGGGGGCTTCGTTGCCGGGCGAGCTGCGCGGGCAGCTTAAGCCGCTGGCGGAGACGCCTGATGAGAAGCGCCGCTCCGGTTGGGTAAAAGATGTCGCTTCGGCACTTTCTGCGCTGGAGTCTGCGTTGCAGAAACGCCAGGCCGAGGCAGATGCGGAGCTCTACAAGGCGGATGCCGAGGTCAAGCGGATTGCCGATGCAACCGCGAGCCAGAGCCGCCTGCGTCTGGCGGAGCAGGCGATTGTCGGCAATAAGGGATTGCTGGCCCAGATCCCGGGCGACGTGCCGGTGTATGGGTACACGTTCGCAGAGGGGATCAGGCCGTTGCCGCTTCGGGCGGGCGGACAAAACGTCAAACGGCTGGTTGCTGAAGCGAATGGGCAGCAGTCGCGCATTGGCGAATCGGTGATCGCCGCCTTGGAGCAGTTGCGCGGCCGGCCGGTGCGCGGGGTGGTGGTCTATTCTGATGGGCGGGACGTTGGCGAGACGGGTTCGGCGGATACCACGCTGGTGAACAGCCCAATTCTTGGCGTCCAATGCGCACAGTCTGGGGCGACCAGGGATATCGCTATCTCATCGGTGACGATGCCGCAGTCGGCCTATGCCGGTGAAACGGTCAATGTGAAGGTGGGCTTGCGTGCGCTGGGGCTGCCCGCGGGGGAACAGGAGGTCCTGTTCAAATCCGGCGACAAGCAGGAGATGAAGAAGGTGGTGCTGGACGCCGGCGGCACGGCCAATGCGGAATTCCAACTTAAGGTGGATCAGCCGGGGACACAGGAGATCCAGCTTTCCGCGAAGGCCATCGATGGAGAGGCCACGACACAGAACAACACCGCCACCCGACGGCTGAAGGTCATGCAGGGCAAGCTCGCGGTGATGCTGCTGGGCTCGGAACCATCCTGGGACTACCAGTATGTGCGCAACGCACTGACGCGGACGCGATGGGCTAAGCTGACGGACAACCTGGTCGACGATCCCAAAGCACAATTGAACGTTGGAAGCGACCTGATCCTGCAGCAGAATGTGATCGTGCTGCATGGATTTGCCCCGGCAGCGCTGACGTCGCAGCAGGTCGATGCCATTCACCGCGCTGTGACGCAACGGGGGGCATGTGTAATCCTCGTTGCCGGCGATCTGGACACGTTGGATGGCTACGCCCGGAATGTGCTGCTGGGCGAACTGCTGCCGTACCGGCCCGGCGGGCGCCCCGCATGGCGGGACTGGCCCGGCGACCGGCCGGCGTTTCACATTGCCCCAGCGCGCGCTTCGGAAGCGATGGATGTGCTGCGGCTGGGGGACGACCTGCAGGACAGCATGGCACGATGGAATAACCTTCCGGCGATCTATCACTACCTCGCACTGCCGCAACTCAAGCCGAATGTCGTCCGGTCGTTGTTGGTGGAGAAAGATTCGCAGCTTCCGGTGCTGATGGAGAGCCGGCTGGGCAATGGGCGCGTGCTCTTTCTTGGACTCAATGAAAGTTGGCGCTGGCGCATGCGTGTGGCCGAGCGCGATCAGGATCGCTTCTGGCTGCAACTGGTGCGCTATGGTGGCGAAGAGCCGTATGCGCTTGTGAACGAGCAACTGGCGATGGACCTTGACCGCGTAAGCGTCCGCCCCGGTGATGCGGTGCGGGTACGAGCGAGGGTTTCAGGCGATGTGGTTCAGGCGCCTGCGGTAGAACTCGTGCAGGATGGCAAAGTGATACGGGTTGAGCGGCCAACAGCGCCGGCCGACGCCCAGCCCGGGCGTTTTGAGGCGGTTTTGCGCGATCTGGTGGCCGGGGATTATGAGGTGGCGGTCAGGACACCGGGAAGCGATAGTACGGTGATGAAGATGCCGCTGCATGTCGGCTTTGGCATGGATCAGGAACTGGCGGATGTTTCGCCCGATGATGCATCGTTGCAGCGGCTCTCCGAAGGCACGGGCGGACAGATGATCGGGTTGGCGAACAGCAGCGAATTGCCGGCCAGGCTTAGTGATCTGCGTCAGCGCTTTGGCAGCACAGTGGAGATACCGTTATGGACAAGTGGGTATCTGTTTTTGTTCGTGTTAGCATGCCTGGCGATGGAATGGGCTATTCGCAAGCGTGCCGGACTCGCGTAAGCCTAGAGGTACAGAGGCCATGAGCCAATTGCCAGAGCTACCACAAGCGATCCAGGGCTTCCTGCGGGAGTACATCCGACAGCGGAACCGCCTGTTGTTCTGGCGCGGAGCGATCGTGCTTGGCATCGTCGCTATCGGGTGGATCGTGCTGTGCGGTCTGGCCGACCGGATTCTTCGCCTGGACATGCCGGTCAGGGCTGTTCTTCTGGCGGCGACCGTCGTTGGCCTGGGGCTGTGGCTATTGACACTGTTGCGGGCGACTCTGCTGGCGCAGGTGGATGTGGAGGATGCAGCGCTGGAATTGGAGAATCTGCGGCCGGATCTGGATGAACGCTTGGAGACCGTCTGCTCACGCCTGCGCGACAAGCGGGGGCTGATTGCATCGCCGGAGATGCTGCATGCGGTTGCAGGTCAGGTTGAGCAGTATCTCGCTGAGCAGGGCCTGCCACGATTGGTCTCGCTGCACACACTCGGGCGCCACGCAGTTTGCGGCGCCATCCTGTTGGGCAGTGTCCTGGGTATTTCGCTGCTTCCGGATCTGGGTGCTCCAAGGTTGCTTAAGCGCACACTTCTGCCGTGGACGCGAACCGCGCCCGTCACGACCACGCGCCTGGAGCCGCTGTATAACCAGCCCAACATCGATGTGTTTGAGGGTGAGATGACGGTGATCAATATCCTGGCCGACCGGATCGGGTCGGAGGGTGTCCTCACCCGCTTCACAACCGATGGCAAGACCTGGGACACGAAGCCCATGACCTGCATCGGGCCACACCAATATCAGGTGATCCTTCCCGCCAGCGGCGCGGGGCAGCGGTTCGTGGTCAGGTCCGGCGATGCGGAGACGGACCAGACTACCATTAGCATCCTTCGCAAGCCGGCAGTGGCGGAGTTTCGCCTGCGCTATGAATATCCCGCTTACATGAAGCGTGAGCCGCTGACGGCGAGGAATACCGATGGCCTGATTGAGGCACCGGTGGGTACGAAGGTAAATGTCGCAGTGGTGGGCACTGAGCGGATCTCCACAGCGCTGCTGAACGCGCGAGAGTTTTCGCTGCCGCTGACCGCGACGGTGGAACCCACGGTTGTTGAGGGCAGCTTCACGATCGCAAAGGATCAACCGTACCAGGTGAAGATGGTCTCTGCCAAGGGGCTGGAGGGCATCGGTCCGCAGGGCTCGCAGATACGGGCGATTCCTGACCGGGTGCCATTTGTGCAATTGGTAGCGCCGGCCGATGACCTGCGCCTGAGCCCGCGCGACATCACGGCCGTGCGCTATCAGGCGATGGATGACTATGGGATCGCTTCGCTGGTGCTTCGCCTGCAGGTGAACAACAGCCAGCCGATTGATATGCCGATGCGGACGGGCAGCGGCGCTGATACGCGGCGACATGATGGCGATGAGGAACTTGATCTGGCGAACCTGGGGCTGAAGATCGGTGATGTGGTTGGCGTTACTCTGGTGGCGAAGGATGGCGCCGGCCAGAGCGGCGCCAGCCAGACGCGCTACATCTTCATATCGCCGCACTCGGTTGCTACGGATGACTATGCGCGGATGTCGGATCTGCAGCGATCGCTGGATGCGACACGCGAATTGGGAAAGGATGTCACATCGGCGATGCAGTCGCTGGACCGTCTTGCCGCGCAGCGAAGCCAGCCGGAAAAGGCTGCAGAAGCAGCCTCGTCGTATCAGCAGAGCATCGCCGAATCGGGCCAGCATGCCGAGGAACTCAAGCAGTCACTCTCGCGTGCCATTGCGCGAAGCCAGGATCCGAAGCTCAGCGATCTGCTGGCGGGCATGGCCGACCGCGCCGAGGTGCGAATGGTCGAGGCGCATGACCTGATCGACGAGCCTAACCGGGGTGAAGCACGCGAACAAAACGCCAAACAGCGGTTGCAGCGTTCGCAGGAACAGACGCGGCAGATGCAGCAGCAGCTTGAGACTCTGGTCAATGGAGAGCGGGCGGCAGCGGCGCTGGCGGATCGGCGCAACCTTGATGCAGCGCAGCAGGCCCAGGCTTCGGGCAAGATGACAGCGCGCGCGTCGGAAATGCTCGGCCGCATGAAGCAAGATGTCGCCGACCAGACACATCATCTCGGGCTGAATCCTGATGACCCCAACGTGGACAAACAGCTTCAGCAGAAGAGCGATGCGGCTGCTGCGATCGCGAAGACCGGTAAGAAGGTCGATTTCCCGGAGGCCGCCCAGACGTGGGCGGACCAGTTGCTGGATGAGAAAATTCATCCGCCGATGTTTGATCGACGGCTTTCGGCCGCCGCGGATGTGGAGTCGGTGCGGCCGGATTCCGACCTGCAGCGGGCTGCTGATTTGAATCTGGAAGCGCGGGCATCCCAGGCGATCTGGCTGATGTCGCAGGATCCGCAGAATCGGGCAGTTGCGGATCGCGCCCGCCGCGAGTTTGTGCAGGCGCTCACGGAGTTGGAGAAACAGCAGGCGCGGTCGGCCGATGCCAAGCTCGCCGACCAGCAACTTGCCGCGCAGGCCCGCCGGCAGCTTGCGCAGTTCGCCGGTGAGAGCGATGAGGCGGCCGGCCCGACCGTATCCGACCCGAACGACCCGCGGATGCGCGACCTTGCGATGGAGGCCAATGCGGAGATGGCCAACCGCCGTTATGACCGCGCCGGCGAACTGCAGCAGCGCATGGCGCTGGAGCAGCAGCAGGCCATGCAGGCCACGGAATCGCTCCACGAAGCGCAGCAGACAGATCAGCTTGAGCAACTCCAGGATTCGGTGAGCAAGGAGTTGCAGGCTTCACAGGGCGAGGCGGGCGCGCTGGCTCAGCGTCAGCGCGAAGTGGCCAACCGCATCGCCGCTCAGATGGGCCAAACCGATGAAGCCAACAACGGTCTTCCTCACGATTCTCGCCGCGATGCGATGGCCGCGATTCAGGCAGTCCAGGAACGACTCGCGCAGATGCCCCAGCAGTTGCAGGAGACTACGCAGGCAGCAGATGTTCAGTTCCAGGCACATGACCTGGTGGACCGGCTCACCCGTGACAGCGAAAAGGCTCCACCTGATCGCAAAGACGCGGCGGCCCGCTCGGTAGAACGCGGGCAGGCTGCACAGAGCGATGCCGTCAAACAGACGCGACAGGCATTGCTCCTGGTGGATCCGGATGTGGCCAAGGCGATGAGCGAGAGTCTCTCCGATTTCCAGCCGGAAACCACCGGTGCAACCAAGGTGTTGGATACCAAGCTTGCCCCGGCACTGGACAGCGTGCGACAGGCCACTTCGGACAACAAGGCGCCTGATCTGCTTCGCGGAGTGAAGCAGGCTCGCGATGCCATAGCCCAGGCGCAGCAGGAACTCCGTGATGCCCAGGCTAAGCTGATGGATCGCGATCCTCTCTACGCTGCGCAGCTTTATGCCGAACAGGCGGCCAAGGCACTATCAAGAATGCCGCCCGATGTCGAAGGGGCTAAAGCCAACCAGCAGATGGCATCGGAAGCCCTGAACAAACAGCGGTCCCAGAGTATTCGCGAAGCCGCCGCCGCGCATCTCTCGGGCTCAAGCCAGTTCCGCGCGATCTACGCTGCCGATGTGCCTCCGGCAGCCAAGGGCGGCGAAAAGACCGACGTCTCGGCCGCGCGGCAATGGGGCACCTTGCGCGACCGCCAGGGCACAGACCTCTCCGCCGCAGCGCGCGAGGATGACCCGGGTGGATACCAGAAGATGCTGCAGGTTTACTTCCGCGCGCTGGGGAAGGCGACGGAGGCGGCGAAATGATCAGAGGATGCGCTACCCTCATCCTTGTTCTGGCCGGATCGTCCCTGGCATACGCTCAGCAGGCTATTGCTCCCAAGGTAGATTCCGCGATCACGCACGGCCTTGAGTTCCTTGCCCAGAAGCAGCAGCCGGATGGTGCTTTTGAGCAGAACGGTCCGAAACTGGCAATCACGGCGCTCTCTACCATGGCGTTCATGGCAAATGGGCATGTCCCTGGCAGTGGCCGCTACGGCCCGGCCGTCCGGCGAGCGCTGGATCTGCTCGTCCAGAAGTTTCCCGAAGATGGCTATGTCGGCAAGGTCGATGGTGGAAGAATGTATGGGCAGGGGATCATCACACTGGCGTTGGCCGAGGCCTGCGGCATTGAACGCGATCCCGAACGCCGGCAGAAGATGAAGAAGGTTCTGGTGAAGGCGGTCGAGGTGATCGTGGCCGCTCAGAATGTGAAGAAGGCCGATATCTACGCGGGCGGCTGGCGCTATGAGCCTACTTCCGCCGATAGCGACCTCTCCCTCTCGGGCTGGAACATGCTCGCCCTGCGGTCCTGCAACAACATCGGCGTCTCGGTGCAGCGCGACTGTATTGATCGAGCCGCCAATTATGTTCTGCGCTGCTATGGGAAGCAGGAAAAGGGCTTCATGTATCAGCCCGGAGGCGCTGCGTCGCCTGCCATGACCGGCGTTGGCGTGCTGAATCTCTGCCTCATGGATCGGGCGTCCGCGCCTGAGGTCGCCGGCGCCGGCACATACCTCGCCAAGGTGACCCTGAACGACGACACCCGTTTCTGTTACTACAGCTTCTACTATGTCACCCACGCTGCCTATCAACTCGGTGATCCGGTCTGGGCGAAAGTGTGGAAGACAAGCAGCGACCATTTGGTCTCCCGGCAGCAGGAGGATGGCGGCTGGCCGCAGAGCCGGTCGGGCGAAGAGCCCGGAAGGATCTATGCCACTGCCCTGGCTGTCCTGACTCTCTCCACCCCCAACGCCTTGTTGCCCGTCAATCAGCGCTAGGCCATTTGCTGCGACAGCGTCTCGATATCCGCATGTCCCAGGTGCGAATTATCGGTGAGTGAGATTACAGATTGATCGTCCCTGCGGATTTGCATCCAGAACTGTCACAACCCATTACACGTAATGCACCTAAGGGGCCAGCCACAACCAGTAGTGTGGATTGACATTACCCAGTGTGATCCATAATCTGCTCGCCTCGCGGTTGCGAACCCCGTGGAAGTTGGTTCGCCAGATTCTCAATCAATTGGAGTATTCGCTATGGCAGTTCAGGTAGATAAAGAGAAGTGCTCGGCCTGCAAGGCTTGTGTTGATGCCTGCCCCAGCAGCGCGATCACGGTTCCGGATCAGGTGGCGATCATCAGCGAGAGCGACTGCATTGATTGCGGTGCCTGCGTTGACGCGTGCCCGAATGGCTCGCTGGCGATGCCCTAATCATCGCGATCATTTTTTAGAGCAAGCACAACAGACGAGCCCCGGTTTTCACCGGACTCGTCTGTACGCTGTTTTGGCTCTCGTGCATTGATGTATCCTGATATGCTGGTGATCCCATGGAGAGCAAACTGCAAGAGGCGATCTGTGCGGGGAAACTGCGCGATGACATGACCTTTGCGCAGCGCGTCTGGGCGATCACCGCCCGGATCCCCGCCGGCAAGGTGGCAACCTATGGCCAGATCGCCCGCGTTCTTGGCAGTCGTGCCTTTCGCGCGGTGGGCATGGCGCTGAATCGCAATCCGCTTGCGCCGGTTGTGCCGTGTCACCGAGTGGTTGGATCGGATGGCGCTCTGGTGGGCTATGCATTGGGGATAAAGAAGAAGCACCAATTGCTCAGCCAGGAAGGCGTCCAACTTGTTAAAGGCAAGGTGGCTCTGCCACAGTGCCAGTGCGATGATGCGCTGCTGGGACGATGTGCTAAACCGATGGTCACCATGCGGTGACTATTTGTCGCTCCGCCTCTCCTGCAACGGCCGCCTCCGTGGATGAGATTGACACCACTGCTCCTCGGGACTACCTTAACTTTCATCGTATTTGGGACGATCCGGCGGGCATGTGCCCGCGAGTGATGGAGTTCCGTCCCCGCCGATCGCATCGATTCGTTCCGATCGCCGGGAACTGCACTTCTGAACACTCATCCGACGCTCCGGAATGCCCCCATTTCTGGTTCCGCTCAGAGGTTGAAGCCCGTGACAGAAGAAACCCGCAAACGTGCCGAAGAGGCCCTTGGCTACGCCTTTCGCAATCCTGATCTGCTGAAAGAGGCGTTGACGCATGCTTCCACGGCCGACAACCGCGTCAACAGCAATGAACGGATGGAGTTCCTGGGCGATGCCATTCTCGATGTGGTCATCTGTGAGGAGCTTTTCAAACGATTTCCGCAGTATCTGGAAGGTGAGCTGACGAAGGTTAAATCGGCGGTGGTCTCACGGCACACCTGCAGCGAAGTGGCCGTGGAACTTGGATTGCCGGATGTGCTGATCATCGGAAAGGGGATCAGTTCGCGTGAGGCGATGCCGCCGTCACTGGCGGCCAATGTATATGAAGCGATCGTCGCGGCACTGCATCTCGATGGCGGTTTCACAGTAGCGCAGGAGTTTGTTCTGCGGACGATGGGCGCCAAGATCGATGAATTGTCCGCCTCAGCCCATCAGCGGAACTATAAAGCCGTTCTCCAGCAGTATGCACAGAAAACATTGGGTGCATCGCCAATGTACGAACTGTTGGATGAGAAGGGGCCTGACCACTCAAAATGCTTTGAGGTCTGCGTGTGCGTCGATGGGCGACGATTTACCAGCGCCTGGGGGCCGAACAAGAAGTCCGCTGAGCAGAAGGCGGCCCTGCTGGCGCTGGAAGAACTCGGACTATACGATGCCAAAGAAGTGGATGAGGCGATTGAGTCGTTGAACATTGAGACTATCGAGCAGTAGCAGGTCAGGCGGGTCGTTGCCGCAGGGCAGCAGGACACGTATGCTTGCCCAGGTGATGCCACAGGAACGAGATCACATCTGGTTTTGCAGAGCAGGGGGCGCGATCGCTTTTCTCGTGCTTGCTGCTCTGGCGGCGGCACAGGAGGGCGCCGGATTGCCTGGGTCCGATCGACGCAGCGCTATCGAGCGCTGGGCGCCCGCCCCCGCCGATGTCATCCTGTCTGAACGGCTTCGCAGTATGCCGCGAGAGATGCACAGCGTGTCTCTCGCCGGCGCCGGCCAGAAGGGCACATCGACGATCGTTGATGGCCAGCTTGAACTCCGACTTGACGAACCCGATACGATGATGGCGATGCTGAGCGCGAATCCGACCGGTGGCCCGTTTGTCGCCGAGGTCGATTTCGATCAGGATCTCTCAGCCGCGCTGGTGCTGGTTCGCGAGAAGGATGGGAAACCAGATCCGGATAACTATACATCGATCTGTGTCGCAACGGATGCGAATGGTCAGGTGACGGCCACCGTGCAAGACCGGCAGAATGGCCGGGCCGATGTGCTGGACTCGCGTTTTGTTCCTCCGGGCGGCGGGATGGGCCCGAGCACAACGCAGTCGGCTGCCACCCGGCCGGCAACCAGCCAGGCAGCGCTGGCGCCGATGGACGCGGCATATCGGGCACGGTTTTCAGCCGCACTCGTCGGGCGGAATGCGATGCCAGCGAAGCCAACGAGCGGCAAGCTTCGCATCTTTCGCGACTATGTCTCGGGAATGATCCGCTTTTATTGCGAGATCCGCCCGGAGATTCTCGGCGAGGCATGCACGGGATTCGTCGA
Organism: uncultured Phycisphaerales bacterium; assembly: GCA_903871935.1. Taxonomy (GTDB): domain Bacteria; phylum Planctomycetota; class Phycisphaerae; order Tepidisphaerales; family Tepidisphaeraceae; genus CAIQIQ01. Next base: position 18,967 of record CAIQIQ010000122.1, read on the forward strand.
AGTGCAGCCGTCTCCGGAGTGGGATAACTACAAAGGCTTGTACTACGTCGGACCGGCCATCCGCACCAGTGGCGCACCGTCCGCCGCGCGGTTTCATGATTTTCGCATCTTCCGTGCCTCGCGATCGGATCGCGATGACCGCACCACAGGCTTCAAGGTCTTACGGCGTGATTACAATTTCAGCGGTCTTAACGCCGAGGGGCTGGTGGTGAGTTTCGGGCGCTGCTTCCCGTTCCGCGACGCCGATCGCAAACTCGTATTCTGGTCTGCTGCCAATTACGTTCCGCTCTGGCATCTCGATGATCACCTAGGGCTGAGCTATGAGTCCATCGAGACATGGGGGGATGCCAAGGATGGTAGCTATGGGCCCATGTCAGATCGTCTGCTGCGCTTCTCACGTGTGTCGGTCACACGAGACAATGCCGTTCGCAAACGCATCGTATGGGATTACACGCTGCTGAATCAGGATTATGTGCCATGGGGCCAGAAGCAGGGCGCTAAGAAGCTGCCGGAGGTCGAGGAAGTATGGACGATTTATCCTGACGGTCTGATCCTCCGCGAGCAAAGGTACTATCCGGCGACCGATGGTTCAGCGCGGCTGCAGTCGAATCAGGTGGCGGGGCTCGCCGTAATGGTCGGAACCAATTCCATACTGTCCGATTTGCTTGCGGAGGATGCTGTTACGATCACCGGGCTCAGCGGCAAAGAAACAAGGTTGCGGCGGCCTGGAGCTGGTGGAGACTTTGTCGATTCGACAGCGCGAGAGCCGGCGGCCGTGGTGACCGCACGCTTCAACATGGCCGGTGTGCCGGATGTGTTCATGGCGTATTCGCAGGATGCGCGGCTCTCCGCGGCGCCGCCGCTGGCGTTGAGCGTTTCATCGCAGCGGTGCTGGGTGGGTTCACAGGTTTCACCCAGCGGGCAGACGAATGAAGCGGCCGCCAATTCGCAGGCGGCTGCGCCGGGCCAGATCACTTTGGCCGGGCTGATTTGTCTTGGGGCAACGCAATCGGCCAACTGGTCGCAGGACTATCTAACGGACCGCGAGGGACGGAAGTATCGACGGTGGATAACCCTGCTGGGCTTGGAGAAGCAGGGCGATACGGCTGCCGCCGCCCGCCGGGCTGCCTGCTGGGTATATGGCGCGAGTGTGACGGATGCGCGTGGATGCCGGTACACGGGTTATGACCTGCTGACGATGGAGCATCATATCTGGGTGGATCCCGGACGGGATGATTGCAGCTTTGTGATGAAGCCCGCGGCGAGGAATCAGGTCGTTGTGCGGCCGGTGATCCGCGTTGAGGGGTGGGGAGAGCGGATCCCGGAAGTGCGGGTAACGGGCATCCCGCTCCGTGCGGGGGAGGATATGGAAGCTGCTGTAGAAAGCGGCGAACTGATTATCTGGATCAACCGTGAGATGAAAGGCCCGACGAAGATCACGTTGGCCGGACAGTAGTTGTCCATCATCATGAGGCGTGATAGTGAGGACGGGCAGGCCCGTGTAGCTGCGACGAGACGGGTTCGGCACGTCCGCGGGAATGGCGATTACGCTCCATGGTAACTCAATCAGCCTTGGGCAGACGCATCAGACGTTCGATGATGGTGCTCATCGAGTGCTTGTTCTTGGTAATGATCTCGTCGGCGGACTGGCCGAGGGCGTGCTGGGCCACCTGGCGGTTGGTGCCGGCCGTTGTCAACAGCATGGGAGTGTTTCTCATGGATGGCAGACTGCGCAGCCTGCGCACAAATCCAGCGCCAGCCTTGGCCGCCACCAATAGATCGACCAACACCAGAGAAGGGCGTTCATCAGACGCCGCTGCAACCGCTTGCGCTTCGTCGCGGGCGCGGATCACCTCGTGGCCCGCCTTCTGAAGTTCAAGAGCGACGTTGTCGCACCATGGGTCGTGGTCATCAATGACGAGGATCTTTCTCATGCGGTCCATTCCAGTTCATGGGGTAACGGCCGGTGTGTGTTGTCCCTGAGGCCAGACCGGCACATCGGGACGCCAGCGTCAGGAAACATAACTGCGCTGCTGAGGTGAATGGATAGCACTGAAATGCCGATGCCGTCAACGGATAATCCAGCGTCTATTGTGGCGCAAACGAATCCTGCATGCTGCGATCACGAATGGTGGTGAAGAACCGCGACGCTATTGTCCAACAGGAGCGTCTGACCGCGGTGATGGTTCGTCAATCGGTCGAGTGGCCGGTCGAGTAGCGGGCTTGCGCGTATACTCGCCAGACTCAAGCATCGGTCGCATCGAATTCGCCCGGTCAATCAACACGGCCCCGGGAGCACCCGTTTCAGGCTGCGGCTTTAGGACGTATGCATATTCGTGGTGATCAACCTTGCGCCCGGGCAGAATTTCGGAGACCAGATCCAACGGTATCCACTGCCACCAGGGGGGAGGGACATCCTGCGTCATTTTGACGGACTGTGAGCCTTCTCGTCGGAGCACAAGGTCGTAACGACCATACCAAGTGAAATCAACGGTACAGGGGGTTCGGCCGACTTCCTGGCCGTTGAGATAGACCAAGGCCCCCGATGGCTCGCTCTTTAGCGTCATCTGACGGGTAACCTGACCACAACCGGCCATGGCCATAGCCAGTGCAGTGGCGCTAAGTCTGGTAATGGTGCAGCGTTGTGCCATCAGTTCACGAGCAGTATAGGCGGGTAGCTACTGAACACAAGAGAATGCCCGGTGCTGACGACGACGGGGTAGGGATGCTTGAACTGTGCACGGCAGACACCACAATACGCAAGATTGGCGGCCGTGCGGAACATGCGAAAGGCGGATTAGGAAGATGAAGTCATATGAAGTGATCCGTAATGCAGTGGATGAACCGGGCGTTAAGCGGGTGGCGGTGGAACTGCGAGTATCCCCAGCGCTGGTGTACAAATGGTGTGAACCGCCGGCCGATGACGCTGATCCTGACCAGAGCGGTGCGCGTAACCCCCTGGACCGCGTTCGCGATATCTATCTATTGACAAAGGACATCCGCGTGGTGAGGTGGCTGTGCAACGAAGCCGGTGGCTTCTTCGTGCCCAATCCTGTACCAGAGTTTCACAAACCTACGGAGCAGAACATCTTCAATCGCACGCGGCAGATGATGAAGGAGTTCTCTGATCTGCTCGATGCGGTGCATGAGTCTCTGGCGGATGATGCGTCGGTCGACCCCGGTGAGGCGGATGACATTCGGCAGAAATGGGAGAACCTGAAAGCAACCGCGGAGGAGTTCGCGCTGGCGTGTGAGAAGGGTCACTATCGCCTGCGATCGAAGTGAAGGAGAAACGGGGAAATCGGGTTTGGCGCGCCTCTTGCTATTGGATGAGCTCAGCTCACCTTGACTACAATTGGGTAGCTCAAGTGGGGAGGGTGGCCATGAACGTGAAGCGACATCCTTATTACAAGTATCCCGTGGTAGTTTACCGAGACAATCCGCCGGCCAC
>CAIQIQ010000123.1 GCA_903871935.1 uncultured Phycisphaerales bacterium
GACCTGTCGGTTGCGGCCGCCGGGGTGCATGACCTGGCGGGCAATGCGCTGGGCGGCAACTTCAGCCAGCGCTTCCATCGCCTCTATGGCGACTATGACGGCAATAAGACCGTGAACAATGGCGACTACTTCTGGTTCAAGCAGACGTTCAACAAGAACACTGGCGATACCGGATTCCTCGATCTCTGTGATTATGACGCTAATGGAACGGTCAACAACGGCGATTACTTCCAGTTCAAGAAGCGATTTGGGGTCGTTTATACCTACTGAATGGGAGGCATCAGCCTGGAGCTTTGGCGGAGACACGGGAACACGGGGAAGCGGAGAGGGGATCTGGCGGGCTCTTCTCTGCGCTTCGAGATTGGACTGCGCGCAACAACCTGAAGGCAGGACTACGAACGCACACTGAAGTGTGTACTCCGAACGATGACGCCTGAGTGGTCTGTGCTTTTCCGGCAAGACCCGCCGCCTGACGCCGAGCGGCTCGTTCGGGGATGCCGTATGCGGAGATTCTATCTGCTTGACGGGACAGGAGTTACGTGGGGATGGCAAACACAGGGAAGAGCGGATATCGAAAAGCGGATAGCGGAATGAATGTGAGGCGGCAAGTCGTCAGGTCGGCTTGTAAAGATTGGGTGATCGTCTTAAGATAACGGAAGTAAGAAACCGCATTTCCAGTTTGCGGGCGATGTAATTTCGCTTGGAATCGGATATGCGGATAGGACGGTTTGGATGTAGCGGATAACGGCCGTCCCAAGGTTCTTTTTGACAATTCCGCATCAGTCCGAGCTTTGCCTGGGTTTGATGCGGGGGTTTGCAGCGTGGAAATCATCGGAGTTCAATTCGCGCAAGTGCTGGTCTGTGCTGTATCTGTAGCCATCGTGCTGCTGATCGTGCGCCAGGCCACTAACCTTGCGCATTCGTCTGGCCTGTTGTCATCGGCCGATGGGCTGGTGCGGTTATACCGCATCGACAACTGGCTTCCCGCACCCGCCGTCATCATCCCATGCTCTATCGGGGTCGGCCGCGGGTTCTTAGGTCGAGCTCCGCCCGAATCGGTTCCATGCCTGGCGGGAAACCGCCGCGTAGCCGTTGCCCTGCAGCAGCGACGTTGAATCCACCATGTCAAAATGACCTTCCCCGAGCGTCCGCGTTGAAATATGGACGAGCGTCCGAGGCTGTCTGGGCCGGCTGAAGCAGCCCATCCCTTGGCCGCGCATAAAAGAAAGCGGGGAAGTATGTTCTCATACCCCTTCCTTGCCCAGGTTGCCGGTGGGCCGGCGCTTGGGTGGTCACCCTATTACATCGGTATTTCCATCGGGTTGGTCGCCGGGCTGGTGCTGGGCGCGTTGATCATCATTGCAATCCTGAACTGGATGTCTCGGAACGTTCTGCATCGCGCGAAAGATGAAGCGCTTAAGATCCATGAGAACGCCATTCTTGAAGGCGAAAACCGTGCCAAGCAGGTCGAACTGCACGCCAAAGACAAGTCGATGAAGGCCCGCGAAGCCTTCGAGAAAGAAATCGACGCCACCCGCGCTGAGATGAAGCAGGCTGAGCTGCGCCTGAACAAGCGCGAGGACAACCTCGACAGGAAGCTCGATACCCTTACCGTTAAGGAGCGAAACATCGACGAAGCTGAAGCTCGCCTCACCCGCCGCGAGAAAGGCTTCGATCTGAAGGAAAAGGAACTCGACCAGATCCTCGCCCAGCAGCGGACCCAACTTCTGCAACTGACCAACCTGAGTTACGACCAGGCCCGCGAAATGCTCTTGGCTCGGGTTGAGGAAGAGTGCAAGCGCGATGCCGGCGCCCTGATCCAGAAGGCGACCGAGCAGGCGCAGGAAGAAGCCAAAGAACGCAGCCGCATGATCATCCTGACAGCGATCCAGCGCTATGCCGCCGAGCAGACCTCCGATCATACCGTCTCAACCGTGACCATCGCCTCCGATGATATGAAGGGCCGCGTCATTGGGCGGGAAGGTCGCAATATCCGCGCTTTCGAAAAGGCGACCGGCGTCGATGTCATTATCGACGACACCCCCGGTGTGGTGGTCGTCTCCTGCTTCGATCCCGTCCGCCGCGAAACAGCGCGGATATCGCTTGAGCGGCTGGTCCAGGATGGCCGGATCCATCCTGCCCGGATCGAAGAGGTCTTCGGCCAGGTCACCAAGGAAATGGACGAGGAGCTTCTGCGCATCGGCCGCGAAGCCGTTCAGGAAGCCAATGTCCAGAACCTCGCCCGCGCGGTCATCCCCATGCTCGGCCGGTTGCACTATCGCACCAGCTACGGTCAAAACGTGCTGCGACACTCGATTGAGGTCGCCTATCTGGCCCAGGTGATCGCCGACGAGCTTGGGCTTGATGGGGCTCTGGCCCGCCGTTGCGGCCTGCTGCACGACATTGGCAAGGCGCTTGACCACGAACACGAAGGCGGCCACCCGCAGCTTGGCAAAGAGTTCCTCAAGCGCTTCAACGAGCCCGAAGCCGTGCTCAACGCCGCCGAAGGGCATCATGGCGATGTGCCGGCGACATCGGCCTATACGCCGATCGTCACGGCGGCCGATGCCATCTCGGCGTCGCGCCCCGGCGCCCGCCGGGAAAGCCTGGAGCGCTATGTCAAGCGCCTGCAGGAGCTGGAAGAACTGGCGATGAGTTTCGACGGCGTTCGCCAGGCCTATGCCATTCAGGCCGGGCGCGAGGTGCGCGTGATCGTCGATGCCCGGCAGATCGACGACAAGATTTCCTCCAAGATCGCCCGCGACATAGCCAAGAAGATCGAGAGCAGCCTGACGTATCCGGGCGAGATCAAGGTCACCCTGATCCGCGAGGTGCGGTCGGTCGAATACGCCAGGTAGTGGAAGAAGGCACGAAGCCACGAATACGTGCCTTCGTGCCTTGTGTTTCTTACGCCTTCAGCGCCCCGTACTGCGCGCGGTAGTCGGCGATAGCTTTGAGGATCCGGTCATCGAGGACGACTTTGCTGGCGATTGGGCGGCCGTGCAGGTGCTCGATGATCTCGTCCAGCGTGACGATTGCGAACGCGTTGATGCCGAGATCCTCGCGGATTTCCTGTAGTGCGCTACGTGGGCCGGTGCCACGCTCCATGCGGTCCACCGAGACCACCAGGCCGGCCAGCGTTATCTTCGCGGCGCCCGTGAGCAAGGGGATGGACTCGCGCACGGAAGTGCCGGCCGTGGTCACATCCTCGACGATGACGACGCGGTCGCCGTCACGCAGCTTTCGGCCGATCAGCGTTCCACCCTCGCCATGGTCCTTGGCCTCTTTGCGGTTGAAGCAGAAGGAGACATTCTGCCCATGCAGGCCAAACAGGGCAGTTGCCGTGGTCACCGCCAGTGGAATGCCCTTGTACGCCGGGCCAAAGAGTACATCCACCGCATCGCCGAGGTTCTGACGGACGGCGGCGGCATAGTACTGCCCCAGGCGGGCCAGTTGCTCGCCGGTGCTATAGTTTCCAGTATTGATGAAGAACGGCGTCTTCCGGCCGCTCTTGGTGACAAAGTCGCCAAAGGTCAGCACGTTGCTGCGCACCATGAACTCGATAAACTGCTGTTTGTATTCTTCCATGCGTTCTCCGCTAAAGCGCGATGATGTCTGGCGGCTTTATACCCAAGGTTGGGGGGCCTCGCCATTGGCTGTGCTGGGAGTACAGCTGTGAATCGTTCCGTTCGTGTCTTTTCGCCTTCAATCGTGGACGGTGATCTGGCCGGCGGTTAATCTACGCTAATCCCATTCACAAGGACCACCACATGCTCAAGTTTGCTCTTGTCGGTTGCGGCGGGATGGCCAACGGCTGGCACGCCCCCACCATGCTCAAAAATACCGCTGAGGCCAAGGTCGTCGCCCTTTGCGACATCGTCAAAGAGAAGACTGCCGACTTCCGCCAGCGTCACTTTAAGGATGCCGCCGAGTTCACCGACTTCTACGAAATGATCGAGAAGGTCGAACTCGACGCCGTCCTCCTGGTCACCCCCCACACCGTCCACTATCCCCACGCGCTGGCCGCCATCAAGAAAGGCATCAACGTCGCCTGCGAAAAGCCCCTGGTCACCAGTTCCGAGCACGCCTATTCACTTTGGCAGGCCGTCAAGCAGTCCGGCAAGCTCCTGGCCATCACCTATCAGTCGCCCTACACCGCCGAGTTCGGCCATCTCGCCCAGCTCCGCGACACCGGCAAGCTTGGCAAAGTTCAGAACATCTCAGGCTATCTCTCCCAGAACTGGTGCAAGGGATGCAAGGGCCTCTGGCGCCAAGACCCCAAGTTCTCCGGCGGCGGCTTCATCTACGACAGCGGTGCCCACATGCTCAACGCGATCATGTGGCTGATGAACGACCCCGTCGTCGAGGTCTCCTGCATCATGGACAACTGCGGAACGCCCGTGGACATCCGCGCGGCCGCCGCGTTGCGCTTCCAGAACGACACCTTCGCCTCCGTAACCATGGCCGGCAACACCGCCCCCTTCCGTACCGAGATCCAGATCTTCACCGACACCATGCTGATCATCACCGACCAGTACGGCAACAAGCTGGAGATGTACCGCGCCGACGGCAAACGCCTCTATCCGCACGTGCCGGAATACACCAACCCGGCGGCCGGCACCCCCCACTACAACTTCATCCAGGCCCTGCTCGGCCGCGAGCCGCTGCGGGCCCCGGTCCGCTACGGTGTCCTGCTCTCGGCCCTGATGGATGCGATGTACGAGTCGGCCGCCAAGAAAGCCCCGGTCAGCGTGAAGCCCGTTCCACAGGACATCGATGTCCCGGCTACAAAGGCGAAGACAACAAGGAAGCTCGCAAAAGCGAGGACGCGGTAGCACTGACCCGTTGCAGTGCGTTGGCTGGCGCCTGTAGGATCCAGAACGCAAGCAGATCACCTGAGTCATCCCCAGTTTGGTGCAACGGATTCTGAGAGTTTCAGGACAGCATCGAAGGCTTGGGGCGGGGTAACGTCCATCTTTTGCAGCATGATCATGCCGATGGTGTAGATGCTGCACTCATTCTGGCGATTGCTGGA
>CAIQIQ010000124.1 GCA_903871935.1 uncultured Phycisphaerales bacterium
CTCAGCGGCCGGCCCACCCCCGGCAATCGCCCAGACAAACATGACATTTCTATCTGAGCTTAAACCATGACATTTCTACTTCTTGACAACACACCCCACACTCCATCCTGCGTCGGGGTGAACTGCGCAACATCCGCAACGCTCAGCGGCCGAGGACATTGAAGAAAAACTCCTCGTGGCGCTTGCCCAGGATCTCCGGCCGCCATGCATCCGCGGCCGCCAGGCAGCGCAGCCTTTGCACCCGGTAGAAGTCGTGATCGTCGTACAGGCGCAGGATCGTGTCCACCCAGGGCTGGACCTCCTGCGCTGTGGGCAAAACGAGACGTTGCGGCGTGTAATGTGTCGGGATATCGAAGAGGAAGCCGGCCGTTGAGAGTGTCTCGGCCAGCGCGCCTCGCCGAGACGCCAGGACGGGGATGCCGTTGAGCGTGGCCTCCGCGGCAACACGCCCGAAACTCTCGTACCATAACGATGGCATCAGCACGACGCGGCTCTGCCGATAAAAGTCGCGCGGATCGGGGACCATTCCCATCACTTTCAGGTTCTGGATCGTCAACCCGCTGCGCGACAGCCATTGGGACGATCCACGCCCTTCCTTCACCAGCAGCGCTATGTCCGGACGTTGACGGTTCAACTGCTCGGCAATACGGGCAAACCAGAACACGCCCTTATCCGGTTGCGGATTCACAAACGTAACGTGCCGCCCTTCCGCGGTCTTCCCGGCGTCGGCCGGCTGACACTGAAGTCTGCCCCAATCGAGCGGACTGGGAATAGGCGTACTGTTTATGCCCAAGTGCTGGAGGTAGTAGTCGGTGGTGAACTGCGACGGCGTCAAGATGCCATCGACGTGGCTGAACAAGTCCGACCGCTCATAGCTGAAATTGTGCAGGGCAAAGACGACGCGAACGCCGTGCCGTTTGGCCATGGCGATGATCGCCCTGCCGATCCAGTGCCCGCCATAGGTCAGCAGGATGTCGGGCTTGTTCTCATTCAAGGCCCGCTCCAACATCAGCAACAGAGGTTGTCCCACTGCTTGCGTCGGGGGCATGCGAGCGTCGGCCGGCGCGTAGAGGGTGACAGGGAACGGCAGTCCGCTTACATGAAGGATCGAGGCGGCGGCAGCGCCTGCTTGCAATACCTCCTGCCGACATCCCAGCCCATCATCGGCAAGCACCTGTTGCAGGGGATGATGCATCTCAAAGTCCACACGCGGTCCGCACAATACCCGGCAATCCCAGCCGCGCCCTGCAAGCAATGCCAGCAAATCGCGCGTGGCCTGAGCCGCGCCGCTGGAGGGATCAACGATGCAGTGATAGGAACAGCACAACAGCGATGCCATGGGGGGACATTCTAAGCGGGAACCAGAGGCCTATCGAGTGAACGCAAACAGGCCGGGAGAAAATCTCCCAGCCTGTTCACGTTGGTTCTATCCAAATAACGGCCGCCGCTTACTTCTTGGCGGCCTTGTCTTTTTTGGGTTTCTTTACGTTTTTCTTCTGAGGTTTGTTACCTTTACCCATGAGTGGAGCTCCTTTGGGCGGCACTGGTGTCTGGGATCAGATCTCACGCGAGTCTGCATTCCGTTGCGAAATGGCCGCCGTTACCTCTCATCTTATCAACAGCCGCATCAAGAATCACGCAAAAACTGGCGGTTATTCTGCGGAATTGTTCCTGTCGGCTTGCTTCGCCCTCACCTGGTGAACAGGAATTGACACCAGTCGCCACACTTGTGATCCTCTTGTGTTCAAACTGGGCTTGGAGAAATCATGACAAAATCGGCAAAAGTGAAGACACAGACGGCAACGGCTTCGTTCCTGGCGGAAGCACAGCGCGTTCTGGCGCTCAAGATTGATGAACGGGCCAACAAACTCGGTGGCTACGGCCCCAATGGCGAGGTTATCTACGATGGCCACCCATCGGGGTGCCCTTCCGTGCTTGTCGATAGCCAGAAGGATGCCACCGCCACGTACATGTCCAACGGCTCGATCAGTTTTGTGGTCAAGATCGAAGGTGGCATGGAGATCCGCGTGCTCGATGGATCGTTCGAGCCGGTGGAAAAGCGCGAGATCGGAACACCATCCAATAACGTGTGGCTGGATGTACAGATTGGCAAGGGCCGGCATATCGCCTCGCTGATCAACCCCAGCGCTAACGTCAACGCGGTGCCGGAATCGATCAAGATCGTGAAGCTGGGCGATCCCGATCGATCGATGTGGTATTGCGCGACGTTTGCGCCGGCGAAGGGGGTTCGCTATCAGACGGCGATCAAGTTCGCTCTGAAGTACACGTCGGCCGGGCCGGCGCTGACGCGCGAGATCTTCGTGCAGAATCTGGGCAAGGGAGTTCTTAAAGGCAATCTCTGGGCAGCATTCACGATGCACGGGACCCAGCGTTTCGTCTACAACAAGGAACTCTGGTACGACCGCGGTATGCCACTCTCGCCGGCTGAAGTGGTTGTCAGCTGCACGGTGCCTTATACCGATATCATCCAGATCAAGCGGCTCTCCAGCGAAGTGACCAATGCCAAGGGGTTGGATGTGACGGCGGACTATGCCACATTTGTGGGTGATACGTCAGCGCTGATGACCATGCCGCAGGCGGTTCTTCAGGGCAAAATGCTCAAGGGTGGCGCCGGCAGGAAGCTCAACCGATTCAGCACGGCGGATGTGGTGGCAAGCCAGTTCGGCCTGTCGCTGAAGGCGGGTCAGGTTGCGACGGTTCAGCAGAGCCTTCTGTATGTCACTGACCCGGCCACGATCAAGGAATATGGCCAGAAGTCGAGCTTCGCCATCCCCACTTACACAGAGATGGCGAAGAACCTGAAGGCCGCCGCGGAATATGTGGTCAAGTCGACTCCATCTGCCAAGGAGATCACGCAGCGCCAGGTTATTGTTGCCGGCACTCAGGCGCATCCGTACTTCGAACTGCAACTGCCTGCGCAGCGCTGCATCAGCCACTATGCCAATTCCCTGTGGACGGGCGTGGCGGAGCTGTATGAGAAGTGCCGGGCGCACGGGGCGAAACTGGCCAACGGCATTGAACTGGGCACCCGCGACCGCGCCCAGGACATGTGGCCAAAGATGAAGGAAGACCCGGGCACCGTTCGCGGGGACCTGGTCCATGCCATGGGGCTGATGTACATCACGACCGACTCGTTTCCGACCGATGGCCGGCGGATGACGATCGTGGAGAAGCTGCACGGCATGTTCCCGCGTCAGTTCCCCAGCCGATGGGACAATCGCAGCGAAGTGGTCATGTGCGACAATCGGCCGTATACCGACAGCCCGCTGTGGATGATCAACTCGACGAATAAGTACATCCGCGAGACGGGCGATTTCAGTATTCTGACCGAAGAAGTGACAAGCGTTCATCTGACCGACCCGCAGCACCCGGTGACCAGCGGCATCGTCGGTTGCGACCGGCGGTTTAAGTACATCGACGTGATCCGCGAAGTGTTCGCATGTTTCGGGCGCCATGCTGCGGATACGCCCTATGGGATGTGCCAGGTGCTCTATGGTGATTGGTGCGACCCGGTTGATATGTTCGGCACGAATCCCGTGGGCGATCCGGCCACGCGCGGGCATGGCAAAGGCGTCTGTGTTCGCCTGAGCGCACATGCGTTCCAATGCATTGTCGAAACGATCGATATGCTGGAATCGCCGCAGGTGACAGAGTATCTGCAAAGCAACGGCATCGTGCTGGACTTAAGCGGTTGGAAGAGCTTCGCGTCGTCGTTGCGTCAGAACATCATCAAGTGGGCGTGGGAGAGTGGTAAGGGGATCAATCCCGGGTTTATCGCGTATATCCACGAGCTGAAGGCTGATGGCTCGGCGCCGGCGTATGCCCATGGCGACATGGGCTATACGCTGGGCAGCATGCGGAGTGAGCGCGAGTTTGACGGCATTGCGCGTCGGGACCTGACGTGTAATGCCTATGGCCTGAACATGGTTCTGACGCAGCGCGATTACCTCGCCCCCGTTGCCAATGCGCAGGAAATCATCGATGGCGTGCTGGACACGATGAACAAGATCTTCTTCAAAGACAAGCTGGGGCTGCTGCTGTACACAAAGCCCGTCCCCAATAGCGATCTTGCCCGCAGCCTGGTCGGAAGAATGGGTATCGTGCCCTCGGGCGTGGCGGAAAATGGCGAGTATCACCATGCCCAGGTCATGATGCATCGCTTCCGTATGGGTATCCCCGGCATGCAGGATGTGGTCTGGAAGCAGTTCAAGCCGATGATGTCGGCGATGCGCGATGAGTCGTTGGGCGGGCCGTTTGAGATGACGGCGACATCGTACGCATCCGATGAGGCAGATCCGCACTTCGGCAAGGGCATGTATTTCGGCCTGTCGGGCTCGACCGACTGGATCATCGAAGTGTTCCACGCGGTGGCGGGATTCGATCTGGCCCTGCACGACAAGCGCCGGCCGGCCTTGCGCATCGAGCCGAACTTGCCGAGCGAGATCGATCAGACGCTTACGTTCAAGCGCGTGATCCATCTGGCGCAGAGCGGCGGCGGATACAAACAGATTCCCTTCACGTTGAACGTCCGCAAGGACGGCAAGGGCAAGAGGCAGGTCGGGACCAAAGTCACGATCAATGGCCAGAGCGCCGACCGCGCTGAAGTGCAGGATCTGTCGGCGATGGACAAGGTGGATATCGAGGTCGTTTACGTGCGTGGGAAGTGAAGGTGCCCTTCCGCCGGGCAGCAGGATATTGGCTATCAGCGTTACCTCCGGTTGGCTAAAATAGCCTCGCGGCGACGATGTGCTCTGGCCATCTTTGAGGTAATGCCATGAAAATCCTTATCACCACCGATAACGAAGGAGTCTGCGGCGTTTCCAGGAGCGAGGATACGGAGTCACCGGCGACGCGCAAGCAGCTTGTGGCGGAAGTGAATGCGACGATCGAGGGCATCCTGCGGGCTTCACCCTCGGCGGAGATGGTGGTCATCGACGGCCATGGCGGCGGCTCGCTCGGATGCAATATCTCTCGTGAGGATCTGAATCATGCCGCCCGTCTTCTGGATGGGAGGCGCGGGACCGAGATACCGCAGGTCGTGCTCGCCGAGCACTTTGACGCCCTATTTTGCGTGGGCGTTCACGCGATGGCCGGGACGCCGCAGGGAAACCTGAATCACACGATCAGTTCCGACCACTTTTATAACGTGCAACTCAACGGCGTTGCGGTGGGTGAAGCGGGTCTGCTGGCCGCGATCGCGGGGGAGAAGAATATCCCCCTTGCCTTCCTCACCGGCGACCACTGGGCGTGTCAGGAGATCACCGCCCTGCTGCCGCATGTTCAGACGGTTGCGGTGAAAAAAGGACTGAACCGCTTCTGCGCTATTCATGAGGCGACGGACAAAGTCGGCAAGCTCATTCGGGACGGCGCAGCGCACACGATCAGCAATTTGTCCAGGGCAGTGCCCTACCATACGAAGCATCCGGTCGAACTTGCCGTCGACTACCTGTACTCGAACCAGGCCGACCACGCCGTTCTCCGCGGCGCCCGGCGCACGGGCAATCGAAGTGTGCTGATCACGGCCGAATGTGTCGCCGATGCGCTATCGAGAATGTGATCGGGCGGGATACTAGCGCGGATTGGTCTCGACGAGTTTTATCTTCGCCCAGTACGCTCTGGGGTCTGGATTGCCCGTCGCCTGCTGCACGAGCTGCAGGCGCGCTTCCTTGCCGGCCAGCGATTGCAGGTTGAGGGTGTATTCAAACCAGCCTGTGGGAGCTGTCTCATCATTGACCGTGATGCGGCCGCACTCCTGCTCGTTTATTCGCATGACCAGTTCCCACTCGCCGCCCTTGGGGTGCCCCACTGTCAGGTTCAGCCGCGTCCACTTATCCTTCGCCAACTGCCGCGTGGTCTGCAGTCGGCACGGGATTTCGGCATTCAAAGGCCGCGTGATGAATACGTTCTTTTGGCCAAGCAGCTCGGGCGCGAGACCAACGCCCCCGGTGTAGGCGCAGTTGTCGACAAACCAGTACGGTTCGAGGTGATCGAGTTCTCGCTGCAGCCGGTGCTCGAAACTGAGTTGGTCGGCGCTGGACTGCTGGCGCGCGGCATACATGGCGGCAAACTGCTCGCCGGTCAGCCGCCCTGCCGGAGGCGGCTCGCCCCGTCGATGCATCAGCAGAAACTCATAGAACGCCTGCTCGCGATAGTACGCCGCCCAGATGAAATGCTGACCGGCAGGCACGGGCGAATAGACCACGTCCGCGCCGCGCTTGCGCAACGCTGTCACCATGTGCTGCGAAGCCGGCTCACTCCTACTATCAGCCATTCCCGAAATGACCAGGCATGTCGTTCCGCTACCGGCGAGCCGCGCCGCTGTAGCTTCAGCCTGGTATTCGCGCGAGACCACAGGCGCGGTCACGGCGAATACCTTGGGGGCATCGGCCGCCAGCACCCAACTGCCCAGGCCGCCATTGGAGAATCCCGTTACGTACAAGCGTGAGCGGTCGACTGCAAAGTGCCCGGCCACCGCATCGATCAGGCGAAGGATATCCTGCGACATCTCCGGGTCTTCCCAGACCTGCTCGTTGGAACACTGCGGCGTCAACACGATCATCGGCATCCACTGGCGCAGTTCCGCACTTCTGCCGATCTCCAGTGGCACGCCGCAGGCCATCGCCATCCCGGGATCCGCCCCGCGATCTCCGAGCCCGGCGAGAAACGTTAGCACGGGCCAGCGTCTGTTATCCTGTGCATAGCCATGGGGCAGGAAGACGGAGAATGGCATCTGCCGCGTCTTCCCGGCTTCCGTCCACTCATACACGAGCTTGTGAAATCCGGTCGTCTGTGGATTATTCTCGCCCCCGGCATAGCCTCTGAGTACGCCTGTCAGCGATGTCGTCGGCATAGTCGGCGAGGGCGCCTGAGCCAGTGCGACGACCGCGCTCATCGCCAATATGATCGGTATCCACCGCATCCCGTTCACCTGTACAAAGACCGCGACTTCTGCGGCACCAAAGGATATACCCCCTGCCGGATGCTCCGTTGTGGGAGCGCCAGACCGGTCCCGGCCATGACGATATGCGTCCCCATTGTCATGATCTCCTCTGGGGCGTCGACCGCTATATGAGGTGCTCTTCCCCCATCCATCGCACAAATGTCTCCAGCCCCTGCTCAACCTGGACTTTGGGCGACCAGCCCAGGAGTTGCCTGGTCACCGAAATATCTGCATAGGTGACCATCGGCTCCGACGATGGCGTAGGTGTGTCCCTTATAGTCGCCTTCTTTCCCAGCAATTGCTCCAGTATCTGCACGAAGCGAAGATTCTCTACCGGATTGCCGCAGCCCAGGTTCAGTGTCTTCCACGCCAGTTTGCGATCCAGGGCGGCAACGAAGCCGGCGACGATGTCGTCAATGTACGTCCAGTCGCGTTTGAGTTTCCCCGCTCCGTAGAGCGTCAACTCCTCGCCCTTCAGAATCGAGAGCGTCCATTGCCAGGGCATCATGTCCGGCCGGCCGTGCGGACCGTAGACATTGAAGAATCGCACCACCGTGATCGGCAGCTTCCACTGATAGTGATAGCAGTACGCCATCAGTTCCATCGCCCGTTTGCTCGCCGGGTACGGCGCCAGGGGCATGACGGCCGGGGCGTCGACGGCGAATGGCACGGGCGTATCAGCACCATACACCGATCCCGTTGAGGTCAGCACCATCGGCGGGCATCCATTCAGTCGCGCGGCTTCCATCAGATTCATTGTCCCCTGCACGTTCACTTCGCCATAGATCAAAGGATGCTGCACCGAGTAGCGGACCGCGGCCATCGCGGCGAGATGCGCCACCGCGTCCGGACGGTGCTGCTCGAAGAGTTTCTTCATCAGTCCCGCATCGCGCAGGTCGCCTTCTATAAAGGTGAAGTTCCGATCCGGCAGGATATCGCGGAGATGACGTTCCTTGTGCTCGCGCGGGTAATAGTCATTCATGTTGTCCAGGCCGATGACCTGATCCCCCCTGCTCATCAGCACGCGTGACAAGCGCGATCCCACAAACCCGGCCGCACCAGTGACAAACACCTTCATAAAGCAGCTCCTTTACCCATGTACGCATTCTGAATCCCTCGCTCTCGCCCGGCAAGGCTCTGGAACACTAACGACTAAACATGATCGATAACTAATGACATAAATACATTCTCCAACCAAATACTGCGCTCTTGTGTGCGGTTGGGACACCATCGTGGCGATGGTCTATAGGAAGCGGGCCATAGTGTCGCCTTGAAGCTAGTGTTCTTGTCCTTGCCGGGTCCATCAGATGCTTGCAGGCCGACCTGGGGTGTCGGGCCTCAGGCTGCCTTCCTTCTGCCGTTAGTTCATGACGTGGCGGGTGGCGATCGATGGCCACGGCGTCGGCAGCCCCCCTGCTCTTCTAAAGGGATAGGGATGGCACGGCGGAATCAGGCCCAGCGGTGCGCCGCAAACGGATTCCTATATTGGACCGATCGGGCGCCGGGGAATGAGAAGAATGGGCCGATTACCTTGTTTCCTGAGATCAGGCGAGATGCTGTGGACCAGGATTCCTCGACGCGTAGCACGAGACGTGCGAAGTCCGGGCATGATCCGGCCATCCCGAAGTGGTATGCGAACGGACACGGCGCCTGGCTCAAAATGGGCCGCTTGCGTGTGGCGGCCTTGCAAGCCGCTTGAGGAACGGCCTTCTGGAGGGCCATTTCCGGTAGTCTGGGGCCAGACTACGGCGAGAATCCTTGCTTGGGACGGTCGATTTCGACGTCTTTGTGCACCGCCGAGTTGGCTTGAGTTGGGAACCAATGCGCGGGCTGTCGAGACCTTAGCGAGCTCTGGCACGATGCAACTGAGCGAAGCGATCCGGACCGGATCAGCGAAATATGCAATGTTCCACGTGGAACATCACCGCCGCGCCGGTGAAACGCCCCAACTTAATGCGTCGCCAAAGAGCAATGTTCCACGTGGACATTGCATTCCATAGGTGATGTTTATCGTAAAGGCACTGTTGGCACGACAATTATTGTTTGCTCTACACGACGCATGTGTGTACCCTGCTCGTGCATTGTTCCACGTGGAACAATGCACAGGATCGCACATAATGGAGTACCGATGAGTAAGCATGCAGCGAAGGATCGCCCGCGTTTGGGTAGGGGACTTGCCAGCTTGATCGCCGTAACCCAGCCCAGGAAGGACCACCATCCCCATTTGCGCCCTCAGGATGGCACTCCGGCGAGCACTAACCCGCCGGTTCCGCCTGTCGTTGCGGAGGGGGCTCAGGCAGTTCCAGCAGCCACCGTTTCGGTGCCAGTTGAGCTTGCCGGGGGCAAAGGGATGGACATCCCTGTTGACGCAATCACCCCTAACCCGCACCAGCCGCGCCGAACCTTTGATGAGGGGGCCCTGAAGGAATTGGCCGAAAGTATGAAGGCCAATGGCATAATCCAGCCCATATTGGTTCGTCCGGCAGGGGAGGGCAGTGAGGGGAAATACGAGCTCATTGCTGGAGAACGCCGCTGGAGAGCGGCTTTACTGGCGAACATTGCCACAATTCCGGCCATTGTTCGCGATGTTGACGCGCTGACCCAGGCTCAGCTCGCTATGATCGAGAACATCCAGCGCGAGGATCTGAACCCAATCGACCGGGCTCTGGGCTATCAGGTGCTGGTAAAGGAATTGGGGCTGACCCAGGCTGAATTGGCCGGGCGCCTCGGTGAAGATCGCTCCACAATCGCCAACTTCTTACGCCTGCTGGAGTTAACCGAAGCTGCCAAAGAGATGGTCCGATCAGGAAAGCTTACGGTAGGGCACGCCAAGCTGCTCGCCGGGGTCACCGATATCCTCCGTCAGCAGAAGCTGGCTGAGCTTGCTGTATCGCAGGGCCTCTCGGTGCGAAACCTGGAACGCATCCTCCAAGAGCAGGCGGCCGGCCAACAGCCCAAGCAGACCCGTGCATCGCTCTCGCCGCACATGCAGGATGTCGAGAAGACGCTGTGCCGGCAACTTGGCTTGCGTGTCCAACTTCGCGCATCCCGCGAGCGAGGCAAGGGAAGGCTGGTGTTCCACTACAGCAATCTCGATCAGTTCGATGAGATCATGGACCGCCTGGGTGTGAACCTGGCAAGCGACTAGGTTTTTAGACGTCGGACACCGTATCACGTTCATTGTGTGGTAGATACTCCGCACGGCATCAGCCGCCAGCCCTAGAGTTGCGGCAATCGGACCCGATCTAGTTGTGAGAGGGCCTGCGAGTGCGGGGCAAACCCAGCGGATTGGCCAGGAAGCCTGGTTGGCAGTGGCCGCATATGCGGAATTCCATGCGACGGTGAACCTGGTCCTGAAGCTCCTGCGCCGACATCTTCTGGATTTGCTCCAGCAGGGCGGGGAGGACCAGCTTGGGATCGTTCTGCTCATCGCTCGTATCAATTGGGGCGGTAGTGGGGTCGGCGAAGACATCGATCCGGACGACATAAGAGTCGTGGATGACGACACGCCGGCCGCAGAGTTTGCAGGTGATGCGATGGGCCATCGGCAGTGCATTGTAGCGGAAGGGGGGGCGTGTGTGGTGGCGTGACGCGATTGGTATACTCCGGTGGCCGACAGGATGGCCTGTTTGGGTTGGATCGTGCCTGGCGGCGGAAGGTGATGGCGATGCGCATCGTGATAGCACCGGATAAGTTCAAGGGGGCGGTCAGCGCCCGACAGGCGGCCGAGGCGATCGGCAGGGGAGTGCAGCGGGCGCGAGCGGATGCGGAACTGGTGATCTGCCCGATGGCGGATGGCGGCGAGGGGACGGTGGCGGCCATGGTCGAGGCTACCGGCGGGCGCATCGTCAAGCAGAATGTTTGCGGGCCACTGCCGGGAATGCTGGTGGATGCCGAAGTGGGAGTATCGGGCGATGGGCAGACGGCAGTGATTGAGATGGCGTCGGCCAGCGGGTTGGCGCTGTTGGCGCCGGGCGAGCGCAATCCATTACGGACAACAACGTATGGAACAGGGGAACTGATTCGGACGGCGAGCGGGTTGGGAGTGCGACGGATCATCCTGGGGATTGGCGGGAGTGCGACGACCGATGCGGGATTGGGGACGCTGCAGGCACTGGGGGCGCGAATCCGGATGGCGGATGGGAGTGTACGCTCGGAAGGGGATCGGCCAGTCGTCGGTCGAGACCTGGCAGAAGTGAGCGGGATCGACTGGCGGGGCAGTCTTCCGGAACTGCTGATCGCATGCGATGTGACCAATCCGCTGTATGGGCCGGACGGGGCGGCCGCCATATATGGCCCGCAGAAGGGGGCTTCGGCCGCGGAAGTGGTGATGCTGGACGGGTGGTTGCGGCGGCTGGCGGATATAACGGGGACGGTGATAGTGGCGCAGCGGCCGGGCAGCGGAGCGGCAGGGGGGCTGGGATTTGGCCTATCCGCGTTTGTTAATGGGACGCGCATGGCGGGAGGATTTGAACTGATCGCCGAAGCGCTGGGCTTTGAGGCGAAACTAACCGGGGCGCAATGGTGCATCACCGCCGAAGGCAGACTTGATGGATCGAGCCTGAAGGGAAAGACTGCCATGGGCGTGGCGCGGACGTGCAAGCGGCTGGGGGTGAAGTGCGTGATCATGGCGGGGAGCGTGGAGGCGGAGGCCGAGGAACGGGTGTATGCCGAGACAGGGGCGGTGGCGATGTCGATCGTGGATGGGCCGATGGTGCTGGAGGAGGCGATGCGGCGGACGGAGGAACTGCTGCAGCGGGCAGGGGGGAGATGGGGGCGGTCTCTGGAAGCTACTTGACGATTGACAAATGGGGACGGCAAGCGGACCTACTTGGAGGCGACGTCTTGGCTCAGACCTTGTCTACGCGCGACCAGGATCTGTTTCGAGATTCAGGACGGCGGGGTTGGTGGTGCGCTTGGCGTTGAGGAAGGGTTCGGTGACAGGTTTGCTTTGGAAATCGGGGACGTGATGGCAGGCGGCCCAGTGCTTGGGCAGGACTTCGCGCAGTGCGGGATCCTGATCACTGCAGAGTTTGTCATCCTGCATGCGCGGGCAGCGGGGATGGAAGCGGCAGCCGGTGGGGAAGTGGGCGGGGGAGGGAACCGTGCCGGCGATGGTGTTCAGGCGATCGGCTTCATGACCCAGCTTGGGGATCGAAGCCAGCAGTCCCTGGGTGTAAGGATGCTGGGGAGCATCGAAGATATCTTCGACGCGGCCATATTCGACAATTCGGCCGGCATACATCACGGCGACGACATCGGCGTTCTCTGCAACGACGCCAAGATCGTGGGTGATCAGCATGATCGCCATCTGCGTTTTCTGCTGCAGCTTGCGGAGCAGTTCGAGGATCTGGGCCTGGATAGTCACATCCAGCGCGGTGGTGGGCTCATCGGCGATGAGAAGTTTGGGCTGGCAGGAGAGTGCCATGGCAATCATGACGCGCTGACGCATGCCGCCGGACATCTGGTGGGGGTAAACATCGAGGCGACTCTCAGGGTCGGCGATGCCGACGTCGGCCATGGACTTGATGGCGATCTGGCGAGCCTGGCGGGCGTTGACTTTCTGATGGAGCAGGATCGCTTCGATGATCTGATCGCCCACAGTGTAGACCGGGTTGAGGCTGGTCATCGGCTCCTGGAAGATCATGGCAATCTGGCCGCCGCGAATGTGCTGCATGTGGTGTTCATCGGCCTGAAGGAGGTCCTGATCGCCAAAGAGAATCCGCCCGCCGGGGTAGCGTGTGGGCGGGGTGGGGAGCAGGCGCAGGATGGACATGGCGGAGATGGATTTGCCACAGCCGGATTCGCCGACGAGGGCGAGAGTCTGGCCGGGAAAGATGCTGAAGGAGATTCCGGTAACGGGATGCACCATCCCCCGTTCAATCTGGAAGGAGATGGAGAGATCATGGACGTTGAGGAGAGGTTGCATGGGTTACCAGAGACGGCGAATGCCATAGGCAACGAGTTGCGAATCAACGGAGATAATCGTCAGGTCATCAACCAATGCCTGCGCGACCAGCATGCGGTCAAAGGGGTCGCGGTGGTGGAAGGCCAAGGATGCTGCACGGTACACATGGCTTGGCACGATCGGGAGCAGTTCCATTTCGTCCTCACCCATGCCATCCACCATGTCGGCAAGCGATGTATCGAGCGTGAGCTTCCCTGTACTGTGCTTGATTCCTATCTCCCAGACCCTCGCGATACTCACAAAGACGCGATCAGGCTCTTCGCGAATCGCTGCTGTGGCCGCGGAGGAAAGACGTTGATCTGCCGCCACAAACCATATGAAGGCATGGGTGTCGAGCAGCAGGCTCATCACATGTAGTCCTTGAAGTCTGCCAAATGGGAATCGTCATCGTCGCCGACGAAGTGGATCTTGCCCTTGAGGCGACCGGGTGTGCGGCGCACCGGTCTTGCACCAACAGCGATCTCTGCCACGATCTGCCCGTTCCGCTGGATGGCAATCTGGTCGCCGGGCTGCGCCTGCTGCACCAGTTCAGCGAGCTTAAGTTGTGCCTGTTTCAAACCAATAGTCATGTTACACCAGATCCTGGATTCTCGCGTGCACGTGTTCCCATGTCAGCCCAATCTCCGGATGCCTCTCCAGTTCGTCATCCCTGCGGTCTAGCTCGCGCATCAGTTCTGCCGTGGGAGCAGCACCAGCCTGCTCCTCAGCAATGGAGTCCCAGATGCGCTCGACCAGCAGGACCCGCTGCGCGGTCGGAAGCTTCCTTGCCTGTTCCAGTAATGCTCTGGCGCTCATACGTTGATTATACGTCACTGCTTCGCCCCGTGCACCTGCTTCGGATCGAGGGCGTCGCGCAAGCCGTCGCCGACCATGTTGAAGCCCATCACGGCGAGGAAGATGAATAGCCCCGGCCAGAGCACCCAGGGATGCTGATCGAGCTCGACGATGTCCATGGCGTTCTGGAGCATGTTGCCCCAGGAGGGCGTCGGCTCCATGATTCCCAGGCCCAGCAGCGACAGTGCGGATTCGCCCAGGATGTAGCCGGGGATGCTCAGGGTCACCGACACGATCACATACCCCATCGTGTTCGGCAACACGTGGCGGATGATGATCGGCAGGGGGGAGATGCCGACCGCACGGGCCGCCTGGATATAGTCGCGGCCGCGGATGGAGAGCACCATGCCGCGGATCACGCGGGCCAGGCCCGGCCAGCCCACCAGCGCCAGGATCGTGACTACCGCGAAGTACACGGTTACCGAATCCATGTCGGAAGGGAAAACGAAACGCAGCATCAGCAGCAGATAGAAACCTGGAAGCAGCATCACGGCTTCGCAGAGACGCTGGAGGATGTTGTCGGTCATCCCGCCGACGTAGCCGCTGATGCCGCCGATGAGCAAGCCGATGACCAGCACCAGCGATGAGCCGATCAGGCCGATGGTCATACTGATCCGGCTGCCATAGCAGATGCGGCTGAAGATGTCCCGGCCGGAGATGTCCGCGCCCATCAGGTAGATCCGCGCGAAGTTCTCGGTCCCGGCGTTCACAGGCTTATCGACCCCGAAGAGGCGCACTTTGGTCGGCAGGATGCCCAGGAACCGGTGCTCATCGCCTTGTGTAAAGAACCGCACATAGCAGCGCTGCGTGCGGTCCTGCACCTGCTTCACATTGAAGTTCTCGTCGATCTCGTTTCGGTATGGGTAGACGAACGGGCGAATGGAAGTGCCGGCGGCGTCGGAGAAATGGATGCCAGTGGGCGGCGACCACTGCAGCTCGCGTACCTGATTGTCCGGGTCATAAGGCGCGATGAAGTCCCCGAGGATCACCAGCAGGTACAGCGCCATCAGAAGCCAGAATCCCAACATGCCGATGCGGTGCCTGCGGAATGCCCGATAGGCAATGCTCATCGGGCTGTCCGGCCGGCCCTTGGGTGCGACTTCGAGAATGGGAGGGATGGCGGTTGCTTCAGGCATAGCTCACCCTTGGATCGACCCATGCCAATAGAAGTTCCGCGAACAGGTTGCCCAGCACCAGCATCACGCTGCCGATCAGGAACGTGCTCATCACCAGCGACTGGTCCTTGGCGCGCAATGCTTCGAGGATGAGTTGCCCCATGCCGGGATAGTTAATCACGTTCTCGAGCAATGCCGCCCCGCCGAACAGGCCTGCAAACTCAAAACCGAGGATTGTCACCAAGGGATTGATGGCATTTCGCAGTGCGTGCTTGTAGATAACCCTACTTTCGCTGAGCCCCTTGGCACGCGCGGTGGTGATGTACTGCTCGCGGAGCACCTCGAGCATGTTTCCGCGCGTGATTCGCTGCAGGCCAGCCAATGCGCCAAACGTCAGCACCACCACGGGTACAATCAGGTGTTTGGCAAAGTCCAGCATGCCTCCCCAGAAACCCAGCTCGGAGTGATCGAGGCTGCGCAGCCCGCCGGGCGGAAGCCACTGCAGGTGGCTGGCGAAGATCCAGAGCAGGATCAGTGCCATAAAGAAACTCGGCATGCTCATGCCCGTAAAACTCATGCCGCTGAGCAGCTTGTCCGGCCAGCGGTATTGCCGGACGGCCGCCCATATCCCCAGCGGGATTGCCACGAACCAGGTGAACAGAATGGTGATCACATTCAGCCAGAGCGTTGCCGGCAGTCGGCTGACGATCACCGTGCTGACCGGCTGCTTGTACTTGATGCTCAGGCCCAAATCGCCTTGCAGGATCCCTCGCGGTTCTTCGGCCTTGACGCAGTGCATCACGCCGAGCCAGGTGAAGTATTGGGTGACAGGGCTGCGGTTGAGCCCAAAGAGGCGCTCCTGCTGCAAGACGTATTCCTGGCTCATGCGCGGATTGATGTCCTCGCGCCCGGCCTTGCCCGGCGAAAGCTTGAGGATGGCAAACGACACCACCGTCGAGAGCAGGATCAGGATGCTCGCGAAGAAGAGTCGGCGGATGATATACGCTCTCATGCGTCGCCTTCTGTGGACCTACTTGCCTGGAAGGACGAAGATCTCGTCCTCGTTGTGGAAGACCCCGCCGACTTCGCCGGGGAAGATATTGCCGAAGCGGTTTCGCACCGCCGCGACCTGCTCGGCTACTGTCAGGTAGACAAACGGCTGCTGATCGCGGGCGATCTGCACCCATTCACGATAGATCGCCTTGCGCTTGGTCTTGTCCATCTCCTGAATGCCGGTGTCAAAGATCTCGTCAATACGCTTCTCCCAGGCGAAGCCGGGCGTCTTCTGCTTCGGCCACCACATATGCATCCAGGCTTCGCTCTTCCAGACATTGGCTCCCCAGTGTGGTTCGCGGCCGCCCGTAAGGCCCATGACGATGGCTTCCCAATCCATCGTGGTTTCCATTTTGTCCACCAACAGATTGAACTCCAGCAGCAACACATTGGACTTGATCCCGATCCGCTCCAGGTCCTTGCGGATGAACTCCAGCGTCTCGGCGCGAAGCTCGTTGCCCGAGTTGGTGTTCATCGTGAAGGCAACCTGGTGTCCTTGCGCATCCTGCAGAATGCCATCGGGCCCGGGTTTCAGGCCCATGTCGGCCAACAAGGCCTTGGCCTTCTCGGGGTCGTAGGGATATGGCTCGATTCCTTCCTGCTTATACGGACCGGCCGCCAACGTCATCGGTGCGTACTCCGGATAGCCGAGGTTGCGACGCACGTTCTTGATCTGCGACTCGCGGTCGATGGCATACGAGAGTGCCTGGCGGAACCGCGTATCGCGGAACCAGTTCACCTTGTAATCCGGGATCTTGCCAGCCTTGGCCACGTCCAGACTCATGTTCAGCAACAGGAACAGATCGCCATCGTCAGGTCCAAACTGGTAGAAGGAGAAGTTGTCCTGGGCGGCCTTAGGCTTAAGCCTGGCGATATCCTTGCCTGAACGAATGCCAAAGGTGTCGGTAATCCCCTGCTCGAAGTTCAGCAGCATGGTGTTCATGTCGCGGAGGATCAGGAACGTCAGCTCATCAAGGTAGGGGAGTTGGTTGCCGGCCGAATCTTTCTTCCAGTAGTGCGGGTTTCGCTTCATGACGACGCGCTCGCCACGGACATACTGCCCGAGCATGAATGGCCCGGTGCCGACCAGATCGTCGGGCTTGATATCGGCGCCTAGCGCGCCGCCCAGAGTGCCGTTCTTCACCAGGTCCTGATACTTGGCTTTCGGCAGGATGCCATCAGCGACCATCTGGTCCCAGATGGCGACCTTCACTGGCGTGACGAAGCGCACGGTGTAGTCGTCAATTGCCTCCACCTTCACGGTCTTGCCGCCAAAGGTGGCCGCATCGCGCGTGCTGCAGGGCCAGCGCGGATCCTTGCCTTCCGGGCGAGTGTTGTCATAGATGGCGTCGTTCCAGGTGAAGACGACATCGGCCGCCGTGAACGGTGTGCCATCGTTGAACTTGACATCCTTGCGCAGATGGAATGTCCAGGTCATGCCATCGTCGGCGACCTCCCACTTCTCGGCGAGCAGCGGCTTCACATCGCCGGTGAACGCGTCGATATCGGTCAGGCCCTGGAAGACCCGCGCAGTGAATGTGGTCGTGCTCGTCTCACCTGATGTGATTGGGTTGAAACTCTTGGGTTCGCCAAGCGTGTCGCGAATAATCCGGCCGCCGTACTTGCCCACGACCGGCTTGTATTGATCCCTGGAGATTGCCTGTATGCCGATCTGGGGAATGGCAGGCCGAGCAGGCGGCGCCTGCTGTGCGTCGGCGGCCGTGGTTAGAAACAACCCTGTACCGGCTACGATTCCCAAAGCAATCTTCTTGAGCATGAGGTCTCCAGTCTTACACCTTCGCCTGCTCGCGTCGGGGGTCCAGGATGTCCCGCAGCGCATCACCCACGAAGTTCAGGCTGAGCAATGTTAGTGCCAGCAACAGGCAAGGGACAACCAATAACCATGGACGACTGTGAATCGGGTTCAGGCCCTCTCCCAGCCCTTCGCTTGCCAGCGATCCCCATGTTGGCATCGGAGGCTGTATTCCGATACCCAGAAAACTCAGAAATGACTCCTGCAGAATGGCGACCGGGATGGTCAGTGTCGCATAGATGATGACCGGCCCGACAAGGTTGGGCAGCAGATGCCGCAGCAGGATCTGCCAGGAGGGCAATCCCAGTGCCCGGCAGGCTTCGATAAAGGGTTGGCTGCGCAGCGAGAGCACCTGCCCGCGCACAACACGGGCCATCGTCAACCAGCTCACCAAACCGATAGACAAGAACAAGACGATGAGGTTGGCTACGGCCTGTTTCCCGCTCTGGATATCCAGTCGCTCCATGATCCGCATCAGCAGCGGCTCCATCGCGATCTTCAGCAGAATGATCATCAGCACATAGGGCAGACTGTAGAGCACATCGACGATGCGCATGAGAAGGTTATCGAGCCATCCGCCGGCGTATCCTGCGATAAGTCCTACGCTTACGCCGATCACGACGGCAATGGCGGCCGCCATGACTCCGATCCCCAGGCTGATGGCGCCACCGGTGAGTGCCCGGCCGAGAACGGATCGGCCCAGGCGATCCGTCCCCAGGCACATGGCGAGTTGGCCGCTTGGGCGGACAGAGGGCGCTGTCCACGCCTCCTGCATATTCTGGCGGTCGAAGTAGAGGCGGCTGTTGGTATCGGAGATGGCGGTCCACGGGAGGGTGCCAGCGCACAGGAGGATCATCAAGAGAAGGAAGCCGCCGCCGATGACGACCCGGCCAGAACGCACCACCCGCCGCCATGCTCCAGGCACGCCAGCGATCGCCGGCGGCAATGGCCGGGAGACAGAGGTTGTAACAGGAGTTGCACTACTCACTCGCGGCCGATTCTAAGCGGCTTGTCACGGCGTTTGTAGAGCAGTTCATTCAACTCGCCATGAGACGGGCGCCATCGGCGCCCCGCCGGCCACTTCTCGCGGTTCGTCTGCGTAATTCACGATGACTCGGGTGCCATCTGAAAACACGCTAGCCTGCACGGCTCCATCATCGGCCAACACTTCATGCGATACGCAATCCAGTTGGCCGATGCGGCGATGCAGATTAGCCACCGGCAGAGCCAGAGCCAGCGCCTGTTTCACCTCGGGCATGCCCAGGTCATATCGGTAGAGGTGCGTATTGGGCGGACGGCCGTCCACATAGGCATACTGCGAGCCAAAGGGCATGACATTGGGCGGCGCCCCGGCCAGCGCATCTTGCGCAGCCTGCAGCGCCTGCCAGCCGCCGCCGGTAAGCGGGAAATGTGTGCGGTCGCGCTGGCCCTGGTTGCGATGCCAGGGATTGTTGTAATTGTCGACCTCCCACCAGGTATGGATGCAGGAATCGTGATAAACCAGGGATGTCATCGGCACGGTGAACCAGTCGGCATGGACCGGCAGGGGGATCTTCACTGAGCCGATGTCGTAGTGGCCG
This sequence comes from uncultured Phycisphaerales bacterium, assembly GCA_903871935.1. Lineage (GTDB taxonomy): Bacteria > Planctomycetota > Phycisphaerae > Tepidisphaerales > Tepidisphaeraceae > CAIQIQ01. The sequence continues at coordinate 19,325 of CAIQIQ010000124.1, forward strand.
GTGGCCCAGCCCCAGAACCCCTCGGATGAAATCGCATTGCCGCGCTGTGCTGCGGTATCCATCACGTTGGTTCGCCACTGGGCATCAGCGCGGCGATCCAGGGGATGGTCGGGATGATGGCAACTCAGGCCGTTTCGCGAAGCCGTAACATCGAAATGGGCGGCGGTGAATCCGCGCATCCGCGCATCCTGAATCCGATTGGCGATGGCTACCTGCCGCACGGGGCACGCTCGATACCATTTGACATCATCGATCTGCCAACTGAAATGCGACTTGCCATCGGCCCCAAGGAGCGTGTCGGCCGGGTCGGGCGGCACATCCTCTGTCCACATCCAGGATGCGGACAAGTATCCCAGCTCATCCAGCAGCCCCAGGCAATTGCGGATGTCGACCGGCGGCCGGCCACCCATCTTGAACCCCTCAAGTATGTTGCCCATTGCCAGGGGATAGACAAAGGCACGCTCGAAGCCCATGGCCTTGAGCGCCCGAAACGAGGCGGCGTAATCCAGCGTTTCATCCTGACAATACCCGATGAAACACTGCAGCGCGCCAAAGAGCCGCTGCACCGCCGGCCGGGCTGCGATCTTCTCTTCCCATGAGACAAAAGCGCCGCGATCGCGGACGTACTGCCGGTAGGCACGGCAGACCGAGGTCACATCCGGCCTGGTGAATTGCAGGCGCACGCTGCGAGGATAGGCCATCTTTCCCAGCGAGGGATCCTGGATGCATGCCGCAATCATTCGCCCATCCGCCGCCTTTTCTAGCCAGATCCGGGAGTCATGTTCCGTTTCGATGATCGTCAAGAGCGCATCGCGCGAGCCGCATACCGCGAAGAACGGCATCGACCAGCCTCCGTGGCCGGTACGCGACATGTGAAGAACAAACGGGGCTCCCGTCCCCTTATGCCAGATCCCCTGGTTCACGGGGATCGCCACGGCCGGGGCGACCACCCCTTCGGGCCGGAATGTGCCCGGAAGAGTGAACGCCGTTGCGGTGGAGCGTCCGGGCACAGTAGTGATCTGCAGACCTTCGGCCACGAGTTCGTATCGCAGAACAAGGCGGCCAGCAGGTCCTTCGCGCTGCACAATGATGCACTGATCGCCCAATGGGTGGGCGCTTCCACTGGTGAAGGATGTTGCCCTGCCAGCAGCACCGTCGAGTTTGTCCCCGCCGAATCGCACGCCATCCCGTCCCTGCGCATCGGCCAGCGCTGTGGACGTATCCACGACCCAGCGCACGCCCGTTGCCCGGTTGATGAGGGTGACTTCGCTTCCGTCCGCACTGACGATTAGTTCACAGAGCGCGCTGCTGACCTGGGGCATGGTGATCCTTTCGATCGCGCAAGGATACCTCCGGATGTGCTACGATCCAGCGCCCAGCGCGGGGCAATGCCCTGAGAACACTTCAGGTCATGCCATGCCCGCGAACCACTTCCACACTGCATGGTGCGGCGGCACAGACACTGCGAGTTACCGGGCTGACTTTGGCTCGGCCCGGCGCCGCGAAGGCGCCCGGGGTGATGAAGATGCAATCCGCGCCCCATTCCTGCGCTTCTTCCATGATCAGCCGTGTCGCATCGCCATGCCGGGCAATGTGCTCCGCCCGGTAGCCCGCCGCATCCAGCACCTCCAGGGCCGTCGTATCGGCTGTGTCCCATACGCCGCTGGAACCCGGTCCGCCGGCGACGGCCAGCGCGTATTGCCGCGTCGCCACCGTCAGCAGGCACAGCGTGGTTCCCACGTGCCAACGGCGCGTGGCAACTTCTCTGAGAACCGCCTGCGACATCTGCGCCGGGTCGAACGCCACAATCAGGCGCAGCGGCCCACCGGCGTGCTCTGTATGTTCGTGGACGCAGCGGACGCTGCAGTGTGCCGATCGCATGACCTCCTGTGACACGCTGCCGGCCAGCAGCCGCCGAAGCTTGGAGCGCCCGCGCGAGCCGACGACGATCAGGTCCGCACTGTGCGCTGTGGCAGCGCCGATGATCGCGTGCGCTGGCGAATCCTCGCTGGTCTCCCAGTTCACCGTCCACTCGGGGCAGACGCTACGGACCAGCGATGCACCTTCCTGCGCCAGACGCTGCGCTTCGTTCATCGCCGTCTCCGCAAGCGTACCGCTCTCATCCCTGGGCCCTGAATCATCCGGAACCACCGCCACAAACGGGGCGTACCCGACCAAAGGATCGATCAGGGGTTCGGTTGCACTGATAACAATGGCTTGCGCATCCTTTGGCAGACCCGCCCGCCCGAGATCTCCGATGGCTCCCCGCGCCCACTTGGATCCGTCATATCCAACAATGACTGTCATGGCGTCCCCTCTCGCTTGCGCCGTTGGCTCCCATCCCGTCAGCCGACGCTGTCCTCCTTATATTATAGGATGCCCAACTACCCGCCGCTGGCCGCACCGGCAGCGCCGGGCAACGCCGACCAGCGAGGATGCACTGCGATGGCCGAGACTGGATCACACAATTCTGGCATAATGCCGGTCAATCAAGGGAAAGGAGAACAAGATGAGGATGAGGCTATGCGCACTGGTGGCAGTAGTGGCGGGTGCATTGTGCGTTGCCGCGGCACAGACAGAGGCGCCCGCCAGGTCACCGGGCACGCCGGCGAAGCAGCAGTCCGATAACGCCAAAGCCGCTCCCGTGCTTCTGGTCACGACACCCCAGGCGATGCAGACCGATGTGGACCCCGCCCTGGAGCACATCGAGGTCACGTTCGACCGGCCGATGCGCGATAAAAGCTGGTCCTGGACCGGCGGCGGCGACACCTATCCGCAGACCACCGGCAAGCCATCCTACGATGCCCAGCGCACGACCTGCACGCTTCCGGTGAAACTGGTGCCGGGGAAGGTCTACTGGGTTGGCATCAATAGCCCATCCCACCGCAATTTTGTTTCCGAAGATGGTGAACCCTCGCCCTGGTACATCCTGCTGTTTTCCACCCGCAGCGCAGATGGCAAACCCACCCCATTGCCGCCCGACCGCGTGCGCGAAGCGAAGAAGATCAATGCGGCATATGAGAAGGCTCTAGGTTTTGTGCCCAATGCCAAGGGCAAAGCCAGTACCCGCGATGCGCGATAGGCGACCAGGATCTCATTAGGCGGACAGCGCGGTGGGTGAAGCCGTTGGTCCACAAGCTGATGGCGATGTGGGATTGCGCCCGCTCGTTCGTCTGTCCACGCACGATAGCCATATGAAACCTCTGCACACAGTTCTGGTTCTGATCTTTCTTGTGTGTGGTTGTGCCGCCATCTCCAGGCATCCTGCGCAAATCCCCGCATTCGTTTCCGGCAATGAGCAGTATGGGGTAGCTCCGAAAATCTCCGGCAGCTATACAAACAAGGGCGAGGCTTTCACGGTCGAAGGAAAGAGCTTGGGGACAGTATTGCTCTCGCGTCTGCTCCTGGTCGATGCGCCTCGGGCATCCTCCTGGCAGGGGGGAGTCTCAAACAAAGTGAGCGCTCTCTACGGGGATGATCCTGCTCGACCTGCCGCCGACTCAGTCACCGTACTGGAACCGGAACCGGATGTGTTTGAGATGCAGTTCTCCAGCCACGGGCAATCGGTGGCAACGCGTCGATTCTCCAAGTACACCTCGCAATGGACGTGGGACAGTGCCAAGCTCGGCCAGCCTTACAATGCCGTCGAGGGCTTTGTGAATATCACGACAAGAGAGGA
>CAIQIQ010000125.1 GCA_903871935.1 uncultured Phycisphaerales bacterium
AATCGAGCGACTCGGCGGTAGGGTCCGAGCGATAAAGTCACTGGCGATGAGAATCGGCCGCTCAAAGACGGTCCCGGCCGCATCGGGGCGAGATCATATTGTGTTGGGCTGCCACCTAAATCGACAGGCCCTGCAATCGGGGCTTTCCCCCTCGTCCCCTTGTCCCCATGTCTCCCCCTCACGTCCTCTCACCCTTTCCACTTTCCCCTCGGTACTTTCCACTTTGGGGGTGTGCCCTTCGCCTTCAAGTAGGACGGGCGACCCCGCCCGTCAGCGCAAACCGTCGCCCGCGCGAGCACCACCGCGTGCCCACACACCGCTCTCGATCTTCGCAAGAGCCGTCCCCGCGCTGTGTCTTGTTTCCGCTTTTCGCTTTCCGCAATCCGCTCTTCCTTCTGCAGGGGCGAGACAATCGTCCCCACGTTATCATGCACATACCCACGGAAGGAGCCCATTCGATGACCCAATACGACGCTGTCGCACAGGCTCTCGAACAGCTTGGCGGTGTTGCAACGTTGGCGCAACTCTACCACCAGGTACCGAAGATCCCCGGCTGCGCCTGGAAGACGAAGACACCCAACGCATCGATCCGCCGGATCGTGCAGCTCCACAAAGGCATCTTCAAGCTCAAGCCCGGCCTATACGGCCTGCTCTCCATGAAGGCTCAGATCGAAGCACGCGGTATTCTTCAGGAGACGGCCCGAAATAGGGATTCGCAGGACCTGCAACAGTCAAACCACTCGTACTATCAAGGCCTGCTTCTCACCATCGGCCATCTTCGACGCTACCAGTGCTGGGCACCAAATCAGGACCGGAACAAGGCATTCCTCGGAGGCACCATCGGCACCACTCGGACACTCGATGCTCTTCCCGCATTCAGCTACCCCGACCTCGTGAAACGCTGCGCCACAGTCGATGTGATCTGGATGAATCATCGCCTGATGCCCGGCAGCCTGTTCGAAGTCGAGTTTTCTACTGACATCCAGAACTCGCTGCTAAAGTTCTGCGACCTGCAGGATTTCCACACCCGCATGGTGATCGTCGCCCAGCGCTCACGCCATCCGGAGTTCCGCGCCAAGCTCGCCTACAGCGCCTTCGCCGACATCCGCGACCGTGTCTCGTTCCTCGATTTCGCGAGCCTGGTGAAACAGTACGAGCATATCGCTTCACAGGGCCAGACCGAGGTCGTGCTCTAGCTCTTAGGGCCGCGTTCCCCGGCATTCAGGATAGCCAGGACAGCCCCAGAACTCGGATCCCGCGTTCGGCCCCTTACGTGCCATGCGCCGCACCATCTGCTTGCCGCACAAGGGACATGCCGGTGCTGGCTCAGCTCCGCTGGCATGCATTTGTCCCGCTGGCGACCGAGTAGCCTGTGGTACGCTCCCGGCGGACAGTGTCCCGACGTCCCCCAGCAACCGAGCCAGCGCGGCACCATCAAGAAGCTCGATCCCGTTGTCGGCCCCGCACTGTATCCCGTCATCCGTAAACCGCCCTGATGTAGCAATGATGCCGCCATCGGCCTTTCGGCTGACCACCACACTATGGAATTCGCGGACCTCTCTAACGCCCACCTTATACGCCTTCCAGTGCTTGCACTGAACCAAGAGCAGCTTGCCGTGTCCATTCAACTCGATGTCCACGCCGCCGTCGCCGGAGGCGCGGCCAACCACTTCGGCCATGTACCCCTTGCGCCGGTAGCACTCGGCAACCAATTGCTCGAACTCCCGCCAAGGCAGTTCGCGTATTGATCCCGGGCCGTCTGATTTGTCCACAAGCAGTCGGGATCGGAGCTTCCGGATTTCAGCCGCAACCCAAACCAGCAGGATGCCTCCCCCAACCAGCCAACTTAGCATCGAAGACAAGACGTGTGACAATGCAGCGCCCGCCGATTGGCCTGACCCCGTAATGAGGGGCAATCCCCAGCGGAACATTGCAAATCCAAACAGCGCAAAACACGGCCCAACCCATACAGGCATATGCTGAAAGGCTTCATAGCTGATCTCGAACAAATCACCCAGCGCACCATCGTCTCGTCGCCTTCCCATATTGGCCTCCAGAGCCTGTCGATCATGACGCCGCGGCAATTGCGCTTCTGACGGTTCCCGCGTCTGGCACATGCAGCCGCCGATGCCACGAGAAGACGTTCCCATAGTCGAGGAAGCTGGTTATCTCCGAAAGCCCGCTGCGCTGGAACGTAGGACGTTGGACCTGTCGCGAGAATAGATCGCGCCGACTCTCATTGGACACAACAAAGAACCGCGGGGCGCCCGGCGACGTCAGCAGAACATCGTTGAACCTCAAGAGGCCCGAATACACCGGAGTCGAATGCTCCACCTCAAACAGAGCGGATATAGCCTGATGCGATTGCTCCAGCCAGATTACATCTACCTCGGATGTGAACACAGATCGCGAATCGATGTCTGCTGGCAGGCGATCGACCAGATGAAAACGAGGCGTAAGCGACCAGTCCAGCATCTCCACGTTGTTGGGAGGAACGTACACCCCAAATCCATTGGCATGGCCAATCGCCCCAATGAGCGTCTGTACCTGCGCATGATCCAGCACCGGCGTCGTCGCGCATTGTGGGATCACCCGCTCCGCCAGTACGTCAATGCCGCTGTACGCATCGATGTTGAAACGTCCCACACGCGGTAAGTACAGCTCGCGCGTGCCAGGGCTCGCGACAACCTGAGCCTTGTACTGTCCATCCAAGGCCAGCGGCGATTGCCGGATTACCCGCTCGAAGTCCGCATGAGGAACGAACAATGGAGGCGTGCCATCATCGGTAAACAAGCAAATAAACGAGTTGTGCCCATCAAGCTGGGCCAGATCCACATTGCGTAGTCCGAAGAACGATGTGCCGCGTTCATGTACTCGCGAGTACCGCAGGTAAAGTCTGGCATCATCGCGTCCAACGACAAAAAGCGAATTGCTGCCGGGCAAACGCTGAAGTTGCCCAAACCGTTCGGTCAACTGCTCAACCAGAGACTTTTTGATCTCGTTGGCCACAATCGCTCTCGTAAACAACTGGTAGACGCCGGAAGCAGCACTTTGACACCGCTTAGTGTACTGCGCCCTGCCCCCGTCTCAAGCATCTCGCCACCAGGTTGCGCCTGACCATGGAACTCCGCCGCCTGTTGCTGAATGGCCGTTACATTGCATCATCTCACTCGTCAATCGGGTATGGTCCCCATGGGTCAGCGCATGGAGTTCACGCCTGCTGTTCGCTTCACTCACCGGCGACGGCGTCCTGCTTGGGGTGCCCCCGCTTCCACGGCGACAAAACACGCCGAGCGCTTGCCAACGTGGCGTCGTTGCGTGAGATGGATCTGCGCCTGTTGGTCGCTTCACTCACCGGTGACGCAGGTCTGTTGTTCCATGCTCCGTGAACGCCTGCGGTAGTACCGCCGAGAACCTTCGCCCTTTGAAGTGGTCGCATTTTGCGACCACCTCCGCCTTCTCCGGTCCTGCAATCCTGATCCGTGCCCATCCGCGCTATCCGCGGTCTACCATCTGCCTTTGCGCTTTTTGAGCTTTATGGTGGCCAATCTTCTGCCCCCAGACCTCCAGAAGGGTTGACGCCTGCTGGGCTTCGCCCCGGCTTCTGCGGGCCTGTTTTGGCCCGCTCCGCTTCCACCACGAGTACGTGGAGCGCTTGCTGACGCTATAGCGCCCTTCGGGCTACGCGCGGGCACGGCCCGCGGACTAAGTAAGTCGCCTTCGGCGACACGGCGGCGGGGGTTTGGGGGCCCAAAAATCTCAAAAGATTTTTGGATTTCGTTAACCCCTTGTCATTCCTCATCTTCTGTTTTTGGACCCCTCCAAATCACCCCATATATATAGAGGAACGTGGTTTTTTCCGCGCCTCCGACCGATGTTCCATTCTGCTTTCTGGTTTCTGCTTTCGCCATTTGACAGCGCAGCAACCAACGCTCTTTCTCAACCGAATACCCGCACCACCCAAAAGCCCACCGACTGCAAGCCACTGCCCGATGCTAAGCAAAGCGAAGTCCCGGCTGCGCCGGGGTCACACTTTGTCACCCGATGTCACACATTTTCTCGCGACCTTCCCCTCCTCTCCCTTTGGTCCACGGATGGAGTCGCTGTGGCGACGAGAGGAGTCGGAGGTGAGGGTGCCGTGCCCGGCACAGTGGAACAAATCGGAACGTCCTTCCGACTTCTGACCTCTGACTTCTCTGCCTATCTTGAGCACCTTCCTCAAAGACGGTGAGCGGCGCAACATACCGTCCGCGACCGCGCGCGCTAACTTGAGCATCTTCGTCCGTCTAGTGATATAGCTCACATACCGCCACCGACTGCGCAAACGAACCTGCGCATCTTCCCTTTCCGCTATCCGCAATCCGATATTCCTCGGAACCTGCGCACCTCCTCCCCCAATATCGACCCAACCTCCTGTCCACACAGCACTTAGCGCATAGGGGGTCCCCACCTCCAGAACCTGCGCAACTGCTACTTATCCACAATCCCCTCTCGCCCTCCCCGCGTCCCCTACTTTCCACTTTCCTCTCGGTACTTTCCACTTGGTGGTCCCCGCCTCTCCTTGTCTCCGCTTCCGCTATCCGCTTTTCGCTTTCCGCTTTTCCCCCTCCCGGATTATCCTTGGTTAGCCTTCTCTCACTTGGTATAATGTCCCTCGTACGCTTTGATCATGTCTCGCGACGCAGGGAGGAATGTATGCCGCCAATCAATTTGGCAACGCTGAACGTGGATTTGAGCCGGATCGAAAATCCTGAAATCCGGCGGGCCATCCGTCACCTCATCCAGCAGCTCCAGGAAATCATCTCCCAGCAGCAGGTTCAGATCGAGGCGCTGGTTGAGATGACCGTCGACAAGCACGTCTGGAGCCAGAGTGAATATCGGCGCTACGTCCAGAAGATCTCGCAAAGCGCCACCGGCCGCCCCGAGCGCCCGCACACCGTTCCCGTGCCCCCGGTACGCGATCAGGCTGCAGCTCTGCAGGCCAACCCGCGCGAAACCAATGCTTCCGATGATGAGCCCCACCAAATCTATCGGCTATGACTGTCCGCCGCGATTCTCTGTCCCAGTAGTACCGCCAGTTTGGAGTTTTCGCGCATGGCAAACGCATCTCTCGGTGATTTCACACAGCAGGCTGCCGCCTATGCTCGCGCCCGACCGGGCTATCCCCGTGAACTTGTCGACCGCCTCATCGGCGCCGTCGGCCTGCGCGAGGGAAACATCGTTGTCGATATCGGCGCGGGCACCGGCCTGTTCACTCAACTTCTTTCCGGCCGCGGGCTGAACCTGATCGCTGTCGAGCCCAACCTCGCCATGCGCGAGCAGGCCCCAACCATGCCCGATGTGCGCTGGGTCGATGGCACCTTCGAGAACCTGGGCCTCCCCGACAGCTCCGCCCGCTGGGCCGTCGCCGCCCAGGCCTTCCACTGGGCCGATCCGCCGCGGGCATTGCCCGAGGTCCGGCGGGTGCTGCAAGTGGGCGGCTCCTTTACCGTCCTCTGGAACGACCGCCTCATGAACCGCACTCCACTGCTCGCCTGGACGCAGAGCCTGCTGCGCCGTCGGGCGCCGGACTTTGACGAGGGCTACCGCACCCGCGACCGCTGGGCCAACGTGCTCACTACCACCGGCGATTTTGCCAATGTTCGCTACGACGAAGCCGAGCACATCACCACCATGACCGCCGACCGCTTCACCGACCTGTGGCGCAGCCACAACCGCCTCTGCGTCGACGCCGGGGCGGCCGCCGTAGAGACGATCGTCGCCGAACTGTCCGGATATCTGCGCCGGGAACAGATCGAAACGGTCGATGTGCACTACATCACCCGCGCCTGGACCGCCACCGCCGTTTACAGAAACTGATCGACCTGCTCAAATCGCGCGGGTGCAACAGCGCAGCATCCTCATCCTCGCCAACCCTATCTCAGGCATGGGCCGTGGCCTTCGCATCGCCCGTGAAGTGGCTGGCTCAGCTTCGGCCGCGGACATCCGCGCTGCGATCTACACCCAACACCCCAGCACGTTGCCCCCGGATCTGCTTGCCTCCGCCCCAACAGTGATCGTCGTAGGCGGCGATGGCACGCTCCGCTGCGTGGTCGATCGGCTGCTTCAAGTCATCCCCGATCCACAGCCCCTGCCTCACGTCGCCATCATTCCCCTCGGCACCGCCAACCTCATGGCTCACCACCTTGAGTGCATGTGGGGCAAAGGCCCGATCGGCCCCCAGGTCATTCAAGCCATCCTCGGCGGCTTTCACCGCCATATTGATCTCGCCTCTGCCAACGGCACAGCGATGCTCGCCATCGCCGGCGCAGGCTTTGACGCGCAGGTCGTCCACAATCTGGCGACCATTCGCAGGGGGCCGATCACGCATGCCAGTTGGCTGCTTCCCACCCTTCGCGGCCTCTTCGGCTACCGGTTTCCCCCCATTACCGTCGCCCTTGACGGCCATACCGTCCTGGCCGACACCCCTGCCATCGCCTTCGTGGGTAACATTCCCGAATACGGCGCCGGCTTCTCCGTCACACCGGCCGCCCGACCTGATGACCGCCTGCTCGACGTCTGCCTGCTGCCCTGCGACTCCTGGCAGCGGGTCATTGAGCTGGGCATTCTCTGCGCGAACCAGCACCAGGTAACCAGCGATCATGCGCTCTACCGGCGGGCCAAACGCGTCAAAATCACCTCTCCCACGCCAGTCCCTGTCCAGATAGATGGCGACGAAGCCGGCTTCACCTCCCTGAGCATCGACTTGCTCCCGCGTCAACTCACCTTTATCGTTCCGGGTTCATGACCAGCGACATCTTCCAGATCGGCGAGAAACCTCTCTTCATCATTGCCGGCCCGTGCGTGATCGAGTCCGAATCGATCTGCATGGAAATCGGCCGGACGCTCAAAGCCGCCTGCCAGAAGCACAACCTGGCATTCATCTTCAAAGCCAGCTTCGACAAGGCCAACCGTTCCTCCGTCTCCAGCTACCGCGGCCTGTCGATGGAAGATGGCCTGAAGCTCCTGCGCAGAGTCGGCGATGCCTTGAGCGTTCCCATTCTCACTGACGTGCACGAACCCAGCCAGCCTGAGATCGCCGCGCGATACGTTGATGTGCTGCAGGTCCCGGCGTTCCTCGCCCGTCAGACCGATCTGCTGCTGGCCTGCGGCCGGACTGGCAAACCGGTGAACATCAAGAAGGGCCAGTTCATGAGCCCACAGGAGATGCAGCTTGCTGTGAATAAGGTCCGGTCCATCAGCACAGCTCCGATCCTGTTAACCGAGCGCGGAACCTTCTTCGGCTACAATCGCCTGGTCAACGACTTCACCGCCATCCCCGTGATGAAAGAGACCGGCTGCCCAATCGTCTTTGACGTCACCCATTCCACCCAGCAGCCGGCCGGCCTGGGCAACTCCTCCGGCGGCAACCCGCAATATGCCCCGATGCTCGCCCGCGCCGCCGTGACCGCAGGCGCCGATGGCCTGTTCATCGAATGCCACCCCGAGCCGACGAATGCCCTTTCCGACGCCGCCACCATGCTTCCTCTCTCCGCAATGGAGCCCCTGCTGAGTCAGGTCCGGCAACTCGCCGACCTGCGCAAGAGTTGGCAAGTCTGATCAGGGGAATCCCGGTAAACGTCCTACAGAGCAAGGCGTTAACTGCCGAGAGCTTTGGCAATCGCCGCCAGGAGTTCGCGCTTGCCGGTGGGCTTCACCAGGTGATCGGAGAATCCAGCCAGCATACTCTTGCGCACATCCTCATCCAGCCCATACCCGCTCAGGGCGATGCCCGGCAGATCCGGATATTTCGTCTTTGCATCGCGCATCAGATCCAGGCCACTGCCATCGGGCAGTCCCATATCGCTGATCAGCAGGTCAAAGTGCTGCTTCTCTAGAAGCGCATTCGCCGTCGCCATTTCCTCAGCCCATTGAACGTGATACCCCTGGCCGCCCAGCAGCCGCACCATGGCCCGGGCCGTGTCGCCGTGGTCTTCCACCAATAGAACTGAGAGCGCCTTGGCGGGCGCGGTCAACGAAGGTGCTGCCGCCACCTGGGCCTGCCGCTGCGCCAGCGGCAGGCGCACCTCGAACGTGGCTCCCTTGTTCCTGCCCTCACTGCGGGCAATGATTGTTCCACCATGCATCTCGACGATGGCCCGGCTGATCGCCAGCCCCAGGCCCAGTCCCCCGAAGTGCTTGGTAACCGCATGACCGCCCTGCTCAAAAGCATTGAAAATGCGCTGAAGGTTCTCGCTGGCGATCCCAACCCCGCTGTCGGTGACCTCCGCGACCACCTGCCCATCCTCCAACCGGCAGCGCACACCCACGCAGCCACCTCGTGGCGTGAACTTGACCGCGTTCTTCAGCAGGTTCCAGAACACCTGCTGCAGTCTTACGGCGTCGGCATCCACGACATACGGCGCATCGATGCCCAGATCCACAACGAATTCCATATTTCGCGATGTCATGTCGGCATGGCAAACTTCGCCGGCGGCGCGTATCACCTGGCAGAGTTCCACCGGCTCTTTGCGTAACGCCAGCTTGCCGCGGGCGATCCGCGTCACATCCAACAGATCGTCGATCAGGCGCGTTTCCAGTTCCACGTTTCGCCGGATCGTCGCGATGTCATCGCGAAAACATTCCGGCAAAGCCGCATCCGCCTCCAGCATGTTCACGATCGTCAGCACCGGCGTCAGCGGGGTGCGCAGTTCATGCGAGAGCACCGCCAGAAAGTGATCCTTGGCGCGGCTGGCCGCCTCGGCATCCTCCTTCGCCCGCTGCAGCAGTTCCGCGCGTTTGCGGACGATCGCATAGCGGATGGCCCGTGTCAGGCCCTGCCCGTCCAGCGTGCCCTTCACGAGGTAATCCTGTGCCCCGCGCTCCACCGCCGCGACGGCCATCTCCTCATCATCCAGGCTCGTCAGCAGCAGGATCGGCATCTCCTCGGCCGCTCCCCGCAGTTGCGCCAGGCCTTCCAGGCCGGAACTGTCCGGCAGGCCCATATCCAGCACCGTCACATCGAAACGCCGGCCGCGCAACTCGCGCAGGGCATCGCCCAGCCGTTCCACATGTACCAGTTCAAAGGGCACCGAACGGACTTCCGCCAGCGCCGAGCGCAACAGCAGCGCATCGGTCGGGCTGTCTTCCACCAGCAGAATGTCGATCGCCTTTGTGTTCATCTCATTGGGACGCCGGCAGGGTCACCACGGCAAACCAGAACCGCTCGATGGACTTGATCACCGAGGCAAACTCCGAAAAGTCCACCGGTTTGGTGATATAACAATTGGCGTGCTGGCCATAGGCTTTCATCACATCCTCCTCTGCCTTGGAGGTCGTCAGCACCACCACCGGGATCATCTTCAGTTGCTCGTCGTTCTTGACTTCCTGCAGCACCTCGCGCCCATCCTTGCGCGGCAGATTCAGATCCAGCAGGATCAGATCCGGACGTGCGGAGTTGGCATAGCGCCCCTGGCGGCGCAAGATAGCCAGCGCCTCAACACCATCCTCGGCCACCTGCAGATTGTTGATCACCTTGGCGCTTTCCAGCGCTTCCCGGGTAATGAGCACATCCGTGGGGCTGTCTTCGATGAGCAGAATGTTGATGGGTCGCATGCTGGAAGTATCATAGGTCATACCTGACTCCGATCGGAAATGGTGAATAGAAACGTCGTACCCTTTCCCGGCTCTGACTCCACCCAGATTCGCCCGCCATGGCGTTCCACGATGCGCTTGCAGATGGCCAGCCCGATGCCGGTTCCTGGGTATTCTCTGCGCGTGTGCAGCCTCTGGAATACGCCAAAGATGCGCTCGCGATACTGCGGCTCAATGCCAATGCCATTATCGCGAACGGAGAACTGCCAGGCGCCATCGACCTGGGCGGCCGATACATGTACCGCTGGCGTTCGCTCCGCAGTGAATTTCAGAGCGTTGCCAATCAGGTTCTGCAGCAACTGCACCAGGCGGCCGTCATCAGCCATGATCGTGGGCAGCGGATCGTTGGTGATGATCGCCTTCTTCTCGTCCACCGCGGTTTGCAGGTTGCGCACCGCCGCCTTCAAAACTTCGTTGCAGTCGGCAGGCCGCAGGGCGTTGACGCGCGTGCCCACGCGCGAGTATTCCAGCAGGTCGTTGATCAGCGCCTTCATGCGGCTGGCCCCCTCCACCGCATGACCAATGTACTCATCGGCCCGGCCGTCCAGTTTCCCCCCGAATCGTTGCTGCAGAAGCTGCACGCATCCCGCGATCGCCCGCAAAGGTTCCTGCAGGTCGTGCGATGCCACATAGGCGAACTGCTGCAGTTCGGCATTGGATCGCGCCAGTTCCTCCATCGCATGCTGGATGCGCTGCTCCGCCAGCCTTCGTTCCGTCATATCGCGCGTAACCTTGGCAAATCCGCGCAACTTCCCATCCGCATCGCGGATAGCCGTCAGCGTCACGTTCGCCCAGAACCGCGAGCCATCCTTGCGCACCCGCCAGCCCTCTTCGCTGAATTGCCCCTGTTCCGCGGCGATCTCCAGTTCCTTCTGCGCCTTGTCGGCGGCCTGGTCCTGTGCACTGTAGAAGCAGGAGAAATGCTTGCCGATGATCTCCTCGGATGAATAGCCCTTGATCCGCTGGGCGCCGGTATTCCAAGTGACCACATTGCCGGTTTTGTCGAGCATGATGATGGCGTACTCGCTCACCGCCTCCACCAGCAGGCGAAGGCGCTCCTCGCCCTGCCGCAGCGCATCCTCGGCCACCTTGTGTTCGGTCATGTCGCGCGTGACCTGGGCAAACCCCGTGAGTTCGCCAATGTTGCCGCGGATCGGAGTCAGCGTTGTTCCCGCCCAGAACCGGCTGCCATCCCGGCGCACCCGCCAACCTTCCTCGGCATCCCGTCCGCGCTCTACCGCCAACTCCAGCGCCCGCGCGGGTTTCCCCGCTGCCACCTCTTCAGGAGTGAAGAAGCAGGCGAGATCTCTGCCAATGATCTGTTCCCGGGAATACCCCATGATGCGTTGCGCGCCGGCGTTCCAGGTGGAGACCTTCCCCAGCGAATCCAGCATGATGATCGCGTAATCCCGCGCCCCCTCCACCAGCAACGAGTGGAACCGCGCCTCGCTTTCGCGCAGGTCGTCAATGCGCTGCAGTTCACGCGCTCGAGTGCTGCTGAGCATTCTCGAGACCAGGCTCATGGTTACGCCACCGGTTATGAACACCAGTGACCGCGCGTTCTGCACCGTGTCATTGAAGGAGAAAACCCAAGCCGGTTCGGTGAACATGAGATCGACCGTCAGCGCTGCCACGACCGTGGCCAGCACGCCCGGCCCGAACCCGCAGAACGCCGCGGCCGCCACCACCGCCGGGTAGAACACCAGGTAGGGTGTTCCCGCAAAGACCCCCGGGAACTCCCAGCGCACCACCCCTGCGACAACAACCAGCCACAAGGCTAAGGTGTAGTCAAAAAATAGGCGGCCAACTGAGCTGGTTTTCGACATATGGAGATATGGCACAAAGCCGCCTGGATAGTAAGGCCCAACTGAGCCTTCTTCCACCACGGCATTATTGGCGTACGAGCGAATCGTACAGCATCGTCCTTGATGTGAGCACTCCCAAAACCCACGCCATGATTGATCGAGCCATGGACCGCAGCCACAGCGTGCAAACTCTCGCTTCACGTGAGAATCGTGGAGACAGGATTGACGAGGAACTGCTCGATGGGTGTTCCATCACCGCCGATGAGCAGTGGTCGGGCATCACTATAGTGCCTGCAAAACGATGGCATACCCTGGAGCCGAATTGGGCGACGCTGGCTCTTGACCTCCAGAGCGATGATCTGCTTGCCATTGGCCAGAACGAAGTCCACTTCGGCCGCACCTTCGTTCCAGTACTGCACCTGCCAGGCCGTCCCGGCTAGTTGGTTCAGCAGATGAGCCCCAACGGCCGACTCAACCAGATGTCCCCAATAGTGATGGTCGGCCAGGGCCTGCTGGAACGAAAGTGGCTGCAGCGCGCTGACCAGCGCTGTGTTCAGCACCTGCAGTTTGGGACTTGATGCCCGTTGCCGAACGGATTGCCCGCAGAACTTCTGCAGTCCGGCGACGAAGCCGGCGCCGTGAAGCAGGTCAATGTAATGAGCTAGTGTAGTTGTATTGCCGGCATCCTGAAGCTGTCCGAGCATCTTCTGGTATGACAGGATCTGACCAGAGTACCGGCACGCCAGATCAAACGTCCTCCGCAGCAGAGCCGGCTTGTCAACGCGGGTCATGAGCAGAATATCGCGTGAGACAGTCGTCTCGATCAACGAGTCGTTGATGTAGGCCCGCCATCTCGCTTCATCGCCAATCAGCGACGCTGCGCCGGGGTATCCGCCAAAGTAGATGTACTGTTCAACTGACCAGCCAAACGCCTCGCGCATCTCGGCGAATGACCAGTGCGGCACGCGGATCACCTCGAAGCGGCCGGCAAGACTCTCAACCAGGCCCTGCTGCATGAGCATCGGCGAAGAGCCCAGAATCAGCGTATGCAGTTGGATACCAGAAGCGGTGTCGGCATCCCAAAGAGCCTTGACGGCGGCAGACCACTGCGGGATCTTTTGGATCTCATCAAGGATCAGCAGGCCTGAAGTGCCGGCCGTTCGCATGGCGACTCGTGCGGCTTCCCATTGCTGCTCAAGCCAAACTCGGTCAGCCGGACCTGCCAAGTCAGCCGATGCCATCTGCACCGGGCCGTGACATCGGCTCGCGGCCTGCCGGGCGAGGGTCGTCTTACCAACCTGCCGAGGACCTACCAGAGCTTGGATAAACCGCCGAGGCTCGCGCAACCGTGTCACCAGCGGGATGAGCTGATCACGCGTAAAGGCATTGGTAGCAGGCGTTTCCGACTTACTCACCATACTGAGTAATTTTACTCACTACGTTGAGTAATTCAAGCGGTTGGTCTTTTACACCCGCTCCGCAGCAACAAGGTCTTCCCACGTCTCCCGGCGACGGATGAGCTGCGCCTTTCCGCCATCCACCATCACTTCCGCAGCCCGGCGGCGATTATTGTAGTTGCTGCTCATCGCGAAGCCATACGCCCCGGCAGTGAACACGCACAGCAGATCGTCACGCTTCACAACCGGCAGTGGCCGGTCCTTCGCCAGGTAATCGCTCGATTCGCAGATCGGGCCGACCACATCGACGATCTCGCCACTCCTGGGCAAGTGTTCCCGGTTCCGTTCCGTCGGCACATTCGCCGCATCCGGCCGCACCGGCCAGATATAGTGATAGGAATCGTACAACGCCGGGCGGATCAGATCGTTCATCCCCGCATCGACGATGACAAACCGCTTGTTGCCGCCGATCTTGCGATAGAGCACGCGCGTAAGCAGAACTCCCGCGTTGCCGATGATGTATCGTCCAGGCTCGATGGCGATGCGATACGGCTTGCCCGCCAGCAGCGGCAGCAGCGCCTTGGCATGCTCTGTGATCGGCTTGGCCTGTTCCTTGTGCATGTAGTTGACGGCAAAACCGCCGCCAATATCCAGCCACTCGATATGGTGGCCCTCAAGCATCAGGCGATCGATCAAGGCAGTTACCTTCTTGACCGCCTGCACGTACGGGTCGATCTCATAGACCGGTGAACCGATGTGGATATGCACACCGCCGATGCGAAGATTCTGCAGGCTCTTGTACTTCGCAAAGAACGCCTCAGCGCGTTCGATGTCAACGCCGAACTTCGTCTCCTTCTTGCCGGTGGAGGTATGCTTGTGCGTCTTGGGATCGACATCGGGGTTAACCCGCAGGGCGCCCACCGCCTTCTTGCCCATCATCCCGGCGATGCGGTCGATGTTCTCGGCCTCCTCCTCAGACTCGATATTGAACGCCGCGATACCCACTTCCAGGGCATAGCGAATCTCCTCATCGGTCTTGCCGACGCCGGCGTAGATGATCTTCTTCGCATCGCCGCCGGCCTGCAGTGCCCGATACAGTTCCCCGCCGCTGGTGACATCAAAACCGCACCCCTCGGCCGCCAGGACCTTGCAGATATGGATATTGCCGCAACTCTTGATCGAGTAGCAGATCGTTGGATTCACCGGGGCGAATGCGGTCGCAATCTGGCGATAGTGCTCGATAACCGTCTGCTTCGAGTAGACATAGACAGGGGTGCCAAACTGCTCGGCGATCTGCCGCGCGGGCACATCTTCACAGTACAGTTCATCGTTCTTGTAGGTGAACAGATCCATGCAAACACCTCTGACTGCCCAGCGCAAAGAGATCACAGATCTCGCGCGCCCGGCCGGTAACCGGGGGAGGAGTTATACTCTATGCCTGCGATGAAAGCGATTGGGCCATGCCCGCTGATCGGCCGGAGGCATAGAATAGTAGCGAACACGCCTGTCTTCGCTCCGTACTATGAGGTCACAAATGCCGCGTAGGCTCGATATGGCCGACCACTTCTCCCGGCACTCCTGGGTTCTGCGCTACGGCATCACGGTTCTGTGCGTCCTGCTTGCGTTGGCTTTCCGCGAGGCCCTCGATCCCTTTCTGGGGGACAGCGATGACGATGTGACCTTCTTTCTGGCTGTCGCGGCGGCCGCTTGGTTTGGCGGATTTGGCCCTGCTCTGCTCGCCACGGCTCTGGGATATCTGGCGGCGGACTGGTTCTTCATTCCCCCTCGCTATTCGCTTTTTGTCATGACCCTCGACCACGCGGTGGACATGGCCGCTTACTGGATCGTCTGCGTCGCCATCGCGATCTTCAGTCACAGTCTGCACCGGTCTCGCGCCTTGGCCCTGTCACGCCAGAGCCAACTGGAGCAAGAGATCGAGCGGCGCAAACAGGTGGAAGCGCTTTTGCAGGAGGCGAAAGACCTGGCCGATCAGAGCGCCCTCCGGGAGAGTGAAGCCAACCATGCCAAGGACCACTTCCTGGCGCTCTTGAGTCACGAGCTGCGCAACCCGCTGACCCCCGTGCTGGCGACCACGTCGCTGTTGCAGCAGGATGGCCGTCTTGACGAACAGACACAAGAGCATCTTGAGGTCATCCATCGCAATGCCGAGTTGGAGGCGAGATTGATCGACGACCTCCTGGATGTGACGCGGATAGCGAGAGGGAAGTTGGTCCTGGACCGCCGGCCGGTGGACCTTTCCACGATCATCCGCCGCGCGGTGGAGGTGTGCCAGGTGGATATTGAGGCGCGGGATCAGCACTTCAAACTGGAGATCAAGGATCCGCCGCACCTCGTAGATGCCGACGCCACGCGCCTGCAACAGGTCTTCTGGAACCTCATCAAGAACGCGGTGAAGTTCACGCCCCACGGCGGCTGCGTGAGCATCAAGGTGATGCGAGAGATTGCTGACTGCCAATTGCCGATTGCCGATTGTCCCTCTGAAATCGGAAATGTAGTCGTGGAGGTCGTCGATAATGGCATGGGCATCAACCCCGATGCCCTCGCTCGCATCTTCAACGCCTTCGAGCAAGCCGAGCGGAGTATCACCCGCCAGTTCGGCGGATTGGGCCTGGGGCTGGCCATCACCAAGGCCCTGGTGGAATTGCACGGGGGCACGATCAGCGCCCACAGCCGAGGCAAGGACCAGGGCGCGACGTTCACCGTGCGATTGCCGCTGGGAGCGCGGGCGCCCGCGCCCGCCATCCCCGACCATCCCAAGCCGATAACGGGCGGAGACACCTGCGCTCCCAGGCTTCGCATCCTCCTCGTCGAAGACCACGGCGATACCGCCCGCATCATGTCGCAGTTGCTTCAGCGTCAGGGCCACCGGGTCTGCACGGCCGGGGATGTGGCATCGGCCCTGAGCCTGGCGAGCAGCGAAACACTCGACCTGCTCATCAGCGACCTGAGCCTGCCCGACGGCAACGGCATTGACCTGATAGGGGAACTCCGCGCCCGCGGCCACACCTTCCCCGCCATCGCCATCAGCGGTTACGGGCAGGACCAGGACATCCAGCAAAGCCGCGCCGCCGGTTTCACGGCTCACCTGATCAAGCCTGTGGACCTGCCCCATCTCACGGAGGCCATCGCCACGATGGCCGGCGTCCGCGCCTCATGAGCTGCCGCCCAGAAGCATTGTCACGCACCGAATCCAGAATGCTTTGGCATCTCGCCGCCCCGTCCTTCCGCCAGCCCCATCCGCTCGCTACCATTACTCCCCATGTACGAAGGGCGACAGGAGAAGCTGCGCGAGTTCACCACCTGGGCAAGCCAGCACATCACCGGCGACGAGAAGAGCCAGGCCCACATCTTCCTCGACCGCCTTTTCCAGGCCTTCGGCCAGCGCGGCTGCCTCGACGTCGGCGGCTCCCCCGAATACCGCATCCGCAAAGCCACCGAAGATGGCGGCGGCACCGCCTTCGCCGATTACGTCTGGAAGCCCGTCGTCCTGATCGAGATGAAAAAGCGCGGCGCAGACCTCAGCCGCCACTATCGTCAGGCCTTCGATTATTGGACGCGCCTCGTCCCCAACCGCCCTCGTTATGTCATCCTCTCAAACTTCGACACCTTCAACGTCTACGACTTCGACAAGCAGGTTGACTCGCCTGTTGACACAGTGGAACTCACCGACCTGCCGACACGATGGGAGCCACTTGCCTTTCTGTTCCCAACGAATGAGAAACCCAGATTCGGGAATGACCGCGTCGCCGTTACGCGGGAGGCGGCCGACAAGCTGGCTCTCTGCTATCGGAAGCTCATCGTTCGTGGAGTGGAGCGCGCCACTGCCCAACGTTTCATCCTCCAGTCGCTCGTCGCCCTGTTCGCCGAGGACATCGGCCTTCTGCCCAAGTCGATCCTGCCGACGCTGCTTGATGAATGTAAAGAGCCGC
Organism: uncultured Phycisphaerales bacterium; assembly: GCA_903871935.1. Classification (GTDB taxonomy): domain Bacteria; phylum Planctomycetota; class Phycisphaerae; order Tepidisphaerales; family Tepidisphaeraceae; genus CAIQIQ01. Next base: position 16,786 of record CAIQIQ010000125.1, read on the forward strand.
GAGACTCGTATGACATCCTCGGCGGATTGTTCGAGGCCATGAACAGCCCGACTCCCCGCACCGGGGGCCGGTACAAAGGGGTTCGCTATTTCAATGGCGGCCTGTTCTCGAAGCCAGCCTGTATCGAACTGCATCCGGACGAGGTCGCGCAACTGCAGGGCGCAGCGACGAGCAACTGGTCCAAGGTGTCACCCGAGATATTCGGCACCATCTTTGAGCACACCCTCAGCGCGGACCCGCACGACCGTGAACGTCATGCGTACGGCGCGCACTACACCACAGCCGTCGATATCCGGAAGATCATCAAGCCGACGATCGTGGACCCTTGGACCGACGCGATCGAATCGGCGAGAACGCTTACTGAACTGCGCCGCCTTCTGGAGCGGTTGCGCACCTTGCGCGTGTTGGATCCCGCGTGTGGCAGCGGCAACTTCCTCTACATTGCATATCGGGAGATGAAGGCCCTTGAAGCCCGCACCATCGAGCGAATGGGCGAATTCAGGAGTGTTGAGCCCGCCCAGCGTATGCTCGGATTCGTTACCGCGAGGCAGTTCTATGGGATGGACATCCTGCCCTTCGCAATAGAGCTCGCCAAGGTCACTATGATGATCGGCAGGAAACTGGCCATCGACGAACTGCATATTAGCGAGAGTGACCTCCCGCTTGATAACCTCGATGGCAATTTCATCCGGGGGGATGCACTGATGTCCGGCGGTAACCAGACGGCGTGGCCGCCAGCGGACTTGATCATCGGCAACCCACCATTCCTGGGAGCCAAGAGGCTCAAGCCAGAGCACGGGACCGACTATGCGAACCGGCTCAGGAAGTTGTACCCTGAGATACCGGGTATGGCGGACTACTGCGTCTACTGGATCCGCCGGGCCCACGACCACCTACCCGAATGCACCGAGGCCGATCCCTTTGCCGGCCGGGCTGGTCTGGTCGGCACCCAGAATGTCCGCAACAATCAATCCCGTGTCGGCGGCCTCGATCACGTCGTCAAGACCGGCACGATCATCGAGGCGGTAGATAACCAGCCATGGTCCGGTGACGCGGACGTACACGTCTCAATCGTGAATTGGGTGAAGACCCAAGACCCGGGCATCCTTCCTAAGAAGCGGCTTCTTTGGCAGAACGTGCAGCCGGCCGCCGGGGCGATGCGAAAAAAAGGCGTGCGAGCGGACAAAGACTACGAGCTAGTCGTGCGAGAATGCGCTTTCCTGAATTCATCGCTATCCGACGAAACCGATAGCGTTAGCGCAATGGCCATCAGTGCGAATACGGCTCCCCAACGCATCTTCCAAGGTGTAACGCCAGGTCACGCGGGTTTCGTGCTGTCGCCTGAAGACCGAAACGCGATGATCGAGAAGGACCCGGTAAGTGCCGGGGTCGTGCATGCGTATCTGATAGGCCGCGAACTCGTCAGCGGCGACGGACGCCCGGAGCGGTTTCTGATTGACTTCGAGCAGATGACGATCCTCGAGGTGCAACGATACAAGGCGGCATTCACGCGGATTCGCGACATGGTGCTCCCGGACGTCAAGGCCAAGGCGGATGCCGAGGAAAAAGGTGAGTCTGCCCGAAAGTCCCATCTTGATCGCTGGTGGATGCTCTGGCGCGGACGAGCAGATATGCTGGCTGCATTCGCATCGCTAAAGGGCCGCGCCGTCGCTTCGTCACGAACACAGCGTATCCCGTTTGTCTTCACGTTCATTTCTACAGACATCCGGCCTGGCGATAAGCTTCAGACCTTCGCGTTCGACGACGACTACTCGTTCGGCATCATCCAGTCCGGTGCTCACTGCGCTTGGTATGAGGGACGCACCGCGAGGCTAAAGAACGAAGAGGACTACAACTACTCATCACAGTCTGTCTTCGACACTTTCCCCTGGCCGCAGTCGCCAACGAAGAAGCAGATTGACGCCGTTGCCGCTGCCGGGCGGGAGATCCGCCGCGTCCGCACCGAAGCCCTCCAGTTCCGTGACGACGGCCTCCGCGCCCTCTACCGCACCCTGGAGCTCCCCGGCAAGAATCCCCTCAAAGACGCCCACGCAGCTCTCGATGAGGCCGTCCTAGCCGCTTACGGCTTTGCCGCGAAGAAGGACCTTCTCGCCCAACTCCTGGAACTGAACCACGTCGTCGCCGCGAAGGAGAAAGCCAGTGAAGCAGTCACTGCTCCCGGCATCCCCGCCACCTACGGCCCCGATACTTCGTTGCTCATCACGGAGGATTGTATCCGACCATAAACCATTGTTATTATTGTGCTTATGGTAGACAGTTGATCTTTGGTTTAGTTTGAGCTAAACTCATGGCAGAAAGCAAGATCCATCCGACGCTCGTAATGAAAGGAAACTGGGGCGAAGTCCACTTCGCCCAGAGGCTAAATGATGAGCAACCAGTAAGAGCATTCTTGACCAATGAATGCCCCGAGAACGAGTTGCCGAAGCTGATGGAACTCTTTCGGCGAATGGCCCAGGATGGGAACATACCCAACATCCAGAAGTACAAGAAAATCGACGGCGTTATCCATGAGTTCAAGGCCAACGAGGTTCGCATCAGTTGCTACACCGATGCCAGCAAACGGCGCTGTTACCTCCTGCACGCTTTCCTCAAGAAGCAGGACGCTTGGCCACATGGTGAACTGCAGCGTGCGATAAACCTTCTTCACGAACACCTGGAATTCCTCAAGACAAAAGGCGGACCCCAATGAGCGAAAAATCATTCGTTGAACAATGGGCCCAGAATCCAGAGAACATGCGCCTCCTGCAGCAGGAACGGCTTATCCTCGAAGTCACCGGCCGTATCTGCCAATTGATGGGCGACAAAGAGATCAACCGCAAAGAACTCGCCGACCTCCTTGGCACCACCAAGGGTTACATTACGCAACTGCTCGACGGCCGCGCCAATATGACCCTGCGCAAGATCGCCGATGTATTCACCGCCCTCGGGGAAGCTGCCAGCGTCACCACCCAATCCCTCGAAAGCACCATCCGCCCGACCATGACGGTCGCTGAAGGTCCTGCCAACTGGCAACGCTCCTCCAATGTTGTGTGGCCCGAGTCTCTGAAAGTCGAGACGGGACCCAAGACGGAGGCCGCATGAGCAACCCGACCATCCAGAGCGCCAAGCCCAATAAGAATGCTGAACTCGCCATGGCCATGGCTGCGCTCGTCGAGCTGTTGGATGTACGCCTCATGGAAACGCAGGCACGCTGCGTTCCCGCGATAGAGGAAAAGCTCCCCGAGCGTCTCCGCTACCACGTCAATCATGAATGTGCCTTGGACCGTAACAGCAAACGCTTTGCCGTCATGCTCCATCTCATCGTTGACGCCCTGCAGGCTGGTGAGACCTCCGAACCCTTGCTCCATGTCGAGGCAAAATTCCTGCTCGCCTATGTAGTCAGAGACCTGGATGATCTGACCGATGCTCACTGCGAAGCATTCGCTGACCTCAACGCCCTCTTCAACGTCTGGCCCTACTGGCGCGAGTATGTCCAATCCATCACCACCCGCATGGGCCTGCCCGGCTTGGTACTGCCCGTCTACCGCTTTGGCCAACGCTTTACCGACGCCGTAGCCAACCCTCCCACAACCGGTAGCGGCCCGACCACCCAGGCACTCCCCAAAGTTTGACAATGGCTGCCCCTCTGCAACTGGAGGATTGCTTGTGACCACTGCAGACACCACGGTCGATTCGGTCGCCGATGCGGAACTGACCACGCAACACTGTCTCGAACCGGTAGATCACGTAGCCGGCGACGCCCAAACGACAGCGTTCAAACGCCGTGCACGCCTCCAGCAGGCACACTGGCGAGGAGATCGGCCCATCGGCCACCAACCCATTCGCCCATGTCCTGGAGAACGGCGGGAACTTGGTAGCCGGCTTCAGGTCGACTATGCGTTCTCTTCCAAGGCCAACTTCCTCAGCGACAACATCCGCCAAGCCGTTCGCGACCGTCTGGACAATCCGCAACGGCATCAGACCCTGAACACTGATCGTCTCCACTGCGACCTCCTCTCCTCTATGCCCATGTGCTTCAATCTCTTCGGTGAGCTCTGGGCCGACCTCGCATTGGCTGATCGTGCGGTGCATGCGTGGTGGCTAGATGTGCCGGGTCGAGTTTCCGCCGTCCGCTTCGAGTGGTCACCCGGCAGATGCGTTCCCGGCAAGTATCTCGAGAACAGGAGCGCCTTCGATGTAGCCTTCGAACTGGAATTGCCCGGCGGCCAGCGCGGCGTTCTTGGTGTTGAGACAAAGTACCACGAACACTGTAAAGCCGAGGCAGTTCCGCGCCCCCATCGCCTTGCTCGCTATGAGTTGGTCGCCGAAAAGGTCAACATCATGTCCACGGAAACGATGCAACGGAGAGTGTTGGGGACGGATCTGCAGCAGATCTGGCTCGACCACCTGCTCGCCCTCTCAATGAAGCAGCCACTTGGCGAATGGAAGTACGTTCGCTTCGTGCTGGTCCATCCCGAGAGAAACCCCAGTTACGCCAAAGCAGCAGAACGTTACGCGTCTCTTCTGACAGATGCGTCTACCTTCGGCGTCTGCACCATTGAGTCGCTTTTGAGGAAGAAGGTACTGCCTGAACCTACGGCAACCGCCTTTGAGCAGCGGTATCTCTGGCAGGACTTCTTGACGTGATGACGGTTCTCTTGACCGTAGTGCCATTCTCTGCTGGCTTTGCTTTGCGTGAGACCCCTATGCCTACGCCTGCTGTTCGCTTCCCTCACCGGCTTCTGCGGGCTTGTTTTGGCCCGCCCCGCTTCCACCACGAGTACGTGGAGCGCTTGCTGACGCTATAGCGGCCTACGGCCTACGCGTCGGCGCGGCCGCCGCATCCTTACCTAAGTCGCCTCCGGCGACGCTTAGGGCCGCCTTCGGCGGCGGGGGGACCGTCCTGCTGGCCGGCGGGTGGCAAATTCCTGCCTCAAAAAAATCTTGGTATTTTTGGGAAGCCCTGTTTTTCGGCCTTTTCCAAACAAAAACCCGCCCCAACACCCCATATAGTAGAGGAACATGTTTTTTCCTCCTTCCTCGCCCTCTGGGAGAGGACCAAGGTGAGGGTGTGTACCCGCGCAGGGGGACGTGTTGTTTCCGCGTCCCGGCTATTTGACAACCGAATACCCGCACCACCCAACGCCCACGGATTGCCATCCGTGGGAAAGCCCCCCGCCTGCCTCTTCTACGTACTACGCCACACGTATTACGTTCTTGCGGACCAATGTCGCACTTTGTCACAGAGTGTCACACATTTTTTCCGCAACGCCACGGCGCCCACCTTCGCCTCTCCCATTGGTCATTGGCTTCTTGGGCATTGGTCATTCCCGCGAAGCGCGGGTGCTACACCCCTGCTACACTTTGCTACACAAATGTTACACAATGCTACACTTTGCTACACCCGTGCTACACCCTATCAAACAGCCCAAACTGCTCTAAGTCCCATCGCCGCCTGTACTTAGCGAGACGCGCCCCGCCGCCCATGCTACACCCCCCAAATCGCGCGCCCCTTCCCTCCGCCGTGACCTGCTCCAACTCCTGTCCGACACGCCACTTACGCCCCAATCGTCCTGAATTCGACCCCTGCTACATGTAGCACGCGACCTCGCGCACCTTCTGACTTCCGACCTCCGACTTCTGTCTTCTGTCTTCTGACTTCCGATTTCTGATGTCCATCCTGAGCATCTTCGTTTCCGCTATCCGCAATCCGCTCTCCGCTATTCCTCGGAACTTGCGCACCTCCTCCCCCAATATCCGCCTAACTCATTGCCCCCAAGGCACTTAGCGCATAGGGGGTACCCCCGCAAACAACCTGCGCACCTGCTACTTTTCCACAACCGCCCGTGCGGCCTGCCGTGCCTATTACTTCATCGCGACGATGCGGAACAAAGCTTTGGATCATCCTCCGGCAGCGCAGGAGCCGCATCCCGCCCACGCCACCATGATGCAATGACCGAATCGAAGAGAATCTGGGAAAAGTGATAGATCACACACGGCACGGCGGCCGCGCCGCCGTATCCCAGCTTGGCAACGATGCCGACGGCGGCAGGTAGCGTTTTCTGCGAACTGATGAAGACGATGGCTTTGCGCTCCGGCGTCTGATACCCGAAGAGTACCGCCACGCCCTGGGCCACAAGCATCAACACGATGTGCAGTGACAACAGCGCAACCACCAATAGCGCGATGCTGCCGGCCGTACTGGCCAGAAGAGTGGCGCGCCCCGTGGAGAAAGACATATAGGACAGGGTGATGATCAGAAGCGTGGGCACCAGATTGACTAGCGCCGACGGCTTAAGCTTCATGATCCGCCGGGCGAGGATGCCGACTACAAACGGCAACAACACGCTCAGGATCAGGCTCTCCAGCAAAGGCATCACCGGCACCGATACCTCTCGGCCGGGCAGGCACAGGGCCAGCAGATTGGGAACCGCGAAGACGCCCAGAAGATTCAGCCCCACCGTCAGGAGAACCGACCAGGCCGTATTCCCATTCGACGCCTGCGTAATCACGATCACCGAAGAAAGCGTGGGCGCCATCGTGCACATTACAACGATTCCCGCAGTCAGTTCCGGGTCCAGATGCAGCACCCTGGCAATGGCGCTGCCAAGCAAGGCACCGCCGACAAAACCGACCAGGCCACATATCGCAAACGCGCCAAGCAGCCTCTTGCTGACGATCAGCGATTTGATATCCGTCTGGTAGCCGTTGACCAGGAAGATCAAACCGATGAACAGGAACTCTGCCTGCTTAAGGTGAAGCCAGGCGCCGGAACTCGGGGCGACCATGCCGAAAAGAAGCGAAAACACAAGGCCAACCGGTAGAACCAACTGCTTAATCACGCGATTTCTCCACAAAACTCTTAGGCGCCAAGCATATCAACAGTATTGGGAAATGCGATTCCGCCCCCGCGGGCGCTAAAGAGCCGCTTATTCGAAGCGCATGAAATGCCTCTGGCAGTATACTTCACAGCAACACATGAACGTTCGTTCAGCCCGTGACATACCGGATGCACTCAAGGACCTGGCCGGCGACCTCCGCCGGCTGGGTGAGAACTCATGGGCCGATCGGATCACCCTCGCAGTCTCGATGCGCAAAGAAGGGCGCGACCTGCTGAAGGCTGCCAGCGGCCTGCTGGCGGAACTGGCCAAGACTGCGATCCCGCAGAAGTTGGGATACACCCATCGCGTGATGGCGCTGCAACACGCTGCCACTGCCCTGCAGATCGGCAACCGTCTCAAACCCTCGACGCTGCAGCGCACAGCGCGAAATGCCGTCTCTCATCGTGAGGGATTCCATGTGCGCAATCTGGGACCGGCCCTGGTCTATCGAGAAGGCGGGCGCACGATGACCATCCCCCTCGAAGCCGCCGATGCCGGCCCCATTTGCCGGCTGAACGGCCTGCAATGGGATGATGACCCGGCGCCGCTGGAAGCCGGCGCCCGCGACATGATCCAGCAGCGCATTATCGCCGCCCTGCTCTTCATGGATGCACCTTGCCGGATCTACGTGGAGTGAACTTGACTGCCGATAAACCCTGCGAACACTAGAGCTATGCCTTTGCCGGTTCGATACCAATTACTGAAGAAGGATGGCCTCGCCCGCCGTGGCCGCCTGCACACGCCCCATGGCGTGGCCGAGACGCCCGCGTTCATGCCCGTGGGCACGCAGGGCACCATCAAGGGCATTCTTCCCGACCACGTCCGCGCCACCGACTCACAGATCATCCTCGCCAACACCTATCACCTGATGCTCCGTCCGGGCGAGAAGACCGTCGCCAAACTCGGCGATCTGCACCGCTTCATGGCGTGGGATGGCCCGATCCTCACCGACTCCGGCGGCTTCCAGGTCTTCTCGCTCTCCGACATCAACAAGATCAGCGATGATGGCGTGACCTTCAAGAGCCATATCGACGGGGCGATGGTACACCTCACGCCGGAGCGCTCCATGCAGGTACAGAACGACCTGGGGGCAGACATCATGATGGCGTTCGATGAATGCCCCTCATCGACAGCGCCGATCGCGTATCAGCGCGAAGCGGTCGATCGCACACTGCGCTGGGCCGAGCTGTGCCTGCAGTCACACTCGCGGCCGGCCGATCAAGCTCTCTTCGGCATCGTTCAGGGCGGACTGAGCCCGGAGCTTCGCCTCCACTGCGCCCAGAAGCTGATCGCCATGGATTTCCCCGGCTACGCGGTGGGCGGGCTCGCCGTTGGCGAAGGCTTCGAGCAGATGAAGCAGGTGCTCGGCTGGATCACGCCGGTCCTGCCGGAGGACAAGCCGCGCTATCTGATGGGCGTGGGATATCCGCGCGACATCGTGGCGGCCGTTGCCTCCGGCATCGACATGTTCGATTGCGTCCTGCCTACCCGCAACGGCCGCAACGCCTATGCCTTCACCGCCGCCGGCGCTATCCGCCTGCGTAATGCGGTCCACACAGAAGCGACCGGCCCGATCGAGGAAGGCTGTGATTGCTACGCCTGCCGCACCTTCACTCGCGGAGCCATCCGCCACTACTTCTCCGCCGGTGAAATGCTGGGGCCAATCCTCGTTTCCATCCATAACATTCGCTTCTATCAGCGGTTCATGACGGATCTGCGAGCCAGTCTGGATCAGGGCACGTTCGCCGATTTCGCGGCCAGCGATCCCCGCTGCCGCCTGGCGGGCGGGACCGAAATCGGCATCGATGGGGAACTGCCCGAAGTTGTGCAGGGCTGATCTTCTCCACCTTACAATTGTGACGCAACTGGCGGTCGCCCTACTTCCCCATCAGCGCTGCCGCTCGCTGCTTGGTCAGGTTCATCAGCGTTTGCTGCGTGCCGATGTCCTCCGGGCCGCGCGGCTGCCGCTGCACATAGGTGCCATCGCTGTGCATATCCCATGCCTGGCGATGGTCGCCCAACATGATCTGCAGGATCTCCCAGAGCCGCTCGCGGTGGGCGGCGGTGGGAATCGGGGTAATCACCTCGACCCGCGAGCGCAGATTCCGGTACATCCAGTCGGCCGACCCGATATAAAACTCGCCGGCCGCCGGCTCGGCCGCGCCGTTCTGGAAATAGAAGATGCGCGAGTGTTCGAGGAACCGTCCAATCACACTGGTTACGCGGATGTTTTCGCTCATCGCCTTCACGCCCGGCCGGAGACAGCAGAACCCGCGCACGATCAGGTCAATCTGCACTCCCGCCTGAGAGGCCTCGTAGAGCAGACGAATCGTCTTGCGCTCCTCCAGTTGGTTCACCTTGGCAATGATCCTGGCCGGCCGGCAGGCCAAGGCATGCTCGATCTCGCGCTGGATCATCTGATGGAAGCGCTCGCGCATATTCACCGGCGCCACCAGCAGCTTGCGATAGTCGCGCTGCAGCGATCGCCCGGTGAGATAATGGAACAGTTCCACCAGGTCCGCGTTGATCTCCGCGTCGCAGGTCAGCAGGCCCAAGTCGGTGTAGAGCTTCGCCGTCTGCGTGTGGTAGTTGCCCGTCCCAATATGCGCATAACAGCGAATCCCGTCCGGATCATCGCGGACTACAAGCGTTGCCTTGGTATGCGTCTTAAGGCCCACCAGGCCGTACACCACGTGCACGCCAGCTTTCTCAAGGGCGTGGGCAAGCTGCATATTGCATTCTTCATCAAAGCGAGCCTTAAGCTCGACGATGCATACCACCTGTTTGCCCGCCTCGGCTGCCTGGATCAGCGTGTGGATGAACGGCGAATCATCGCCGGTGCGGTAGAGCGTCATCTTGATCGCCAGCACCTTCGGATCCGCCGCCGCCGCCCGTACAAAGCGTTCCACCGACGCGGCAAAGCTCTCATACGGATGATGCACGAGCAGGTCGTTGTTGCGAATCACCGTGAAGATGTCAGCTTCCTCATCCATCAGGGCGGCCGGCGTCGAGGGCGCCCAGGTGTCATAGCGAAGCTTGGGGATATTCAGTTCCGCCACCGGGCGGAGGTCCTGATACTCCAACTCTCCATCGAGCTCGTACACATCGCTCTCGCTGATCTCCAGTTCATCAATGAGGAACTGCAGCATCCATTGGTTGGGGTTGGGCGCCAGCTCTACCCGCACCACCTTGGCGAACTTCCGCTGCTTGAGTTCCTCCTCAATCATCTCGCGCAGGTCTTCGGCCTCTTCCTCGTCCATCTCGATCTCGGCATTTCGCGTCACGCGGAAGAGCATCACATCGCCCAGCGTCATCGAGGGGAACAGGTCGGCCAGATTGTTCCGAACCATGTCATAGAGCGACACGAACCGGTACACGCCTCCCACTGGCTCGGAGAGTTGCACCCAGCGCGGCATCATTTCGGGCACCTTGACCCGTGCAAAGAGCGGCTCCTCACGATCGGGATGTTTCAGGATCACCCCCAACGACTCGGACAGGTTGGAGATGAAGGGGAACGGATGGCCGGGATCCACTGCCAGGGGAGTGAGGATGGGAAAGACATTGCGGCGGAAGAATCGCTGCGCGGCTTCGCGTTCGGAATCGCTAAGTTCGTTCCATTGCAGGAGATGGATGCCATTGGCCGCCAGTTCCGGCCGGATCACCTGCTTGTAGCACTGGGCCTGCTGCTTGAGCATTCCCAGGATGCTGGTGCGCAGCGTCGCGAGCACCTCTGAGGCGGTCATCCCATCGGGCGAAGCCGAAACTGCGGAGGGCGCCTGGCGTTTGAGCCCGGCGACCCGCTTCATGAAGAACTCGTCGAGGTTGTTGGTAAATATCCCGAGGAACCGCACTCGCTCCAATAGCGGTGTCCGCGGATCCACCGCCTCATGGAGCACCCGGCGGTTGAACTCCAGCCAAGACAACTCGCGGTTGAGAAACTCGCGAGGTGATACCTCGACCTCTGAAGTTTCCATTACCGTCGAAGACATAGCTCCTTACCCGCGGTTCGCTGCATATCCTGACAAGGATAGGCTCGCTACGTTAAGACCATGCTAAGGCCATTGCTTCGTCTGGGCTACCCCCAAAGCCCCGCCGGGTAGTGCGAAAGGGCGAAAGGGGGATTGTGGATAACTTCCGAAGGATGAAGGCGGAAGGATGAAGGATGAATCAGAAAGGCCAGAGGCGCGAATATCTCTTGGCGCTGTAAGGCATTGCGATACAAGTAGTTAGAGGTTCGGTGGAGGAGGAGGTGCGCACGTTTCTTTTGATCATTGATCCTTCGTTGTCCTTCGTCGCTGGTCATTCGGTGGGGGCTCGTGTCGCTCGAGGGCGAGCGACCCACGGGGGAAGATGCCACTTTTCTTGAGGACAAGAAAGTGGAAGGAAAAGCTGCCGGGGCGCTATTTCTGCTCGCCGGCTACGAATGTGATGGTCTTGGGGGTGCCATCGTAGACGTACTCCTGTTGCCAGTAGCCCCAGACGCCGTGGTCGGAGACGAAGACCCAGACGTTGACCGGCCGGCTGGCGTTGCCGGGGGTTGCGCCGGCGAAACAGGAGGCGGGGATGGCGTAGGCGGCCGGGCCGCGGCCGGGGGCGTTGCAGCGGACCATGCGGGTGCCGCCGCTGGTTAGCGGGATGCGGACCATGGCCATCACGCAGGTGTTGCGGGCCGTGTTGAACTTGGAGAGGTCGAGCGTCAATGGCGGGTTGGTGGCCGACGCATCCTGGACGGTTGGGGCATCCTCGGATACTTCGCGATCGAGGGTCAACCTGGTTAGCGTGAATGTTGCGGGCTGGGTCAGTTTGCCGGAGAAGAGTTGGAACGCGGCGACTTTGCCCAGCGACACCTGGGCGGCAATCTCCAGCGGTATGGCCAGTTCGTTGGCGCCTTGGCGCAGCGGCGGCAGCGCGATCGTCTGGCTTCGGCCGGAGGTGTCGGTCAGTTTGGCCGAGAGTTGCAGTCCGGCCGGGCCGTCAATGTTCAGATGCAATACCTGATAGCTGAGCCAGTCACGTTCGATCGGGGAGGGGGTGAGGCTGATGCCGGGGTAATCTCCGCCGGGTGCCAGAGTGATGCGTGCCTGGCCGTGGGAGGGCGCATCGGGCTGAATCTGCGCGCTGTTGGCCGCGAGGTGCATGATCGAGGAAGAGAGCAGGTCGATCCGTGCGGCCACGGGGGCTGGCCGCTCTACCAGGCGTACGTTGTCCAGGTAAATCGTCTGTGGCGCGCTGGTCTGGGCGAAGAATCGCACTCGCTTGATCGCCGTAACATCCAGCCCGCGCGAGAGAAAGGTTCCCTGCCGTAGTGCGGCGATCGTCACTTCAACCTCGTTGGCGCCGGGAGCGAGCTTGTAGGGGTACATGTCGCCGTTGTAGCGCGTGGCATAGTCGCGGCTGGCGGCATCATCGGCACGGACATTGAGCGCAATCGTCTGCGAGGAAGCGTTGAAGATCGAGCATCGCATCGCCAGATAGCCAGACCAGTTCTGCGGAGTGGCGAACTCAGCTCCGACGCCGGGATACGGTCCTGGGTTCAAGTCTACCTTGAGCGATCCACCGCCGCGCGTGGCCTGGTCCTTGCTGAGCGCGACGCTCGCGCCGTCAGATCCCTGCCAGCCATCGGTTGAAGATTCAAAATCCGCCAGGATCAAATCCGGCGCTGATACGGCCGGATTCCTTGATTCGGCCGCCGGGTGAGTGGCAGTCACTGTTCCGCCCTGGCGGCAACCCGCCACGATCAGGGTCGCTACGATGCACACCGCTATTCGAACGATTCGTGCTGTTGTCATAGATTCCTCGTTTTGCTGGTTCTAATACCGCCCGTAGGTTCGGGCCGTCTCGACCATCGCGTGCAGGTTAACGTCGGGGGTGTCGCGGCCGCACTGGTCGCCAGTGGAGAGAATGAACCTTCCTCCCTCTTTGGCGTCGTCGATGGCATGGCGGGAGGCACGACGGACATCGTCGGCGGTCCCGCGCAGCATCACGTCGGTGGTGTGAAGGTTGCCTTTGAGTGTGAGCTTGTGGCCGTACTTCTGCTTGAGGTCACGAAGCACGCAGTCGCCCATGGGCGGGATTTCCAGGGGATCGATCACGGTCAGGGTTGTCTCCTGGGCCATTAGTTTGACCAGTGCGGTTTCGGGGCCACAGGCGTGTATGTGTGTCATCATCCCGTGTTGGGTGGCCAGTTCGATCCCCCTTTTGACGGCGGGGAAGGAGACCTTCAGGAACATTTCCAGCGTCTGATAGACCAGCGCCCCTGACCCGCCGACACAGAGGAAATCCGGCTTGACCTCCATCTTCATGATGCGGGCAAAGCGCTTCTCCATTGCCTCGATGCGCTGATGAGCCCACAGTTCATGCTTGTCCGGGTTGTCGTAATAGCGATAGATCCCCTCCTCATCGAAGCAAGCGCACGAGTTGGTGAGCCATGCGCCCACCAGGCCCTGGTCGCCCAGTTTCGCCTTCAGTCGGGCAAAGCCGGAGGGACCCCGGTCGACGCTCTTTACACCCTCCAGCGGTTCCCATCGGGCGGGAACCTGATCCAGTTGAACCCTGTGCGGCAGGACATCGTACGTCGGCGGATCGGCCACGTAGTAGACATCGACGCAGTCGTGCCATCGGCGCACGCCATTGTCGATCCAGGACCACTGCGTGACGATCATGCGCCCGTCGCGGTGAACGATGAAACGCTGCCGCGTGGGATCCACCGGAGCGATCTCGTCCGGGAAGATCAGCGGCATGTAGCCATCCATCACGGAATCGATGTCGAAATGTTTGGCGCAGTCGATATAGGCATCCCAGATGGGGATCTGGTTGTAGAGGTAGAGGTCCCAGAACGGCCGGCCGGTCCGGCGTGCGGGAATCATGTTGGAGAAATCCGGCGCAACCGGGACGCAATCGGGGATGCCCCCGGAGAGAGTAGTAAGCAGCCGCTGGCGATTGGTCATGGCCGACTCCTGGGCGGCGATGATAGCGGGAGTGGTGGGTTTGCCAAAGAGGCGATAGGACGCAGTGGGAAGATCGTCGCGCAATCATTCGCCGGTAAGATCACACCGAAGCGAGGGAATGCGGAACGGGGATCGATGCATTGAGCTGCAGCGAAAGGTGGCCTATCAAGGTGCGTGCATCTGGGCACTCCCACTGGCTGCGGACGGAGGCAACAGAGTGGGCGGAAGAGCCGAACCCCCAATCAACTCACGCCGCTTCAACGGTCAGCCTTAGGCCCATCGCCCTGGTGACGGCAACAAGTGTGGAAAACCGCGGGTTACCGCGGGTGGAGAGCGCGCGGTGAAGACTTTCGCGCTCAATCCCGGCCAATCGGGCGATCTTTGCGAAGCCGCCTCTTGCCTCGGTGATGCGACGCAGCGCCATCAGCAGCACTGCCGGCTCATCGGTGTCCTCCATTGCCGCCTTCAGGTACTCCACGGCAAACTCCGGATCTGCTTTCAGACGGGCGATCATGACTTTATCGTGCGAGATGCTGGTTATCCTGTTCATCGCTTTGCACTCCGTAGCTTGTAGTCTCTCAAGTATCCGATGGCACGCGCGATATCGGCAGACTGCCGTCGCTTGTCGCCACCGCACAAGAGCAGCACGCAGACCCGGCCAAGCATCGCGTAGTAGACGCGGTATCCGGGTCCACAGTCTATCCGGAGCTCGCTCACGCCAGCCCCTACCGGCTTACAGTCGCCGAAGTTCCCCAAAGCCAGCCGGTCAATCCGCGCCGCAATCCGCGCTTCCGCTCGCACATCCCGCAATGATGATAGCCACGACTGGAACACATCTTCCCCCGATATGCTCCTGTAATGGCGGACTTCAACCATAGGACCATAGTAACTTATAGATCACCTCCGTCAAGCGGCCAGCCGAAGGAGTCGATCCGGGCTGAGGGCCGCGGTGTGAGGTAAGTGGTGTGCCGTTTTCCGGCTTCCGCAGTTACCTCGACGATGGCCGCACCGATGGGAACCGGAGTCGGCGTATCATGTGACACTATTTACGTCGCCGTACCGTCGTTCCCCGTACCGTCGTTCCACCTCCCGCCATATGACGGAACTGATCTACGGATAGACTGGCGGCCATTCACTCTCACTCTCACCCTCACTGGCCTTTGCGTCCAACCACCCACACGTTCATCTTCTTCTGTTCGCGAGCGAACGACAGCGCCGTCTGCGCTGCAACATTTCTCAGCAGCGAGTCCAGCTTCTTGCTGCGATCCGGATCCTTCGGCCGGCGGCTCAGCCAGCATGAACCCAGCGTATGCCACGAGACCATCTCCGGCCGGTCGCGGTCCACCTCATCAACAACCTGCATCCCTGCGCAGTTGCCCATCGCGTTCAGAAATTGGGCCAATGTTCCCGCCCCGCCGCCGCCGCCATCCTCCGCCACATACGGATCGCTGTAGAGAATCATCTGGTTGCCGCCGCTGGCATCAACATGCGGCTGGTACTCGAATTTCCCTCGCGCCACGATGGTCTCTCGCTCGACCTGTTGCTTCTGGATCGTGATCGCCGGATCGACGTCACGCTGGAGTATTGCCAGCAGTCCCGCGACCTTCTCCTGCTCTGTCGCGCCCGCCCGGACGACCCAGTCCCCTGGTACGGACCTCGTCAGCAGATCGGGCAGCCCCTCGAAGTCGCCGGTGTTCCACCTCATGACCGACTGCAGCACCATATTGAGCAGATCCACCTGGCCCCATGCTTCGCCGGCAGTCGCGATCTGCCCGTTCCACACGAAGACCATCTGGTCCGGTGGAGGCATGCGGTCTCCTGGCGCCGGATTATTAGTCGCCTTCCAGAATGCCGAGCGCGCAGGAACAAAAGGCGGTCTGATCCGCCTGACGACCTCCCCGTCCGCAAGGTCATAGACCTGATTGAACTGGGCCTGCAACTCAGGAGCCTTCGACGCTGCGACCGCGGGCTTCCCACCGTCTGGTCCCGGCGGAGCGGAGCCGGCCTCGCCCGCGACGGCCATAGCTCCGCCAGCCACAAGTACCGCGCCAATCACTAGCGCCACCACTTTCACTATGACCAGCGCCATCATCTTCATCACTCCCTTCGCCAGAGTTGCGCTCGTACTCGTACCATACACCAGTTCACGTACCGAGGCACGATCCCCGCAGAGAAGACAACGAGCCAGGGATCAAAAGCGAGCGCCTGCTGCGGCCTTACGGGGTCGGCCGGCCGGGCGAACGCGGAGCGAGATGCAGATGCAGCACCTGTTCGCGCCATGCATGAGTGCTAGCGGCCGATGAGTTGGTCGACAACGAACAATTGCTTTGACTCCTTCTTTCGGCTCCCGCCCTCACGATCATTGTCCATTAGTCATTGTCGGTTGTTTCTGTGTTCAGTGTCAGGTGCAGCTTCTTGAGGCCCCGCCCGTGGGCCCCGGCGAAGGCCGTCGGGTAGGGCGCATCGACTCCCTTCTGGGCGTGCCATAGGATCCGATTGAGTGTGTCTTCGTCGGCGCGGTCGGGATCATCGAAGGGCTGCGCTGCTGACTGCTCGGCGAGCCGGAGCGCCATGCCGGACAAAGCGGTCATCGGCGGGTTCTTCTGATCGAGCGGCACCTTGCCTGGCACATGCGTATAGGGGGTCAGATCGGCGCTGGAATTGAAACACGCCCCCATCGCCGGCGCCATCGCATCCATCTGGTTCATCGGCGGCAGCCCCAGCATCAGTTCCATCGTGTGCAGCACCGATGTCTGGTTGAAGAATTCGGAGATGACCTTCTCTCGCTTGGTATAAGGCGAGATCACCAGGCAGATGGAGCGGTGGCCATCCACGTGATCGAAGCCGTTCTGCGGATCGTCCTCGATCACGAAAATGCAGGTGGTCGGCCAGAAGGAAGAATGCGAGATCGCATCCACAATCCTGCCGAGCGCCAGGTCATTGTCCGCAACCATGGCCTCGGGCGTCGGCCCGCCGGGCGTGGTCCCCCTGGTGTGGTCGGAGGGGAGGAAGATTGTCGTCAGATTCGGAAACTCATTCGGCTGCTTCATCTTACTGAACTCCGAGAGGAAGATCTCGGCGCGCAGGGCATCCGGGATGCTCAGGTTCCAGCCGGGATAGGTTGGATGGGTATAGGGCGTAAGGACCTTCGGCCCCAGTTCGTTCGACCACGTCGGTACCGTTGTCGGCATCGTTGTATTCGTACTCGGCTGTGGGCCCGGACCGCGCGACCCGCGCGGCCCCGCCGACAGAAGGAGTTGATCAAAGGATGCGGTGGTATTCGTGCGGACCATCTCGCCGTAATTACGGAATGTCAGGCCGTGAAGCAGTGCGTCATCCCAGATAAACCCCGTCGGCGAAATCGCCATTGGATCCTCTCCACCGAACGGGTAGGAGCGCACCCATGCTCCGAAGGATTTCTCCAGGTAATCCACCGCCACCCCCTCGGTCGCCCAGGCATGCCCGTCCGCGGAAAGCACGCCGTTGTCGTAGAAGTTGTCAAGGAGGACGAACTGCTCGGCCAGGGCGTGTTGGTTCGGTGTCACTTCCCTCCCGAAGATGCACAACGACGGTTCGCCGTTGCCTTTGCCGATGTCTCCGAATACCTGGTCGTAGGTCCGGTTCTCTTTGATGATGTAGACCACGTGCTCGAAGACCGAGGGCTCCCCGAACCGCCGCGGCACAGGCGTCGCCTTTATCCCCGTTTGCGCCCGCTCCCACGCCTTGAGCGCCTGCGGGACCAGGGCATCGCGCTTGACCTGCTGGGTGTACTGCGACAGGAGCGAAGGGTCGGGGACATCCACGCTAAGAACCGACGCCCATGACGAATGCGTGTTCCATTTTCCGGCCGCACTCGGGTCGCGTGAGCCGACACCTTTCACGTTCGCGATCATCAACCGGTTTCCACTCGCCGCCAGCGCCCCCGGGTACCAGCCGGCCGGAATGAATCCGGCCACCGAAGGCGCGGGCGACGGCGCGGGCCCAGGGCCACCCAGGTCAATCACCGCGACGGCATTATTGCCCCCGACAGCTACGAACAGGGCTTTCCCATCATCCGATAGCGCGAGCGCGTTGGGCATCGAGCCAAACGCCAGGGCGGGGTCCGGCCGGACGTTCAGCTCGCGGGTTACCTTGCGTGTCATGGTGTCGATCACGGATACGGCATCGCTGCTGGCGCAAGCGACGTACAGCGTCTGGCCACCCTTCGCCAGCAGCAGGTCGGAGGGATGCAATCCCGTCTCGATCTGCTGGGTCTCCTTCATTGCGATCAGGTCTACCACAGAGAGCGTGCCAGTGGCCGCCGTCCCGCGCTGGTCGATCACCACGTCCGTCCCGTAGCTCTTTGCCGTCAAGTCTCCCGCACGCGCTCGGCGGCCGCCCCAGTTGGTCACATACGCAGTCTTGCCGTCGGGCGATATACACACCGCGTAGGGCGCGATGCCCACCGGGATCTCCGCTTGCACCGTCCCATCATCCAGAGCCACAACGGCCAGCGCATCGCGCGCGTTGAGGCAAACGTACGCGGTCTTCCCATCCGCCGACAGCGCCAGCCCGCAAGGGAATGTTTCACGCTTGTCGCCTTTGGGCGCTGGCAGCCGGATCGTTCCGGCCAAGGCAAGCTTGCCGTCGGTCTGCACGGCGACTTCCAGCAGATTCGACTGGCCCGTTGTCACGTACAGCCGTGACCCATCCTGGCTCAGCACGATCCCGTGTGGCGACGCTCCATTCTTCGGCGGGTATTTCCACTGCTGGCGAATCTTCCAGGAGCCGGCATCAATCACGATGACGGCATCGTTTGATTTCACGTACAGGGTCTTATGGTCGGGAGCGACAGCCAAATCGACAGGCCGGCCGTGAAATCCCGCCGACCGGCCGGGCAGATGAATGCGTTGTTGCGTGGGGAGAATCACTCCCGCATCGGTCGAGCCTACTCGCGTGGTCCGCTCGGTCGTCGAACGGCACGAGCATAGCGATGGAAACACGAGCGACGCGATCAGCAACACACGCGGGAACGGCATCGGCATAGTGCTGGCACCTATAGCGGATAGAAGGATTGGGGGCAATGTGGCTCTCCTATGGGTCCCAGGGGCAATTCGAGTTGCTCGTCCTGATCGCGGTATGCGCGTTTGAGGAAGTCGGGATCGAGTTGGTAGTCTATGACCGGGGGAGGGCTCCGGCATCGCCGCAACTCGCCGGCGGCTGGGGGTCCGGAGGCGAGCGTCTTGTATTGGTTGACTTGGTCAACATTCGATGCATACTTAATTAGATGTACGTCTTCCGCTGGAATGACTGGAACATCGACCATATTGATGAGCATGGCATGAAGCCATGGGACGCGGAGTATCTGGTGAACCACGCTAGAGAGCCATTTCCGCAAAAGCAAGGAGATGATCGCTATCTCGTCATGGGGCAATTGCCGGACGGAACGTACGCTCAGGTTGCGTTTGTGTTCAGTCCGCCTGGCGTGGTGTTTGTGATTCATGCCAGACCTTTGCTGGATATCGAAAAACGCCGTTTGCGGCGCAGGAGACCATCATGAAGAAACGCAAACCGTACTGGGAAATGACAACAGCAGAACTTCGCGAGGCGACCAAGGAGTTTGATCGGCCGTTTGCGTACGAGAAGGGGACACCTTTAACCACAGCCGATAAAGAGCGATTTCGCAAAGCCCGAGATCATGCCACAACCGTGAAGAGAGGCCGGCCGCGCATTGGTCGTGGAGCTGCAAGGATAACCACGACGATCGAACGGTCGCTGTTGCTGCGGGCGGATAGCTTTGCCAAGAGTCACGGACTCACTCGTGCGGAACTGATTGCACGAGGCATGGAACGTGTCCTCGCAGGTGCGGCATAGAAGAACGCGAGCCAAAAGATCATCACGCCCGCAGCAATACGAACGGGCGAGCGACGGTATAATCTGGTGTCAGGAGTATTATGGACCGCACAGCCATCCGAACACTGAGCAACTGGGGCGCAGCAGGTGAGGGGATCTATCTCATCGCTGGCCCGTGCAGCGCTGAATCGGAAGAGCAGGTATTGCGAACGGCTGCGGGTCTGGCTGCCGCACCCGCGCGCAACAGCGCATCGGGCGGCAAGCTGACTTTCTTCCGCGCTGGGATCTGGAAGCCGCGGACACATCCGGGCGGATTTCAGGGAGTCGGCATCGATGCGCTTCCGTGGCTCGTTCAGGTGCGCCAGCGGTTTGGCTTCCCCGTGGGCGCTGAAGTCGGCACACCCGAGCATGTTGAGGCCGCGCTGCGGCATGGGTTGGATGTGGTATGGATCGGGGCACGGACAAGCGTCGATCCGTATGCCGTCGAGAACATCGCGGCCGCTCTCAAGGGCGTGGACATTCCTGTGCTCGTGAAAAACCCCACCAGTCCCGACCTGGAACTGTGGCTGGGAGCTCTGGAGCGTGTGGCCAACGTCGGCATACGCCGGCTGTCGGCCGTGCATCGCGGATTCAGCACCGCCGTCGATACTCGCTACCGCAACGCGCCGTTGTGGCGCATACCGATTGAACTCAAACGACGCTTGCCCGGCGTCCCGCTGATCTGTGACCCCAGCCACCTGTGCGGCCGGACGGACCTGATCTTCCCCATCGCCCAGGAAGCGATGGATCTGTTGTTCGACGGCCTGATGGTGGAAGTGCATGACAATCCGGCCGCCGCCCGCAGCGACAGCGCCCAGCAGCTTACGCCGATGCAGTTTGGGGCGATGCTGGACCGCCTGGTTCTGCCGCGCCAGGGCAATGGCCTCTCTCACGATAGCCAGATGCTGCACCTGCGCCACGCCATCGACGAGATCGACGAGGAAATAGTGGGCCTGCTCGCGCGGCGGATGAATGTGGTGGGACAAATGGGCCAGCGCAAGCGGCAACAGCAGGCGGCGACGCTGCAGATGGGGCGGTGGGAGCAGGTGCTGGAGCATTGCTGCGAGGTGGCCCGCCAGCGCGGGCTGAGCGAGAGTTTCGTGGTTCAGCTCTATCAGCTTATCCACGAGGAGGCGATACGGCTACAGGAGGAGCCGGTGGCGGGGGAAGGGGGGCGACCAGCAGGCAAAAGTTAACCTCTCACAACGACGCCACGACGCCACGACGCCACGCCAAAGGAGAAAGCGGAGAGCGTCGCGCGGAAGGTTAGCCGCATGAACACAGAGAAGAGAGCTAGCCACCGATGATCGGATGACACGGACAGAAGGTTTCGAACAGGAGGAAACAGCGATAGTGGAGGCCGACGCTGATGCCGTTTTGCTGGCCCTGCCGTATCACGTCTGCTTGCATTGCTGCCGTCGTTTGAGAATGCGAGTTATGAGTATCGCTGGAGCGACAAGCCCTAGAACAACGACCGGCCACCACGGGAATATGAGCACGCGCGTCATCGGGGCGTGGAGCGCACTTATCCTGTGCACCGTCAGCCAGCCCTGACGATTAGTAATGATGTACGCTGCGGAGCCGGTGTCCAACTCGGTCCAGACACCTCCCTCGGGGAAGTGAACCGACGGCGGAGCATAGCTGCCGCGTAACCCAAGCAGCCCGAACAGAAGTATGAGCAGAGAGGCGATCATCGCGATGGTTCGAAGGGCGCGTTTCATGCTTCCGCCTGGAAAATCAAAGAGGGACAGATGCGGCCCTGCCCGGGGCCGATCCCCAAGCTTCTTTCCAACACTCTACCACCATGATGGCCATGTCCAAAGCAAAACCGCCTTCAGGCGGCGCCTTCGCCCGACTGCCGCTATCCCTGCCTCTCGGTTGCCGATTCTTCGATCCCAGGCCCCCTTAGCCGGATCACTGGCATTCAGGCAGCATTGGCGAATCGTCTCCATGTGGCCAAATCACGGCTAATCACGTCCAGTAGACGACAGGCAAGATGTGACGGCTGACGTTTCCCCTGCTCCCATGCCTGCACCAACACCGTGGAAACACCGAGAATCTCCGCGAACACCGCCTGCGAGACATTCAGCTTGGTCCGCACTTCCTGCACGGCGGCCGAAGTGTAATGCTGAGGCGGCGGCACCTGTTTCACCAGGCGACGGGACAACTGCGTGGTCCGCCCTGCGCGAAGGAGATCGCGAGCCTGAGTCAGTGACTCGATCAGTTCATCGCCGATGTTCTTGTTCTTCATGGTCATCTCGCAATTCCGCGGCAATCTCCGCAACCAGGTTCCTGCAGACGGCACGCTGCGCGCTGTTCAGGTTCGCCTGCTCATTCTTGGCGAAGATCAGCGCCAATAGGATCGTATCGAAGCTGGCAAAACATACGTAGCACACTCGCGTTGCCCCGCTCTTGCCGCGTCGCCATGATGGCGGAGCAAATCGCATCTTTCGCACCCGCCGGTGCCCGCCATTACCGGGTGTCCCGGGGCCGATCGCAGCAGTTCCTGCTCGAGCATCCGCAGATCTTCGTCCGTCAGGCCCATCGCTTTCCACCGGGACGTGAACAGCGGGGTCTGCAGGAACGTGTAGTGCATCCGCTGAATAGTATCGTACAATGTACCACAGTCAAGGAGGCCGGAAACTTAGATAGCACTGCCGTCCGTCTGGGCATGGCAGCGCGTCCGCGCAAAATGGCGGCCCGCCGCAGGGCGTTGCCCCACCTGCGGCTACGACCTACGCGCCACGCCGGATCGATGCCCGGAATGCGGGACGCGCGCGATGCCCACTGTCCGGATTGCTGGAGACGTGAGGCAGAGATAGCATCGGGCAATGGACATTCGAGACCAGCTTTGGCTGTGGGGGCATCCGGCCAATTCTCATTTCCGGCAGTTTGGGTTGCCGCAGCGAGAGTCGCGGATGGGGCCGGCGGAGGCGGCGAAATGGATGGGGATACCCAACGTCGTGATGGTAGTCTATGGTGGCAATCCAGCGCCGCCGTTTGACGCACATCAGCGGCCGCTGGATGGACTGCGGCGGGTGGTGTGGTCGATCGTGGGCGACTCGAGCAGCGAGCGCAACGATGAACAGACGGATGTGGAAGAGGTGTTGGCACTGGCGGGGCAGCATAGAAACGTTTGTGGCGCGATCCTGGATGATCTATTCAATGCGCCGGAGAACGGTTCGCGGCGGTGGCGCGTGGACGCCGAGGAACTGGCACGGCTGGCCGGCCGGTTGCATGGGGATGGGGCAGGCACCAGGCGGCTGGACTTGTGGGGAGTGCTGTACGCGCATCAGTTTGACCTGCCGATCGCCGCTCATCTGGGGGCGCTGGACGTGGTAACGTTCTGGACCTGGCATGCGCGCGATCTGGGGAAGCTGGAGGCGAACTTTGCGCGCTGCGAGCAGCTCACGCCCGGCAAGCGGCGAGTGCTGGGGTGTTACATGTGGGATTATGGCGAGGGCAAGCCGATGCCGACGGAGTTGATGGAATATCAGTGCCGATTGGGGCGCAAAATGCTGGAGGATGGCCGGATCGAGGGGATGATCTTTCTGGCCAGTTGCATCTGCGATATGGATCTGGAGGCGGTGGAGTGGACGCGGCGTTGGATTGAAGGGGTGTAGCTATCGTAGAAGGATTCGCATGCATCAGATCACACTCATCTCATTGTTGGCGGTGTTGGCAATCTCCTCGGGCGTCGGTGCGGCCGAGGTGGCCATCGCCAAGGTTCCGCCGCGACATCCCCGCGTTTACCTGCAGGCGGATGACCTGCCGGCACTGCGGCAGAAAATCGCCATGGATGAGTTCAAGCCCGCCTATGCTGAGGTCAAGGCGGCCATCGCCGACCGCCGCATCGGGCCGTTTTGTGCTGCCTTCGTCTACCTGATCGAAGGCGACAAGGACGTCGGTCGGCGGGCCGTCGAAGAGGGACTCGTCGCCATGCGCGCTTCCAATGACGGCCGCACCCCAGCCATGCCCATGCACTGGTGCGCGTGCGTCTATGACTGGTGCTATGACCTGCTTAGCGACCAGGAGAAGCAGCAGTTCATCACCGAGTTCAAACGTATTTCCGCCTCGCACGAGCCTTTTTACCCCGCGAAGCTCGACAGCCACGCCATCGTCGGCCACGGCACCGAGGGGTGGCTGCTCACCGGGCAGTTGCCGCTGGGCGTGGCCATCTATGACGAAGACAAGAGCATGTATGACGCGGCGGCCGCCTTGTTCTTCAAGGAATTCGTGCCAGCGCGCAACTTCTATTATCCCGGCCATGCCCATCACCAGGGCGATTCCTACGGCGGTCGATTCCTCCATGATCTGTGCGCCACGTGGCTGTTTCGCCGCATGGGCGCGGGCGATGTATTCACGCGCGAGCAGGAGTTCGTTCCCTACCAGGTGATCTACAACCTTCGCCCCGACGGCCGGCAGTTCCGTAGCGGCGACACCTTCGATGAAAGTGGAAAAGCGGGAGCCAAGCGGCTGATACAACTGCTGTGCGGCAGCTATTACGACAACCCCTATGAGATGTGGATGGCCGACTCGGATTTCTTTGATCGCCCAGGGCCCTTCGATCGCATATTCGAGCTGCTGTTCCGCAAGCCCAATGCGACAAAACGCTCGATCAGCGAGCTTCCGCTGGCCAAGTATTTTGCCCAGCCGATTGGCACGATGGTCGTCCGCACGGGCTGGAACATGGGTAAGGAATCGCCCGCGCCCGACGCCATGGTCAGCATGCACATGGGCGAGTACTTCTTCGGCAACCACCAGCGCAAGGATTTCGGGAACTTCCAGATCTATTATCGCGGCCCGCTGGCCATCTCCAGTGGTTTCTATGAAGGGCGCAACAACCTCTATGGCTCGGACCACTGGATCAACTATTACCACCAGACCATCGCCCACAACGGGCTGCTGATCTTCGACCCGGCCGAGAAACAGATGATCCAGAACAAACCCGCGGCCAACGATGGCGGGCAGCATTGGCCCAACGGCCAGCTCGATCATCCGGTGAATCTCGACATGCTCTTCAACCAGGGATACCACGTGGGCAAGGTGCTCAGTCATGGGATCGTCCCGGATCCAAAGCGGCCGCTGTACAGCTACATTTCCGGCGATATCACGGCGGCATATTCGAAGAAGGTCTCGCTGGTTACACGCTCGATGGTGACCCTGACCGGCGGCGATGCGAAGTATCCGTGTACGCTGATTGTGCTGGATCATGTCATCGCGGCCGATCCATCGTTCAAAAAGACCTGGCTGCTGCACACGATGGATGAGCCGACGATCGAGGGAGGGCGCATCAGCGCTGTCTATGACAAGAATGGCTACGGCGGGAAGCTGGTGGCCGAGTGTCTGCTGCCGCAGGGGGCGGCCATCACTAAAGTCGGCGGGCCGGGTAAGGAATTCTGGGTCGAGAGCACGCAGATTAACTATGCCGTGAACAAACCCAGCGGCGAAGGCGGCGCCTGGCGCGTAGAGGTCTCGCCGCCCGCGCTGGGGACGCCAGCCAAGGAAGATGTCTTCCTGCATGTGCTGAGCGTGATGGACAGCACGACGGCCGATGCGCCTGTGGTAAACCGCATCGATGCTCCTGATGTGGTGGGGGCGCGGATTGGAGATTGCGCGGTGCTCTTCGCTCGGCCTGGCCGGGAGCCGAACAGCTTCACATTCAACACCGACGGCCCCGCTCGCTTGCGCTACCTCATCTGCAATCTGCCGGCCGGGCAGTGGACCATCCAAGGCGGAGGCCAGGCACAAGCAACGACCCTGACCGCGACGGAAGAAGGCAAGAGCGTTTTCTTTGAAGGGCCTGCGGGGACATACACGGCGAAGATTAATCCGTGACGGGATTTGGGAGCAATGGTATGAGCGTGGATGAGATGATCGCTGCCGATGGACGATGTCTGTTCCGAATCCATGCCAGTGCGGCGGTTCTGGACAGCGCCGGAAGGATACTGCTGGTGCAGGAACAGAAGGCGGCATCACGCGGGAAATGGAACCTGCCGGGCGGGCATGTCGATCATGGCGAGAGTCCGGTGGCGGCGGCCATTCGGGAGACGGCCGAGGAGACGCACCTGAGCATTCGGCCTCTGTATCTGGTTGGGATCTACTCAAGACACCGGGCGGTGCGGTTTGTCTGCGTCGCCCAGCACGACGGCAAGATGGACGCCCGAGCCGGCGATGAGATCATGGCGGTGCGGTGGTTTGCACCAAGCGAGATCCTTGCCACGGAGGATGGCCAAATGGTCTCGCCAGCGATGCTGCGGCAGATCGTTACAGATATTGGCGCTGATCGACGGCTGCCACTGGAGACCGTGACCCACTTGGCGTGAGTTAGTCGGAATTGCTTGCGTCTGGTTGGGAGGATGGCTATCTATGAGGTGAAGGAGCCGGCATGGATTATACGACGCTTGGACGGACGGGGCTGCGGGTGAGTGTGATGGGGCTGGGTGCGGGCGGGCATAGCCGGCTGGGGCAGGCGACCGGACACCCGGCGGGGGATTCGGTGGCAATCGTGCGGCGGGCGCTGGAGTTGGGGATCAACTTCATCGATACGGCCGAGTCGTATGGGACCGAGCCGCTGGTGGGTGAGGGGATCGCGGGGAGTGCGCGCGACAGTGTTGTGCTGTCAACCAAGAAGAGCATGTCGAAGGATGGGACGCGAATCTCGGCGGGCGATCTGGTGCAGGGGCTGGAAGATAGCCTCAAGCGGCTGAAGACGGATCGCGTCGAGGTGTATCATCTGCACGGGGTGTCGGCGAAGGATTACCCCTATGCGCGAGAGCAACTTGTGCCGGCGATGCTGAAACTGAAGCAGCAGGGGAAGATCCGCTTTGTGGGGATCACCGAGGCGTTTGGGTCGGACACGGGGCATGCAATGATGTCGGCGGCGGTGAAGGATGACTGTTGGGAAGTGGTCATGGTGGGGTTCAGTATCCTGAATCAGTCAGCACGGCAGCGCGTGCTGGAAGAGACGCGCAAGAGAGGGATCGGGGTGCTGGATATGTTTGCGGTGAGAACAGCGCTGAGCCGGAAGGAGAAGTTGAAGGCGACGGTGGCAGCGCTGGTGGCGGAGGGGCAGATTTGCGGGGGTGGGATCGACGCTGATGCGCCGCTCGACTTCGTTTTGAAAGATGGTGCGGCGACGAGCATTCCAGATGCGGCGTACCGGTTCTGCCGGGCGGAGCCAGGGATTGATGTGGTGCTCTGCGGGACGGGGAATATAGAGCACCTGGAGGAGAATGTCGCATCGATTCTCCGGCCGGAGTTGCCGGAGGGGGTGAGGGGGAGGTTGGTGGAGATGTTCCGTGGGGTGGATAGTGTTTCGGGGCAGTGAGGAATGCAGTCATGCAGAATCCGATGCAAGTCCCTGAGATTAATGAAGATACACGATCGGCTGGATCGATATCGAAGCGCAGGTGGATGTCGTAGTGGCGGCGGCACAGATCGAGCAGGGCCAGGGCGACAAACGATAATCGCATGTGAGTTGTGTGATTATGGCTAAGACTTTGCGGAAAAAGGTGGCTAATCCCTTGCACGCGGCGGACGGCAGCGGATAATAGGCATCGTTCTCAGGTTGTGGGTATGCGACAGAAGCGATGGCTATTCGGCTTCTGGCGGTTTGATCATTTTCACGTTTGCAGGAAAGAGGCAGGCTATGGCAAGGCGTCATCAGGCGGCGGGGAATAAGAGACATCAGCATGCGAATGGGCAAATTGCCATTGATGGTGGATTTGTCCAGTTGCTGGAGAGCCGGATACTGCTGAGCGTAACTCCCAATCTGGCGAATGTGCCGTACATCCCGGGGATGGGATATCAGCTATCCGGGGACACGTTCTACATGCCCTCCTCTGGAGCCACGGCCCCCTCGAATGCTGCTCCGGTTCCGCCGGCGGGTCAGCGTCCATTTGGCGCCCAGTACGCCGATGGCAGCGAGTACATGAACGGCGATGTGTATGTCACGGTGGTGTTGCTGCAATCGGATGGCACGGTCGACCCCCAAACCGAAACCTGGACGCCTACCGAGATTGGTAATGTCAAGACAAGGATCGCTGAGGGTCTGAGCTGGTGGCAAACCGCGTATGGCAACCAGGGATATACAAGCCCGCTGAATTTCACGATTGACTTTACGAATGCCGATACGCCGTTCAAGACTTCGTATGAGCCGATCGACCGGTCGTCAACTGACCAGTACATGTGGATTGACCAGTTCCTTGCGACCAAGGGATCTTACAGCGGCTACAATGGCGTTTCGCAATTCAACGATGACCGGCGACTGGCAACCAATTCAGACTGGTCGTACACGGTCTTTGTGGCCGATTCGTCGGCGGATAATGACGGCATGTTCACCGATGGGTATTTCGGCTACGCCTATCTTGGCGGGCCGTTCGTCGTCATGACCTATGACAACGACGGCTGGGGAATCGATTCGATGGGCCAGGTATTCGCCCATGAGACCGGCCACATCTTCTATGCGCTGGACGAGTATTACGTCGCGGGGTACGGCGGGCAATCGTATTTTGACACGTCTGGCTACTACAACACTCAGAATACCAACGCCGCTTATCAACGCCCGGGAAATGTGCCGCCGCAGGTTGACAGCATCATGGGCGATGCCAACATGCAGACCGCTGCATACCAGAACCACACCACTTCCCCTGCTTCGATGGAGATGATTGGCTGGCGTGACACGGACAGCGACAAGATCATTGATGTTCTGGACCAGCCCTTGACCCTGACGGGCACAAGCGGCACATGGAATTGGGGAGGGTTGCAGTACTCCTTCTCCGGCACCTCCACGGTGCAGACGCTACCCAACCTGAATCCCGGCAGCCACTCCACCCCCGGCAACGACATTACGCTGAACGAGGTGGACTTCCTCCAGTATCGGCTCGATGGCGGGCCATGGATCAATGTCAATTCCAAACCGTACAATACGTTCAGCAAGACTTTCACGTCGCAGGTCATTAACCTCCCGTACGTTCCGCAAACTCTTGAGTTGCGCACCTGCTCAGCCGACAGCGGCGAGACCTCGGCGATCTATCCGGCAGACATTACGAACCATCCTCCCACGGATATTGCCTTGAGCAATGCTGCGCTGCCTCAGAATCAGCCGGTCGGCACAGTCATCGGCACACTTTCCACCACCGACTCCGACGTCGGGGATTCCGCCACGTATTCTCTGGTCGCCGGCCCAGGCAGCGGTGACAATGCCAGCTTCGCCATCAGTGGCGGCCAACTTCGGTCGGCCGTCTCGCTGAGCTATCAGCCCAATAAGGCTTATTCCGTCCGCATCCGTAGCACCGATATGGGCGGTTTGTTCATTGAGAAGATCTTTGCCATTGTGGTGAACGATCGTCCTGCCGATATTGCCTTGAGCAATGCTTCGCTGCCGGAGATCCAGCCGGCTGGCACCGTCATTGGCACAATCTCCAGCACCGACCCCAATATTGGTGACACTTCTGCGTACTCGCTGGTCCCTGGCCCGGGCGGCAATGACAATGCCCGCTTCGCGATCGTCGGCACCGAACTGCGAGCGGCCGCCCCGTTCGATTATGAGTCCAAGAACAGCTATACCCTGCGCATCCGCACCACGGACGCTGGTGGTTTGTTCCTCGAGAAGGCCTTCATTGTCACCATAACGGATCTCAATGAGGCGCCCACGGGCATCGCTTTGAGCAGCGCGATCGTGCCTGAGAACCAGCCTGCGAGCACGATTGTCGGCGCCTTCTCCAGCGCTGATCCCGATGCTGTGAACACCTTTGCGTACTCGCTCGTTCCCGGCTCAGGAAGTGCTGACAATGCCAGTTTCAGGATCAGCGGCAATCAACTCCTGACGGCCGGCAGCTTCAACTTTGAGAACAAGAACGGCTACATGATCCGCGTTCAGACCACGGACCAGGGCGGGTTGTCATTCGAGAAGGCATTCGCGATTGGCGTGAAGAACGTGAACGAGGCGCCGACGGACATTGGCCTGACGAACAACAGCGTTGCCGAGCATAGTCCGGCCGGCGCGGCGGCGGGCACGCTCCTGGCGATCGACCCGGATGCTCGTGACACGTTCACCTATACGCTGGTCGGCGGTGATGGGGCGGATGACAATGGCAGCTTCGCCATTGTCGGGGACACGTTCGTCACGACGGCGAGTTTCAACTACGAGACGAAGGACAGCTACTCCGTGCGCGTGCGGGCGACGGATGCCGGCGGGCTCTACTACGAATGCGCGATGCCGATCAGCGTGACCAATATCAATGAATGGCCGACGAACCTGACGTTGTCGCAATCGAGCATCCCGGAGGACCAGCCTGCAGGGACCACCGTGGGCACGCTGACGGCAACGGACCCTGATATCGGCAATACCTTCACATTCAGCGTGGCACCCAGAGCGGACGGGCCGGACTTTGCCCGGTTCACGACGGTCGGCGATGAACTGCGGACGACGGGCAGTTTCGACTTTGACGGAAAGAGAGCGTACTCGATCCGCGCTCGCGTGGTTGATCAAAACGGGCTGTTTTACGAGAAAGTGTTTACCATCAACGTAACGGAACTGCCCGAATTCGGTCTGCAGCAGGGCAAGGTCAAACCGGTCACCATTACGGATGCTGACGGCGACCTGGTCACCTTCAATCTCACCGGCGGCGGCAGCGGAGCAGTTCAACCCGACAACAGCGTTACCCTCACAGACACAACGGCCAACACCGTGCTGACCATTACCGTTAAGAAAGTGCGCGGCGCGGATGGACTGTTTTACCTCAATGGCCTGACCTCTGATGGACTGGTCAAAACAGTCAACGCCAAAGCGGTAGTTCGCTCTGGGCCGCTTCACCTGAACACCTTACACCGGACCGGCAAGGATCCCGTGCTCAACTTCTCCAAGATCGGTGGTGCTGGTGCGCAGATCCAGAGCATGCCAGGGGCGGCGAGCGGCGTTTCTGCCGAGAATTCTAGCGCACCTGCCATGTTAGACAGTGATGTCCTGCTGGGAGTTGCGACGAACTTCGCCGGGCGTTTTGCCGGGCGGGATGATCTGCTGAATATGGCTGCCAACTGATGTACCAGCAGACTGGTAGAGCAGGTCCGGCGGACCTGCTCTACATGCGCCCGAATTGCTTCACGGCATCATACATTGCCGCCAGGTGCTCAACTGGTGTGCAGGGAGCCAGATTGTTGGCGGCGATCATTACGAACTTGCCGCCATCGGTCACGCCAGATCGGCAGATATCGCGGACATGGTCGCGGATGGCGGAGACCGGTCCGCCCTTGAGCAACATGATCGTCGGGCCGCCGTAAATCTCGACGTCTGGTCCGAGCTGCCTGCGCAGGGCCCCGAGGTCCACCGGGAAACCGGTGTCAAACTGGCGCACGCTGAGGTGATCGCGCAGGAAGAGAAAAAACCGGCTGGCATCGCCGCACAGATGCACGCGGGTGGGACTGCCATCGCTGAAAGCATCGACGATCCGCTTGTGGTAGGGATAGACAAACTCCTCGTACTGCTGCAGTGAGAGCAGCACGATGGCATCATCGGCGAAGAAGAACGATGGACGCCGATACTGGCTCTTGTCCGGGGAATCGGGGGTGTGCTGCCATCGCCATTCGCGGACAGCCTTCATGCGGCGGATCAGGCAATCGGTGATGAAATCCATCAGGTCGTGGTAGTAGTCCGGGTCAGCGATCATATCCATGCAGACTTCCCCAGCGCCGCGCAGCTTGTAGGCGACGTCCAGCGGGCCGTCGGTCGTCTCGCTGGGGATGGTGCGCGGCGGATTGACGCTCAGGCCGTCGAATTCGAGGTTGCGGCAGCGCGACTTCATGTAGTCGAAGAACTCTACAGCGCGGCCCATCAGTCCTCCGTGCAGAAGGTCCGGGCACTGCATCTTGTATAGCTTGTGCTTGTCTTCGCGGAGGATCTCGATGGTGTCGGGGACGGCATTGCCATCAAAATGCAACGGACAGCCAAACCAGCCGGCATCATAGGAGTTCTGAAAATCGACGATCAGCGACCACCCATCCCTGGGCGGCCCCATCTCGCCATCGTGCAGCACATTCTGCCGGAACCACTTCTGGTAGGTGAGCTGGCACCGGATCTGCGCCTCGGGATTACTGAAGAAATCCTCGAATGTATACCCGGTGTTGTTGATGGCCGGGTTCTGGATCAGGTTTCGGATACTGCCGTAGATGGACACCGGCACGCGCGTGGGCCGCCCCTGCTTATAGGCGTTCCACACCTCGGCGACCTCGGCATTGTGACGCTGGAAATCCGGGGGATTGTCAAGGAAAAACGACATTCGTTCCTGGCTCCTTCTGATGTTCCTGGGATGTTGTCGCCTACAGCCTGGTGAACTGCAAGGTCCAAGATCACGTGCCGATGGTGAAACTGGCACTGGTTCTGCGGTCCGGTACAATCGCGCCATCTTCCTTGAAGGAGACAAGAGTGATTCTCAAGACATCGTTGGCAGGATCGGTCGTGGTGGCGTTGGCAATGCTGATCGGCGGATGTGCGACGAACACGTCGCCGGATTCGGTCAAGAAGGTTACGTCGTTCGAGAACGGCTCACCGTTTGTCCACGCACCGATTATCCATGAGTTCCCGGACGTCGAGCAGGTTCCGCCTGACCCACGCATGCAGATTGTCTCAGAGCATGCAACCGATGGGGGCAAAGCCCTGAAGCTCCACAACGGCACGCTCACGCTGGAAGGTCCGCTGGATTGGAGCGGCGGCTACGACTACCTCAAGCTCGATGTCTACAGCGATTGTTCGAATCGCAAGCTGCTGGTGGTGTTGCTGGAGGATCCAACCGTTAAGGGTCATTATTGGTGGCAGGGGCAGCTCTTCGCCGGTGTCATGCCGGGTAAGAACACGATCGTGCTGCCCATCGCAGGCATCCGCGGCGGTGGCAAAGGCCGGCCGTTCCTCCACGGCCCGTTGGACCTTGCACACCTTACCCGCGTGAGCTTCAAAGTCTTCCAGGGCGACATCTGGAGCTGCAACTATGATGACAAAGATGCCCTGTACTTTGACAACATCCGTCTGGAGAAGGACACCGATGGTGCCAAGTACCAGTTCCCAGGCCTGATGGCGTATGACGTAGGCACCGACCAGAGCCCGGTTATGCCTGGCTTTGTCCGCCTCGGGCCCAGCGACACCTACACAAAAGAGAAAGGGTTCGGGCTGCTACCCGATACGCAGATCAGCGATCCGGTCAAGAGGAAGCAGGCGATCGACTTCTATCGCCCCGACCCGCTCTATCGTGACTTCATTGGCATTGACAAAGGCGGTGTCCAGATCGATCTGCCCAATGGCAAATACAGCGTGTTCATGAACATCGATTTCGCTGGCGGATTCTGGGGCGAGGTCCAGTACTACCGCCAGCGCAAAGTCTTCGCCAACGGCACTCAGGTCGTAAATGACACGATGACCTTCGCCCAGGCGAAAGACCGCGAGTTCAGTCACTTCGATATCGAAGACTGGCCGGGCCTGGATGTGTGGGAGAAGTATGTCAGGCCCAACTACCACGAGAAGCGATTCGATGTGGAAGTGACCGATGGGCACCTGAAGCTGGAATTTGACGGCTCCGGGCTGGCCTGCGCGCTTTCGGCACTGGTGGTCTACCCCGCCGACAAGGCGCCGGAGGCGGATCGCTTCCTCAAGTGGGTTCAAGCCAAGCAGAAGTGGTACTTCAATATCGAGAACAAAGAAGTCGCACACACGCCGACCGGTCCATATTTTGCCGGCTCGGCCCAGGACTATCTGCGGGGCTACAGCCTCTTTAGCCGCGCGATGAGCAAAGATGTCTTCTACAACGACAAACCCGAAGCTGGTGAAGCCATCAGCGCTCTGAATGCCGAGGGATTCAAAGGCCAGTCGATACCCATGGACATGGGGATCGCACCGCTGAAGGATCTGGGCAACGTCACGGTGACCGTGAGCGACCTGGTCGCCCAGAACGGCGCCAAACTGCCGGCCGCCGCGTTTGATGTGGGCTATGTTTCGTATCGCATACGGCGGACATCCTACGAGGGCACCATGTACACAATGTCCCCGCGGTATATTCGCGCGGGCAACTCCATCGCGATGCCCAAAGACATTACCCGGCGCTTCTGGCTGCGGGTCAACGTGCCCGCCGATGCCATACCGGGTACCTATACGGGCCAGGTCAGCATCGCCACGGAAAAACTAGGCACGTTCAAGCTGCCGATTGAGCTGGCGGTCTTGCACGGCAGCCTGGACGAGGCCGATGTGCCGGCTGGCCCGTTCGGCCACACCATCGATATTCCCTGGTTCAGCGATGATCCCGACGCGGCCGCGTGGAATTCCAAGGTCACTGCGGCCAGCCTGGGCCTGATTAAGGGCAGCGGCTTCACGAGCTTCACCGGGTTGCCCATAATCAACTACAAGGGCTTCAAGGATGGCAAGCCGGTTCTGGACTTCTCCGTCGCCGATCGGCAGATGAAGCAGGCCCGCGAGGCTGGCTTCAAGCTCCCGGTCGCCAGCTACTGCGGCATGGGCGGACTGGGCCTCTACACCCAGGACACCAAGGCCATGCAGGCGGCCGGCTTCACGGATTACTCCGAGTTCATCAAGGCGGTCTTCTCGGCCATCCAGAAACACGCCGATGAAAACAACTGGCTGCCGGTGTACTACTCGCTGGGCGATGAGCCGGCCGGCAAGGAAGATGTCCTGGCCTCCAAGGCCAACGCCGATGCCTACCGTAAAGCCTTCCCCGATGGCCCGCCGTGGTTCACACTGTTTGGAAGCTGCGTGACTGGTAACCCCGAGGACCTGCACTTCCAACTGGGCACAAGCTTCCATGCCATCTCCTGGAACCTGCACAGCGAGGAGTCCGTCAATGCCCTGCACAAGCTGGGCGGCCAGTTTGCGATGTACAACAACGTCAGCCGCTGGGGCTATGGCGACTACCTGTACAAGGCGGTCAAGCAATTCGGCTGCAAGTTCCACGAAGGGTGGATATGGAACTGCGCTGGCGGCGATCCCTACTTTGGCCTGGATTGCCGCGAAGATGACTATTGCTGGGTGAACGCGACGCCGGATGGGAAGTTGATGGGCACGAAGCAGTTCGAAGAGGTGCGCGAAGGCATCACCGACTACCGCTGCCTGCTGACGCTGGCTCGCCTGGCCAGCGAAAAGGCCGGCACGCCCGCGGCCAACGAAGCGCAGGACATCATCAAGAAGCGAATGGATTCCTTCAAGCTCGGCGACCGCGCCGGCTTTGACGATTACCCGGTCTTCCGCAAGAAGGTCGTGGAAGCGATTGACAAACTGGCGGCAAACTAGACGCAGAAAGTATGAGAGACCAGACCAGGGACGGATCATCACAGATTTGATCCGTCCCTGTTCTTCTATGTGGCGCCGGCGCGTGTGCGTTGCCCGACTCAACAAAGCACAGACGGAGAGGTAAGAACGTCTTGAGGGGTTTGAGGAGAGAGACTGATGAGATTTGGCAATCGATTGATAACAGTGGCGGCCGCGCATCTTCTGCTGTCTTTGTGCCTGATGGTCTCTGGGCTGCACGCTCAGACGGTCAGCGAGACGCGCGTGCTGGCGGACTTTGCCGACGGCAAGTGTGGCATCTTTGAGAGTAAAGGCATCATCGGCCCGAGCAAGGAACTCGGCGGGAACAGCCTGCAGTTCAAGCAAGGCGCAGGGCTGTCTGCCTGGCAGCCCAAGGTTGCCATCGGCAGCTACGATCTCTGGCGAATGGACATCTTTAATCCTGGATCGCAGCCGGCCGCGGTGACGCTGATCCTGCGCGATGACTCCGCACCGCACGGGTACTATTCGTGGATCAACCGGACCATGGCCGCCCGGCCGGGCAAGAGCACGCTCGAGTTGTACATTCCGGGTCTGAAGCGCGGCGAGGGATCGCTCAAGGATGGTGTGGATCCGCGGCCGTTCCACTGGGACAAGCTCCAAAGTATCAGTCTCGATGCCGCCGCCGACGCGGAGATTGCGAACATCCGCCTGGAAAAGCTCGATTTCCCGCGCGACGAGACCGTGCGGGCTTTTGCCTTCGGCCCAGTGGGCGCCCCGGTTGTCCTGGGGGCCCGGGGCGTCACGCCGGAAACGAAATACAGTGATGAGACCGGCTTTGGCTGGACAACCGCCGGCTTTTCGCGCTCCGAGCGCCGGGCGCGGCCGCCAGACACGCTGCTGGGCAGTTGGATTGGCTGCCTCAATGCGACGTTCTCCATGAAGGTGCCGGATGGCACGTATCACGTCTGGTTGATGTGGGAAGATCCGGGCCTGTGGGATTTCTACCAGAACTATACCCATCGTAGCGTCAGCCAGAACGGCAAGACGCTCCTGGAAGAAACGATGAATGGCAAGGAGTTCCTGGATCGGTACTTCCACTTTGCCGATACCGAAGATCTGCCGGGTGACGACATCTACGCCCGCTATGTGCAATGGCGCTTCACGCCGCGCTTGTTCGACGTGCAGGTGAAGGGTGGCCGGCTGGACCTGACCTTCAGCAGCCCGGATACCTATGGCGCCACCGTCAACGGGCTGGTTATATATCCGGCAGAGAAGGCGGAGGTCGGCCGGAAGTTCCTGACAGCGCTGGATGGCTGGCGCAAGCATGAGTTCCAGATGGCATGGACGGAGAAGATCCCCGAGCGCACGGTTGTGGCTTCGGCGCAGGCGCAGAAGAACGCTGCGCAGGGGTTTGTCCTGTTCTGTCGGCCGAAGAACGAAGAGGTCGGGTTCTATCAGGCTCCGCAGGCTCGGGATGCACTGGGCGAACCAGCCACTCTGGCGATGACCATGGCGCAAGGCGAACTGGACTCGGCACGTTTCTGCGTCAATGCGCTGGTGGATCTGCCCGAGGTAACGGTGCAGGCCGGCGTCTTCCAGGATGGTAAGCAACGGGCGCTTCCATCGGATGCGATAAGCCTCCATATCTTGCGCCAGAAGTTCAAGTGCTTTGGGCTGGCCAATGGGCTCTATGGCTCGGTGCCCTGGATGCTCGTTGATGCCAAGCCGTGCGCCATTCCCAAGGGGGCAACGCGCAGTTTCTATGTGACGGCTCGGATTCCTCAGAATCAACCTGCAGGAACCTACAAGGGGCAGGTGACGCTGAGCGCTGGCGGAAAGCAGCAGGTCATCGGCATCTCGCTGAAGGTTCTGCCTCTGTCGCTGCCGCAAGCGGATATGGGCCTGGGAATGTTCGGTATCGGCGGAACCGTCCCGTGCTTCGCCTATTACCCTGAGAACGAGGCACGATACCAGCAGGACCGGCAGCGTTCCAAAGCGTTCGCTCGCGAACAGGGACTCAACTACATCAGCGTCGATGGCCCGACGTTTGTGGGCTTCGAAGGCGGCAAGGCGAAGTTTGATTTCGCCGCCGTCAAGGTGGCGTACGACGCGGCGGTACGTGACGGTTTCACCATCGTTGACGTGGACGGAGGACCGGCCAACCAGATGGCAAGAGATGTGCTGATGGACAAGGGTGAGCTTGCGAAGAAGAACGGTTTTGCCTCGCCGGCAGAGATGGCCAAGGCGTTCATGGCCGGCGCCGCCGAGCAGGCGAAGGCTGCGGGCGTGAGCGTGCCGGCATGGAGCTTCTGGGATGAGCCGCCCGAATCGGCCGCTGATGAAGTTCTGGGCCTGCATACGCGCTGCACCGAAGCAGGCGGCCGATGCACGATCGCGTGGAGTCCCAGCGGACCCAAGACGACCCGGCTGATCGATGTCACAAAGATCGCCAATCTCAACGTGGTAAAGAAAGAGCACATCGAGCAGGCACGCAAGGCTGGAAACACGGTCTATCTGAACAACCAGGGCGCCAACCGCTGGGCGTTTGGCCTGTACGCCTGGAAGGCCCACCAGGCTGGGGTGACGGCGTTCACCCAGTTCGTCTGGGACTACTATCACGTTGACCCATACTATGACCTCGACGG
Source organism: uncultured Phycisphaerales bacterium (assembly GCA_903871935.1). Classification (GTDB taxonomy): domain Bacteria; phylum Planctomycetota; class Phycisphaerae; order Tepidisphaerales; family Tepidisphaeraceae; genus CAIQIQ01. The sequence goes on from CAIQIQ010000125.1 coordinate 54,395, forward strand.
CGGCGAAGCGGATCTGGGCGCTGCCTATCCCGATCGCGAAGGCAACTTCCGTGCGGTGGAGTACCTGACCAGGATTCGCCAGGGCATCACCGACTACCGCTACACTCTGGCGCTGTCCAATGCGATCCAGGCATCGGTGAAGGGTGGCAGTGGCGGACAGAAACGGGTCGCGGCCGAAGCGCAGAGCTACCTGGACGGAATCCTGAACAAGGTGCGATTTGATGATACCGAAAAGGACCGTGAGCCGCAGATGACCGAAGCTCAACTTGATGAGTATCGCGCCAAAGTACAGGATTACCTCCTCAAGTTGCAGTAGCATGATTGCTTGCTGAAGTCTCTGATCAAAGGAAAACCAATGAAGCCACTATTTGCTCCGCGATATGCCTTGCTCGTATTGGGTCTTTTCTCTCAGGGCCTGCTGGGACAGGATGCCAACCGCTTCACGCCCCTGGCCAACTCCGGCGACGCCTCTGAGAACTGGGAGAGCCGCACCGGCCTGTGGGCCTGCCCCAGCTATGGGAACGATCCCAGTAAGGTGTTGCCCCTGGGGATTCGCACCTATGCGACCAAGGAGTCCGTGACCGATGGCGTGGCGCTGCGAATCGAGTTCGCCAAAGGCGCCACGGGTTCGATCACCTACGAGAATGCGCCGTTCCCCGCAGGCAGCGCCGGCATGACGCTTTACGTCAAGGGTTCGGATGAATTCGAGATGTCGATCAGGGGAGCCGCGACATTCAAGGTCACCAAACAGTGGCAGAAGATCGATCTCCCCTGGGAGAAGCTCGGCACCACCCGGGCTAAGCCCGACATCGGATATCAATGGGATGTCCGCCTCACCGCACCAGCGCCCAAAGACATGTGGGTAATCATCGATCGCGTCGGCTGCGAAGGTCCCAACTTCATCGCCAAGCCCGACATCCAGCCGACCGATGGCCCGGACCAGAAGATCAATACGCGCGAGGTCGTCGGCAACGAGCAGATCCTCGCCCCGACTCTCCAGCGTCTTAAGGCGAAGCAGCCGTTCAAGATCATCGGCTTCGGCGACTCGGTTACCGCCGGCGCGCAAGCCGCACGCGGCAACTGGGGGTTCAAGGATGAGAAGCTGACACAATTTCTTTACTTTGCTCATCTCGCCAGACTGCTGAACCAGCGCTATGGCTACGATGGAGTCACGTACGTCCAGAAGGGACACGGCGGCTGGACCGCCGACAAAGCCTTGGGCGTCGTGCAGCAGGATGTGGTCGCCGTCGCCGCGCCGGAAGATCTGGTCATCATCGAATTCGGCGCCAATGACATGTCCTGGGCCGGCCATTCCGTCGACCAGTGGTCGGCCGACCTCAAGAAGCTGATTGACGCCGCCAAGACCAAGACCTCGCAGATCATCATCACCTCGCCTACCCAGATCGGCATTGAACTGGGCAAAGCAAAGCAGGCGAGCGAGCGTCTGCGGACATTCGCCGCCCAGCAGAACGTGGCGTACGTTGATATTCTGCACTGGTCGCTCTACCGCGGCGAGAAATACTCCTGGGCCTACGAAGCCAACTCCGCCCATCCCAGCCTGATGGGGCATGTCATGATCGGCGAGATCATGGAAACGCTGCTGGGCGCACCGCATTTTGATTGGCCGGCCGGACCCGCTTCGCACTGATCGACATCGCACAACGGCAGGAGGAAGCGAATGACCCATCGCGAACGAGTCCTGGCGGCGCTGAATCACGAGGAGCCCGACCGTGTGCCGATGGATCTGGGCGGCTGTCTGGCCAGCACCATCGTGGCCCCGGCCTATGGCGCCCTGCGCGCTGAATTGGGTCTGCCTGCCTTGGCGACGCGCAGCGATCTGAAGTTCGCCAGCCTTGCGGTTATCGACGACGATGTCCGCACCGCTCTGGATGTGGACATCGTGCACGCTCCGCGCGCCTTCGGCGCCGGTAACGCCATCAGGACCATCTCCGAAGACCGCATGATCGATGAATGGGGCGTGCTCTGGCACAAGCCGCCGCGCGGCCACTACTACGTTGAGGAAGCTCCCTTCGCCAAGGAGGCCACGCCGGCGGCCGTTGCGCGACATGTATGGCCTCGCATCTCCGAGCTCGTTCAGACCGCTGGTCTGGCCGAGTCGATTCGCAAACTGCGTGCTTCTACGGATTGCGCTATTTCCTTGGAACTGCGCGGCCGCGTCATGTCTATGGGCCAGTTCCTGCGCGGGTTCGAGGACTGGCTGATGGATCTGGCCGACAATGCTTCGTTTGTCGAGGCGCTGCTCGATCGGGTGACGCAGCTTCAGGTCCAGGCCAATGATGCCATTCTTCGCGAGGTCGGCGACCTGGTGGACATCGTCTACACCTCCGATGATCTGGGCGGCCAACAAGGCCCGCTGATTTCGCCGGCCGACGTTCGCCGGTTCTTCAATCCGCATTTCCGCACCCTCTGGGGCCACATTCGCTCTCACACCAACGCCAAACTGATGCATCACTGCTGCGGCTCGATCTACCCGCTGATTCCTGACCTGATCGACCTCGGCGTACAAGTTCTCAACCCCATCCAGGTCTCCGCCAATCACATGGAGCCGGCTGTTCTCAAGCGCGAGTTCGACAAACACCTGTCCTTCTGGGGCGCTGTGGATACACGCGATGTCATGCCGCGCGGATCCACTGGCGATGTCCGCGAGGAGGTGCGCCGAAGGATCGGTGAACTTGGCCGCGGCGGCGGCTACATTATCGCTGCCGTCCATAACCTTCAGGTCGAAGTTCCTCCGGCCAACGTCGTGGAACTCTTCCGCGCCGGCAAAGCCTTGGGCAAATACCCGCTGGCGTGAACCATTTCTCGCAAGCTGCAGGACCATCATGAACACAACCACCCTGACGATTGACCCCGGCACGATCACCTCAACCATCTCGCCCCTCCTGTTCGGACATAACCTTGAGCACACCCGCCGGGCAGTCTGGCAGGGCCTCAGCGCTGAGCTGCTGGCCAACCGGAAATTCTGCGGCGAGCCTGGCCATCAGGGCGTGGCAACTCAGTGGTACGCAATCGGCCCCGACACTGTGCAGTTCCGCCTCGAATCTTCACTCTCCGCATACACCCGCCACGAAGGCGTTGATCTCGCCAGTCGGGGCAGTTGCGACTTTTCCGTCCAGCAACAGAAGATCCAGAGCTGCCGCGCCAGACAGAAGTGCGGCATCGGGCAGGCGGACATCACCTTAATCGCCAGCACCGCTTACAACGCGTTTCTCGCCCTGCGATCCGATCGCCTTCTGCGTGTGACCGTGCGGTTCACCGACCAGCCCGGCCGGCGCATCTACTTCTCACGGTCCTTTACGATCCGTCCTGGCACATGGCGCGAAGTCTCGTGCCGTTTCACTTCCCGGCATTCCGATCCGCACGCCCGCGTTGAGATCACCTTCGACCGCGTCGGCACGCTTCTGGTGGGAGCAGCGTCGCTGCTTCCGATCAAGACATTCCATGGCCTGCGTGTCGACGTCATCGAACACCTGCAGGACATCTCCACCACGCTCCTGCGCTGGCCCGGCGGCAACTTCGCCGGCGATTACCGCTGGAAGGATGGCCTTTTGCCCGTCCATCGGCGAGCCGGCCTTAAAGGTTTCTTCGACCAGACCCTGCGCTACACGAATGACTACGACACGCACGAGATCGGCATCGACGACTTGATTGCCCTTTGCCATAAGCTCGGCGCTGCTCCGTTCATCACTATCAACATCAGCCTCGAAACCCCACAGGATGCGGCCGACTTTGTCGAGTACTGCAACGGCTCGGCAAAGACCCGCTGGGGCAAGGTCCGCGCCCGCCGCGGCCATCGCGAACCCTACAACGTCAAGTACTGGTCACTGGGCAACGAGGCCGGCTACGGCCACATGAAAGGCCCCAATCGCCTCATCGATTACGTCCGCATGGCTCACGAATGCGCCACCGCCATGCGCGCTGTCGATCCCTCCATTGAACTGGTCGCCTCCGGCACCTGGTTCCCCGCGTGGGCGCGCAAGATGCCTCGCTCTTCGTATGCCGATTTCGAGCACGTCTCCTATCACTGGTACGTCAACCCGCCCATGAACGATGTTCTGGACCGCGATGTGAAACGCAACTTGCGCCGCATCGCCAACGTATCGGACCTCGATCTTGAGCGCCTGACGGAGCTGCGCAAAACGCTCAATCGTCGCGCCCCGGAGAGCCGCCGGCCGGGCATCTCCTACGATGAATGGAACATGTGGTACTGCTGGAACCGCCGGCCAATGGTCGTCGATGCGATCTATGCCGCGACCGAGCTCCACATGATCTGCCGCAACGCCGAGGAACTGGGCCTTTCGATCGGCGCTTACTTCCAGCCGGTCAACGAGGGCGCGATCCTCGTCACTCCTGCTGGCAGCGAGCTTTCCACGATCGGCCAGGTCTTCCGACTCTTGCGCCCCCATCAGGGCGCTCGCCTGATCGACCTCCCCTACCAGGCTAGCAGTTCTGTTGATGCCCTGGCGACGCTCAGCCCCGATGGCCGGACGGCACAAGTATCCATCGTCAATCGCAACTTCGACCGGGCGCAGGCCATCAACCTGAAACTGCCCGGCCAGAGGGCCGCCATGCTCCAACTTACTCCAGATACCGACCCCGCGTGCGCGGTCCGGTTCAAGACCGCACAGCGAAACCTGCCCGCCTCTTCGGCCGGCCGGTGGCTCATCGAATTGCCCCCCTTCTCGATTACCCGTGTTACCGTCCCGATGTCGGCGAAAGCACGGTGAAGTAAATCTCGCGGTACATCAGGAAGTTTGTCCAGTTGCGCAGGGCATACCCGCTCTTGGCCAGATTCGCCTCATCGAACTTGCCTGTCTCGCCGGCGGTCGGGTGAACGCCGTCCGCATCGATCAGCGTGCCATCCCACGATTCGCCCGGCCGGCGCTTCAGGATCTCCCCATAGTAATCGACCAGCGGCACCTGGTTCTTCGTGGCCAGTTCGCGAATGATTCCGTTCGCCTCTTCCACCGCCTTCATGGCCCCGCGCTTCGGCGGGATCGTGTTCAGTATCGGGATGCATCTGGCCGCGACACACTTGTCGATGACCTTCTGGAGCCCTTCCCGGTATCCCTCCGGCACCTTGCCTCCGCTGATATCGTTGGTGCCGATCATGATGATCGCCACCTCGGGTTTGTTCCTGCTGATCGCCCCGTCGATATGTTCAAGGAGCTTGCCAACCGTCCAGCCGGAATAGTTTCCGTTCTCCGGCTCTTTGGCCCGTGTCCCTTTGATCACATCACGCCAGCGCTGCTCCGGCTGTTTCGGCAAACCATCATCCTTCAGGAACGGCAGCGGATCGCACCAGTCGAAGACCGACCAGAACGCCATCGAGTAGGTGATCGAGTCACCGAACTGCGCCACAAACCCGCGATCTCCGGCAAACCCAGCATGGACTTCCTTGGCCTTGTCGAGCCAATAGGGCTTTTGCTCCGCGCCCAATGCCGCCCCGTACCCCATTGCCACCAACAAGACGGCGATAACCCGAATGTACCTGCACATAGGCCTGTTCCTCCTGATGCGGCTCCAACGTATGGCCGTCCTGCCTGCAACGCAACACAAACATTGTGGATAACTGAACAGGTGCGCAAGTTGCGGCGAGAGTCCCCCCTATGCATCAACTGCTGTGGAGACAACGGTTTAGGAGGGAATCGAGGGAGGAGGTGCGCAAGTTTATTTCGGTCATTGGTCCAAATGTCGTTGGTCGGGGAGAGGGTGTCGCTCGGGGCGAGGGACCCACGTTCAAAGATGCTCAGGATCGCGGGCGCTGTTCGACTGTCGGGGGAACCGGCCTTCCGGCTCTACTACGAACAAAGATGCTCAAGATCGTGTGCGCAGATCTGAGATCAATGTAACTCGGATAACACATTGGACAAGGTGCTCAAGATCGATGCGCATCTTTGGGCAGCGATCGCCTACTTGGCCGGTAGGAATAGTCGTATTCAGTTGTCAAATAGCGTGGCCGGTTAGAGGCGGGGAGGAGTGAAAAAAACAATGCTCCCCCATAATATAGGGTCGATTTGGAGGGGGTCGATTTTGGAAGATGAGGATTGGCAACGGTTTACGATCGTGAAGAGATCTTCTCACTTTTTTGGAGAGCAATAAATCATCAAGGTAGCCCGGCGCGAGGCGCATAGGGCAAAGCCGCTGCCGGTCTTGTACCGGGAAGCTTCCCTCGTTGGCGGACGCCTTGGGGCAGCAGGCTGCAAGCCTGCGCCACGAATGCTCGCGAACGCGGGAACTCAGCGCACCACCGGAGCTGTGGCGGGAGTGATTCCCACGGTGGCGATCAGGCGTTGGTTGACCTCAGATACGGCCTCGCCGCATTCCGGACAGATTCCGGACACATTCCCACGCAGATCGTAGCCGCATGCCTCGCAGTATGGCTCATCCGGGCTGAAGACCTTGGTACGGCGATGCTTCTTCCATATGACTTTGGTTCTGGCCGTGCCATCGCCCAGGCGAGGTCCCTCGTTCATTTGAACCGCCATGGTGAGAACGAAAATGCCGGATATGTAGGGAAGCCCTAAGGTCCAGTTCCTCTTGAAGGACCGGCCAAAGCCAATGGGTTCCAGAGTTGTGCGGTCCACAACCTGCACGCCCATGAGCTTCTTTCCCAGCGAATGGCCGGCAAACCCATCCTTGAATGCGAAGACGAACCCCAGGAGGATTCCCAGGATCATCCCCAGCCAGAACACGATACGAAAGCCCAATCCCAGGACCGTACACCCGTGATTGACGGCGACCCCGATTAGGACCGTGAAGATGGTGAAGGATATTCTATCGATCAGGAACGCAGCCTGCCGCCGGTTTGCAAATGCGTAGTAGCATTTCCGGCATACCTGTCTGCCATACAAGACCATTGGCTTTTTTATTCGTTCTGTGTCGTGGCACAGCGGACATGCCTTCTCAATCTCCTGGCGTGGCGGCTCGGGTTCGTCGCCACGGCACAGTTCCTCGCACTCGCGCACGGGGCGCCATGTTTGCTCGCCCTCTTTGCGTACAAGGTGGTCCAGACGAAGCGATCTCGCTTTCACCCAACCACGCAGGATTGTCTCGCTGATTGGACCGATAGGCTTACCACCATGTTCGTAGTACCACTGCCCCTCAGGCGGGTCGTTCCCGGTGCTCGGTGATGTGCCCATGGCCAGGCCTCCCAAAGTGACCATCTTCGGATCTTCCTTTACCAATTCAAGTCGCGTGGGCACAGAGAAGAATGGCCGGGCGGCGGATTCGGCGCGCCTTGCACAGACGGGAGGAACGCAAGAGAATCGGGCCGGGAGGTCAGAGATGCCCTTGTCGAGAGCAGCGAATGCGTTGCGGTGGTTAGCAGCGGGCGTCTTCCTGTCCGGGTTAGCTGGATGCGGCTACCAAGTGCCGGCTGCGGGCCGATACACCGCGGGCTACAAGTGGTTGAGCCCCAATAATCAGCATGCAGCCCTCATGGATCACTATACCAAGGAGCAGTTGGAACACGTTGCAGGCAAGCCAACAATCGATGATGGAGAGGAGTGGATATACGTGACCAAGGTCGAGCAGAACCAGGGCATCCCGGTTGACATGCTCTTCGCCGCGTATGCCACGGGAGAGGCCCCGGTCTGGAAGACGACTGTCGTGACGTTTGATCTATCTGGCCATGTCTCGATGATTGCGACGGGTAGTGTGCGATCCCGCATCGCAGAAGATACGCGATACGGGTATATCATGGGCATCCCGATCCTTCGCGGAGACAGGATCCGTTCTAAGCCGGAGATCAAAGGTGAATGCCTCGGGCCAGCCGGTTTTTGATTTTGGCAAAGTCGAGATGCGCCGGATTGATGAGGTCAGTTCTGCTGCCGCACCTCGACGGGCATCTGGCTGAGCCGCTTCAGGATCTTCTGGCGTCGGCGCACCGGCCACCAGTCATACAGGTAGATCTCCATCGGCCGCCACATTGCCACCCAACCGGCTATGGTCAGGCTTTCCCGGCCGAGAACGGAGAACGCGCCGGCTCCCTCTCCCACCAACAGCTTGCTCAATGTCAGACAGGTGGCCAGAAAGACCAGTCCGGTGAACAGACTTCTGCGGCCGTCCTGCATGAGATGCCGGAACTCCAGCCGGTTGAGTTCAACGCGATAGGCGAAGTAATGGTGGATGGCGCGTTCGATCATGGACTGCGGGTCCTGGTCTGGTGGCAACGTGCCCAGATGGACAACCAATGCAACTGGTTCGTGCAGAGGAAATTCCCGCGCCCAGCTCACGATGAACTCTTCCGCATCATGGTCCAAGTCTTTTTCGTTGAAAGGCGAGGGGTCCATGGTGTTGAATAACTGCCCAATATCCCGCAGCTTGAGTTCGATGCGGTGCATGTTGGTTGGGTCTTGGCCGTGCAGGTTCGAATTCATGCGTAAGAGGGTAACCGGGAGCGGCCAACTTGTTGAGCGGTCTCTCGAGCGCATTCTGAAACTGGATGTCCTGTTACGCGGGCATAAGTGCATTGCCTATATGGTTTAGGCCGGTGACCGCCTTGCAGGAATACAACGCTGCCGCCCCGATCCACTCCCTACAAGGAATCGAGGTTGTCAATCCCCTACCCCATTCCGGCCGCCACTGGGAAGAGAGCTATGACTGCGCCTCTGTCGATATGGTGTCTGTCAGCGTAGGGGATAAACTCCGGCAAACCGCATCGCACAACCAGACAACTGGAGCAAATCACACATGCCAAATCTCGTGCTCGAAAACGACCTGTACCTGCTGGAGTTCGACGCCGCCCATGGCGCCCTCGTGCGTCTGCGCGACAAGGTCGGTGGGTGCGAGGTCATCGCTGAACCGCGCCTGAGCGAGAGCTTCCGCCTGCTTCTGCCTATGCCGGAGATGCATGCCCATTACATCTTGGGTAACCAGCAAGAGCTCTCCCACGGCAAGGTCACGGGTAGCCGCGCGGTTCTGCGCTGGAACGGACCGCTGAATAGCCCCCAAGGTCAGTTCGACATCGCCGTGGTTTTAGCGGTTGAGTTGGCCGGCGATACCGCGGTCTTCCAGATGCAGGTGATCAACCGCTCATCGCTGGTTCTGACCGAAGTTTGGCAAGCCATGGTTGGTGGAATGACAGGCCTGGGCGGCGACGATGCAGCGCGGCGGCAGACCCGCGCCACGCTTCCGATCGGGCATGGCAACTGGGACCGCGATTTGTTCGCCAACTTCGGCACGCGCGAATGCCTGGGCGTGACCCATGCTGAGCACCATTTCGCGTATCCACTGCAGTTGTCCATGCCGTGGCTGTGCCTGCACAATCCCCAGACAGGACGGGCGCTCTACTGCGCTGCCTTGGAACAGACTCCCCGAACCAAGCTGATTCGCCTGGCGCTGCTGCCGGGCGTGGCACATGAGCGCAAGGGAACCGACTGGCTGCGGCCGGACGAAGTGGATGGTGAGCCGATCGGCGTGACAATGAACTGGGTCAACATCCCGCATACGCAGCCGGGGCAGACGTTTGTTGGACCGCAGATCGTCATCCAGTGTCATGCGGGCAATTGGCGGCAATCGGCCGGGCTCTACCGACAATGGTTCGAAAATCAGTTCCTCGTGGTCGACTCACGCGAGCAGTGGATCCGACGCGAAACGGCTTATCTCGACACGATGTTCCTGCTGCCGGAAGACAACGTCAATGTGACCTTCGCGCAGATGCCGCAGTGGGCGGCCGCCGCCAAGCGGGCAGGCTTGCGCGCGTTGCTGATCAGCGGCTGGCATCGCGGCGGGCACGATCGTGGCTATCCCATGTACGAGCCTGACCCGCGCTTGGGCACCTATGAGCAGCTTCGCCAGGGAATCGAGCAGTGTCACCGCTTGGGGATGAAAGTCTTCTTCTTCGTCAATTTCGACCCGGTCGACGAAGCAACATCGTGGTATCAGTCCGAGGGCAAGCAATACACCGCGCTGGATTGGCGGAGATTCGATTTCGGGCCGTACGGCTGGGGTATGGGCACACTCTCGGCCCGGGCCAGCATAACTCGGACGGGCCTGGTCAACTGCAATCCGCTGCACAAACCCTTCCGCGATCTACTGGTGGGCTTCTTCCGCAAGCTGGCGGAGATCGGAGCTGATGGCCTGCACATTGACAAGCTCATAGTCTACAACGCGGACTTTAGTCCGAACCTTGGCGTCAGCCCCGATCAGGCCATGGGCGAGGGCGAACTGGCGTGCCTGACTGAGGTCATGCAGGCCTGTCGCAAGGTCAGCCCTGATTTCTGCATCTCCTATGAGGGGTGGTGGGACCGCCTGCTCAGTTACGGTGATGTAACGTGGTGGGGTTCACCTGAGGAGTCGGCTCTGAAGGTGGCCTTCCCACAGTTGACCACCTGCGTTGGTGTCACCCAGCCGGGCGATTTTAACATCATCAACTCCGCCGTCTTGCGCGGGCAAAGCCTGCTGATCGGCCCAGGCCACTACACGCAAGGCGCGGACTTCCCGCCCATGCGACGGGTCATCGAGTACGCCGCCGAGGTCACGCGCATCCGCAATGCCCTGCTCGATGATGTCTCGCGCGCTGCGGTAGCCGGCAAGGATGAATTGCTGGTCTCCGGCCCGTTCGCATCGGATGCCCACGCCACGTGGTCGGTCTTCCGCAACACCACCACCGGCCGGCGGGCGGCCGTCGTGGTCAACGCCGGATCGGCCGCCCTTAGACTGACCGATGTTCAATTCGCCCGACCCAGCAGCGGGCGGGCGACGCTGCATCAGCCCTTCCACGCGTCCACCACGATCACGATGCCAGCCGGGCTGGAGATCGAAGGCGAACGGTTGGCCATCCTGGTCGAGGCGTAGGATTGCCGGCAGCGACGGTGGGAATGGCGGACATCGGAGCCAACGGCGCCGAGGAGCCGCCCATCATCACCTGTGGAACCGACGTCAGCAGCGTTACCCGGATGACCCAGGCGTATGGCACGGTCTTAACTGCGCAAGATGTGATGGCGGTGATAACCGGGCTTAAGCGGGGCTGAGACACGGTTTGGGTTCAGGCACTTAACAATCTGCCATATAAGCACTTGCGGCAAAAAAGGAGAGATTCCCCTGATGTTGCACTGGACACAAAGGCACGTTTCCGCTAGGGTTATAGACGGTTGGTTTCCTATCGAGCGATTTTGCGACAGTCATCCTGCCTGCCTTTTCTCTCTCATGAGATTCCTGCCGCTTTGGGCACGAGCGTACGGCCTCTTTCACTGCGAACCCGGAAAGTAAAAGGATGGGTTCATCTTGCCAACTCAAAAGGAGATTGCATATGGGCAAGAAGCTTTATGTGGGAAACCTGAGCTACGACGTTGACAGCTCTGCACTGCAGAGCCTCTTCGGTGCACATGGCACCGTCGAGAGCGCTGAGATCATCGCGGACCGCGATACCGGTCGCAGCAAAGGTTTCGGATTTGTCGAAATGTCGAGCGACGCGGAGGCCCAGGCGGCCATCGCGGCTCTGAACGGCGTGGAGCACTCCGGCCGAGCCCTGACCGTCAATGAAGCCAAGCCGCGCGAAAATCGCAGCGGTGGTGGCGGCGGCGGTGGTGGTCGCGGCGGCTTCGGCGGCGGTCGTGGCGGCGGCGGCGGCGGTGGCCGTGGCGGCTTCGGCGGCGGCCG
>CAIQIQ010000126.1 GCA_903871935.1 uncultured Phycisphaerales bacterium
CGAGGAAACCGCCGTGGCCGTCAGCACGCTGGGCGCTGCGGGAGGCTGGATGACCCCCATAGTGGTGGCATTAGCCGTGTTGGAGTTGGCCGATGCCCCACCATCGTTAGTCGCACGCACCCGGAAGTAATACGTCGTACCGGAGCTCAACCCGGTGATCGAGGTGCTGGCGCGGTTGCTGCCGTTGTCGCCTACCGTGCTGGTGATCAGGTTCTGCGTGAAGTTGGCGTCGGTCGCGCAATCGATGCTGAATCCGGTCTCATAGATGGAGTTATCCGTCCAGGAGAGATCGATCTGCCCCGCAGACATCGCCGTAGCCGTAAGAAACGTGGGCGCTGCAGGAGGCCGCCGGGTCGTGGTGGCATTCGCCGTGTTGGAGTTGGCCGACGCCCCACCGTCGTTGGTCGCACGAACCCTGAAGTAGTAGGTTGTGTTGGGGCTCAACCCGGTGATCGAGGTGCTGGCACTGCTGCCGCTGCTGGCCCCCACCGTGCTGGTAAGCAGGTTCTGCGTGAAGTTGACGTCGGTGGCGAGATCAATGGCAAATCCGGTTTCATTGCTGGCGTTGTCGGTCCAGGACAGATTGATCTGGCTCGATGACACCGCCGTGGCCGTCAGAGCGGTCGGCGCTGCGGGAAGCTGGACCGTCGCCAGTACTGTCACGGTGTCGCCTGCGGCTCTAAGACCTGCCTGCGGCCCAAGTGTAGTGCTCAGGAACACGCGTGACTCCATTCGCTCGACCAGGCACTGTGTCGGCCATGCCCCCCCGCGTCCCCCTCGTTCTACCGATTGCCCGGTTGGCACGGACTTCCCTGCAAGGATCATGTATGATCGCATGGTCGTCTCCTCTCTAATGCCCGCAGCACCCGTGCTCCCGACTCGCCCAAGCGAGCTCAGCCTTCATTCGTCAAGGCTCCGCCCCCGTCGATTGCAGGTGGTTCCCTTGCGAATCGAAATATCCCTGCTGCCCGCGGCAACAGGCATTCATGATGTACTACAGAGACCCCTCACCTCGGGCCTTCCCCAGGTGTGGACGCCGGTTCAGTCGCCAGACAAACCGACTACATCCGGCAGCGAGCCGTCGATCTCCGGGCTCGCCGCTTGATTCAGCATACGAAGTTGCATCACCAGCCTCTTCCAGGCTTCCCCGCAAAAACAAGTATCGACGAAACAGCGGCTTCTCAAGCGCTATTCGCCGCCTGCCATAGTAGGCACCTGACTCAACATGGTCAGACAGGCCTGCCATCTCCATCGCATTGAGGGTATCGGCCAGAATCTTCTCCTGCTGCGGCTTCGTGTGCAGAACAAACCAGAGGCCCGTGCGCGCCTCGCTGAACACATCAGGCACTACCGTCTGCTCGCATGTCGTGTTCACTACCTCGCTCCCCAGTGAATTGTCCATCGTACGTTGCTGCCTAGCACTCGCCATTGCTGCGGCTGTGTGCCCTTGATTGCAGGACAGTTCAGAAGCAACGCATAAACAAAGCCTAGCAAACAGCCATCTTCGCGACAATCACCAAAAACATGAGCACACGCGTAATCCTCCTCACGTTCAAGGCCGACAGTTGAGGTCGGTACAGTTCCCCAGTCTCCGCAAGTAAGGTACTCCGATTCGCCGCCATGAGCTGCGAGCCCTAACGCACTAACGACCGTATTGTCCCCGGGCGGACCCAGCCAGAGCACGAACGGCCTCGGCCTTCGTCCAGGACGGAACTCAAGGCCCGCCGCACTGCTACACCAATTGGCGCGATACAAAGACGGCCATTCTGCTCTTCAGCAGGAACAAGGAATTCTCTGCGGTACTGGAAAAGATCCCAGGTGTGATGAAGGCCCACTCGAATTACCAGACGGGGCCAGAACGGCGAAACAGAATCTCGTTGGGCAGCACGTCGGGCATTCCAAGAGCGTTGATTGATGGATACCGGACGGCGATGCCTGCCTCACGTCATCAAATACGCCCGGACCTCCGCGGTATGGGGAATCGTATCTTCATTCAAAGCAATAGCGCGCATGTACGGTCCCATGATCGGCACGCGGAGAATATGGCACAGGTTTACGCCCCCGTACCAGGGAAGGTAGCCGTCCACGCACAGATCGCTGGAATTGCAGTGGATCAGTCGGTGCTCCTGATCGGCCGGATCGCCGTAGCCATCCAGGTTGAGGAAAGCGCTGGTCCCCGCCGGCACACCAGTCGTTGTGGCATCCAGCGCGAATTCCACCTGCATACTGCAGCCGCGCTCTCCGCTGGTGCAGATTGGTTCACATAACAGATACACGTTGGCCATTCGATAGCCCCGGACATCGGTCATGGTCTGGCCAGCGCCATGCTTTGGCTGTAGCAGTGTTGGTGACAGGAGCGATACTACTTTCGTTGAGGCAACATTCCTGGCGATGGGACGCAGCAGTCTGTTTGCCGATGCCCTGGTTCGAGGTGGAACGATCAGCGAGAACTTCCATCCCGGTCGGCCGGGATAGGTTCGCTCGACTATGGTGGCCTTGGGCTGAGTGCTCCGCTTCATATATAGGCTCCTTTCCTGTAGGTGACAGTACTTTGTTGCGGCGGCCGCGTCCAGCCGCGGCCTGACCGTCTAGAAACGAGCATCACGGATCGGCATGGTGGAGATCAAAGGAGATCATCATGCCCCCACAAGTGCTTCAGCTCAGAGTTGATCTTGTCGTGAGCGACGAGGTCATGGCACTGACATCACGGCGCCGCCCTTTCCACCATCCATCTCCGCCGCCCCTCGGCCGCGGCCTGCAACTGCTTCTTCTGCTCGTGACTAAGATGGACCAAACGCGCAACACGCATCATGCACGCCTAACCCCCACGTGCGTGGGGGAATACTGGTCATTCTATTTCCTTATCATCAGTGAGTGGCGGACGCGCTCGATCCGCCGGGTTCCATAGCGCTTCTTACGCATCGGAACCCGTAGATGTCGTAGCCGAAGCAGGGATCGGTGTAGCCGGGGTCTTCGTTGTAGCGGTAACTCGAAGAGCACTTCGCATCCGTGGCGTTCCAGCAGCCGCCACGCAGGACGCGGGTCTTGCCCTGCTGAGGGCCGCGTGGGTCGGCCGCGGGGGTTTCCTTGTAGTAATCCACCTTGTAGAAGTCGTTGCACCATTCCCAGACGTTGCCGTAGACGTCGTACAGGCCAAAGGGATTGGGCAGCTTCTGCCCGAGCGGGCGGGTACGGCCGCCGGCGTTGTCCTTGAACCATCCGTAAAGCTTGAGCTTGCCGGGATCGTCGCCGAAGAAGTACCGCGTATCCGAGCCGCCCCTCGCGGCATACTCCCACTCCGCCTCGGTCGGCAGGCGATATCCGTTGGCGCTGAAGTCGCACTCCCACGTTGTCAGGTCGTAGCAGGGCTTGAGGCCATCGAGCTTGGAGCGCAGGTTGCAGTAGCGCACGGCGTCGGACCAGCGCACCTCCTCGACGGGGTTATCTTTTCCCTTCCATTTCGCCGGGTTCTCGTTGACCACCTTCAGGTACTCTTCCTGACTGACCTTGTACTTGTCGATATAGAAGGCGCTTACCGTGACCTTGTGCGGCTGCTCGTCGGCGCTGCCCTTGGCATTACCCATGGTAAACGATCCACCTGGCAGGAGGATCATCGCAACGCCGCCAGGGCTTTTTGTCTCCTGCGGTTTGCCGCCAGCATCCCCCGCGCCTGCCACCCGCGCGACAAGACACGCGATGATCAGCGGAGCCAATAGCAATACGTTTAGAGTCCGGTTGTTTCCCAGTTTCTGCATTTGAGTTTCTCTCTGATGGCCTTACGAATCGTCTGAGCATAGGGAACCGCCTCGGGCCGGTTCACGCACCCGTCGGCCGCGCTGGTAAACCAATCTCTCATGGCCGTTCCGAACGCCGCCGGAATATCCTCGTCACACGCTGCCGACAATCCATTGAAAGCGCTCAGTATCATCATCTCTTCGGGGTAATACTCCGTACCGCCACTGCGCGCGATTTCCTTCAGCCGCGCGCCCAGCTTGTTGCAGTACTCAATGACGGCCTCGGGGCTCTTGTGCTCGCCACTACCTTCGACGCGCGCTACCCAGGATTTCTGGGCCTCCTGCAGCTTGTCTTTCATCGCCCCAAGAAACTCAAGCGTCGCCGCATGATCTTTTTCTTTCACCGACCAGTCGTCCATCATTCCCGACATCTTCGCCATAAAATCGCGGAACTGCATGCTGCGCGTCTGGATGATCGCCACGTAGTCCATGCAATAGTCGACTTGGCTGTTTATGAAGGCCTGATCGCGATTCTGGAAGCCATACTGGTAGAGGGTGCGCTTAGCGATCGCCGTTCCCCAGCAGTGCGTGTATCCGAGGTCCGGCACGCCCCGCGGCCCATTGGGGTAAGGCTCCCTGCGCTCGATTGCCGTGAAGATCGGCGCACACGCCGTCCGCTTCACGAATGCCAGCGGCGTCTTGTCGTTGCCATCCAGCGGCCAGATAAATGCATCGCCCTCGGGCGGGATCTTCTTCGAAAGGTGCATCATGGACTTCTCACCATCGAACCAGACCGGCCAGACGAAGAAGCCCAGGAACGGGCGCCATTCGGACGTCTGGCCTTTCGAGAAGACGTGCGTCGTCCTCACGTCGTTCGCGAGCAGCTCAGTTTTCCAGCGGGCGTCGAACGGCCGCTTCCATGGAAGCTCCACGTCGCGCTCCAGCCAATCGCCCTGGAGGTCGATTCTCTTCCAGATGGCCGGCGCGGCGAGGATGGTAAGGTAGGCGCTATGGCCGTCGAGCAAAATGTCAATGCCGTCAACGATCGATTTCGGGGCGGATGTGCCGGGCATCCGCATGCTCACCTTTTGTTCTCCTTCGGGCCAGGTGCAGGCGATGATCCCATCGCCGCCGTCCATGAAGCCCAGGATCAGGTTTTCCGATGGCACATGAACCGTGCCTTTATCGCATTTCGAGGGGTCATAGATGCTGTCTTCGAGGAAGACCCCTGGGAGCACACCGTACCTGATCGGCCCCTCGATGCTGATGGAGGAGAAGCCCTCGCCGGGGCGCACCTCGACCGTGCCGTTGGGGGAGAGCACGAAGGTACCAGTTACCTTGGCGTTGCCACACGCAAACGTGGCCTGCGCACTGCGTCTGCCACCTTCGCCGTCGCTTACCGTGCACGCGAGCGTGTCTGTGGCGCGTTCGCCGCTTGCGCTCGTGGGCACTAGGCGAACCGTCTGGGCACCACAGGAAACGGCAACGCCTCCGTCGCCTGTGCGCAACTGCGCCTGCCAATCGCCGGATTTCATGGATGTGCCGGACCATCCTTCGGCAGCCAGTGCCACCGGCGCCCCAACGGCCGCAACTATGGCAAGGACAACCAAAGGCAGTGCGAACCGCCGCAGTGAAATCTCTGATATACCGCTCATTGCACACCTCCCGTCATCAGCGCTTCGCCGCGCCAGTCGCGCTCCAGGTAGTAACGATTTCTGAGAATATCGCGGGCCATTGTTCTTACCTTCTCGCAGGAAGCTGGCGCATCGGCGTGCGCGACAATGTAGAGACCGGCGTCATCTCTGACGTTCTGAGCAAATCGCCTCGCCGCATCGATAACCGCAAGACGCTGCGCGAGGGCCGTTCGCGTCGCCGCCGAGAACTCCTTGTACTGCTTGCTCCCGTAGACATGGCTGCGGCCGTCGAGCCCTGTGTTGACGAGGGCATCGAGCGATGTCTGTACCTGCTCAAATCCATCGACGGTGCCGCCGGCCGGCCCGGAGTTCGCTGCCTTGAGTTGCGCGGCCACGCCCATGAGAAACGCATCGCCGCGGACATCGTCACTTGCACAGAGCTTGCCCATGTCCGCGAGGAATTTCCTGTACTCCGCGACGCGATCATCGAGGCCGGTAAGCAGCCGAATCACATCCTGCCCATAGTAGCGTAGGATGGTCTTGGTTGGCTCGGTGTTCTTGCGGGCGATCCCCATCATCGCTTCCAGGATGCCCAGATCCCCCGGCGCGGTATGCACGAGCGAAGGGTCCCAGCCATGGGGGTGCAAGAAGATCTCTTGCATCGCTACCCGCTCTCGGGAAGAGCGCCAACCACGGATCCCCGAGGTATCTAGACGCGCGGCGGCGTCTCGCGTGCCGAAGGCGTCATTGACCACATCCTCGCACGTCCGCACATCAAGCGGCGTCTTCGCCACGCGCCCCCAGAGGTACGCCAGCCAACTAGCAGGCCCAAGGCCCGAGTCCGCCTGCTTCCACATCATCGCGACTGGCCGGGCTTCTATGTCTTGGGGTGTGCCCGACGCGGTCATCGTGAGGGTGCCATCGGCCTTGCGGACCTCGATGGTCTGAGCAACGGGACAGGACCTGCATGCAAGCCGCCACTGGGCGTCAATCGGCGCCTTCCAGGCGACGCCCTGCGGGCGGCTCCAGAAGCGGTCGCCCATCACGGCAAGCGTCAGCCTCGCTCCGACCGGAGCCACCAGTTCTGCGCCAGAACCGCTGGTCGACTTGCTAACGCGTAGCACAGCGCCCTCAGGGCCGCCCGCCGCGATGAGCATTCCCCCTCCTCCGTCCGTACATGCGACAACGAACGGCGTCTTCGGAAGCGTCACACCGGGAAACACAGGCAGCGCCTTGGGGTCGAGGACGATGTCGTTTGAGTACCTGTCCGGCGCAATCAGTGCGGCCGTCTCCGCGGAGTTCAGCGCAAGTGACACTGTTTCGCTCGGAACAATTCCCATGGTCGGTACGCCACGCCTGACGGCAAACTCGACGCGCCCGGCCGGCTGTCCTGTGAAGTCGACTGCGATCTTCACCTCGTCTGCGTCGCGCGACAGCACCTGCATGCTCGCGACCTTTTGGCCTGCGGCCACGCTGATCGCTATGCCAGCGCCAAAGTCGCCCTTACGCTTCGGGAAAAACGTAACGGTGGATGAGACCTTCGAGACCGCCAGCATAAACCAGTCATTCTCAACCAAGACCATCCCTTCAATCGGCACGCCCTGATTATTGTCCGCAAGCGGTTTGGCGGCGGCTTTTTTCAGTGCCGGTCCGTCCTGAATATAGCCTTCGGCGTGGAATATCCTCAACGTCACGCCGGGGATCGCCTTCTTATCAGCGTCGCCCGCAACCACGCCATTCCAATCGAAACTCGGATTCACGTCGCGCATCACGAACGACACCACACCCGACGCGTCCACGTCGACGGCGTCGATCTCAGAGAGCGCTGCAAGCGGCTCACTGCGCTGCGAGTAGTAAATGGTCTTGCCATCGCGCGACCACTTCGGCCACGCCTGCACGCCGCCGGAGCTCGTTAGCTGTTTGGGTGTGCCGCCCGTGAATGGGATCACAAACAGGTGTGCCCCGTTCTGGTACGCCACGCGAGCGCCATCGGGAGAGCACTTGGGCGTGCTGTCGATGTCACCGGTCGCCAGAATGCGAGGCGAAGCGCCTTCGCCAACGACGTAGAGCACATCATGGCCGGCCTCGGCGTTGACAATAAACGCCAAGCCGCCGAGCCCGTACGATGCGAAGCGGCATGCAGAAAGCTTCTCCGGTGACACGATGCGCTCGGAACTGGATGCCACATCGCGTTCCACGGCCTTTCCATCGCGCACAAAGAAGATGCGTTTGCCATCACTTGACCACTCGGCGGCGCTGCCGTCGCTGAGCCGCCGCGGCTTGGATGCCTCGATGTCCGTGAGCCAGACGCCGAGCTTGCCACCCTCGGTTGAATGGAACAGAAAAGCCTTGCCATCCGGCGAAACCCTCGCCGCGACGTGCGGGCCCTGGATGAAGGACACGCGCTGTGGCTTGCCATCCATCCGAAAAAAGGTACCCAGGTCCGCAAAATTGTCCGACCAGGTGCCTCTATAGCCCATCGGCCGCGAGTAGAGGATTACTTCAGAGTCGGCCGGCGAATCGGCGCACATCGCGGTCGCGCCCATGACGACGATAAAGCATAGTGATATGACGCTCCAGCGCATGATGTTCAACATCCTCGCCCTCTTCACTTGTTCATCCACTCTTTGAACGCACTACACTCCCTCAGCCGCCGTGCAATCTCGGCATAACCATCGGCGAGGGGGTGACTGGCGTCGGCGTATTGTACGCTTTGCAGACCATCCGCACAGTAGTAAGGTAGCCGCGCGCCCTCCAGCCATGCCTTGGCATCCTTCGCCTGCGCCTCGCCGCGAGCGCGGCTATCGTCAGTCTGCAGGTAAGGGTTGATCGGCACGAAGAGGACGAAGACGCTCGCGCCCTTCTCGCGCAACAGATCGAGGGTCCGCGTGAACGCCCGCCACTGGTTCGACTCGGATAGCGGCACCCACGCGAAATCCTGTCCGCCCATCCCGCGCTTCTTCCAGTCCACCGGCTTTGACTGCGGCCCGACGTCAGTGCCGGGCAACGACGTGCCCAAGGCTGTGAGGGGGCTCTCATAGGGATGTTCAAGGGTCCAGTCGCTAAACGGCATGTTTGCGAAGCAGCTAATATTGATGTGCTTCGCACAAGAGAAGAACTCAATGTGCCGCTCCGCCTCAACGCTCATGACCTCAGCCAGGTTGGGCTTGTAGCACGCGAAACGCCCCACCACCTGCGGCACCAGCCGCGGATGGTTGAAGCGAAACTCCTGATCGCCCTGAAAATCCTGCATCGGAGAGCTCATCCACAACAGATTGAGGTTGATGAGCACCTTTCTGCCCTCCATGCTCGCGCCGTAATAGCGGACCAGCCCTTCCATCGCGATCGGGTGGATACCGTCAATCGCGATGTTGGCGAAGTCCTCGCCCTCCCGGCCGCTGGAGGCGTTGAGGTAATGCGTCAGCGTCTGGTTGTTGCCCGCGTACTGACCCCAGATGACCGAATCGCCCAAGGCGAGATACGGATGCTGCTGCGCAGCGCGATCGCACCACTGCCGGTACATCCAGTAGTCATTGCTTGTCTCATACGGGAATCGGTAGTCCGTGCCCGCTTCAAAGCGCTGCGCCCTGCTCCATGCGCGAGGGAAAACCAGGAAGATCGCCCCCAGCACCACCGCCAGCACTGCCCAGCTTCTTAACGAGAGCCGAAGCGCGTTAGAACTGAAAGTAGATGAAGGCACTGCTGCTTCCTCCGGTGAACATGGCAAGATAGATGATCATCCCCGCCGCCATCGCCACGCGAACTATCCCCAACTCAAGCACCGGCCGCAGGCGCGATTCGAAGCTGAACTGGTAAGTCCAGACGCCAAGGATCATGACAAGCATCGCGATCGGGAACCGCGGATCGCCCCAACCGGTGCTGAAGATGCGCTTTACGATGAGAAAGGCATCGTGCGTACTCTGGGCGCGGAAGAATATCCAGCAGAATGTCACGAACGCGAAAACCGCCACCTGCTTGGCGATGCGCGGCACACGGTCGCGATAGAAGGCCGTGCCTTCTAGCTCGCGCGTCAGGGCACGCCCCAGTGCATGCATCGCGCCCCAGATGACAAATCCCCAGGCGGCTCCGTGCCAGATACCGGAGATCAGCATCGTCAGCACCATGTTGCGGTAGGTGAAGAGCTTGCCGCCGCGATTGCCTCCCAGTGGGAAGTAAACATAATCCTTGAACCACGTCGAGAGGCTGATGTGCCAGCGGTTCCAGAAGTCTCCGAGGCTGTCGGCGAGGTAGGGATTGTTGAAGTTGAGCATCAGGTCGAAGCCCATCATCTTCGCCACGCCGCGGCCCATGTCGGTGTAGCCGCTGAAGTCGAAGTATATTTGCCAGCCGAAGGCAACCGTCGCGAGGACTAGCGCGCCGCTGCTATACATGTCCGGCGCGGCATAGACCTTCTCAACGTACTGGGCAAAGTAGTCGGCCAGCGCCACCTTCTTGAACAGCCCGACAAGGAACAGAGACATGCCATCGCTGATATCGCGGCCGCGTAATGGGGGCTTGTTGGTCAACTGCGGCAGGAGGTTGCCCGATCGCTCGATGGGCCCGGCGACCAACTGCGGGAAGAAGGAGACGAAGGCGAGGAAGCGCACGAAGCTGCGCTCAATGGGGATGCGGCGATAATAGGCGTCGATGGTATAGCTCATCGACTGGAAGGTATGAAAGGAAATTCCGATCGGCAGGATGACGGCCGCGAACTGGTGCGCAGCGGGGACGCCCAGTGCCCCCAATAGCGCGTTGGGATATGCAATAGGGTCGGGCAGTTGCATGGCCACGCCCACCCAGCTCAGAAGCGCATTGAGTTGTTGGGTGATGAATCCGGAGTACTTGAAGTACCCGAGAAATCCGAAGTTGCTCACCAGGCTGACGATGAGCCATAGCAGTCGCCGCCGCTGTGTCCGGCTCCTCTCCATGAAGATCACCATCAGGTAGTCGATCGCCGATGTGCCGAACAGGAGCAGCAGGTACCACTTATTCCACCAGCCATAGAAGAAGTACGAGGTAAGGAAGAACCAGTGCACCCAGTACCGAGTCGGCCTCAGAAAGAGGTAGACGACGTAGGTGATGGCGAAGAATATCGCGAAGTCCCATGTGTGAAACAGCATGTCCGCCGCGCCCTCTTCGAGCCTTTCATAATCATGTCAATCGGTAGTTTCCGCCACAGTCCAGTGTGGCGGACTGTACGCCTGCCACGCAGCACGTCAAGCGCCATCGGATACGGACCGTATCTGCTCGCCAGGCTCATCTACTGACGGCGCCCGGTGCGGCGGCGGATCTCGCGAATGACGGCAGCGTTGTCGAGATCACCATCGCCGGCGGCGATAGCGCTGTCGAGTACCTTCAGGTGGGTAACGGTCAGGGGGAGATCCAGACCGAGCTGGTCGGCGTACTCAAGGACCAGAGCGACATCTTTGCGATGCTGGGAGAGCCGGGCGTCAGTGCGAAAGTCATTGTCGACCATTTTGTCGCCCTTGCCTTCCATGATCCGCGAATAGGCGTAGGACTGCTTGAGCAACTCCAGGGCAGCCCGCGGCTCGAGCCCGAGTTGCTCGGCGAAGACCAGCCCCTCGGCCAGGGCCAGGCGATTCAGGCCCAGAATGAGATTGACCGTCAACTTCGACTTGGCGCCGCTGCCGGAAGGGCCGGCGTAGACCATCCGGTCGGTCAGGGCCTCCAATAGTGGCCGGCAGGCATCGAAGTCCTCCTTGCGGCCGCCGACCATGAACAGGCCCTGCCGCTGGCGGATCTCTCGGCTGGAGCCGGAGATCGTGGAATCGAGATAACGGACGTTGCGATCGCCCAGTCGCTTCGCAAGGGCGGCCGATTCTTCAGGGTCGCCGGTGGTGGTGTCGATGATGTATGCCGGAGGAGGGGCCGCCTCCAACAGGCCACCGGGGCCCTCGACGACTTCGCGGACGATGGAGGTGGTCATCAGGGACAAAAGTATGTGTCGACATTGTCTCGCGACGTCGGCGGGTCCGGATGCGGCCGTGCCACCGAGTTCTTCGAGATGCCTGCACTTGGCTGGATCGATGTCGTAGCCGACGACTTGCCAGCCGGAGGCAAGCAGCTTTTCTGCGAGGGCCGTACCAACCAAACCGATGCCAATGAGGCCAACTTGATGGTTCATGGCACTATTCTCGTGATGTGGGTCTGGCACGCAACATGGCGCCGGCATCACGGCTTCGCGGCGACGGTTGCATCGCGAGCATGCAAGGCCGCTACCAGTTCCTGATCGTTGACAGGCGCAGCTCGCTCCGTTGAGGCGTAGACGACCCAGCCTGTGAAACCGTGCGTCCAGAGGATGCCCCTCATCCGGTACAGAGGCATATCCGCGACAAACTGTACGCCACCGGAGGCCGCGTGCGCTTCACTGCTGATCAGCCGCGTTGTGCCCTGCTGGTGACCTGTTTCGGCTATGAAACCGGGTAGCGCCAGCCCGGGACCAACCGGCAGAGGAAGACCAAAACGAACGATGCCATAGGCTGTGGCTCGCGTTGGCGAGACCCAGACCTGGCGCGTGGAACTGTCATCGCGCTCGATAGGTTTGGGCTTCCAGCCAGACGGTGGTTGCGGGGTCAGCCCAAATGTATCGGCCGCCATTGTGTCGTCGCTGATTGAGGTAGTCGGCAGCGTTGTCGGGCTGGAGGAAGCCGCGCGAGGATGTGAAATGGAGCGATGTGCACATCCCGAAACGCACACAGTGAAGATGATCCACCAACGCAGCAGCATAATCAGCACAATCCGCGCTCAGATGATATGCGTGCCCATGGGTGTGTCCAACTTGCCCGTCCCCGGTGCGCCATCTATAGTGAGCACCACGCATGCTTCACAACGGGGATCGAACAGTCTTGCTAACCGGTGCGACGGGCGCATTGGGAGCCTGGATGGCGGCCAAGGCACTGCGCTCAGGCATGCATGTCCATGCTCTGGCGCGAAGCACTGCAGAAGGATCAGCGCAGGAAAGAGTACGGCGAGCTGTTCTGGAAGCCCAGGCGGAAACGCTCCAGGGTCTCACGGTCATCGAGGGTGACATCACTGAGGACGGGTTGGGAATTGATTCTGGTTTGCTCCCCTCTCGCATCGGGTTCATCCTCCACTGCGCCGCATGCGTTGAGTTTGCCCCTGAAGCCAGGCAACTCAATCAGCGGGTGAATGTCGAGGGGGTGAACCGTGTGTTGCGTCTTGCGAAAGCGCACCGCGCGCCGCTGGTGCATGTCTCGACCGCCTATGTGGCCGGCCTGCGCCAGGGCCCGTGCATGGAGGAGGAGTTGGAGGAAGGCCAGGCGCACCGGAACGCCTACGAGCAGAGTAAAGTGTCCGGGGAAAAGCTGGTCCGCGAATGGGCCATCTCCACCGGCATACCCGCCATGATCCTTCGACCGGCCATTGTGACTGGGGACAGCCGCAAAGGCATCGCGATCCGGTTCAACACCATCTACGAGATGCTGCGTGCATTTGACCTGTTGGGTCCGGCCATTGGCGATCAGGAAATCCGCATCGTCGGCAATCCCCTGACAACCAAGAACCTGGTTCCGGTCGACTATGTCGCGGATCTGGCATGGGAACTGATCACGGCGGGCAGATCCGGCACCTATCACCTGACGCATCCCCGGCCGCTATCTCTGTGCGATCTCAAGAAGGTATTCGAGGAGCTCTTTGGATCGAATGGTGTGCGTTTTGTCACCGACGATGAGCTCAAATGTGCAGCGCCAACCCGCGCCGAGCGCATCTGCCACCGCGCCATGGCAGGTTACCGGTCCTATCTGAATGCGCCGGAGTCTGTTTTCGATCGTCGCAATCTGGATGATACGCTCGGCGACCGGCTGCCGCGCGCACCAGAAGTGGATGTGGCCTACTTCCGCCGCATCCTTGAATACGCCAGATCGAGGCAATGGCGCGGCGTGTGCGAGTCTGCGCCGGCTGCCGCCCCGCATCCACAGCGGCATGCTGGTCCGGTACGGGAATACTTCGAGAAGTTCCTTGAGGAAAAGCTCGACCGCGCCCTTCTGCCTGATGTGCGGCGTCTAAGTGGCCGGCTATGCATTAATGTGACCGGAGGAACGCCATCCCGCTGGTCCGTGCACGTGCAGGATGGAGTGCTGCGCGAGGTCAAACTCAATGGAGATCACGGGCAGTGTTTGTTCCATGTCGGCGAGAGCGTGTTTATGCAGATCGTGAGCGGCACGTTGTCTCCGCAGCAGGCATTCTTGAGCCGGCGAGCCGAGATCGATGGTGATATGGAACTGGCCCTTCGCTTTATTACGGTGATGGCACAGTTTTTCCGCAGGTTCCCCTATGTGCCCGCTGATTCATCGCATGCATGATCGCCGCGTGAGCGTGGATTTTTGCGACTATGGGAATAACTCTGAACAAGCCAACCGGTATCGAAGACGTCAATGATCGCCTGCAGCGCATCTTGAGTATCCATCTGGACCCGTCCGGCGGTTCGCTCTACTGGCTTGAGCGGCAGCGCGCACTTGGGTTGGATCTGCAGCGCGAGATTCGCAGCGTACGCGACCTGCATCTGCTTGGACCGATGGATGAGCAGGCCCTCGCCCAGCGCCCGATCGAAGACTTTGTGCCTCGGTCTCTGCATCATACCCGAAGCGCCTGGGTCACATCGCAGACGGCCGGCACTTTGGGGGCTCCAAAGCATGCCGTGCATCGGCAGGATGAGTTCGAGGCGGCATTCGTGACGCCGTTTACGCAAGCCGCGGCCATGGTCGCCTTTCCACGGGAAGCAAACTGGCTGTTTGTCGGTCCCAGCGGGCCCCACATCATCGGCAAGGCCGCGCGGGCCTGCGCTGCGGCCATGGGGTCGGCCGATCCCTTCACTCTCGACCTGGACCCGCGCTGGGCAAAGAAGCTTCCACGCGGGTCCTTCGCCTGGGAACGCTATGTCGCGCACATCCAGGAGCAGGCGATGACGATCCTCGACTCGCAGAGGATCGGGGTATTATTCTCGACTCCAGTCGTGCTCGAAAACCTGGGACTGGCCATGTCGGCAGCACAGCGCGAGGCGATCCTTGGCCTTCACCTGGGAGGCATTTCCGTGTCGGCGAGCCAGCGGACACTCTTTGTGCAGATGTTCCCCCGCGCGGTTATCCTCTCTGGCTATGGCAACAGCCTGTTCGGGGTGATGCCGGAACTCGCGTGGTCGGCCCAGACGGGGTTTGATTACTTCCCGCACTCCACGCGCCTGATCCTTCGTGTTATTCCGCTGGACGCAGGGCCTCGACACGAGCTGAGGGAAGATGCGCCCTCAGGTGAGCGAGGACAGGTGGTTGTGACACGTCTCGACGAACTGCAAATGATTGTCAACATGATCGAACGAGATTCCGCCATCCTCATCAGACCACCGGAATCCTCCGCCACGGCAGGATTTGTCCTCAATGGCTTGAGGGAACCTCAGCCGATCATGAACCAGGTGATGCGCCCCACTACAGGACTCTACTAAATGGTTTGCCCCGCGATCATCCAGGAGCGCATTCGTCTCGGCGACCACGGCCGCCTTTCTGGCATGCTTGCGTATCCGGCCCAGGGCATGCCTGAGCGGGCGGCACTGATCTGTCCACCACACCCGAACTTCGCTGGCGACATGACCAACAACGTTGTCACCGCGGTTGCCGATGCCCTGTCGCACAACATGTTGACTCTGCGTTTTGACTATCGCGGAGTGGGCGAAAGTCGCATCTGCCTGGAAGCCGGTGATTCGGCCCTCGACTACTGGGATCGCGTGGAATCGCAGCAGGATTACGGCGGCGCGCTGGCAGATGCCGCCGATGCGGCGGACGTGCTGGAGGAAATGTCCCAAAGCATGCCGATCCTGGCCCTGGGCTATTCCTTCGGGGCGTTCACCGCCCTGCAGACCGCGTGTGCACGTGAGCGGATCCTCGCCACCGTGGGCATTGCCGCGCCATTCAAGCGCATCTGCTTCGACTTTCTCGCCGCCTGCACCTGGCCCTGCCTCCTGATCAGCGGTGATCAGGATTTCGTGTATGATCCGTCAGTCACACAGCGCCTGGCTCAAGATGTCGGGGAACGTCTGACAATCGACTTGCTAAGCGCGCAGGATCACTTTTTCCGGGGCTCGGAAAGCATGCTCGCAGAGCGTATCCTGCGGTTCATTAGTACCGTACCATCATGATGAGAATCGACTGCAAACCTGAACTGCTGGCACCGGCCGGCACCTTGGAAACGGTTGAGGCCGTGCTCTGCGCCGGCGCTGACGCTGTCTACGTTGGCGGCAAATCGCTCAACATGCGCATGCATCGCTCCAGCTACAACCTGGACGATCAGCAGCTTGCCGATGCCATCGCCCTGGCGCACAGCCGGAAGCGAAAACTCTATCTCACCCTCAACAGCATGATCGTTGAGGATGAGTTACCTCAGGTCCGCGCAGCCCTGAGCATCATCGGACGACTCAAGCCCGATGCGATCATCGTGCAGGACCTGGCCGTCGCTTCGCTCGCGCGAGAGATCTGCGTGGAAATCCCGCTGCACGCCAGCACGATGATGAACGTGCACAGCATCGAATCCGCCCAGGCACTGCAGATGCTGGGCTTCACGCGAGTCGTGACCTCGCGCGATATCCCACTCCACGAAGTCCGGCGCATCGGCGAAGGTTCTGGGCTGGAGATGGAGTACTTCGTCCACGGCGATATGTGCATCGCGCAAAGCTCGCAATGCTACGGCAGCGGCCTGCTATTTGGCGAAAGCTCCAATCGCGGACGGTGCATGAAGAGCTGTCGCTGGAAGTGGGAGCTGCTCTCTCCCGATGCGCAGCACCCGACAGGCAAACCCACCTACCTGCTGGCGCGCAAGGACCTGTGCCTGCTGGAGCATGTTCCCCTGCTGCTTCGCAATGGCATCGCATCGCTCAAGATCGAAGGGAGGATGCGCACGGCGGAGTTCCTTTCGCCCCTGGTTGCGGCCTATCGTCGCGCGATCGATGGGTACCTCGCCGATCCAATCCAATACACCGTGGACAAAGGGACCATCGACGATGTCTACGGCCGAAGAATACGCGATTTCACTACCAGCCTTGCAATCTGTAACTCGGGGCCGGCATCGGTGGACACCAGCGGAACCCGTGAGCCGCGTCAATTCAGTCTCGCTCGCCGCGAAGAAGAAGTGATCCCGCCTCCTGCAGTCCCAGTCCCCCGTGGAACAGTGCTGGGTCTGGCGGTGCACGTGGGCAGCGCACAGGCCGCCGAGGCAGCCGTCCAATCCGGTGCAACGGCGATCTACCTCGGCGGAGACTACTTCCCAGGCACCTCCGCAACGATCACGGCCGCGATGATCGCCGACATGGCGGCTCAGAACCGGCAGCACGGCATTCGCACCGCCCTGCTTGGCACACGCATTGCCGATGAGCAAGACCTCGCCGAGTGGCGATGGATGCTCGCTCGCCTCGCACACAATCGCGACCTGGCACTGGGCGTCAGTACTCTGGGCTCGCTCCTGGTGGCGCGCGAGGCTGGCTTCCGTGAACTGCTCGCCGACTTCTCCCTCAATGTGGCAAACAGCCAGGCTGCTGATGAACTCTCGACTCAGGGCACCACTCGGGTTACGGCTTCACTTGAATTGGGGCCTGCGGAACTGGCTGCTCTGGCCGAAAGATGCCGCCTCCCGCTTGAGGTGATCGTGCAAGGGCCTGTTCCCTCCATGGTGATGCAGCACTGCCCGATTGCCGCGGATGCGGGAACGACACCCGACGATTTCTGCACGCTGGACTGCCATCGCCGCGGCCGCGGGTGGGCCATGCTTGATACTGCCGGCCAGCGGCACATGCTCATTACCGATCGGCGATGCCGCAGTCACCTGTACATGGCACGAGACCTCTGTTTGCTGCCGCACCTCGCCGATCTGGCGCGGATGGGCATCAAGACCGTGCGCATCGAGGCGCAGCACGATTCGGCTGAGACGGCACGTGTCCTCACCGGCATCTACCGGCGCGCCATCGACCGTTTGGCGGCCGGTGAGGCAGTCTGTAACGACGACATTGAGGCGATCGCGAGTGCAACCGGCCGCCCCCAATCCAGTGGCCTTCACGCCATCCAACCGGTCGTCTGATCAGAAAGGATCTGCATGCAACCACCCATCGGCGTGCCGGCCATTCTCGACCTCAAACGGCAGTACCTTATCCCCTGCCTCTACCACTTCTACCGCACACCACCCCAGATCGTGCGCGGTCAAGGGGTGTACCTGTACGACGCCGAAGGCAAACGCTACCTCGATCTGTTCGCCGGCGTCTCGGTCCATGCTCTGGGGCATTGTCATCCGGAAATGGTTGCCGCCATCACCGAGCAGGTTCAAACACTCCAGCACACCACGACCATCTACCTGACCGAACCGATCGCTCGACTGGCCGAGTCCCTGGCGGCAGTTCTGCCCGGCGAACTCCGCAGTACGTTTTTCTGCGCCAGCGGGTCCGAAGCCAACGAAGGCGCCGCCCTGCTTGCGATGCTCTATACCGGAAGAAAGGGCTTTGTCGCACTCACTGATGGCCTTCACGGACGCACGCGATTAGGGACGAACCTGACCCACATCCCCATGTGGCGCACCGATCCGCATCCCCCTCAAGATGTCGTTCACGTTCCTCGGCCCAACTGCCGCGATTGCCCATTTGGCAAGTGCGCGGGATCGTGCTCGTGGGAATGTGTCAGCGCCGTTGAGCAGGCGATCCTGACCCACCCGTGCGGAAAACCCGCCGCCATGTTTGTCGAGATCGTGCAAGGCAATGGCGGGATCAACGTTGCGCCGGCCGGCTACTATCCTCGTCTCCGCGAAGTCTTGGATCGCCACGGCTGCCTGTTGGTGGCCGATGAGGTGCAGACAGGCTTCGGGCGGACGGGGAGGATGTTTGCCGTCGAGGATGAGGGCATCGCTCCCGACATTCTTACCGGCGGCAAAGCCCTGGGCGGAGGAACGCCCATCGGCTTCTTCTCGACCACGCCGCATATTGCGGCCTGCTACACCCGCCCTGGAGCATCTACGTTTGGAGGCAACCCGGTGACAGCCGTGGCGGGCATCGCATTCCTCCGGATCCTCCAGCGCGATCGCCTTGTCGAGCGCAGTGCCGGACTGGGCGCCTTCCTGCGATCCCGGCTTGGCCGTCTGACTTCTCGTTTCGACTTTGTTCGCGAAGTGCGCGGACGTGGCCTGATGATCGGCGTGGAGTTCGCGCCACGTGGCGAAACTCCCGCCGCTGCAGTGCTCGATATCGTCCTCGAAAAGCTCAAGGACCGCGGGTATCTTCTGGGCAAGACCGGCGCATCTCGTAACGTCTTGGCGTGGATGCCACCACTGATCGTCAGCCCTGAGCAACTGGAGGAGGCGGCCGATGCCTTGGAGTCGGTTTTTCAAACACTCTAGCCAAACCCCCGCGCTCTGGCTCGCCTGCTTCATCGGCATCGCCATGCTTGCCTGTGGTTGCAGCTTTGAGAACCTGACCCGCGTGACACCCGGCAGCTTCGCCACACCGCAAGACTGTGGCGAATGCCATGTCGACATCACGCGCGAATGGACAAGCTCGCCGCACGCCCGTGCCTACACGAATCCGCGCTATCGGCAGGCAACCGACGACTATCACTTCACGCAGTGCATCCCCTGCCATGCACCCCTTCCGACACTTACCACCGACACGCCCCAGGCTCGCGCTGATAGCCGCGAACTAGGCGTATCGTGCGTATCCTGCCACCTCAAAGATGGTGCAATGGTCGGCCCCCAGCAGCCAACCGGGATGGTCAAGCCGCATCCGATTACGGTTGATCCCAAAGCCTTTGAAGGCGCACAGATGTGCGGCCGGTGCCACCGTGGCACAAAATCGCAGTGGGCTGCTTCAACCATTCCCGACAAGCACGACTGCCGTCACTGCCACATGCCCGAGGTCACGCGCACCATCACAAAGGCCACCAGCGAGATCTCGCGGCTGTTCGTGGCGATGGAGAAGGCAGCCGCAGAACACCGTCACAGCTTCGACCTGGCGCCCACGATAGCGGCCGATCAAGCGATCATTCTCGACATAGTGACGCATCCGGGTCTAGCCAACGTCACACTGACCAACCGCCTTCCGCACAACCTGCCCACAGGTGACTTCGGCGTGCGCATCGTCACCGTTGAGCTTTCAGCGATCGATGCCGCAGGCGGAGCTCTCATCCTCGATAGCCACGAATTCACCAGCGCCGGCGGTGCCGTGGTTCCATCTGGAGAGTCCATGCACTGGTCGGTCACCATCCCCGCGAATGCCGCTTCGCTTCGCGCTGTTGCCTATCGCCAGGGCCGCGATGGCGCAGATCGTGTCTCGCTGACCCAGCGCCAGGTGGCGATCACGCCCACCGCACAGACCCAGCCCGAGAAGGGAGCGGCAACCCACCCATGAGCCCGGAGCTCGTTCGCAGATTTTCACGCCTGCAGATCATCCTCCACTGGGTGATCGCGCTGCAGTACATCACCCTTCTGGTTAGTGGCGGAATCATCATGGCGGTGCACTGGACCCAGATCGATCCTGCCACAGCACGGATCGCCATCGCCGTCCACAATGCGCTGGGCATCTCGCTTCTAGCTTCACTTACTCAACTGTTCCTGGCGGCGGTCGCTTCGCGGCAACTCTCCATGATCCTCAAGGATATGGGGAGTTGGCTGCGCTTCGGCCTGGGTGATGTGAAATGGCTTGTCGTCGCGCCGGTGCACCTGTTCATGCCGCGCAGGGTGCTCATGCCTCCGGCCGGCCGTTATAACGCGGGGCAGAAGATCCATGGCATCTTCATCCTCCTTGTCGTCCCGGCCTTCGCGGCGACCGGACTGATGATGCTGCTGCGCACCGCGGATCTTCGACCCTGGGTAGTTCACTCCCGTCTGTTCTTCGCGGCCTGCGGGTTCCTCGCGATACATCTGTTCCTTTCGCTGATCAATCCGCCCACGCGTAAAGCCCTGCGCGGCATCTTCACCGGCCACGTGTCGCGCGAATACGCCTCGCGCCACCATCCGCTCGAGCACGGCATCAGCAGTCATGCGCACGGCGAGCCGGTCGTCTCACTGTGGGCGGCCGTTACTACAGCGGTCGTCGCTGCTGCCATCGGGGCGGCCGTTGCCTGGTATACCGGCCCGCAGCGATTGCATCTGACCGGTCCTGCGGTTCAGGAGAACACCATCCTGGAACCTGGCCCCCTCGTGTCATCCCACGCCAACGACCTGCGAACCGCACGGTGCCAGGCCTGCCATGTGGATCTCAAGCGACCGTCCAACGCTTCCTGTCTAGGCTGTCACGACACGATCAAGCAGGTGTTGGCCGCGAAGCAGGGCTATCACGGACAACTCACTGGCCGCTGCAGGAATTGCCACGTAGAGCACCAAGGCGCCAATGCGGACCTACGCGGGTTGGATCAGCATCAGTTCAACCACCAGCTTGCCCGATTCGCTCTGGACGGACGCCATCAAACCATCGAGTGCCGCGATTGCCATCTCAAGCACTCGCCGGTCACCGGGCAGCTTCGCTACATCGGCCTAACCTTTGACGCTTGTGTGCGCTGCCATGCCAATCCCCACCAGATCTCGCGGCTCGACGATTGCCAGCGGTGCCACAGCGTGCAGGGATGGGATGCAGCACACCTGAAGTTCGACCATCAACGTGATACATCCTTCGTATTGGATGGACGCCACGCCAAGGCCTCCTGCGATGCATGCCATAGCCCCACCCGAAGGCCCACCTCATCTCAACCGTTGCATCGTATCCTCGCCATCCCGGCCGCCGCCGCTACCACCCCGGCGACAGCCCCATCCCGTGTGACATTCCAGATGGAAGGGATCGGCCGGACCTGCAACCAGTGCCATGCCGATCCGCATGTACCAACCTTGGGTTCCCAGTGCGATAAGTGTCACCGCACCGACGGCTGGACTGGCAGGAGCCTGCTGTTCGTCCACAATCGCGACACCTCCTTCCGCCTTGAGGATGCCCATGCTGCCCTGGACTGCCGGCAATGCCATGCCATGCCCAGCCCAGACACACCGCTGGCTCTGGCCAAGTTCGTCGGTACATCCGCAACCTGCTCTGGATGCCATGCCGATCCGCATCGAGGGCAGCTTTCGCAGCAATGCACCAACTGCCATCGCCCCACCCGATGGACTGGCCGCGAGATGACGTTCCAGCACAATCGTGACAGTACCTTCCTCCTGCGCGGTGCTCATGAAGACCTGGCCTGCGACAAGTGCCATCAACCAATCGCCGCAACCTCCACAGGCCCATCTGGAGCTCGCGACCATCTGGCCAGCGCCCAGTTCAAGCCACTCTTGCACACCTGCGCTGACTGCCATCGGGACCCGCACGAAGGACAATTCGACCGATCATGCCTCGCCTGCCATACCGAACAGGGCTTCGGACGCCAAAACCTTCAGTTTGTCCACAACCGCGATTCCAGGTTCAAGCTCGATGCCGACCACCAAGATGTCGCGTGTGCATCCTGTCACGAGCAATCACCGACCCGAACCATCTACCGCGGCACCAGCACCCTGTGCCAGCAGTGTCACACCGACATCGCCGAAGCGATCGCCGGCGGCCGCGCCGACAAGCCCGATCCACACCAGGACCGGGTTCAGTGCGCTGACTGCCACCGGTTACGCGAGCGCAAGAGCGAGCTTGGCGACTACGCGGACGCCTGCCAGCACTGCCACAATCAGACGTACCGATCAATCCTGTTTCAGTGGCAGCAATCCTTGGATCGCAGAAAGGCACAACTGCTCGACAAGATCGCGGCATCACCAGCTCTGACCCTGCAGCAGACACAGGGCCTTAACCGCCGCGTCGAGGCAGCATCACATATCGGCGCACACAATACACAGGCTGCCATCCGGCAACTGGACCAATTGGATGGTGAGATTGCCGGCCATTGATGTACGGACGGAGATTTTGCCCTTCGGCCCAATCCCGGTAGAATCCTCGCCATCGTTGGCGATGGTCGTTGGCGAAGAAATAGCATCTCAAGGCTTGTTGCAGATCCGACGCGGGATAGTCCGTTTACCGCGCAAAAAGGTGGCTGGCGATGTTGTGTAGTTCCAGAATGCTTCGTGACTGTGCTGTGTCCCTGACTGTTGGTCTTGCGGGATGGGCGCTATTTGCCGCTCCGATGATGGCCGCGGAAACCGCAGCGGTGCCTGCTCCCGCGAAGAGTCAGGCGGAGACGCCACCTGCTCAGCCCACTCGCTGGCGCGATGCCTGGGGCAAGGCAGAGGTCGTCCAGCGAATCCGCCCCGAGTACAACGACGCCTATATCAATAACCCTCACAAGGGCACGACCACCTTCCAGCGTTTCAACGGCGACCCGCTCTACCCGGGCATGCGTTGGGATGACAGCAAAGGGCCCATGGAGTTCCTCGCCCCGGCCAACGCCGATCTCTCCAATGACCACTATCCGCCAACACGAGTCTCCTATTGCCGCTGGCCCTGGAAGGCCATCGAGCCGGAAAAAGGCAAGATCCGCTTCGACATCCTCGACGCGGCCCTGAAGACCGCCCACGACCGCGGCCAGACACTCCAGTTGCGGATCGAGCCCTGGGCTCAACCCGAAGATGCGCCCGATTGGTATTACACCATGGGAGGCACGCGCCAAGGCCGCCCAACAACCAGGCCCGCGGCCGTCGCTGCCGTTCCCCCCACCCCCTCTCCGACCACCGCGCCCACCACGATGCGAGTCCGCCGCCCGCGCCTCCCAGAAGCTGACTGCAATAACCCCCTCTATCTACAACACTGGGGCGACCTGATCCGCGCTCTTGGCAAGCGTTATGATGGCCACCCCGACCTCGAGAGCTTTGACGTCGCCTACGGCGGCCAGTGGGGCGAAGGTGGCGGCAACGCCACTTACCAGACCGCGTCCAAACTGGTGGACGTCTATTGCGAAGCATTCAAGAAGACGGACCTCATCCTGATGCTCAGCACGCCTGGATGCAAGTATGCCTCGACACTTAAGGACAGGCATTTCGGCTGGCGCGCTGACTGCTTCGGCGATATGAACAAGAGATCAGATGGCACCGTACCCGCCGGCCTGAATTGGAACCATATGTACGATGCCTATCCCCAGTCGGTTGAGGAAGACGGGCTCAGGGATGCCTGGAAGTACCGGCCGGTAACCTACGAAACCTGCGGCACCGTCTCTTCCTGGAAACGGTCCAACTACGACGTCGACTGGATTATCGAGCAGGGATACAAGTATCACGTCTCGGTCTTCATGCCCAAGAGCGTGGTAGTTCCCGATGAGTGGATGCCCAAGATCATGGAGTTCAATAAGCGGATGGGCTACCGCTTCTTTATCCATCAGATGAACCTGCCCCTGGAAGCCAGGCCGGGCCAGTTAATTGAGACCTTTGTCACCATGGACAATAAGGGCTGCGCTCCCATCTACCGCCCATACCACTTCGCCTTCCGTTTCACCCAAGGCGAGAAGTCTTATGTGGTCAAGCTCAAGCAGGACATCCGCACCTGGCTACCGGACCTGACCTTCTTCCGCGAGAAGTTCATCTACCCACCGCAACTGGAGATCGGCAAAGAGGTCAAAGTCGCCTGCGCCATTGTCAATGACCAGGATCAGCCGGTGGTGAAACTGGCGATCAAGCCGCTGGCCGTGGATGGCTGGCATGCACTCACCAGCATGGACGTCAGCGAAAAAGATTCCCCGGCCATCGATAGCTGGAAGCCGCCGGTGGAATAGACTGCGGTATCACCCCCGTGAGACCTCGCATGTCGGAGGCGCCAACTCCAGGATCCGAGCCGTTTACAGCGGAGCAAGCTCCATGGCTACGCTCTTTACCGTAGTCTTAGGCCCACAGGTAATCTCGTAGCTGTCGCTGGGCTTTGAGCAAATGTGCTCATCGGTTTTCGCCTGGCCGTTCTCATCCCAGGTATATGTGATCTTCACCGGCCGGAATCCGCCGGCCGGCTCTTTGTAGTCCGCGTCAATGCGCAGGGCAAACACGCACGCTGTATTGAGTTCCTTGCCCTCCATCTTCACAAGCACATTGCGCGAGCCGGCTGGCACATCCGACAACACCATGTATTTCGTATAGCCCACTGTCGGGCCGCTGATCTTGCCCATCTCGACAAACGTCTTACCTCCGTCAAAGGATGATGAGACCACAAACGTGTCGTTGGCATCACGGCAGCGATAGCCCATATTCACCCGCACGCGCGTGATATCGCCAGGTGTCGGAACTGAGAACGTTGCGCTGCCCTTGCCCTCTGGTCTCAGCGTTGTCAGCTTCGCACTTGTCAGCGTGGGGTGAAATTCCTTCACGCTAAGCTGCCGGCCGCGAGTATTGTCGGGATCAGTATTAGGCTCGATGGTGATCGTGCCTTCCTGGGCACCGGCAGACAACGTGATCACATTCTTCCCATCGGCAAGCGTGGGAAGCGGAGCTTGAGAATGCTGAATTTCATTGGTGATCTTGAGCACATCCAGGCCGGTGCCCTTGCCCTGCATTTCCAGCTTTATCCGATAGTCATATTTCCGGACCACACGATTCCCCAGATCCAGCTTCTGCGTCCCGCTGGAATTGACCGTGGTGAGTTTCTCCCAGTCCATCCCGTTGTTATCGCTATAGGAGACGACAATCGCCCCGCCAGTGCCAACGACCGCATTGAAAGAGACTGTGCCGCCAAGATAGACGTAGCTGCTGGGCATGCGAATGATAAGGACACCGCTCTTGTCCGGCGCCATGACATGCACCGCCGGAGCGACCTTATCCTCGGCCGTGCACGCCAGGTTCTCGGCCGTCAGCGCCCCGCGACGGAACGCCACCGTGGCCAGAGGCACGTCGTATTCAACCAGCCCGTTGCCGATGCGTCCCGGAGCCTTATCGCCAAGCTTTCGCTGCACACCGAGGATTGCCTGCCCGCCATCGACAATGTCGGCATCCGTCCAATCAATCACCTTCTTCTGGTTTGACCAGTTGCGGGTAATGCGTTCACCCTCGCGCAATTGGATGTTCAGTTCATATCCAAGCGATGGCATCGTCTCATACCCCACCGCCTGCTTGTAGTCATACTCGCACATCGTGGCGTGCCAGCCGTGCACGTTGGCGGGGTTAGCGCCGTTCTCCTGTGCATAGGGGTACGTTGCCAGCAGCGCCGGCCCCTTGGTTCTCCAGTTCCCGTTTGCGGCAAACTGCAGCAGCTTGCCTCCATCCCCCTTGTATCCCGGGTTCGCCTCATGCCACCCAACCACCGCATCACGAATCTCATCGGCCGACGCGATCACTCCGTTGGGCTTCAGGAAATAGTTCATCAGCGATCCATCGACCATGTGCCAGGTGTTGTCATACTTAATCTCGCTGATCGTGTGGGACGTGATGCTCAGTCCGCGCGCTTCCATGCCCAGGTACCGTGCCAGGCCCGTGACGTTGCTGGTGGCGCAGCAGCACATTCCGTATCCATAGACGTGGATCGTCTTGAGCGGATCATGCACATGCGTATCCGGGCATCGCCATTCGCTGGATGGGTTGGTCTGGTGGCGATATCGCACGACCGTCTTCCAGATCGCAAGGGCCTTGTCCTGGTCGCTCATGCCCTCCTTGATGTACGTTTTCTTCCAGTCCTCAAGGCTGGAGACATCCTCGCATTTGTCCGAGAGCAGCTTGATGTGGCTGACCACGCCAGGAACCGCGGCCAAATCCGCGGCACGGGCCGAAATCGTAATCCCAGAAACACAGCCGACCGCGACACACGCAATCAGAGCTTTGAGGACCATAGGTTGCTCCAGTAAAGGCAATGCAAAAAGGCCGGGCACTATTGTCCCGGCCGTTCTGCATCGCTGCAACTCCGTTGTAGCTAACTTCTACGCCTTTTTCTCAGCCGCTTCCTTCACGGGCACCAGGGCCGCCACCACTTCGGAGAATACCCTGATGATGGACTGATCGGCCTCAATGCTGGCGACAACACTCTTGTCGTAGCACTCCAGAACCGGCGCTGTCTCGTTGGCGTAAACCGTCATGCGATTGCGGATGACCTTCTCATCCGCATCATCCACCCGGCCGCTCTTGATGGCGCGATTCTTCAGCCGGGCAACCATCTTGTCGATATCGGCCGTTTCCAGGTAGACGATCTTCTTCACCTCCACGGCGTCCATCAGCAACTTGGCCTGATTTACGTTCCGCGGAACGCCATCCATGATGACCAGACCCGTTGTCGGGTTGAACTTGCCAGCCTTCACGAGATTGTCCATGTGCTGTTTCCAGAGCTTGATCGTGAAATCATCCGGAACCAGCAAACCCTTGGAGGAGTACTGCGCAAAGACCTTGCCCAACTCGCTGTTTTTGTCGAGTGCGCGGAAGAGATCTCCCGTCGATGTATGGAGGAATCCAGGAATCTGCCCGACCATCTGGCCTTGCGTGCCTTTGCCGCTGCCAGGAGCGCCAAAGAGAAGAACTGCTTGGTATTTCATAGTCTCGCAACAATACTGGAGGAAGTTAGTCGAGGCAAACACCACCGGGTGGTCGGCGCAAGTACAATAGTCCCAGGCATTTCGCGCGGCACAGCGAGAGCCTTGATCGCTGAGGCAGGCGGCGTGTACAATCCGCCGCACCTTGCGGGCGTAACTCAATGGCAGAGTGCAGGCTTTCCAAGCCTGACGTTGAGGGTTCGACTCCCTTCGCCCGCTTTTTTGTCGGTAGTCCCGCCTGATACAAGCGCACAGCCGACCTGCACCCCCCTACTTCACCGCATACAGCAGCAGACTCGCCATGATGTCTGTCGCTGATTTCGGGCTATAGCCGAAGATCCCGTCCACCGGTTGGCCCAGCAGCCCCACCGTCATATCCTGAGGGCTATAGACCACGCGGTACTTCCCATTCACCTCAAGGGCACGCAGCCGAGGCTCCTTGGGCAGGCGCCCAAGTTCCAGGCGAGCATAGTTGCGATACTCGGTCGTCGTCGCCACCTCGCCCATGGCGCTGTATAGCGCATTGTCCGGCTTAAGCGAACTGGATAACGCTTTGCCGCCGTCGGCGCCGAAGACCGCCGCTAGTTCGGCCTCAACCGCGTTGCGAAATGCACTGTCTCCTCCGGCCGCATCGACGATCAGCACACCGCCACCCTCCACGTATTTCTTCAACTCTTCCTGCTGGGCTGGCGTAAGTTTGATCGCGCCAGTGCCGGTCAGATGCGCCGCATTGAAACTGTTGTCGAGTTTCCCTTCGCCAAGTTTCACCGGACTGACCTTCAAATCAGCCGAATGGCTGTTGTGCATCACCGCCTGCATCCGTCGCCATCCGCCTGGCTCCGGATCCCAGTTGCCATCGTACTGCAGGCGGGCCAGCGAAATGGCCTTGTCCGCCGTAACTGCGGGATCCACCTTGAGCACTTTGCGCTCACCCTTGTATTGCGAAGCCTTGTCCACGGAGTACAGGTAAAGGTTCGCCATGAGGTGGAACGGCTCTTCTCGCTTGCGGTCATCGTTCAATTGCCACTGCCGCGCCAGGTCGGCCGGCGGTAACGCAATCATCAACTCGCGAGCCCCATTGCTCAGCGCCTGCAGCGGAAACTTCACCTTGGACTTCGCCCGCTGGAACTGCTGCCCGGTATAAATGACGTGCTTCTCCGCCAACTCGCGGAACTTGTATTGCGGAAACAGTTCCTCGCCAAGCTTCTTGAACGAATCGGTAAAGATAATCTTGCCGCCATCGGGATTGGCCACCACCATGCCCCCATCCTCAATGTACTGCCTGAGCTTGGCTTTATCGGGATCCGACAGATTCAGCGGTTTGGAACCGGAAATATAGAGGATGGGCGACTCCGCCAGTTCGTCGACCGGAGCTTGCAGATTAACAATCTGCCAGTTCAAGTCGCGTTCCACGCGCTGGCCAACCCATCGGGTCGCATTGGCAAGGTCACGCGGCCGTTGGTTCCAGAGCCCGGCCACCGGCTGCTTGCTCTTGGCCTCGATGACTTCGTACTGCAGCTTGCTCGCCATGATCGGAGCCCGCCCGCGCGACAGGAACAGCACGCAGAAACTCGTTGAAACGACATCACCGCCCCAAGACCCGCCGGCATCCTGGCTCTGCGTTATCAGTTCCGCGCCTTTCTCATACCAGTTGTGTGGCCCGAAGTACTTAAGCCCACTGGCAACGCCGATCCGTTCGATGCCATACCACGCATACCAGTTCCCACCGGTCGAATCGAAATTGTCGGCCATCCACTTCAACCCCGCTTCAATCGTCGGCCGGGTGATATTTCCGCGCGGCTGGATCCCTTCGTTCGCATGGAGAAAGTCCTGAGTTATAAACAGCGTCGCGACCCCCGCCGCCGTCATCGCCATACTGATCGGTTGCCCATCGCTTGGCCGGCGGCCATAGCACCAGCCGCCCGAAGCATCCTGGTGCGCCTCCCACCTCTCCTCCACCAGTTGCCAGTATTTCGGCGGAATGGCCGCGCCCATCTTTTCCAGCGCCCATGCGCCCAGGACCCCGTATTGGCTCACGCTGTGATCAACGCGGGTGTCATCCGGCTTGGCGGGCGTCAGATAGTTGTAGAGCCCGGTATTGTCGGGTGTCTGCAGCACGCCATTGAGCAGCGCCTGCATATCACGGTTAGCGCAGGCAGACATATCGGGATCGGCCGGCAGAAACTGCCATACCTGCGACCGCATGCCAATTGCATAGGTTCCCCGGATCTCCGCATGCTTCAGGAAATCCACCGCATCGTGCAGCTTCGGATTCTGGATCGACTCCCCCGATGCCAACAGGGCATAAGTCGCCAGGGATGTAAGCCCGCCCCATTGTCCGCCTGCGACATCAGATGGCCCGGGCTTCTCCGGCGCAGAGGCCTGCTCCCATGTGCCTCCCTTTTGTTGGCTCAGAAGCCATTCACGCCCCTTGCGGATCGATTCGGCCACACTCTCGGGACTCGCCGCCATCGCCGACGATGACACCATCAGGGCGAAAACACCGATTACCAGCCGTATGTATCGCATCACTCGGCCAGCCTTTCATCCCCACCTCTCTGTACTTACTGACCCCGCCAGAGATACATCAGCCGCGGCGTCGTCATCTCATCGATCACCTCCGGACTGACATGCAGCGTAACGCCCGGAGAACTGCCTCCGAACTTCGACTCGGCGCCAAACAGCAACTGGCTCAACGAGGGATTGTCCTCATATCGCACCGCCATGGGCTTGGAAAGCCCGGCCGTTTTCGCCGTATAAGCAATCGCATCATCAAGGAAACCGACTTGGTCGATAAGCCCCAACTTCAGAGCGTCGCCGGCCATGTAGATCTTGCCATTGGCAATCTCATCCAGCGGTTGCTTCAGCCGCTCGCCGCGACCTTCTTGAACCACCTGTTTGAACTGCACAAATGCCTGGTCGATCAATTCCTGGAAGTACTTCGTTTCTACCGGATCATCCGGCTTGAACATCGACCCGGCGTTCTTGTACCGCGATCCGGTTGATGTCACGGTGTTCTCCGCAACACCCAGTTTTTGCACCAGTCCGCTGATGTTGTACCGCGGCATCAACACACCGATATTGCCCGTCATCGTCGTACGCTGTGCAACAATATAGTCGGTGCCGCATGCGGAGTAATATCCGCCGCTTGCCGCCAATGACCCCATCGCCGACACCACCGGCATCCCCGGATGCGCCTTGCGGAAGCGCACCAGGCGATCATAGATCATGTCCGAGGCCGTCACCGATCCGCCCGGTGAATCGATCTCGACGATCAACGCCTTGATGTTCTTCTCCTTCTCCACCAGCGTAAGCAGGCGATCGAACTTCGTGTAGGCACTATCCATGATGATGCCATCGAGACGCACCATGGCGATCTTCTGCATCGGGTCGCCCGCAACCACTGTTTCCGACTTCGATGATGTCCGGCCGGACATCACGCCGTTGAGAAACAGCAGGTAGATATTCAGCATTAGAGAAAAACCGATGATCGTCGTCGCCAGCGTCACGAAGATCCCGCGCACGAAGCTGTGGCTCTTACCTGGCGGCGGCTGTGGCATGGGATACATCGGTGGCGGCATCATCCCCGGTGGCATCGGCGGCATAGGCGGCACCGGCCCGCCAGGCCTCGCCGCAAAGCCCGGCGGCATCGCTCCAAGCGGTGGAGGGCCACCAGGTGGCGGAAGCGGAGCGCTAAACGCGCTGTTCGGATCCACCGAAGGTGCCGGAGGTTGCTGTGATGACTGGAAACTCATATCGCCCTTCTTTACCGGTAGTGAATGGAAACCGTTTGCCCAGTATGTCACGGCAGAAAGCCAAACGCAATCGTCTGTTTATGGCGTTCCGGAGAGTCGAGCGTGGCCATCTTTTGTGGCAAGAGCCACTGGCACGTGCCGACCTCGGCCGTAGCAATGCCGCCGGCGCGGCCGCTTCCTTATTGGCTCCAACGGGACAGAACACGTGAGCCCATACCAGTCAATTCACTGCCCAGGCTTCCAGCACCAAGACTTCAAATGGTTTGAGCTTGAACGCGGTTTCGGTGCCGGCGTTGAGTTCTTTCACGTCGGTCTGTTCATCCGGGAACGCGGGAACGATGCTGTATTTCTTCGCGGCGCCGGCCGGCAGTTCAAAGGCTTTCCCCGGGTCGAGCTGCAGGTTTCGGTCGCGCGATGTGGGGTTGCGCAGGGTGATGATGCCCTTCTTCGGCGACCACGAAGCCCAGCCATAGACCTGGCCATCTTCGGGGCGGCCACCGATCCAGTGGGTGTCCACCAGGATATCGGCATTGGCTCGCGACCACTTGGCGCCTTCGGCCAGGTCATCCCAATTCTGCGGCGAGAGAAGCGCGGGCGTAATGTACATCTCCTGCAACTGCGTGCCGCTGCCAAACATGGCGCGAATCTCGGATCTGAACGCGTTGCTGGGATCGGTGCTCAGCCCACGCGCGGATTTGGCATAGATGATCCCGTGCAACATGAGCGAATTCAAAGGAAACAGGTCGCTGCGGGAAACGACCCTGTCGTAGGTTTCGTTGTCCCTGTAGCTGATCCAACGTTCGCGTTCCGGCGCGTCGCCGGCCACGAACGAATGGTCTCTGCCGCCGCGCCAGATGGAGTCGGCGTAGAGCAGCCAGAAAGGCGAAGCCCACGTGCCGGTGGTCTGGTTGATGTAGAGGTCGCTCTTAAGCGAGCGCAGCTCGCCGATGAGCTTGAGCATCGCGTCGAAGTCCCGCTGCGCACCGCCACCCTCCCCACCTCCCGCGCCGAGGTTGCGGGTATTTCTATTCTGCCCGATGCCGTCAAACTTGAACTGGTTGATGCCGTAGCTCTTGACCACGTCCACGCACAGGCCGCGGAAGCGCTCGTAGTATTTCGGACCAGCCAGAGTGAAGTTGTTGTCGCGCATCTCGAAGCCTTGTCCCTTGCCGAACCCGATGCGCTGGTCGTGCGGCCGGCCGTAGCCGCCCCACGGCGAAAGCCAGATGCCGGGCTCAGCGCCGTATTTCTCAGCGGCGGCACGGACCTTGGCAAAACCGTCGGGGAAGTTCTTTTTGTCGAAACACCAGAGCGTCTGCGGATCGTCCCAGCCATCGTCGAACAGAAAAGAATCAAGCTTCACGCCGCGTTTGACATGGAGTTCCTCGCCGAAGGTGTTGATGACATTGAGCGCGGCGGTCTCGTCGTACTTGCTCATGGTACCGATGTCATACCAAGAGTTGTAATGCAGGAAGGGGCGATAGGGATGCGCGCGTTCCCTTTCGAGATACGCCAGAAAGTCCCGGCGGGCCTGGCCTTTAGTGACGAATCCGATGACCAGCGATGCGGCATAGCTCTCCCCCGCCGCCAGCGATGCGCTGCGTGGAAGGTAGCAGCGGATGCCGTTCATCTCGCCGCGCTGGATGGAGAGCGGATGC
Organism: uncultured Phycisphaerales bacterium; assembly: GCA_903871935.1. GTDB lineage: Bacteria > Planctomycetota > Phycisphaerae > Tepidisphaerales > Tepidisphaeraceae > CAIQIQ01. The sequence goes on from CAIQIQ010000126.1 coordinate 32,225, forward strand.
TCAACGCCGAAGAAGGCGGTCTCGGTCATCACCGGCGCACCGTCCACGGTGCCCGTGGCATGCGCCCCAACGAACGGTGTGTCCAGAAGCATGATGCCATTGAGCGGAACTTCACGTTTGCCGGCGGTGAAGATGAACTGCTCGCGCACGTAGCGGGAGCCGTCGCGCAAAACGGCGTGCCAGGTGACCTGAAGATCACCGTCGTCGCTGACCATCTCGGCGGTGAGTTGCTTACCCGGCAGCCGTTCGGAGAATCGCGATGCGCCCAGGTCCACGCTCAGCGGTCCCGTCTTCACGTCGCCGACGAGATGAAACTGGGATGCGCGAATGGCTTCGCCGGTGCTGAGCATCAACGTAAATAGTTCGCCGCGCAACGACAAATTTTCGCCGCTGGCGGTCTCTTTGATGGTGTCGGGCCACAAGGTGTTGTCGCGCGTTGTCCAACTGGCGGACACCTGATCGTTGTTCAACGTGACCGTACCGGCGTAAATGCCGGATGAAAGCAGCATTGCGCCCAGGACGGCAATCAAGCTGAAGCGTGAGATGATAGAGTGTGTTCGCATGGATTGTCTCTAGCTGGAAACCAACCGCCGAGAATATATCAGCTGATGGCGGCAAACCAGTCCTTCGGGTTCGGCTTGGGCGGCGGGATGCCAATGCCTTGGGACAGGAGACCGGGCGCAGTGGCTGACCCACACTCGTATGCAGCGTTGGCACGGGCACTACCGTACCTCAGGCACGGGTCACCTCTACCAGCATCTGCCGGATGATATGCCGTTTTTCATGAGGACGACCCTGGGCCACGCAGTCATCATGGGGAGAAAGACCTTCGAATCGCTCGATATCCCCTCTCCAGACGCAAGACTATCGTTGTAAGCCGCCCTCAGTGCTGACATCCCACGTGTGCGTTATCAAATACACAAGCAGATCAGGTACATTGACATCGCAGTGGGCCCAGCAGCCGCCGGGATTGGCAAAAGAGCCGATGTTGCCAGAACTGTGACCTTGAAATTCCGTTTGCTGACAACGGCATTTCAATGTATGATCTGGAGTATGATCAAGCGCCCGGTTGAGACCGCGGAGATCCGGAACGCCCTGAAGCACTATCCGGTCGTGGCGATCCTTGGTGCCCGCCAAGTTGGCAAGACTACCCTGGCACGGCAATTGGCGGCGGAATGGAGACGGTCGGTCACCATGCTGGATCTTGAGGATCCCGCCGACGTGGCGCTGCTGGCCGACCCGATGCTGTACCTTAGGGACCAGCACGGCCTGGTGATCCTGGATGAGATTCAGCGCTTCGAGAACCTGTTTCCGGCTCTGCGCGTGCTGGCGGACCGGCCCCGGACGCCGGCACGATTCCTGATCCTGGGCAACGCGTCGCCCTCTCTATTGCGGCAGAGTTCGGAGTCGCTGGCCGGCCGGATTCACTACCACGAACTGCGGGGCCTGTCACTTCGTGATGTCACTCCGGCCGCGAGCCAGAAGCTGTGGCTGCGCGGCGGCTTCCCGAGATCCTTCACGGCCGCTTCCGAGAAGGCCAGCTACCAGTGGCGCGAGGACTTCATCAAGACGTTCCTCGAACGTGACCTGCATCAACTGGGTGTGAACGTCGCCTCTACAACGATGTACCGCTTCTGGTCCATGCTCGCCAACTACCATGCGCAGATCTGGAACGCGGCCGAGTTCGCCAGGGCGTTCGGGATGTCGGAGTCGGCCGTCCGCGGGTACCTGGACAAGCTGACCGCCGCACTGGTTGTGCGCCAGCTCAGGCCCTGGCACGAAAACCTGACGAAGCGGCAGGTGAAGGCACCCAAGGTGTATCTGAGCGACACGGGGGTGTTGCACACACTGCTGGGCCAGCGAAGTCGCGACGATCTGCTGCGCCATCCCAAGGTGGGGGCATCGTGGGAAGGCTTCGTGATCGAGCAGATCTGCCAGGCGATGCGTCTGGAATCGGGCGACGTCCATTTCTGGGCTACGCATGCCGGTGCTGAACTGGACCTCTTGATCGTGCGCGGACGGCGTCGGATCGGCGTCGAGATCAAGAGGACTTCCACTCCGCAGGTGACACCCTCCATGCGAATTGCGATGCAGGATCTGAAGCTTACGGCCATGTACGTGGTCCACGCCGGTCCACAGAGCTTTGGCCTGCCTGACGGCATCAGGGCGGTGGCGTTCAACCACCTTCTCGATGAGTTCGGCCCACCATAGGCTGCATCCGAGCAGCCACGCACAGTTAATGGACGCCGCCGGTGGAGCGAAGGGCTGCCAGAGCGTCGTCTGGCTTTGCGAACACGCCCGATGTGACTTGGGATGTCCAATGCTCCATAAAGGTGGCTCGTGCTTCGAATGCAGGCAGTTCGCCCTCTTCAAAGGGGAACATTTGGTCAGTGTCGACCTGCCAGCGCCCATCCGCCGACCTCACCAGGTGCAACGACTTGGACGAGGCAGAGCCATCGGCATTCAGCACATACTCGTCATCGGGGACACTGGCCATCTGGTTCATTTGCTCGCCGAGACGTTCGGTCGGATCCTGCTGGAACCGGATGGCAAACGCATCAACAGCTTGCGCGATGCTGATGAGCGTGTGGGCGAACAGGGCTCTCTTGCGCTCCGATTTGCCGGTGGCGTGTCGGAGGATGGTTTCCATCTCGCCGGCGTGGGCGGCGGCCAGCACAGCTTCAAGATCATCGCGGAGTTGAGGGACCTCACTGGGTCGGGAGGTGGCAACGCGAGTTGGCTCAGGGCTGGCGGGTGCGCTGCTGCCACCCTGAAGGTCGAACGGAGGCCGACCTTTGGGCTGGAGTGCGAAATCGCTGAAGGTGACGACTTCGACGTTGCGGTAGAGCAACTCGCACTTGGCGTCCTTGGGCAAGGGGCCTTCGGCGTCTACCCACGCAAGCCAGTTGGCTCGCCTCCGATCAGAGAGGACTGTCTGTTTCCCCGGCGCGGCCTGTACGGCGAGACTGGTCGAAGACGATCTGGACCTGTTGCCATCCCTGTCGCCAACCAAGGCAAACATGATCGCCTTGTCGGTAGGATCGGGGAATGTACACCAAAACTCGTCGGCGTTTGCCGCCATGCGTGTGATCTTGTCTACGCTCAACTTGATGCCCGGGCCGGAGGTGACGTGGCCTGCGGCGACCTCGCCGGCGCTCTGCCACGGCCCAACGCCAGAGCGCACGCCGAACTCGCGAAGCTGAGCGGGTGTGTAGGAGTAGGATGGGCCACCATAGATGCTGTCGCTCTCGTAGACGTATCGGACAGTTCCATCGGGAAGTTTGACGCGGTTGCCGTCTGCTCCGGTAGGGAATGGAGAAGAGACCTCACAGACAAAATGGGGAGAGGTGATATTGGGTGGAGCGCTCGGCCAACGACCGGCCAAACGGATCGGGTTGCCATCCGGATCCCACATCAGCAGAGGCCAGCGGTTGGGCATGCCGATAGCGACGAGGCGGACGGTCGTGCCATCGGACAGCGTCTTGGTCCATTTGGGCGATGATTGCGGAGCGGCCGGTTGGGTCGCGGCGGCCTGGTAGAGTTTGGCGCTGCGTTGAAGTGCAAGGATCTCGTCGGGCGAAAGACGCAGTAGCGTGTCGCCGTTAGTAAGTTTCACAAGATCCGCGGCATCGGGACCAGAGGCCGGGACGGGGCACGACGCGATGAGGGAGTAGCGCCGGTTCCTGCCGACTTGGCCGAGGTCATGTAGCACCAGGGCGACTTGGCCGGAGCCGATGGTGGGATCAAACACAATGGTTTGGCTGACGCGGCTTTCCGCTTTGCTCCATTGTGGATCGCGAGCGGTGATTTCAACGGAGCACGTGCCGCCTTCGATGTGGAGTCGCCTCTGGCCATCAATGGTTGCCTGAGGTTTGCTGCTTTGGTTGATGACCTGGGCCAGGCGTAGAGACTGAGTGATATTCCACGGGGCGCGAGTACCGCCAAACGTCTGCCATGCCACAATATTCGCGTCCGTGAAGCTGCCACCGGATGTGCGCGCAAGACCCCAGCGGCTTGCATGCTCAGGCAGGACGACGTTCCCGGCGAGATACTCGCGAAAGAGAACTTGCCGGACTCGTTCCGCGTCGGCAAGGAGCAACTGGTAATTCTCTTTGGAGTAGACGACCGTAGACATCGCCTTGATATCGTCGGCGACGGGAGCTTCCAGGCCGGCGCTGTAGATGAGCAAAGCCATCTCGGCGGTGACCGGCTGGGTCGCGGGCGCGGTGGTCACAAACGTTACGGGGGCGGCCGCTGGCACAGCGGGCGGTATCGCAAGTTGCGTGGCGGCGATGATAACGCCGCCAGTGACAGCCACGAGACATGCGAGGGTCGCGACAAGCTTTGCCTTGGCGAATGCAAGGGATGTGGATACGGACTTGGCAAGAGCGGTCACGGTGGCCGCGATGGTGGCCGTGGGAGTGGCGAGCAGCGATGAGAGCAGGGCGGCCGGGACGGGAGTGATGGCGTGGGCCGACAGGGCGAGCCCCAGCGGCGCGGCCGCCGGGGCGGCCAGCAGGCGATGGAGCTTGGGCAGGGCGCGGGCGATGCGCTTGCGAGCGGCTTCTTCGGAGATGCCCAAATGCTCACCGACATCCGCGAGGGTCAGGTTCTGAAGGTAGTGCAGTGCGACGGCTTCGCGATCCGCGGCGGATAGCTTCTGCAAGGCTGCATCGAGGTGCGGAGCAACGTCAGCCCAGAGTTCATCGGGCGTCGGCGGATTCGATTCAGATCGCATGGTAGCGGCCTTTCGTTCGTGAGACGCACGGCGCGATCGCATGGTGATGGCCCGGTCGGAAGCAAAGAACGTCGCCCGAAGCAGCCAGGCGGCCAGCAGGTCATGCCGGCGGATCGTGGGCAGTTTCCGCCAGAGCAGGAGAAAGACGGCTTGGCTGACGTCATCGGCCAGGGCTGGATCGTGAACCTGCCGCCGGGCGGCTGAATAAACCATGCCGGCGTGCTGATGCACGAGTTGCGTGAAGGTATCGGACCGTGAATCTGTCGTCATGATGCCAGAGCCCAATGCAAAGTAGCGGGGCTATACAGGTAAGTCCACGGCCAGCGGAAAACCGGACAGGAATCTACGCCGTTCCCCGACCGCGAATCGGCATGAGATCAGATATGCCACGGAACGCGAAGGCATTGACGGCCTCTTCGCGGTCTTGCTCTTCAACCGGTGAACCGGAAAAGATGTTCTGGACTGAATAGCCGCGTCCACCACTCTCTTCATGGCTCAACGCCCTTAGCTATGTCTTCCATCCATCCCAAAATCGTGAAAGAATTCTGGCCGCGCGCAAGTCCCTGTCATTCCTCACCTTCCAAAACCCGTACCCTCCAAACCACCCCTTATTATGGGGGAATGTGTTTTTCACCCTCCCGGCCTACTCCCGGCCACGCTATTTGACAACCGAATACGGCTACTCCTTCCTATAGGAGCACCTTTCTCGCGAACGTTGTCCAACTCACACAAACCCCTCGAACTGCGCGCTCGATCTTGAGCATCTTCCTCTTCGTCGCTCGGTCGCTGAGTTCCCCAACCCGAGCGTCTTTCCCTTCGTGCCTGCGTGCCTTTCAGGACAACCTGCGCACCTCCTCCCCTATTCTTCACCTAACCCATTACCTCTACAGCACTTAACACATAGGGGGTACCCCGCCGAGAACCTGCGCACCTGTCACTTATCCACAACCGCCTCCCCTTGTCTCCTTGTCGCCTTGCCTTCTTGTCTCCCCCTCTCCCACTCTCGCTCTCTCGCCCTCTGGCTTTCCTCCCCGCCTCCCCCGGTTCTGACCTCTCCGACCTCTGACCTCCGACCTCTGCCTTCACTCAGCTATTCCCGAGACAGCGCAATAGATCAGGAACTTCTTCACAGTGTTGTCTCGGCCGGTTTGCCTGCCTACAAACAATAGCGGAGAGTTTGGCTTTTCTACCGACCTGAGCCGATTACGCGGCCACCAGGCCCCAATTCATTGGATCGGATCGGCGCGAAGCCCTGCAAAGGAGTTTGCACATGCCAACAGTCAGCGACGTCGTGCGGCTCAACGAGCGCGACTTGGTCACCGTACCGTCGTCCGCCACGGTCATGGAGGCAGTCCAGGTCATGAACGCGAATCGTATCGGCGCAGTGCTGGTCATGGATGGCCACCGCGTGGCCGGTATCTTCACCGAACGCGACGTCCTGACCCGCATCGTCGTGCCTGAGCGATGCCCGCGCGAGGCGCATGTGCGCGATGTCATGACAAGCGAGGTTCTCTGTTGCCACCTCTTGACCGATCTGGACGAGGTCGCAGCTCTGATGCAATCGCAACGCATTCGCCACCTGCCTATCGTCGATGATGACGGCACCCCCACCGGCATGATCTCCATCGGCGATGTCAACGCCTTCAACGTCCGCGACAAGCAGGCCACCATACAGAACCTGTCCGACTACATTTGCGGGCGCGGATGAGGTACCCCTTGCCTTCCAGCGATCCGGAACAGACGAGGCGCCGCCATCCTCGACAGACTATCCATCGATCGTGCTCTGCAAGGAATGACCGGCCTGCTCTATAATGCGACCCATGGACGGGCCTCCGCCGCTTAATTCGAAGATAAGGAAACTGCCAGCGCGTGTGCTCAAGGCAATCCTCTGGGCACTGTGCCTCCTCGTCCTGCTGACAGGAATCACCGCATTCTTCCTCTACCGGGCGGCCGGCGCCACTCCGCCATGGTATCTCCCGCCCGATTCCGCCGCCGCCTCGCAGCCAGCTCGCGATGCCGAAAACACGCTCATCGACATCCAGTCGTGGGCCGGGGCACGCTACGCATGGGACTACGCCCGCAGCACCGGCCGTCCGCCGCTCGCCAAAGAGCCCGAAGCGTCTCTGACCATCACGCTTACCGAAACCCAGGTCAATGCTCTGCTGCAGAAATGGTTCCTCATCTACAGCCAGGAAACTATCGCCGGTCAACCGCTCAAGGACACGTTCCGCGCTCCGATGGTGCACTTCACTTCGGATCGCATCACCTTCGCCGCTACCATGCTCGATATGAACTCGCGCATCATGAGCATCGACTTCCGCCCGGAAGTGCTTCCTGATGGCCAACTGAATCTGCAGCTTCTGACCATCCACGCGGGCACGCTGCCGCTGCCGCAGTTCACCTGGTCCAAGCCCCGCGCCAAGTTGTTGGGCGATCTGTCCCGACAACTTCCTGAATTGCTGGGCAAGGCAACCATCGACCTCGGCGGTGCCGCCAATATCCCCTGCATCGCCGCCATCAGTGCTGCCCAAGCCATTTCCATCCTGCAGCACCGGCCCGCTTCCAATGCTCTGCTATTACCCATTCTCGCCGAAAACATCGCCCTACCCGTCCATATCGAGTCCATCGATCTGCAGGAGGGCGCATTGACGCTCACCGTGCAATCCATGACTACCAACCAGCGGCAGCAACTCCTCACGAACCTGAGCGCAATGCCGTCTGATTAGAACGTGCCGTACTTCAGCCCCGCCTCAATATACCGACGGGCATTCGCCAGAAACTGAGGGGTATGTCGTTCATGAGGAGTGGCCGACGGATAGAGCACCAGACGCTTCTTACCGCCGTCGGCGATGGCCCGCCTGATCAGTTCTTCAATCTGGTCCGGAGTACGACGTTCCATATCGAGGAACTCAATGTTGCCATAGAGGACCATGCGATCTCCGACCTTCTTGCGGGCCGCGGCGAAGGTGATGTCGCCCTGCGGAGGCGGCTCGACGGGGTCGGTGGAATCAACGCCCATCTCCAGGAATGAAGCCAGCATGGTCCCCACTTTCCCGTGGCAATGCACATGGATCATCGCCTCGGGGTCCCGCGCTTTGATGCGCCTCATCACCGCGCCATCGTAGGGTACCACCCACTTATCCCACTGGGCGGGGCTCATCATCGGCGGGCAGGCCCGCTCGACGCCGTTAAAGTGCCAGATCGGCCCAACTCCCTGATCCATCAGGTAATCCACGATCTTCATCGTCCGGTCCAGCCAGGTATCTGCCAGCACCTTGATGACCGCCTCTTCCACCAGCAGCCATTCAAGCATTTGTTCATAGTGCATGACGCCACAGAGCATCGCCACCATGGAGTTGATGTTGACCCCGCCGGTGGCGTCGCGGCCCATCGCGGCACGGTTCTGGCGATGCGCCGCAAAAGCCTCGGCCGGATAGGTCTTCATTCGCCAGGGCACGCTCAGCAAACGGTCGACATCCCCCACACTGTTGATGGGCTTCTCCATGTCCCATGAGGTCTCAATCTCGTTCTCTTCCTCGTAGGACCAGCGCAGATCGCCCTTTGGAGTGTGCAGCACAGTGGTCACGCGCTTGCGGTTGGGTGCCAGCCATTCAATGGGAAGCGCCTCTACATACTCTTCGGGCGCCTCCAGAAACCGCTGGTAGCTGACAGGAGAGAACGCCCTGGGTGCCGGCACGGGGCTCCATAGAACATGCGGATCGCAATGCCGCTGGACCATCCGCGCCATCTCGATGAAGCCGGGATCAGCACGCCAGCCGCCAGGCTGCTCACCATCAATATCGCCCATCGGATGCCAGTTGATCGGCGAACAGATCGGAATGCGGTCGGCTTTTTCGCCGCGATAACAGGCTCGCAGTCGCCGCGCGGAAGCAGCTATGTCACCCATGAGTTCTTCTCCGTAATCGTTCCCTGATTGAGCCGCATCTCTTGCATGCTCACTTGAAGTTCGCAGAGTCTATGCGTGGGGTCCCCATAATCAACGCTCGAAGGATCAACAAAAGAAGACGGGACCTGCCCATAAGCTGGTCCCGCCCACATTTGCTCGATTTCACCACCTCCCCTTACAGCGGGCAAGAGGTGGAGTGCCGCTACCGCGACTACTTAATCGTCACTTCCTTACCAGCGGCCGCGGCACGGTACACGCCGTCCAGGATCTTCTGCACCGCCAGGCCGGCCTCGCCCGGGGCCTTGAGCTCAGTGCCGTTCAGGCAGCCATTCACCCAGTTCTTGAGTTTCTGCGTGAACAGGAAATTCCAACTGTTGTCGCCGAGATAGGCGGCGCTGGTGTTGGTCATCGTGCCCCCGCGATCAGTGAAGATCATCGTCGGATCCCATGCACAGCCGCCCTTGTCGCCGAACGCAGTGAAATTCCAGACATCCTTCTCGATATGCGCGGCGAACGATGCCTCAATCTGCATGATCGCGCCGTTGTCAAAGCGGATCTGCCCGATTGCCAGGTCCTCGACGGTGTAGGTCTTGTAGTCCCATCCGGGCCATTGGCTGGCCACGGTGCTTGGCTTATCGCCGAGATACGTCCAAGTGTTGCCGCTGGCGGCAACCGGCTTGGGCGCGCCCATGAAGTAGTGTGCCATCTCAATCACATGCACGCCGATGTCGATCATCGGTCCGCCACCCTGCAGTTTCTTCTGTCCGAAGACGCCCCAGTTCGGAATTCCGCGCCGGCGCAGCGCCTGGCACTTCATGAACATGATGTTGCCGAACTGTCCCTCATCGCGGGCGCGAATGAGGTGCTGCGTATTTGGGTGATATCGATACTGGAAGCCCACCGAGAGCTTCACCTTGCTCTTCTTGGCGGCCGCGATCATCTTCTCGCACTCGCCGGGATTCATCGCCATCGGCTTCTCGGTTATGGCATGACAGCCCGCATTACAGGCGTCGATCACCGGGGCGGCGTGCAGACCATTAGGCGTGCAGACATCCACCGCGTCAGGCTGAGCCCTCTTGAGCATTTCCTTCCAATTCGTGTAGACATCCTGGACCCCCCACTTGTCACGCATCACATCCAGTCTGGCCGGCACCACATCAACACCCGCGACGATCTCTACTTCAGGCATGTCCTTGTAGATACCCAGATGGGTCTGCGCAATACCGCCGCAGCCAATCATCGCCACGCGAAGCCTCTTGCCTTTGTACGCAACCTTTCCATCACCCATCTTCAGCGACTCAGTCGATACGCTTTTGTCTGCCATAGTTTCATTCCGAGAAAAATGACCACCCAACCCACCTCGCGCCAACCGCTGGCGGCAAGGCTTGCGGGCATCTGCTGCAACGGGCCGTCTCCACTAAAGTGGAGCGACCCGGCTATGCAATATCGTATATAAATCCGGCGAATCCACAAACACCGGTAATCCGCGTTGACTCAGTGGACGGCATAGTCGCGCTCCAGCCGCAGAAGAGCACAGGGCCTTGCCCAGCCTCGCTACCTCGCTGATCGTGCAGCTTCCCGGCTCTTACTCCGCGTCAAACTGATCGTTACCGCCTCGCCCGGCCGAGCCGTCCGCCCACACGAGATCGCCTTGCCGGCCAGCGAGAGCTGGTCGATCTGAAGTTGCCCTTCCAACACGTTGATCGTCACGGCCGTGCGGGAGAGCTCGATGGTTCCATAGGCACCGGCCGCGCTGAAGAACGTGCGGAACGGTCGGCGCGTCGTCTTGGGGTTCAGCACCAGAGTGCGGGTTACCGCCGAATAGCGGAAGCCGCTATACGTGTGCAGCAGCGCATAACTTGCCATCGCACGAGCATAGTAGCTGCCACACTCGTACTCATTGAACGGATTACGCACGTGACCGTCATAGCGGGCGCGGGCCGCGGCAACGATGCGAACGCCCTCTTCCACCAATCCCTCGGCAATCATGTGGCTGGCCACCTGATACTCAATACCCGTCCACACCTCATCGCTGTAGATGAAGGGAAGCGTCGGCTTGCCCCCCTGCGGCCATGTACACAGGATCAACCCGCCCTCATGTCCCATCGCATAGCCGGGACGCTGCAGGCAGGCGTGCTCAAACAGGTCTTCGCGGAAGTTATGGCGGAAGATGCTCTTGAGGTGCTTGCTGATCAGTGCCCTATTCTGAGGCGATGCAACGCCATAGAGTTGCGCCATCCACGCGCCGATCACGCCGTCAGAAATGCATCCTGTGCCATACTGATAGCGCGGCCCCTCAGCCTTCAGAATCTTCGCCAATTCGTTGCCAGATGCCTCAAGCTCGGCGAGCGTCTTGCGAAACTGCTCGCCGGCCTCCAGCTTGTCCCACATCACTTTTTGGATGAAGAACTCACCGTTGAATAGTTCGCGCTCGAGGTACTCCGCACTACGTTGAGCAAGCTGCCCGTATCCGGCAAGATCATCCTGTGCGCCAACTGCTTCGGCCATGGCTGACATAGCCGCAAGAGCGCCACAGTAGATGCTGGTACACATCCCGTCCGGACCCCAGAACTCGATGTCATAGGTGTTGTGGTGTGGTTCAAAAAGAGCTCCCTGGTGCTTCGGGTCCCAGATACTGATGCAGTAATCGATGCTGCGCTTGGCCAGCGGATAAAGCTTCTTCAGCCACTGCTCATCGCCGCAGGTCTGCCAATCGCGATAGAGTTTCAGAATACCGCCAAGCTGGCCGTCAGCCGCCGCATGGCCTCCGCCATTGGGCTTGCCATCGGGCAGCGCTGCACGGAACGTGATGTGGCCGCTCTCCTCCATCGAACGTTCCAATTCCTGTTCACGCAGTGTGCGCTCCAGCGCCGGGAATAGGTTCGGGAGAGCCTGGGCATAGTTCCACACGTGCGTGCAGGAACCCGAGCAACAGCCGCCCTGGCAGAAACATCCTTCCCAGGCCCAGACATTGCCACTCGCCTGGCGCAGAATGGTCGGCGACTTCAGGATCGCCAGGTTGGCGCCGATCGCATCGAGCAGCGGCCCAGGCAGCGTAGAACCGTACAGCGCATCGGCAAACGCGCGAGTCCGTGAACGTAGCGATTCATATTCAGAGTAGACATAGTCCGCCACCGCGGCTGCATTCGACCACTGCGTCACATACCACGGCTGCCACGCCGGCCGCGGGCCCTCCTTGCTCTTCTCATCACAGCAACCGCCCTGACACGCACAGGTTGCGAGCGGCTGATCCTTCGCCCGGCCGACAACGTCATACACATTGGGAAAGAACCAGGTGATCACGAACGGAACGGTGACCTGCTCGCCCGGCCGCAGTTTGAGTTTCACCAGCACTGATCCGCCATTACGGCCATCAATCGCCTGGCTGGTGTTGCCTGCATTGGGTGCAAATCGTCCTTCCGATACTTCGCGCCACAACGCCGTAATCGACTCGTACGTCCATGCCGGTGCACGCAGCCACATCGCCTTGATCTGCGGCGTATGACCGATGACCGTCAGGCTGGCCGAACCAAAGGAAGCCTCGTGCGGATTCTCAGCGTTGCTCAGCAGCACACCCCGCCGGGGGATTACGCTGTTGTGTGTACCCTTGTCGCCGCCGGCGCCCGCTGCGAGATGAGAAAGGTGATACGACAATTCACAATCAACCGTCTGCCGCGAAGTATTGCGCAGTGTGTATTCCAGAATAGCACTGGGAATACCTGATGCCTTCTCATCACCCGGAACCAGTGGGCTAAACCCCGTAATCCGTACCTGCACCGGCACCTTGGGATCATCGAGCTCGACATGACCGAACGGATACTCGGCAAGGAACCTCGCCTTCGTGAACCGTGGCAGGCCCTCATGGCCGCCCTTGCGGTAGCCCTGTGCCTGCAGTCCCTGATCATATATCCGCTCAACCGGAACCGGCCCCTCGACCAACCGAGTGATCGGCTTGCGCCCCCTGATATGCAACAAAGCAAAAGCCGCATGGGTATGGGCATGGCCATCTGCCAGCGCTGTAGTATCAGGCTTGTGCCTTATCGAAAAATCCTGCAGCGCCCCAAAGCCGCTCAGACAGATGCAGCCAGCGCCGATTCCGCCCATGGGCATCGCAATCTGGAGCAGTTGTGACTTTTCGTATATGCGTGGTTTCATGGGTGGAAGCCCTTCATGCATTTGAGGCCGATTACAGACGAGTCCGTGCAGTCAACGAGCGAGCCACATTATCGGGACCGAAAGTCGCAGACAAGGGCGTCCGCCATGGCCTGCATACTTCCCCCGTTTGGCCGCGTTTCCCATGACAGAGCGGCGCGGTAAGATGGCCGGGCATGGGAACCGAGATTCAGCAGCCCGACGGCATCGCGGCGGCCAAATCAAACGAAACGTTTGGCGATGGCCTGCGCCGACGTGCCTGGACGATCGGCATGTTTGTCGCCGTGATCTGGATCGTTTGGCTTGCCGACACCATAGTATTCCATGGCTGGCTGATGCAGCATGGAGTAGCGCCGCGGACTACTCGTGGCCTGGTGGGGATCATCTGGGCGCCCTTCCTGCATGCCAGCTGGACACACGTCTCCAGCAACACCATCGGCATTCTGCTCCTTGGCGGGTTGCTGATTCTGCGCAACGAGGCCCACTTCTGGATTGTGTCGTTCCTGGGAGCACTGGCAGGCGGATTGGGAACCTGGCTGATCGGCCGGGGCAACTCCGTACACGCGGGCGCCAGTGGCGTGGTTTTTGCCTACTTCGGCTACCTGCTGTTCGCCGGAATCTTTGAACGGCGCATCGTTTCTCTGCTTCTGTCCCTCGCAGTCTTTCTCATCTGGGGGGGAATGCTCTGGCAGATTCTGCCAACCCAGACCTCAGTGTCGTGGGAGGGCCACGTCTGCGGACTGGCCGGCGGAGCATTAGCCGCAAAGCTGTTGACAAAGCGAAGCACGTCCCCCCAGCAGACATCTGAAATAGTTCAGGAACAGCCCCGGCTATAGAATGCATGCCGTTGGCAAAACGTCTGTTCATCACGGGATTGGTCTGCCTGGTGGTCTTGACCGGGGGCGTCGGGGCGACGGGATGCCGGCGAAGAGAGAAACCCGATGCCATCTGGCAGCCTCCTGACATCCGCCCGCTGATCTACCCGCGCGGCATCGCCTACTCCCCCCTGGCAAAAGAGTTCTTTGTTGTCGATCGCGTAGCCCGAATCCAGCGGATCAGTGCTACCGGGCATTTCGTCAATGAGTGGCAGATGCCCGAACAGGAGCATGGCCGGCCGGTGGGGATCTCGATCGGACCCGATGGCAATGTCTATATCCCCGATACCCATTATCACCGCGTAATCGTCTACACCCCAGATGGCAGGGAAATCCGCCGCTGGGGCAGCTTCGGCACCGGACGGGGCCAGTTCATCTACCTGACCGATGTTGCCTTTGATACTAAAGGACGGGTGTTCGTCAGCGAGTATGGCGACAACGATCGCGTGCAGGTCTTCACACCCGATGGCCAATGGCTCTGCCAGTTCGGCAGTTTCGGCCAGGCCGACGGCCAGTTCTCCCGCCCGCAGTCGATGGTCATCGACGGTGACCTCCTCTACATCACCGACGCCTGCAACCACCGTCTCGTTGTCTTCACCGTGGACGGAAAATGGGTTCGCAACATGGGTTCCCCGGGCTCAGACCCAGGGCAGTTCCGCTTCCCCTACGGTCTGGATCAGGATGTCGATCGCAATCTGATCGTCACCGAATTTGGCAACAGCCGGGTACAGAAGATCGATCGCGAGACCGGCAAAGCCATATGGGTCTGGGGCAGGACCGGCCGCGACCCCGGCGAACTGGCGTACCCTTGGGCCGCGGTATCCGACCGCGCTGGTCACATCGTCGTCGTCGATTCCGGCAACAACCGCCTCCAGATCCTGTCTCACCGCTGAACCGGAACATAAAGACCCCGGCAGCCAAGTGGCTGCCGGGGTCTCTTTTCAACTACGAATCAGCTCGACGTTGGCTCAGGTTCGTCCCGCTGCAGCGACCGCCGGAGCCGCCGCGGGTGCCGCGGGTGCCGCAGGCTTGCGACGACGGCGGCCGTGCATCCGGAAGTCGATCTGTTCTGGCGGGGTGCGAGTCTCGTACATCTCATCTCGCAGCGCTTCGGTGACCTCAACGCCGCGCTCCTGAGCCACGAGCTGGGCCTGATACTCGAACCACAGATCGGTCAGACTCATCTCGGCCTCGCGCACGCTGGTTAATGGCGGAAGCTCTTCAAAGAACTTCTTGAGGATGCCGTGCTTACCCAGAACCAGGGCGGCCTTGGCCTCCAGGTAGCGGATACGGCCCTGGGCTCGGATCGCAGGCGTCGTCAGTTCCAGAAGCTTCAGCAGATCCGCCGAGCGATCGGCATGCGAGCAGATATTGCAGGCATTGATCACAAGCTGCAGCAGATTCGGGCACATGCGGACGGCTTCGCTCGCCAGATCGGCCGCCAGCGCGAGTTCCTCGCGATTCTCGGCCATCACGGCCAGGTTCCGCAGGGCCCACGGCGTCCTCTGCCGCTGCAGGCTCTTTTCCCAGGCGGCCGTTGCACCGGGAATATCGTCGGCACGCCAGCGCATCACGCCCAGGTGATACCAGCCGAGCCAGTGGTCGCTCTTGCCGTTGGCAACCGACTCTTCGAGCAACCGATGAAATTCCGGCTGCACCATGAAGGCGCCGGGCGCCTGGTTGGCTGGCCGATTCGGGAACGCGCCGGTGTTGAGCAGTTCCAGCCACGGGGCCTGGTCTTCGCCCATGGAATCGTCGGGGAAAGGAATCGACGCAGGCAGCAACGCCTCGCCGGCCTTCGCCCGACGCTTGTTCTCCAGTGCGCCCCAGCCGGTGCCCTTAAAGAGCATCTTGCCGGGCGCCTTGTCAGCCAGGGCCGCAGTTGCTGTCAACTGCTTCTCCAGAGCATCAACGGGCAGCATGGCGTTGAGCCGCTGATCGACGTGCTGGTAGGCAGCCCTCCACTCGCCATGTGCAATCTTCGGGTCAGCCTCGATCATGCCATAGGCTTCCACCCATTCCCATGTGGTCTTGGCCGGCATGGGCAGGTAGATGCCCTGCGTGGGAGCAAGACCGCCCTGCATCTCGATGCATCCCGGACTATCCGGACTGGAGAGGAAGTGCTGCCATCGGCGGCTGCCGCGTCCGACGCCCCAGTTCCACATCTTCCGGCCGCAGAGCCGTGAGGTGGAGGCGTGGATCAGGCCTTTGCCTTGACCATTGACGGCGGCAACCCAAGGCCTCTGGCCCTTGGGGATACGGAAATAGGCGTCACCGGCCGACTCGCGCCGAGTGGTGTAGCTAAAGTCCACACCCTCAACCTTCGGCCATTCTCCGACAACCATCTTGCCGTCATAGGCGTGACGGTAGCTTTCCTCGGTCGGGGCCACCACTCGCTGGTCCGCCGTTTCCACGACAGCGATATTCGACCACCAGTACATCGGGATCGGCTTGCTGTGCTGATTGAAGATGCGCGGGCGAGCCATCAGGAACTGCGAGTTATTGGGCAGCCAGAAATCAATCTGGAACCCGATCCGCCGGCTTCGCTCGTATTCCCAGACGCGCAGGCCCGGTGAACCATCCGGGCTCTTGAACTCGGCCGCGAAGAACGGGCTGAGCGTCAGGACGCAGTGGCCGAAGATGCCGATATTCCATTCCACGCCGCCGGTGATCCAGGCATTGCGGATCGCCACGTTGCCCGGCTGGAAGACCGGGTTGGCGTATAAAAGTTCCCGGCCGCTGGGTTTGTGAATCAGTGACCAGAGGCGCGCGTTGTATTCGAGCATGAACGTGGCCTTGAGGAAGTCATTCTCAAGTACCGCGCTCTTGAACTGGCGCGGCTTGCGCTCGCGGTCATACTCATCCTGCATCCGGTACGGCAGGATCATGTTTTCAGACCCCTTATCCATCCAGTTCACTTCCGGAATCGCTTCTGCACCGGGCAGGGCAACGGAACTGGCGTTCTTATATCCATGTAGTTCCGGCAGCGGGCTCTTGGGCCCCAAGTTAGCCGCCGGCATCGTAAACGAATCCATTCTTAGAGTAGTCATAGGGGGTGGTAGTTAATCGGCCTCTTCCCGACTTGTCAACCCGCACCACGACCCGCAACCGACAACCTGTCGCACATTTGTAGCCCCCGCGACACAACGATCTTGCTCTCGCTCGCGTCCCCGCACAGATCTCCAGTCTCCAATGCATGAGCCAAAGGAGGCCGAGCGAAGCGAAATCACGACCACTCCGGGCACGCCGATAGTTGCGTGGTTTGGCCGCGAACGACCGCTGTCTTTGCCAAATCGAATCATGTTTCCTTACGTTGTTTTGTGATGTTTATGCCGTCCGGGTCGACGACATGCTGTGCCTGGTTTTGCGGTTCAGGGGGCTCCTGATGCGGTCCACAAATCCCTTGCCGGGAACTGATGGCTGGTTTTGAGGCCTGCGTCAGGCCTATCATGGTGCGTGGCGTGCCCGTAAGCGACCGCCTTGCTGGTGGTAGCGGTGGGCTTGAGCGCCCCGATCTTTGCGATCCCCCAAGAGAGACGGGCACACATGGCCCGCCAATTGCGCGATCCACTTTGAACTTGCGGACCAAGCCGATTACAGTCGGTTCAATGCCAGGGAGGCGAGTGTGCCCAACGAGACAAACATCAGCAAGGCGGCGACTCCTGTGGCGGATCGAATCCGGCAGCGCCTGGTCTCTGCTAACCGGCGGTTCCACGCCAATGACAGTATCGCCGAATTCATCCAGCCCGGCGAGCTCGATGCGCTTCAGGACGAGGTCCAAGCCAGACTGCAAGGCATGCTCGAAACACTGGTTATCGACACCAACAGCGACCACAACACCCAAGACACTGCTCGTCGCGTGGCCAAGATGTTCATCCACGAGGTCTTTCGCGGCCGCTACGTCCCGATGCCCCCGGTCACCGAGTTCCCCAACATCGCTCGGCTCAACGAACTCATGATTGTGGGGCCGGTCTTGGTGCGCAGCGCCTGTTCGCACCACCTTTGCCCCATCATCGGCCAGGTCTGGGTGGGCGTCATGCCCAATGAGCACTCAGCCCTCATAGGGCTCTCGAAGTACGCCCGACTGGTCGAGTGGGTCATGGCTCGCCCGCAGATCCAGGAAGAGGCCATCATCCAGTTGGTCGACCTGCTTCAGGAGAAGATGCGACCGGACGGGCTCGCGGTTGTCATGAAGGCGGACCACTACTGCATGCAGTGGCGCGGCGTGAAGGATATGGACTCAAAGATGGTCAACAGCGTGATGCGCGGCAGCTTCCTGAAGAATCCGGATCTCCGCCGCGAGTTTCTTTCGCTTCTAAACAACGGCAATCGGTCGTAAGGAACCCTCGATGCTCGTACGTCTTGTCTATGCCAGTCGATCTGCCGCCCCGGTCACCAGCGATTTGATCGAGGATATACTTGCCCAGTCGCGCAGGCACAACCTTGACGCCGGCATCACTGGTGCACTTTGCGTCTGCCATGGCGAGGTATTCATGCAAGTGCTCGAAGGTGGGCGCGAAGAGGTGAACCGGCTGTACGGCAAGTTGCTACGGGACCCTCGGCATACAGACGTCACGCTCTTGGACTATGCTGAGATCGCTGAGCGGCGGTTCTCCAGTTGGCGGATGGGCCGGGTGGATCTGGACAAGCTCAATGCCGGAGTCACCCTGAAGTACTCGGAGAAGGCGATCCTGGACCCGTTCCGAATCTCCGGCGGCGTCGCCTTGGCGCTGCTGGAGGAACTGATCAGCACAGCGTCCATCGTGGGCGGGTAGTATCGCATCATGATGTCGGATACCTATCCAGCAGCGGAAGCAGCGCGGTATGCAAGAGCAGCAAAAGGAGAACAGCAATGAAGACAATGGTCAGGCTTGTCTACGCCAGCCGCATGGCCAGCGGTGTTGTGCATGACGACTTGAGCGACATCCTGCAGACGTCGCGCAGAAACAACGAGAAGCAAGGGATAACCGGCGCGCTGTGTTATTCAGCGGTGGGCTTCCTGCAGTGTCTCGAAGGGTCAAGCGATGTCATCAACAAGTTGTATGGGAGCATTATCCGTGATGCTCGCCATGTTGACGTGACGCTGCTGGCGTACTGCGACATCCACCAGCGAATCTTCGCAAAGTGGGCGATGGCGTATATCCGTGCGGATGAAGTGGAGAGCCTCATCCTCAGGAAGTACTCTGCACAATGCACCTTCGATCCGTTCGCGATGAGCGCAGAGCAGGCATTGGGCTTCCTTGCCGAAATCGCGGTCGAGCGGGAGGCATCCCTCACGAAGTAGAAGAGAACTGGCCAACTGAAGCGCCCACGCACCAGTGCAGGGCCAGGAAGGGTGCGCCCCGATCGAGGGTGGCAAGTGAATGATCAGGGGCGACAACGTGGTCAACACCGCCACCGTCAGCAACGGTGCCTTTTATGGCAAGTAACGCCAGCGCGAACACACTCGAATCAGGTCTGACGAAAGCGGGCTCCCCCCACCCACCGGTTTCGCCTGATCCGATTCTTCTGACCGGCGCGACCGGCTACATCGGCGGGCGTCTGCTTCCGGCCTTGCTGGAGAGGGGCCACAAGGTGCGCTGCCTGGCCCGGCGGCCGGAGTACCTGCAAGGCCGGGCCAACGGCAGGTACGAGGTGGTCGCGGCAGACTTGGCGAACGCCCAGAGTCTCGGCCCTGCCCTAACGGGCGTGGCCACGGCCTTCTACTTGGTCCATTCGATGGGTGCCGAGGGCGGATTCGCCGAGCACGACCGCCGGGCAGCGCAGAATTTCGCGCAGGCCGCAAGAGCAGCCGGGGTGCGCAGGATCATCTACCTGGGCGGCCTGGGCGGCGACAAAACACTCTCGGCACACTTGGCGAGCCGGCAGGAGGTCGGACACATCCTCCGCGAATCCGGCGTGCCCACCATCGAGTTTCGCGCATCCATCATCATCGGTTCGGGCAGCCTGTCCTTTGAGATGGTCCGAGCTCTGGTCACGCGTCTTCCGATCATGACCACGCCACGGTGGGTGCGCAGCCTCGCGCAACCGATCGCCGTGGAGGATGTGATCGCCTATTGCCTGGCGGCGGTAGAGATGCCGGGCGAGGCCAGCGTGGTCTACGAGATCGGCGGGCCCGACCGCGTGTCCTACGCGGACCTGATGCGCGAGTACGGACGGCAAGTCGGGCTGCACCGGCTCATCGTTCCAGTGCCAGTGCTCAGCCCGGGGCTTTCCAGCCTCTGGCTGGGATTGGTGACACCGCTTTATGCAAGGGTGGGGCGCAAGCTGATCGACAGCGTCAAACACGACACTGTCGTCAAAGATGACCGCGCCCTGCGCGACTTTGACATCCGTCCCAGGGGCCTGCGCGACGCAATCGCCCGTGCGTTGGCAAAGGAGGACCAGGAGTATGCCCAGACGCGCTGGTCCGACGCGCTTTCTTCGGCCGGCACCCCCAAGAACTGGGGCGGCGTACGGTTTGGTCGGCGACTGATCGACCGCCGGCGCATCCATGTCCAGGCTGGGTCCGTGGCAACGTTCGCTCCCATCGAGCGGATCGGTGGAAGCACGGGCTGGTATCACGCCGACTGGCTCTGGAAACTGCGTGCCATGATCGACATGATCCTCGGCGGTGTCGGTATGCGCCGTGGCCGGCCGCATCCCCAGAAATTGCAGCCTGGGGACGCGCTGGATTTCTGGCGGGTCGAAGCCGTCGAACCGCCATCGCTGCTTCGCTTGCGGGCCGAGATGAAACTGCCCGGCCGGGCCTGGCTGCAATTTGAGGTGGAGCCCGACGAGAACAGCCGCGGGGCGTGGATCACACAGACGGCGATGTTCGACCCGGTGGGCCTGCTGGGTCCGCTGTATTGGTATGCGGTCTGGCCGCTGCACCAGTGGGTATTCGCCGGCATGCTCCGCCAAATAGCTCGCGTGGCAGAGCATGCTACCGTGGCTTCACCGGGAGCTGCGCGCCGCCAATCCTGAGAGACCAGGGCCCGAACGGGCTATGGTAGCCCATGCAACGCGGCGGGCCGGTGATCACGTAGCGGCTGGGGTTGTGCGCCAGCCATTCGCGCAGGGCGGCCATGCCTTTCTCAGAACTCCTCTGGTAGCGTGTCTCAATGCCACGGTGCCTCCGTTTGCGCTTTCCGCTCTTTCACCTGCCCCCTTATACTCCCCCCTTTCCGTCCCACAGGAGTAACAATGAGGCAGCCCGATTTCACTCAACTGCAGAAAGTCCTGGAACGCAAGCGGCCGGATCGGCCCACGATGTTTGAGTTTTTCCTCAACACGCCCTTGGCCGTCCGCCTCGCCGGGCTGACACCCGACCAGGTTGGTGTCTGGCCCAAACTCTCCTGGTTCGTCCACGGAATCAAAGCCTTCGCCGCCGCCGGCTATGACTATCAGACGATCTATGCCTCCGACTTTCGCTTCCCCTCCGGCAAACAGGAGCACGCCAAAAGCATCTCGCAGAATGAAGGCTTCGTCATCACCGACCGCGACAGCTTCAACCGCTACCAATGGCGTTCGCCGGATTCGGCCGACCTTTCATTGATGACGGATGTTCAGTCCTATCTGCCGGCGGGCATGAAGATGGTCATCGTCGGCCCCGGCGGCGTGCTGGAAAACGCCATCTCGCTCTGTGGTTATGAGAACCTGGCCATGATGGTAATGGATGATCCCGCATTGGCCGGCAATGTCTTTGACGCCATTGGCGCACGGATCGTGCGTTACTACGAGTTGGCCGCCAGGTCCAAGAACATCGGCGCCATGATCTCCAACGATGACTGGGGCTTCGCCCAGCAGACCATGCTCTCGCCGGAGGACATGCGCAAGTTCGTCTTCCCATGGCACAAGAAGATCGTTCGAACGATCCATAACGCGGGCGTGCCGGCGATTCTGCATTCCTGCGGGAATCTCGAAGCCGTCATGGACGATGTGATTGACGTGATGAAATACGATGCCAAGCATTCTTACGAAGACAAGATCATGCCGGTGGAGGAAGCTTACGTGAAATGGGGGCGACGCATCTCCATCCTCGGCGGCATCGACGTGGATTTCGTCTGCCGCGCCACCCGGGAGCAGATTCGCGACCGTTGCCGCCGCATGCTGCAACTGGCGGAAACCCGCGGCGGCTATGCCCTGGGCACCGGCAACAGCGTCCCGGAATATGTACCGCAGGAGAACTACCTCGCAATGATCCAGGCCGCCTATCCCGAAGCCAGGTTCGTCGCATAGACAGGGCTAGAGCTGTGCCGAGTCGAGCGAATTGAGGTTGATCCCGCATTCCACCTTGTTGGACTCGGACCACCGGCCAGAACGTTCATCTTCGCCGGCCGTGATCGCCCGAGTGCAAGAAAGCGGATTGCAGCCGATGGAGAGATATCCCTTGTCGCGCAGCGGGTGATACGGCAGGTCATGCGCTTTGAGATACTGATGGATTTCGCGGCCGCCCCAGTTCAACAGCGGCGAGATCGCATCGCACTTGTAGCGCGGCGAGAACTCTACAAATTGCCGCTGGGCCCGCGAATCGCTCTGCCGACGACGGATGCCCCGCAGCCATGCCTTGGGGTTCAGTTCCGCCATTGCACGATCAAACGGCTCGTTCTTATTGACAGCGCAGCAGGCGAGAATGTCCTGGCGGAACTGAGGATTGGTTTCGCCGGCTTCACGCAGATACGCGATCGGGTCGCGCCGGGTACGGTAGACCCAAACGTTAAGCGACAACCGCCGCCGCAGCTCTTCCATGAACTGCCAGGTCTCGGGGAAGAGATACCCCGTATCGACCATGACAACCTTGATCTCAGGCATCACCTGCGTCGCCATGTGGAGCAAGGCAGCCGAGTCCGCTCCGAACGATGAGCTCATTACCAGACCATCGCCGTACTCGGCATATGCCCACTTAACCACATCCATCGGATGCGATTTTTCGAACAGCTCATTCAATGTCGAGATGTCAGTCTGGACACTCATAGGGCCTTTAGGAAGCAACGGTTTGGGTGGCAGGGCGATGATGCTTGCGATGCACCTCAACCAGTTGATCGTAGAATTCGCGTGGCACGCGCTGGCCGTGCGACCAGCCGAAATCGATGGTCTTCTTGCTGGCGCCGTGGTAGTCCGAGCCGCCGGTCTTCACCAAACCAAAGCGATCCGCCAGCTTCGTGTAACGTTCGACCAGAGCAATGTCATGGTCCGAATGCATGACCTCCACGCCCACCAGCCCCAGGTCCACCATATTCTTTACCACGGTCTCCAACTCCGCATCATTCGTGCAACGAAGTTGGAACGGGTGGGCCAGCACGGGAATCCCGCCGGCCGCGTAGGTCAGCTCCAGAGCGCGTCTTGGCGGCACCCGCTCTTTATCGAAGTACGCCGCCCCGCCTTGGCCAAGGTACTTATCGAAAGCCTGTTTGACCGAGCTGACATAGCCCTTGCGCACCAGGATCGCCGCCAGATGCGGCCGGCCGACAACATGCCCGCCCGATTCATCCTCCCACTCCTTCATCGTAACCACCACGCCCAGTTCGTTAAGCTGACGGATGATTCGCGGATTGCGATCGTTTCGATTGCCAATCAGCTCGGCCGACAAATCAGCCAGCGATGCGCTGCTCGGATCGATGCCGTAGCCCAGCAGGTGCATCGTCCCCGGGCCACGGAACTCACAGGAGATCTCGATCCCACTGATGAAGTCGATCCCCTGCAACGCCGCCTCGTCGCTCGCCTCTTTCACACCCGCGGCCGTGTCGTGGTCGGTCAATGACATCGCCGACACGCCCGCCTGTTTAGCAAGGTTCACAACTTGTGTCGGCGACAGAGTGCCGTCAGAGGCAGTCGAGTGGCAATGCAGATCAATGAAGCTCGTGGCCAAGATATCCGCCCTTCTCCAGGTAATTCAGTATCTGCTCTGCAGCCGCTTCCGCGCTGCACGTCTCACTTTCAATCACCACTTCCGGCTGCAGCGGCTCTTCATAGGGATCGTCGATCCCCGTGAATCCCTTGATCTGCCCGGCCAACGCTTTCTTGTACAGTCCCTTCGGATCACGTTTGGCGGCGGTTTCAACCGACACCTTCACATGAACCTCAACGAAATCCCCGCTCGCCGACCCCGCACGCGCTGCATCGCGATCTGCCCGGTACGGACTGATGAAACTGGCGATTACGATCACCCCGGCATCGGAAAAAAGTCTGGCCACTTCGGCGACGCGGCGGATGTTCTCCGTTCGATCCGCCGCCGAGAAGCCCAGGTTGCTGCAGAGCCCATGACGGATGTTGTCGCCGTCCAGCCGATATGCCAGCTTCCCGCGCTGCAGCAACGCCCGCTCCAGGATGCATGCAATGGTGCTCTTGCCGGCCGCGGAAAGACCCGTCAGCCAGATCGTCACCCCTCTTTGCCCAAGCAGGCGCTGGCGATCCTCGCGACGGACCGACCCTTCATGCCAGGTGATATTCTTGTCGCTCACCAACTACTCCTGCTCGAACAATGCCGTCGACAAGTAGCGTTCACCGATCGAAGGCAGGATCACGACGATCAGCTTGCCTTTGTTTTCCGGGCGGGCAGCGAGCTTGGCCGCCGCCGCCAAGGCGCCACCGGAACTGATCCCGCAGAAAATGCCTTCCTGCTTGTGTGCTTTGCGAGCCCACTCGATCGACTCTTCGTCGGTCACCAGAATGACTTCATCCACGGCATTCAGATGCAGATTCGTCGGCACAAACCCGGCGCCAATTCCCTGGATCTTGTGGCGCCCGGGCTTAACCGGTTCGCCGTTGCGCGTCTGCGTGATAACTGGTGAAGCCACCGGCTCAACCGCGATCGCCTTGAAGCTTGGCCTGCGCGACTTAATCACCTCGGCGATACCCGTAAGCGTCCCGCCGGTGCCGACGCCTGAGACCAGGAAATCAACCTTGCCGCCGGTATCCGCCCAGATCTCCTCGGCCGTCGTCTTCTTGTGAATCTCAGGGTTGGCCGGATTCTCAAACTGCTGCGGGATAAACCCGGTGGGTGTATTCGAAAGGATCTCCGTGGCTTTGGCGATGGCGCCCTTCATCCCCTCGGCCGCGGGCGTCAGAACAAGCTCCGCGCCCAGCGCTTTGAGCAACTTACGCCGCTCCAGACTCATCGACTCGGGCATCGTCAGAATCAGCTTGTATCCCTTTGCGGCAGCCACAAACGCCAGCGCGATCCCCGTGTTGCCGCTGGTCGGCTCGATGATAACGGTATCCGCCTTGATCTTGCCGGCCTTCTCGCCCGCTTCGATCATCGCCACACCAATGCGGTCCTTCACACTGGACAGCGGATTAAAGAACTCGCACTTGGCAGCCACAACCGCCCCATCCTTGGGAATGATCCGGTTAATCCGTACCAGCGGCGTGCCGCCGATCGTTTCAGTAATGTCGTTGAAGATTCGGCCATGCGGCTTAAGTGGCATATCAATCTCCTTTGTTCCCTGGTTAACTCCTACTATTTATAGAGGAAAATAGGCGACTAAGTCAAGTTCAATCATAACCTGCATGTTTACATATGGTTACGAAATACTAATTATCCTCATCCATCTCAAGTTGACGCTCCGCAGATGGTGCCGCCGCCGACGGTTCCTCGGCCGAGGTATCGAAGAGCTGCGCCTGTTGCTGCCGCTGCTTCATCCGCGTCGTACCCGGGCCGGCCAGCTTCACCGAGCCAAGCCCTAGGACTCCCTCCAGTTCCTTCACCGTGCTTTCCTCCGCTTTGACCGAGAAATCGCGCGGCAGTTTCAGCGTAACCGTGCGTGCATCAGGCATCGTCACCTGGATGTACACCGTCGCGTTGCCACGGTGTTTCATAAGGATCGGCTTAAGCTGGGCGACAGTATCAGCCCCCTGCCGGCCAGCCTCAACATGAAGTGCCACGCCATTGGTTAGCCTCTGCATCGCTTCCGCGATCGGGAACATGTCCGCCACCACCACGCTGGGGGTCTCGCGCCGGCGGTCCACCTTCCCCTTCAGGAACACGATCGAATCCGTCACGATCAGATCAGGATACATTGCACTGATCTTCTCCAGGT
The DNA here is from genome assembly GCA_903871935.1 of uncultured Phycisphaerales bacterium. Lineage (GTDB taxonomy): Bacteria > Planctomycetota > Phycisphaerae > Tepidisphaerales > Tepidisphaeraceae > CAIQIQ01. The sequence goes on from CAIQIQ010000126.1 coordinate 57,917, forward strand.
CCTCCGCCCAGACGACCGCATCCACCTGGCCATCTATATCCTCGACGGTGAGCATCGCCATCATCTTGCCGGCCGACCGGCCATTCTTTGTCGCCGCCTTCTTCACTCGCGTGATCATCGCCCCGACCGTTACCTCCGCACCGGCAGGCAGCAGCTTGATGTCGCGCGTGGTGGCCGACGAATAGCGATCGAGCGTATCCGCGTTGTCGGTCAGCGGATGGCTGGAAATGTAGAACCCCAAAAGCTCTTTCTCGAACTTCAACAGCTCCTGGCTGGAGAGCTCCTCGACATCGGGCAGCGGTGGCGGCGGCGCCGCGGTGGTTGCCGATTCCTGGCCGGCAAACATGTTCATCTGTCCTGATGCCTTGTCGGCTGCCAGCGACTGGGCCATATCAATGGCCTTTTCAACGACGGCCAGAAGTTGAGAGCGTCTGCCCAAGGGGTTCATCGCGCCGCACTTGATCAGCGCCTCAATCGTGCTCTTGGTCACGGTGCGCAGATCGACGCGCTCGCAGAAGTCAAAGATGTTCTTATAGGGTCCGTGCCTGGTGCGTTCGGCGATGATCGCCTCCACCGCCTTCTCGCCAACGCCGCGCACCGCCATGAGCCCAAAGCGAATAACCGGGATCTTCTTTGCCGCGTGCCGCTTACTCTTCTTGCCTTCTTCGACATACAGCGGCGTAAATGCCTTGGCCGATTCGTTGATCTCCGGCGGCAACACGCGAATCCCCACGCCTCCCCCCGGCAGCGGCAGGCGCCGGCATTCGTCGATGTATTCAACGACTTTGTCCGTGTCTCCCATTTCATATGTCAACACGGCCGCCATGAACTCGGCCGGGTGATAGGTCTTCAGGTACGCCGTTTGGAAAGCCACGATCGCATAGCGGGTACTGTGACTCTTGTTGAAACCATACGAACCGAACTTCTCGATAAACGCGAAAATCTCTTCCGCCTTCTCGCTGGTCAGCCCATTGCTTACCGCGCCGTTGATAAAGGATGGCTTTTGCTTGGCGATAAAATCATGTTGCTTCTTGCTGATGGCCTTGATCAGCTTATAGGCCGTGGCAAGCTCGATGCCGCCAAGCTGGTTGAAGATCTGCATGACCTGTTCCTGATAGACCATGATGGAGTAGGTCTCTTCCAGGATACGGTCCATGATGGGGTGAACCTTGGGCACCTCCTGCTTCCCATGCTTGCGCGCGCAGTAGTCCGGGATCAGTTCCATCGGACCGGGCCGATACAGCGCATTGGCGGCGATCAGATCCTCAATGCGGTCCGGCTTCATCTTCATCAGCAGGTCCTGCATGCCGCCGGATTCAAACTGGAATATCCCCTTGCTCATGCCGCGTCGGAACAGGTCAAACACGGCCTGATCGGTCAGGTCGATCTTCTCAATGTCAATCGCGACCCCTTTGATCTCTTTCACCAGGTCGACAGCGCGCGTGATCACCGAAAGTGTCCGCAATCCCAGGAAGTCCATCTTCAGCAGACCGACCTTCTCGGCAATCGGACCTTCATACTGGGTCAGGATGTTCCCATCTTTATCCCGGCACAGCGGCACCAGCAGATCCAGCGCCTGGTCGCAGATAATCACACCGGCCGCGTGGACGCCCGTGTTGCGGCAAAGTCCTTCCAGGTTCTGAGCGATGTCAATGATCTGCTTAACCTGCGGATTGTTCTTGTACTCCTTCGCCAGGTCCGGTACCTGCTCCAGCGCCTTCTTGAGCGTCATGCCCGGCGTACCCGGGATCAGCTTGGTAAGCCGGTCAGCTTCCGCCAGGGGAACATCCAGCACCCGGGCAACATCCTTCACCGCGTTCTTGGCCGCCAGCGTGCCGAACGTCACGATCTGCGCCACATGGCCATACTTCTGCCGCACATACTCGATCACCTTCTGCCGCCCATCCTGACAGATGTCGATATCGATATCGGGCATCTCCGAACGGCTGGGGTCCATGAAGCGCTCAAACAGCAGCCCATACTTCAGGGGATCGACGTTGCACAGCCCCAGCAGGTAGCCCACCATTGTGCCCACGCCAGAACCACGAGCGCCCACCGGAATGCCGTTGTCGCGGGCGTAGTTGCAGAAATCCCATACGATCAGGAAGTACGAGCAGAACTGCTTGGCAATGATGACCTTGAGTTCCTTATCGAGCCGCTCGCGGATCTCTGTGCTCACATCACGGGTGCTATAGCGCCAATCAAGGCCCTGCTCGCAAAGTTGGCAGAGATATCGCTCATCATCCTTCATCTTCGCAACCGGGGTCGGGGCCGAAGGCAGCTTACAGGCTGCATCGAACTTTTCCGGCGGCACTTTGTAGACCGGTGAGTATCGCTTGGAAAAATCCAGCTCCAGGTTGCACATCTGCGCAATCCGCAACGTGTTATCCATCGCCTCGGGAAACGCTCGCAACGCCTGCGCCATCTCCTGCGGGCTCTTGAGGTAAAGCTCGGTTGGATACTTCATCCGGTTTTCTTCGGCGACCTTCTTGCCTGTGCTGATGCAGGTCAGCACATCGTGGGAGTGATGGTCCTCCTTGTTCATGAAATGGACGTCGTTTGTGCCGACGATGCCGCATCCCAGCGACCTGGCGACCTGCACCAGTTCAGGATTCACCTCATCCTGTTCCTTGATCCCCTGCTGCTGCACCTCAATGAAGAACCGTTCCGGCCCGAAGATCTCCAGGTACTGTTCGGCAATCTTTCTTGCCTGCTTCGCATCGCGCCGAATCAGGGCGCTGGCCACCTCCCCGCCCAGGCAGGCGCTGGTGGCGATCAGTCCCTTGTTGAACTCCCGGAGCACCTCCTTGTCGATGCGCGGTTTGTAGTAGAACCCCTCGCGGTAGGCGATCGATGCGAGTTTTATCAGGTTGCGATAGCCATCCAGATCCTGGGCCAGAAGTACCACATGGAATGCCGCCTCGCCGGCATTGCCGCCGGGTGTGGAGCGCTCGCGACGGTCACCCGGCGCCATGTACGCCTCGATCCCGATGATCGGCTTGATTCCCTCGGCTTTGGCGGCATTGAAAAACTCCACCGCACCAAACATCGCCCCATGGTCCGTCACCGCAAGCGCGCCCATCCCTAGTTGCTTTGCCCGCTTTACCAGGCTGCCGATCTTGCACGCCCCGTCCAGCATGGAGTAGTGGCTATGCACATGCAGGTGCACGAAGCTCGGGCCATTGGGGTTGATGATCGGTATCGCGGCGGATGGTGCGTCAGCCATGACGTCTTTCTATCGCCTCAGGTTCCCACGGGCAACCTGCAACCCAGGTGCCAACAAGTTCAGTGCGCAAAGTCAGCGACGACGGCGCCGCGATCGCAAAAGGATCGCGGCGCCGTCGTGATCACGGTTACACCCTCGGGCTCTACCCGAGGTTCTTCGCCACGAAGTCCCAGTTCACCAGTTTCCAGAAGTTCTCAACGAATTTCGCCCGGGCGTTGCGATAGTCGATGTAATAGGCATGTTCCCAGACATCGCAGGTGAGCAACGGCGTGTCGCCCAGGGTCATGGGGTTGCCGGCGTTGCTCGTCTGTGCCACGGCCAATGAGCCGTCGGCCTTCTTCACCAACCAGGCCCATCCAGAGCCAAACTGCGTGATCGCCATCTGACCGAACAGTTCCTTGAACTTATCGAACGACCCAAAGCTCTTGTTGATGGCCTCGGCCACTTTTCCCGATGGCGCGCCGCCGCCCTGCGGCTTCAGGCAATTCCAGAAGAACGTGTGATTCCACACCTGGGCGGCATTGTTAAACATCCCGCCGGAACTCTTGCGGATTATCTGTTCCAGCTCCATCGAGGCAAACTCAGTGTTCGCCGTGAGCTTGTTCAGGTTATCCACGTAGGTCTGATGGTGCTTGCCATAGTGAAACTCGATGGTCTCGGCCGAGATCACCGGGGCCAGGGCATCCTTGGCATAGGGCAGTGCAGGCAACGTAAACATGCGTATCTCCTTCTCTAAGAGGTCAATCGGATATTCGTATGCCGATAATAGGCACGCCTTTTCAGATCGGGCAAGTTGCCTTTGCCCTGCTAATCAGCCCTCGCTCACGCATTTGTCATAGAACTCGACGTACTTGTCCTTATCCGGCCCCGACCTGGCGGCGATCGCCATGCGCGGGTGCTGGTTAAGCTGCCCGGACAGGTTGTAAGGAACCGAAGGACCCCAGTCCATTTGGCCGCGCAGCGCCACGAAGTGGTCCTGCAGCAGTTTGAGCACCGGGCGGATCTTGAATTTCGGATTCCGCAGGAACCCCAGCAGCAACTCCATCGGGCAGTTGCCCGCGCCCCGGCCCAGCCCGGCCATCGTCGCGTCCAGGCGATTGGCTCCATGGATAATCGCCTCAATCGTATTGGCAAACCCAAGCTGGAGATTATTGTGGGCGTGGATGCCAATCTGCTTCTTGCACTGCACGGCGGCCATGTACTTCTTGACCAGCAGTTCGATCTGCTCGGCATACAAGGCGCCGTTGCTGTCCACCACGCACAGCACATCGGCATCCGATGCCGCCATCACCTCCAGCGCCTGATCCAGATCAGGTTCGGGGATGGTGCTGACAGCCATGAGATTGCAGGAGACCTCATAACCTTTGTCCTTGGCATCCTTGATCATGTCGGCCGCTTCAGGAATCTGGTGCACGTAGCACGCCACCCGGACCACGTCGATGACGCTGTCTTTCTTAGGCAGAATGTCATTGCGCCAATCGCACTTGCCGGCGTCGGCCATCACCGAGAGCTTCATGGGCGAGTCGTTCTCGCCGACAATCCGACGGATGGCATCCTCTTCGCAGAAGCGCCAGTCACCGCTCTTGCCCGTGGCAAACAGCTTCCGCGATGCACAGTAGCCGATCTCCATGTAATCAATGCCGGCCGCGATGCACGTCTGGTAGACCGCTTTGACAAAGCCATCTTCGAAACAGTGGTCATTAATAAGCCCGCCGTCACGGACGGTGCAGTCCATGACCTTGATCTCAGGACGATAGGTAATCCAAGGCGCTTTCATGTTCATGTGCATCTCTCCAGCGGACTTCCGTCAACCACGCTCTGCATACAACAACAGAAGTGGGGTGGCATTGTGCTTTGGCGCGCCATCAACGTCAAACACATTGCCCAGAGTTACCGCAAGCAGTCGATACACAGCACATAGCATCCGCTAACTAAGCGATCCATGCCCCCATCGAGAGCTCGGTCACGCCAGAGCTCGCATACTGTTGGCCGCACGAATACGGGCTATGATGGCCGCCATGCCCATGATTCCTTTCGCCATCGTCGGTACCGGTTGGAGAGCGGAGTTCTATCTGCGCATCGCCCGCGCGCTCCCAGAGCAGTTCCGCGTTGTCGGCCTGGTCAGCCGCGGCAACAAAGCAATCGAGGCGAAGTTCGGCGTCAAGACCTACCCCACCATCGACGCCCTTCTTCATGCCACGAAGCCCCGCTTCGTCGTCACCTCCGTGCCATGGGATGTCAATCCCATTGCGATTCGTGAACTGGTCTCCAAAGGCATGCCTGTGCTCAGTGAAACGCCACCAGCCCCGAATCTCAAAGCCATGATCGATCTGTGCAAGTTCGTGCGCAGCCGCAAAGGCAAGGTGCAGGTGGCCGAACAGGTCCATCTCCGGCCGCATCACCAGGCCCAGATCAAGCTTACCTCCAGTGGCCGACTTGGTACTGTCCACGAAGCCGTCGTCTCCGTCGCACACGGCTATCACGGTATCAGCCTCATGCGCAAGCTGCTGGGCCTGCGTTTTGAAAATGCCACCATCACCGGATCGCAGTTCACCGCGCCCATGATCCAGGGCCCCGGCCGCGCCGGCCCGCCCATGCAGAAAAAGATCATCCAGCCCACCCGCGACTTCTACTTCTTCAATTACGGCGACAAACTCGGCGTCATCGATTTCACCGGCTCTCAGTACTTCGCATGGATTCGCTCCGAGCACGTGCAGGTGCGCGGCACGCACGGCGAACTGGACAACGACCAGATCCGCTGCCTCAAGGACTTCCGCACACCGCAGCAATTCTCCCTGACGCGCGTCATGGAAGGCGAAACCGGCAACCTCAATCCGCTCTGCCTCATCGGTTACCAGGCCGCCGGAGACTGGATCTACCGCAACCCCTTCGCCGCCCAAGGCATGATGGACGACGAGGTAGCCATCGCCCACGCCCTGGTTGGCATGGACACCTGCGCCCGCACTGGCCGCGAGTTCTATCCTCTGGAAGAAGGCTGCCAGGATCACTATCTCGGCTTACTGGCGCAAGAGGCTTGCCGAACGGGTAAGAAGATTACCAGTAAGACCCAACCATGGGCGAAATGACTTACTTGGTGACGCCCAAGTCGGTGCAAAGTTTGTCGAGGAGGGATTTGAGCTGAGTAACGTCAGACTCGAGTTGGGTCACGCGTTGGGAGAGCGTGGGAGCGGCGGCGCTGACCGATGGATCGAATGAGGAGGGCGCGGCCTCGGCGGCGGAGTCGGGGATGGTCTCGGGACAGAGGAGTTGCGTGTAGCGCTCAGCGCGGGAACCGGGGGACGGCGAAAGGCGCCGGACGAGGGGCTCGGGTTTGCCCAGAAGGGTATCGAGCGTGCTCTGGACCATTTCGAGGGTATCAAAGCCATGCATGCGGGATGCGCGGCCGCGAAGTTCGCCGATGGTCTGCGGACCGCGGAGGAGCAGTTCGGCGAGGATGACCAATTCGCGGAGGCTGATGCCCAAGGCGTCGAGGGCGTTGTGACGGTATTTGGAAACGCGGGCGCCGGGAGTATCGCTCTGAATGAGCAAGCCCTTTTCACGCAGGCCAATGACGGCGGTAAGAACGTCATCCTCGGTGAGCTCCATGACGGGGTCGCGGTTGTTCTTCTGGTTAGCGCCATTGGTGAGGGCGTTGAGGGAGAGCGGATACTGGTCGGGGGTGGTCTGGGCCTTTTCGACGAGGACGCCGACGGCGCGGGCTTCGTGGATGGTGAGTTCGAGCATGAGAGGCAGCATAGCGAGGGACTGGGGGTTGGGGGAAGGGCATCAGCTACGTCTCCCTAACTCGCGCCGTGTCTATCTGGCAATCGTCGCGCCTGATGCTAATCTAGACGCCGTCTGCTAACCCAAAGGAAGGAATCATGACCCAATCGATGATCGCCGCTCAGCTCTACACCGTTCGAGAACACTGCCGCACGGCAACCGACCTGGCCGCCTCGCTCAAGAAGATTCGTGCCATCGGCTACGAATCGGTCCAGATCTCCGGCATCGGACCCATCGACCCGAAGGATGTCGCCAATATCCTCCAGGACAATCAACTCGCCTGCTGCATCACCCACATCAGTCTGGACGATATGCGCAAAAACTTCGACGCGGTCGTCGAGAAGCATCGCCTCTGGGACTGCAAGTACACCGCCATCGGCGGTTTCTTCCCCAAAGAAGCCTTTACCCGCCAGCTCTGGAGGGGTTTTATTGATGAGTACAACCAGCTCGCAACCAGCTTCGCCAAGGCCGGACTGACCATCGGTTATCACAACCACAGCCACGAACTGAGCCACATCGATGGCACCACGCCGATGCAAATGCTCGTTGACGGCCTGATTGGCCCCGCCTTCATCGAGATCGACACGTACTGGATCACCCACGGCGGCGGCGACCCCATCGCCTGGATCGGCAAGTGCGCTGGCCGACTCCCCTGCCTGCACCTGAAAGACATGGCCATCACCCCCGAACGCCAGCAGCAGATGGCCCCTATCGGCGAAGGCAACCTCAACTTCCCCGGCATCCTCAGCGCGGCCACTCGCGCTGGCACCCGCTGGTTCATCGTCGAGCAGGATGACAGCTACGGCCGCGATCCATTTGATTGCCTGGCCTCCAGCTACCGCTATCTCCGGGGGCTGGGATTGAAGTAACCTGCGACCGGCGTCTGGCCGCCTGTCGGTGCGAAACATATAGGAGCAATCATGATCGAGCTTACCGGCTCGCGCCTCAGCGTCACTACATCCACGCTCAAGGCCATCTTTGATAACGGCCTGTTGATCTCCTTAACGTCCCGATCCGGTGGCCCGGAGCTCATCGGTCCACCCGCGGCCGATTCCCCCTCCGCTCTCTCTTTGATCTTCCCAAACAACCAGCAGGTGGACCTCTCCGCCGACCGCGACACCCAGATCATCGCCCGCCGCCTCGACGATCACACCGCCGAATACCTCTTCCACGGCTGGCGCGGCGATGGCATCCTCCGCATCAGCGAGTGTACCCAAACTGGCGATCTCCTGATTGAGCCATCCGCCTACTCCAACCGCATGGGCCTGGTCGCCTGCCGGTGGTCGATTGCCAACATCGCTTCGGATCTGCGCCTGGTCGCCCCGTTCTTCCAAGGCATCAACCTGGAGATGACTGATCCGCTGATCCGCGATACGCACTGGAACTGGCCGCACATGTGGGAAGCCGGCCTCGCCATCCTGCAGGGCAAGTCTCACGGCTTCTCTCTCCATGTTCGCGACACCCAGTACCGTCCCAAGTCGCTGGCGGTTGGCACGAAAGCCGCCGCCAACTGTCTTGGCCTGAATACCGAAGTCTTCGGCCCAGTCGATCAGAACCGCGCTGCCGGCGGTCTGGTCTGGCGTATCAACGTCCATGGCGCAGACTGGCGCGAACCGGCCGGCCGATACCGCACCTGGCTCTTTGACGCCTATGGCCTGGGCAAGCGGATGGCGAGCCGCCCTGCCTGGCTCAATGAGATCCGCCTTGCCGCCAGTTGGGTACGGTCAGATCCGACAGTCCTAGATGCACTATCTGAGAAGATTGAGCCGCGCAAGGTGCTGCTCCACCTCTCCGAATGGCGCAACCACGGTTACGACGAGTACTACCCCGACTTCACTCCCAGCGATGCCGCCCGCGCCTTCATGGCCAAGGCTCGCGCCATGGGCTTCCATGTCGCTCCGCACTGCAACTCGATCGACATGGACCCATCGCATCCCGTCTTCGCGCTCCTGCGCGACTTCGTCTATACAAACGTAGACAAGACCACCGCCGGCTGGGCGTGGCGCAATGGTGTGCTGCCCGTGCCAGCTTCGAACAAGGCTCTGGTTGAGAACCGCACCGCCAAGGTCATGGTGAAGATCCACCCCGGACTATCGATGTGGCGTTCGCTCCTGCGCCAGCACATCGAAGCAGGACTCACCGGCCTCGGCAGCGACAGCATCTTCATCGATGTCACCAGTTGCACCTGGAATCTCCACAACGCTCTGGTCGAGAACATGACCTGCACGCAAGGGATGGCCCGGTTGATCGACGACATCGCCGCCATCCCACCCGCCATGGCCGTCGGCGGCGAGGGGCTAAACGAGATCACCATGCAGGGCCTCTCCTTCGCCCAGGTACATCTCTTCCTTAGTTGGCAATCGTCGGTTGCGGGCCTGGAGCGCACCGCCGGCACGGCCGTCTGCGCATTCCTGTTCGCCGGCCTGGCACGAGCGATCGGCTACTCCGATCTCTCCGGCAAGACCGAAAACTCCGCCTTGCGCATGCGTACCCACCATTCACTGGGCACCATCCCAACTTTCACCGGTCTCTCGGCCGACGACATCCGAAAACCCAACAAGGTCGTGCAGGAGCTTTTCGAACTGGCCCGCAGTTAAGACAGTCTCGCTGCAGAGGACAAAGAAGGAGACATGAGCAACGAAGGCAAACCGGATAACCGTTTGATGGACTTGGCGCTGGAGGTCCAGGCCATTGCCCAATCTCCCGAACACCAACGCCGCCGCACACTCTGGGCAGACGTGATGGCTCTCCGGTCCACGCAGCCCATCGTCAACTTCTACATGTACCGCCATGCCTGGAAAGAATTGCACCAGAGCGAGATGATCTACCGCGAGGGCCTGCCGGAGTTCATCGAGCTTCAGCTTCGCGCCAAGCTTGCTCAGGCGAGGGACATCCCCGACGACACGCCGATCGACCCGAGCCTGTATATCTTCCCGGCGCGCCCGGCTAACGGCCGTCCGCTTTGGGGCATTGAGGCCAAATACGAACGCGACCACGACACGCAGGCCTGCCGCGAACTGCCCGTGATCGAGACCGAAGCCGACGTGGAGAAGATCGTCGCGCCGATCTTTGAGATTGACGAAGATGCCACGGCCGCCAACATCGACCGTGCGAGCGAGTTGATCGGCGGCGCCCTGCCGGTATGGCCGTGGACCGACGATGTGGGCAGTTCGCCAGTCGAGCCCGCGGTAAGCTTCCGAGGCATCCAGAACCTTCTGATGGACGTCTACGACCAGCCGCAGATGGTGCACCGGCTCATGCAGAAGATCACCGACGGCATCATCTCCCTCCACCGGCAACGCGAAGCCGCCGGGTACTACCGGGCGCGAGGCCTCAATGGGCACGTGCCCTATCACCCGGTCCCGGCAGGGCTGGAGAAGAAACTCAAAGGCAGTTGGCAGTATGTCAGCGCCCAGTCGGCCATGGGGCTCTCGCCGCAGATGTACGCGGAGTTTATCCACCCCTACGACTGCCGTGTCGCCCAAACTGCAGGATGGGTTTATTACCACGGTTGCGAAGATCTCTCGCAGAAATGCCAGATCATCCGCGACTTGCCCAATCTACGGCTGTTCCACATTTCGCCGTGGACTCCGCCCGAACCGGTGATCCAGACGCTGGGCAACCGCTTCGCCTACGAAATCCACTCGCACCCGGCACAGGTCCTCTACGATGAAACGCTTGGCAATGTCCGCGATGAACTCAAGCGGCGCTGCGCGGCCGCCAAGGGCACATCGCACGTGCTGGAACTGGCCGACGTCGAGACCTTCGCCGGCCGTTTCGACCGGATCGTCCGCTGGGCTGAGCTAGCCCGCGAGGCGGCCGGGACGTAGTACAGCAGCAATCGACCCGTGGCGAGGGCGCCCTGTCCCTATGGAGCAGCAGATGAAAGATGTTCCTCCGGTATCACCCAATCGCTTTCAGACCATTCCCTATTTCGCCCGCCGCCTGGCGGAGCACAAACGCCGGTTGGCCTTTAGCGCCAGATCCCGGGCCGACTGGCAGCGTTGGCGCAGAGCGTTGCGCGGTAAGCTGAAAGAGCTGACCGGCTACAATGACCTGATCCGAGCCCCGCTGAAGCCCCGGATTACCGAGACCGTAGACTGCGGCGATTATGAGAGACAGCGCGTGGAAATCCAGACGGAGCCGGGGCTCTACATGCCGCTGTTTGTCCTGGTGCCGCATCGAAACAAGCCGCCCTATCCTCCCGTGATCGCCGCGCACGGTCACGCCAGCGCCGGCAAGCTGGCGGTGGCTGGGGTGCCATTCAGCGACGAACATCAGAAACTGATCCAGTCCTACAACTATGCCTATGGGGTGGACTTTGTCCGCCGCGGGTGCATTGTATTTTGTCCGGACGCCCGCGGCTTTGGCGAGAGGAGAGAGAAAGGCCCGGTTACGCTGCTGGGCCAATCCTGCGCTATCCTGAACCTGGCCGGCTTTCCGCTGGGGCTCACATTGGCTGGAATGTGGGCATGGGACCTGCACCGCCTCGTCGATTACATCAAGACGCGAAAGGACTGCCGTTCCGACGCATTGGCGTGCGTGGGGCTTTCCGGCGGCGGCCTGCAGACGCTGTATGCTGCCGCGCTGGATGACCGGATTACCTGCGCTGCCATCAGCGGATATTTCTATGGCATCAAACAATCGCTCCTCGATATTGTCTGCTGCGACTGCAACTACGTTCCCGACCTGTGGAAGTACGCGGACATGGGCGACCTGGGTGCCCTGCTCGCGCCTCGGCCGCTGTGCATTGAGACCGGCACGCAGGATGAACTGAATGGAGCGGGCGGCCTTGGGAACGTGCGAAGCCAGGTGGCCATCACGCGTAAGGCTTACCTTCTGGCCGGTGCGCCTGGCAACCTGGTTCACCACATCTTCGAGGGTGGCCACAAGTGGAACGGCCTCAAATCCGTACCGCTTGTTATGAAGCATTTTGAGCAATAGCCGGGAGAACAACCGATGCCTGATTTCAACATTCTGGATTATGGAGCGCTGGGCAACGGCACAACCAATGATGCCGCCGCGATACAGAAGACCATCGATGCGTGTGGGGAATCCGGCGGCGGCCGGGTGCTGGTTCCGTCGGCACGAGTTTTCAAGTGCGGGCCGATCAAGTTGGCCAGCCGCGTGGAACTGCACCTGGAAGCTGGGAGTCAACTGGCGGCCATCCCCGATATCCGTCTATATCCCGAGTTCGGCCTGCCCAGCCTTGGCGGCGAGGGCCAGAAGTGGATCCACGCGGATTCCGCCGATTTCGTCTCCATCACCGGACCCGGCATCATCGACGGCTGCGGCGTGCAGTGGATGTCCGGCGAGGAAAAATACCATTTCAACATGCACGCCGGCCGGCCTTTCGTGCTGAACATGGAGAACTGCCGGCATGTGACGCTCAAAGACTTCACCATCCGTGATGCGCCTTTCTGGACCGTCCATATGCTCGGATGCGATGATGTCCTGGCACAGAATCTCCGCATCCTGAACAATCTGAAGATCGGCAACAACGACGGGATCAATCCCAATCGCTGCCGCAACGTCCGCATCATCGGATGCCACATCGAAGCCGCAGATGACTGTATCTGCCTCAAGAGTGAAGAGGCCAGCGATGAAGCGCGCTACGGCGCCTGCGAGAACATCATCGTCCAGGGCTGTACCCTCGTGTCGACCTCCTGCGCGATCAAGGTCGGTACCGGAACGTTTGGCGCTATCCGCAATCTCATTGTCGACTCCTGCATCATCAGCCGCTCTAACCGCGGAATCGGCCTGGTCATGCGCGATGGTGGCTGCATCAGCGACATGCTCTTTTCCAACATCATCGTCGAGACCCGTTTGTTTCATCCCTACTGGTGGGGAGCGGGCGAGCCGATCTACGTCACGGCCCTTCGTCGCAAGGAAGGGCTGCCGGCAGGCACTATCCGGAACATCCGGTTTAGCAATATCGCCTGCCGGTCGGAGAACGGCGTCTACATCGCGGCCGAAGATCCGCGTGACATCAACAACCTGACCTTCTCCAATGTCAGCGTGGAACTCACCAAGCACACCAGGCATCCGGGAAGTTTCTTTGACCGCCGGCCATGCGCCATCCCCGGCCGCCATGAGCACCCAACCAGCGGCTTCTTCATCTCCAACGCTTCGAAGATCTCCCTGCGGAACTGCGCTGTCCGATGGGGAGCCAATCCGCCCGAGTACTACCGTCACGCACTGGAAGCGGAGAACGCGCCAGGGTTGACGATGGAAGGTCTCGAAGGGATCTCCGCCTTTCCGGACAAATATGAGCCGGTCCTCGTGCATAAGTAGGAGCTCGCTGCCCACCGGGATAGCCCGCGCCCGGCCCTTTCGACCATGTTCGGAACCAGCGAGTTCTGCTATACTTAGCTGGACCAACCTCCAGGAAATCCGAATCTCATGCTTATTGGAACTTATTACTATCCCGAGCAGTGGCCGCGCACCCAGTGGGAACGCGACTTCGACAACATCGAACGCATGGGCATGCACATTGTGCACATGGCCGAGTTTGCGTGGTTCCAACTCGAACCACAGGAAGGCAGCATCCAACTCGACTGGCTCGCTGAGTGCGTCGAGATGGCACACAAGCGCGACCTGAAGGTCATCCTTTGTACGCCCACGGCCGCCCCGCCGATCTGGCTCGTCGAGAAACACCCTGAAATCCTCCCCACCGACCCACATGGCCGCACCGTCCGCTTTGGCGGCCGGCGTCATTACAACCCCCTTGCCCCCGCGATGATCGAGGCTAGCAAACGCATCGTCACCGCTATGGCCGACCGTTTTGGCAAACACCCGGCCATCATGGGCTGGCAGATCGACAACGAGTACGGCGGCGCCTTCGACCAGAGCGAACTGACCCACCAGATCTTCCAGGCCTGGCTCGAAGAACGCTACAAAACCATCGATGCCCTGAACCAGGCCTGGGGCTGCCAGTTCTGGAATACTCAGTACACCGACTTTTCGCAGATCCGCATGCCCTTCAACCGCGATCCGGAGTATGGCAACCCGCATCAGCGGCTGGATGCCTCGCGCTTCTGGTCGTGGTCATTCGCCCAGTTCAACAAGGCGCAGGCCGACATCCTCAAGCCGCGCGTGGGCGATCGCTTCATCACCACCAACCTGATGCCGCTGCACCCGGACGTGAACCCGGATGATCTGCAGCAGGACCTGACGCTGTACTCCTGGGATTCGTATCCGGTCCGCACACCCAAGGTGCCGTTGTCGGACCAGACTTTCCGCATGGCCGATCCGGCCGCCATCTCGTTGATCCACGACCAGATGGCCTCGTACGGCCGCTGGGGCCTGATGGAACTGCAGCCTGGCCAGGTGAACTGGTCGGGCACGCCGATCCTGCTCTATCCCGGCGCCATCCGACTCTGGATCTGGACAGCATTCGCACACGGCGCGGAGTTTGTCACCACCTACCGCTATCGCCAGCCACGCTTCGGCGTGGAGATGTTCCACCACGGCCTGGTCGGCACCGATGGCGTTACCCCCTCGGCCGGCGGGCGCGAGTTCTCGCAGGCGGCCGCCGAGATGCACCGACTGGACATGGCAAAGCTGACCGCAGTTCCAGCGCCGGTTGCCGCGGCCATCCCCCGATCCAAGAAGGCGGCCGCCGCTGCCACCACGAGCAGCTACCAGACTACCGTCGGCCTCTACCTCGACTTTGAGCAACTCTGGTACTACCAGACGTTGCCTCAGGCCAAACGCTGGAACTACGGCACGCTGCTCTCCAACCTCTACGGCGCCATCGCCCGGCTGGGCCTGAAGGTGCAGATCATTCGGCCGAAACAGCCGATCCCCAAGGACATGAAGCTGCTGATCCTCCCCGGTGTGCAGATGGTGGATGATGCCATGCTCAAGAGTTGGACCGACTACATCGCCGGCGGCGGCAATCTGCTGATCACCTGCCGCACCGCCCTGATGGATCGTACCGGCCAGTTCTTCGAGGGCCCGCTAGCCAGCCCGATCCAGGGGCTGATCGGTGGCAACATCGAAGCCTATGATGGCCTGCCCGAGGGCGCTAGCGCCAAGATAGAGCTCAACGACATCACCTACGACTGGAGCATCTGGGGCGATCTGCTCTATGCCGAGGATACCACCAAGGTGCTGGCGAAATATGCCGACCAGTTCTACGAAGGAGCGGCCGCCATCACCCAGAAGAAGCACGGCAAGACCGCCACGGTCACCTACTGCGGCGTGTTCCCGGATGAGCCCCTGGCAGATGCCCTGATCGAGACCCTCGCCACCCAGCTCAAGCTGCCGATGACCCCAACACCGCGGCGGGTGCAGATCGTGCAGCGCGGCACATACAAGGTCTGCCTGAACTACAGCGCTCTGGCATTCGAAGTCCCGGCCGGCAAGAACGCCCGCTTCGTCGTCGGCTCGCACACCATCGAGCCGGCCGATGTCGCGGTGTGGGAAGAAACAGAGTAGAGCCGGCGACCCCACCGGCGGCTTCGTCTACTTCACCGTCTTCACCCGCTCGACCGGCGTCAGGTTGCTTCCGGAAGATTCGTCGACCGCAGCGACAGGCGTCGCAGCCTGCGCCTCGATGCCCGTCAGCGACCCGAACTGCCGCAGGCGGGGAAACAGGCCGGACCAGGCGAGGACAACCACTAGAGTGCCGATGCCTCCGCTGACCACCGACACCCACGCGCTGGTCCATTTGGCTACCAGGCCGGATTCGAAGCCGCCAAGGTCGTTGGATGAACCGATAAAGATCGCGTTCACGGCCGAGACCCGGCCGCGCATCTCATCGGGTGTGATGAGCTGAACGAGAGTCTGACGGATCACGACGCTGACGTTGTCGAAGACCCCCGTGAGGAACAACATCGCCATGGAGAGCCAGAAACTCTTTGAAAAGCCGAAGATGATGGTCGCGACGCCGAAACCGGCGACCGCCAGCAGCAGTGCCCGGCCGGCCTTGCGGATGGGAGGGAGGTGGGCGAGGGAGAGCGCCATGATCAGCGCGCCGGCCGCCGGGGCAGACCGCAGCCAACCCAGCGCCCGCTGCGGCGTGAGGCCCGTGCCGCTCAGGTCAAGGATGTCGCGGGCGAACACGGGCAGCAGATACACCGCGCCGCCCAGCAGCACCCCAAACATATCCAGCGAAATAGCTCCCAGAAGCAGTTTCTGCCGCCAGACGAACTCTATCCCTTCGATTACCTGCCGCACCATCCGCCCGCGCGGGGCACGAACGGTCGGGGCGATGGGGAGCACCGCCAGCACGAACATGAACACGACCGTCGAAGCAGCACTGAGGAGATATGCGCCCGGCAGCCACCAAGCTAGTACGAATCCACCGACCACCGGCCCAACCATGCCGCTGATCTGCCCCAGGCTCGTTCGCCACTTGATCGCGTTCTCAAACACCTCCCGCGGCACCAGCGCCGGCAGCAACGCCGCCCGAGCTGGCCAGCCCAGGCGCATGGCAGTTGAATCCATAAACAGCAGCCCATACATCATCCAGATCGAGCCGTGCCAATAGCTGAAGGCGGCCAGACCCACGCTGCCCAGGCATGTGCCCACCATGCTCAAGAGGATCAGCCGCCGCCGGTCGAACGTGTCGGCCAGATAGCCCGCCGGCAGTGTGAACAGCAGCATCGGCACCGCCTGCACCAGCCCCACAAGCCCCAGCAGCAGCGCGTTGTTCGTGCGCGTGTAGATCTCCCACCCGATGGCCAGGCCCTGACCGGCTGTGCCGATCTGCACGAGCATCTGCGCAATCATGTATCGGCGATACGCGGAAACGCGAAACGCCGCATAGGGATCGTGCGCTACCTCCGGAATCTCAGGCTGTTTCTCTGACAACGGATACTCTCCCTCATTTGGTGCGGCGAGAACAGAAGACGACCGGTGGGGTCACCGACCCTACCACAGCAGGTTCCGCGAATCGAAGATCGGGCCATCCTTGCAGGCGAGTTTGTAGACGAACGGCTCACCGGCCAGGGCGGGATTGTCGTTACGGGTCTTGATTACGCAGCTTTGGCATGTGCCCATGCCACAGGCCATCGCCCGCTCGACCGATACATGGCACACAATCCCGCGAGACTCGGCGATCTGGGATACCCGCCGCATCATCACTTCGGGTCCACAGGTGTAGATGATGGCCTTGTCCGGGGATTTCGCGAAGCAGACATCGAGATAACCTTCGAGGGCCTGGGTAACCAGCCCGCGAAAGCCCCAGGAACCATCGTCCGTGCAGATGACGGCCGGGATGCCATAGCGGGAGAACTCGTTGACGTTGTAGAGGGGTTGAAAGCTGTCGGGCAATGGCGCGGGAGTGTCGGCCGTGATCGTCAGGGGAATCAGATCGCGCTGCACGGTACCGGCAAAGACGACCGCCTTCCAGCCGGCAAGTGCCCGACAGAAGTAGACCATCGGCGGGATGCCGACGCCGCCGCCCACCATGATCGCCACCTGATCGGCGCCCGGCATCGGGAAGCTATTGCCCAGCGGGCCGATCAGGCTCACTTTATCTCCGGCGACCAAGGTGCTCATCCAGGTGGTCCCGGTGCCGACCTTCCTGTGGATGATGTCCAATTCGACGCCCCCCTCCCCCGCGCCATCGCGGCGATCGGCGATGGAGAAGGGCTTACGGAGCAGGGCAAGTGGGGCGATTAGTTCCCGTCCGGCCACCTCAACGTGCTGGCCCGGCCGCCAATCGAACTCGCGCTCAACGGAATAGTCCATGCCCCACTGCCGGCAGGCGATCTGAATGAACTGCCCGGGCGCGGTTGCTGGAAAACATGTCAACTGCAGAGTCAGGCAGTAGTGGTCGCGACAGAGCATGCGGTTGGAGAGAACCTCGGCGATGAACTGCGAACGGGCCTTCTGCATGATGGGCGGGATTCTACAGAGCCCATCTCCGTCTGCATACGCCCTGGGCTCTGCCTGGTCACGCAGCACAGCTTGTGCGCAAAAAAAGACTTCCGGAGGGGTGGCTCCATATCCACCTCCGGAAGTGCGCCACGGCATTGAAGCCGTTGAATTCTGTTTGTAGCTCCGGGGCAAATCCTCTAACTCAGACCCCGTACGCCTGAAGCGACTATACCGCTGCCCCAAGTGGGTGTCAACGCAAGTCTTTTTTGATGTATTTCAACATAACTTATTTATTTACAATGACTTACATTATGCTATAGGTTACTAGGGTTTGTCGCTGTCATCTGTCGGCGGCCTCTGGCATATCGTCTGTACGTTGGTGAAAATGCATCTCAATATGGCTCAAGTCCATGTCGCCATTGGTCTTATTGTCGATGCCGGCCGAATCTTGGTCAGCAGGCGTCATCTCGGTGATCGTTTCGAGCATTGCTGGGAATTCCCCGGCGGCAAAGTCGCCGGCAGCGAGGAACCTTCGCAGTGCATTCACCGCGAGATCATGGAGGAACTGGACGTCGCGATAAGCATCGTCGTCGCATTGCCCCAAATCAACCACGACTACGCCGACTTCCAGGTCTGTCTGCATCCCTTCATTCTCAAACTTGAGAGCGGCGCCCCGCGCCCGCTGGCATCGCGCGAGTTGAGGTGGGTCACAGTCGCAGAGATCGCCACGCTTCGGTTCCCCGAAGCGAATGCCGGGCTGATACGAGACCTGCCGCAGACCCTCAGCAAACTGAATCTCGTCTGAGATCCCGTCAGTCTGACGGCAAATGCATATTGGTTTACCCTTTTGCGCGCAAAGGTGTATACTTACTGAACCTGCACACGGATGCACTAAGGCAGGATTCTGACCAGGGAGTCACGGATGGCCAAAGGCAAACCCAATCTCGCCTTCCTCGAAGCACTCAACAAAGACAAACGCCGCCGCGGCGATCCAGCGCCCGGAGGTGTGTTCCGGACCCCGGCGTGGTTCAACAAGGCCGCCGCCACACCCGCGCAACCGCAAGCCAAAGCCACTACCGTCTCGCCCATAGGGACGCTGGGGCGACGGCGAGGCAAAGGCTTCCAACTCACCGGCACGCGCATCGCGGGCGGTACCATAGCAGTCCTCATCGTTGTCATGGGCGCATATATCGCGTTGCGCAAGCCAGTGCCGCCCAAGCTCAGCGCCAGTACCGAAACCGTGCGTGCAGCGCCGGCGCAGGCCAATGTTATGGATGTGCCCGCAGGACGTTCTGCCGTTACGCCACCGGCGCCCATTGTTGTAATCAATGCCGCCAATCCCCCTGCCGCCCACGCAGCGCAGCAGGCACCGCCCGGCAACACCCTCGCCACAGCACCACGCACCATCGGGATGAACTACGTCGTCTTCTGTATCGATAAGGATGAGAAGTCGGCCGCCGAGGCGAGGAACGCCTTGGTTGCCGGCGGAATCGGCGCAACCGTTGAGAAGGGCAACCCCTATGCTCCAACGTGGTACGCTGTGATCGGCACCCAGGGGTTCGTCAAGACTAACGCCAGCGATTACCTCCAATACATCAACAAGAGCAAGGCCATCGGCGACAAGTTCGCGGGCAAGAGCAAGTGGAAACAGTTCGAGCCCAATGCCTACAAATGGCGGTAAAAAGAGCCGGACACGATCCTGTCTGTGATCGTGTCCGGCTCTGTTATTGATGCTGCATCAGGATGCAGCGTATGTCTGGATCAAGAAGTCACTTGCAGCAGCACCCGCTCTTGCCATAAAAGGCGGGCATCGGCTTACCGATCTCTTCCCACTGCTTCAGAACCACCTCGGCCTTGCCGGCGCAGTTCAGCGCCTGGACCTTGCTCTTGACGATCTTGGTAATCGCTTCGCGGCCAGGCCCAAGGTAGTTGCGGGGGTCAAACTCACCCGGCTTGGTGGCGAAGACTTCGCGGATCTTCGCCGTCAGTGCCAGACGCAAATCCGAATCGATATTGACCTTGCACACGCCATACTTGGTGGCGGCCATGTGCAACTGGCTCTCGGGCACACCCATCGCATTGGGCATCTTGCCGCCATACTTGTTGATCAGGTCGATGTATTCCTTGGGAACCGATGAGCTGCCGTGCATCACCAAGGGAAGGCCCGGGCAGGTCTTCATGATCTGCTCGACGCGGTCAAACGCCAGCACGCACTCGTGCTTGAACTTGTAAGCGCCGTGGCTGGTGCCGATGGCGACCGCCAGGCTGTCGATGCCGGTGCGCTTCCAGAAGTCGGCCGCCTGCACAGGGTCGGTGAGGAACTTGCCCATGTTCTTGGCGTATTCCTCGGTGCTCAGGCCTACGACATCCTCTTCAATGCCACCAAGCTGGCCAAGTTCGGCCTCGACGGTCACGCCAGCGGCGTGGGCCGTGTCAGCGGCTTCTTTCACCAGCTTGACGTTCTCTTCATACGGGTGATGCGAACCATCGATCATCACGCTGGTGAAGCCATCCTTGATGCAGCCCTTGACCAGATCGACGGTGTCGCCGTGATCGAGGTGAATCGCAATCGGAAGCTCCGGGTGCTCGCGGACGGCCGCGTCAATGATCGCCTTGAGGTAGATCATATTGGCATACTTCCGGGCACCCTTGGATATCTGGAGAATCAGAGGCGATTTCTCGGCCGCGCAGGCGTCGATAATGCCCTGCGTGATCTCCATGTTGTTCACGTTAAACGCGCCAACTGCGAACCCGCCGGTATAGGCGAGGTCGAACATCGGCTTAGTTGTCATCAGCGGCATAGAACATTCCTTTCTTGAGTACTTCTGTTGCCTGAGAACCCCCCGCCAGAGCATCCCCTGGCAGGCGGTCACCTGCATTCACTTCCCAACGGAATCGCAGGTAGTTTAGTAACCACTCCCTTAAATGCAACCAGCCCCAACGCTTCGCGCAACCTTGACTTCCCCCATCGCGCCTCGACAATCCGCCAGCGAGGCTATGCGAACCATGAGTGAATCCCGGCCAAGTCCTCCGCTGAAGTGGCACGGCGGCAAGTATTACCTTGCCGCCAAGATCGTTGCCATGATGCCGCCCCATCAGCAATACGTTGAGCCCTTCTTCGGCGGTGGCACCGTCCTGCTCGCCAAGGACCCCGCCAACGTCGGCGAGATCGTGAATGACCTCAATGGCCATCTCACCAACTTCTGGCGCGTGCTTCAGGATGACCAGCTCTTTGCCCGTTTCCATCGCATCATCACAGCCGTCCCCTTCAGCGAGACCGAGTGGAAAGATGCCCATCAGCGATTCAACACGGTCACTGATCCCGTGCAGCAGGCGGCCGCTTTCTATATCGATTGCCGCCAGTCCCATTCCGGCCGGCGTACAGGCTTCGCTCCCATTACCAAGACCCGCCTCCGCCAAGGCATGAACGAACAGGCCGCCGCGTGGATGACCGCAGTCGATGGCCTGCCCGCCGTCCACGCCCGCCTTCGCCGCGTCACGATTCTCAACCGTGATGCCCTGAAGGTCATCCGCCAGTTCGACACACCCGACACACTTTGCTATCTCGATCCGCCCTACCTCCACACTACCCGCAGCACCACCACCGAATACGGCGAACAGGAGATGACTGTCGAACAGCATACCGAGTTGCTCGCCTTGATCCTGAGCGTCAAATCCAAAGTAATGCTCAGCGGTTACCCCTCGCCCTTGTACGATAGCAAACTCGCCAAGTGGCACATCGTCGATTTCGATCTCCCTAATAACTCTGCATCAGGTGCAGAGAAGAATCGTATGACCGAGCGCATTTGGTGCAACTTCAAACCCAAACCGCACCGCGCCGCCAAGTGCGCCGTTATCCATGATGAGAAAAACCCCGCTCCTGAGCCCAGCTCGCCCGACTTGTTCCAGAAGGATTAGCCGACCTTCGCAGAATACGCTAGCTGCCACAGGGGTTACCGCCGCGCACGTATCGGATTGTCGAGCGACTCCCGCCCGGCCGCCTGCTTCAGGTTCACCACCCAATCATCTTCCAGTATCTGCTGCCAGTTCGGATTCTCCACCAGCGTCATCTTGCTGCGCGTGATTCCCGAGCCCCAGCTATGCCACCACAGTGTGTAAACACTCGCCGGCATGTGCTGCCGCACTGCGCGCAAGACCGCCATCGCGTCAAAGCTTCCCTTCGTTTTCCGCGGCCCGACCTCGGCCACGGCGAACGGCTTGCCTAGCGCCATCAGCCGGTCGTAGCTCCCATTTCGGTTCACCGTCTCTCCATCAAGCCTGTCCGCGTACACATCCATTCCCACAATATCCACATACGCCGCGCCCGGGTAGTTGTAGTCGGTCGGCCTCAGCTTCTCACTTGCCTCCACATTGGCCGCATACACCCATAGCAGGTTGTCGAGCTTGCGTTCGCGGGTGCAATAGTCGAACAGATCGCGCCACAACGCCGTGAACTGCGCTGGACGATCGGCCGCTCCATTATCGCACCACCAGAACCAGTCGCCGTTGCTCTCATGCAGCGGCCGGAACATCACCACCACCCCGGCATCGCGCAACTCCGCCAACCCGTCGGCCACCAGCCGCAGATCCCGCCGCCAGCGGTCATACGCCGCACTGCCCGGCCGCGTCAGCAGGCGCAGATCATCTCCCGTCCGCTTCCGCACGCCTCCGCCATCCACAAACGGATTCTCCGGGTGCATAGAGATCGTCACCAGCCCGCCCTGTTTCCAATGCCTCTTGAGTACCTCATTGCTCAGGCGGATGTTTTCGGCCTCCACGCGATCCCACGCATAGTCGGCCCCCAATACCGACGGAGCCAACCTGCCTCCGGTCTGGTCGGCCATCGCCTGCACAAACTCCTCATATTGCGGCCGCGCCCTCTCGCCCCAGTTCACATTCTGCCCCACCAGCATCCGCCTCGCGTGCCGTTGCGGCAGTTCTGCCAACCATGCATACTGCGCCCGCGCCGCCGGCGACGCATCTGCATTAGCCAGCGCGCGGCCAACCGGTTGCGTCGTCTGCCCGCACGTCACGCTCTGCAGCGCCATCACCATCACGATCGCCGCCACCACCATCGAGAGCATCGGGCTCCAGTATTGCATCAGCCCATGATACCCGCACTCACCCATCTTCCGGTACACTCTTGCCCAATGCTCTCGCGCGACGAAATCATTCTGGAGTACATGGAGCGCCTGCCCTACACACCCTACCCGGTGCAGGAGGAGGCCATGTACGCCTGGGCCGCCTGCGAGCAGGGCGTGCTGCTCTCTGCTCCCACCGGCACCGGCAAGACGCTTGTCGCTGAGGCCGTGCTCTATGAGGGCCTGCGCACCGGCAGGATCGTCTATTATTCCACTCCGCTGATCGCCCTGACCGATCAGAAGCTGCTGGAGTTTCAGGATACCGTCGCTCGCTGGGGCTACGCGCGCGACAAAGTCGGCCTGGTCACCGGCAACCGCACCGTCAACCCCGATGCCCAGATCAAAGTCGTCGTCGCCGAGGTCCTGCTCAATCGCCTGCTCCATCCCGAAGTGTTCGACTTCACCGAAGTCGGCGCTGTGGTCATGGATGAGTTCCATAACTTCAATGAACCGCAGCGCGGCATCGTCTGGGAACTGGCCCTCAACCTGCTCCCCAAAGACATCCGCGTCATGCTGCTCTCCGCCACCGTCGGCTCCGCCCAGGATTTCGTCAACTGGATGGCCCGCAGCATCGATCGCACTGTCACTCTCGTCCAGGCCACCGAGCGAAAAGTTCCTCTTCACTATCACTGGATCGGCGATGAGCTTTTGCCCGACTATCTCGAGCAGATCGCCCGCGGCGATGAGGCCACGCGCAAGACCCCCGCCCTGGTCTTCTGCTTCGACCGCGAGATCTGCTGGAACACCGCCGAGGTCCTCAAAGGCCGAGATCTCTTCGGCGAAGGCCAGCGCGATGTCCTGCTGAAGCGCATCGAGGATTTCGATTTCTCCGTCGGTTCCGGCAACAAGTTGCGCACCGTGCTGACCCGGGGCATCGGCGTTCACCACGCCGGCATCCTTCCCCGATACCGCCGCGTCGTCGAAACGCTCTTCCAGGAGAAACTGCTGCCCGTCTGCGTGTGCACCGAGACCCTCGCCGCCGGCCTGAACCTCCCCGCCCGATCCGTCCTGATGACCACGCTGGTAAAAGGCCCGCGTGACAAGAAGCGGATGATTGACGCGAGTTCCGCCCAGCAGATGTTTGGCCGGGCCGGCCGGCCGCAGTTCGATACCGAAGGCCACGTTTACGCCTTCGCCCACGAGGATGATGTGAAACTCGCTCACTGGAAGGTGAAGTGCGACTCCATCCCCGAAGATGCCAAGGACCCCGGCCTGATGATGGCCAGGAAAAAGCTGCTCAAGAAGAAGCCCACTCGCCGCTCCAACTTCACCTACTGGAACGCCGAGCAGTTCGAAAAGCTGCAGACCGCTCCACCCATCAAGCTTGCCAGCAAAGGCAATCTCACCTGGCGCTGGCTGGCGTTTCTGCTCGACGCCAACCCCAAGGTTGAGCCGATCCGCAATGTCATCCGCCGTCGCCTCATGGAAGGCCCGGCCATCCAGGGTGAGCTCAAACGCCTCAACAAGATGCTGGTCACCCTCCACCAGCTTGGCATCGTCGTCCTCGATCCCCTCCCGCCACTTGCATGGCAAAACGCTGTCAATCCCTCCGCCCCCTCCGACACCGGTGAACCGATCGCCGCCCCGGCAGCGCCCGAAGACGACTCCGAAGACTCCTCCGACGACATCCCCACCGTCGATGTACTCATGGCCCGTCTGAAGCTCGGAAACTACGCCGCCCTGGCCGGCAAACCCGGCACCCTCAATAAAGCCTTGGCCGGACCCTCCGGCCCCCCCGCCTACGAACCCATCACCGCCACCCCCACCGACAAGCTCAAACACCTGATGGTCTTCCGCGCAGTTCACCCGCTCTACGGCGTTTTCCTCATGGATTACCTCGGCAAGGCCGAGCAGCACGAACTGATCCAGATCCTGGAAAGTCTGCTTTCCATGCCCGGCACCGTCGCCCGCTACGTCCGCGTCCCCAAGCCCGATGAACTGCCCCCCGGCAAGCTCGCCCTCGAAGTGGTAGACCCGGCCATTCTCACCAGCGGCCTTGCCACCCAGGATGACCTCTATCCTCAGCAGGAAGACCAATCCGACCTGCCCCCCGAACTCCGCAAATACCCCATCCCACTGGCACAGAAGATGTGCATGCTCTTTGAGAGCAAGATCGAACACGCCGGCGGCATGTTCATCACTCCTGTCTGGGCCGCCGGCGATCTGCTGGCTCGCGGCGGCGGCTTCGACCCCTTCATCCGCTCCCGCGACTTGGTCAAGCAGGAAGGCATTCTCTTCAAGCACCTCCTGCGCCTGATCCTGCTCTGCCAGGAATTCAGCCAGCTCACCCCCCGCGACACCACCGCCGAATCCTGGCAAGCTGCCCTCAAGACCCTCTCCGACGCCCTCTCCACCGCCTGCCGCACGGTCGATCCACAGTGCACCGATGAGACGTTGGAGGAGATCGCCGAGGGCGCTTGACCTCAGGGTCATTGGCGTAATCGCCCCTCCCCAACCCGCGTGCTTCGCACCAATGATTCATGACCTTATGCCTGCCCAACTGTGGTACAATCTTCCCCGATGAGACCCACGGTATACGTCGAAACGAGCGTGATCAGCTATCTGACATCCCGCCCAAGTCGGGATTTGGTTGTCGCCGCACATCAGGAACTCACGCGCGAGTGGTGGGCTCTCGCCAGAGGTAACTATGATCTGGTGATTTCCAGCGTTGTGATCGAGGAGATATCGCGCGGCGACAAAGATGCCGTTGCCAAACGTTTGGCGGTCATTGCGGGCTTGCCGGTACTCGGCGCTGATCAGGCTGTAGCCAGTCTCGCGTTGGAGTACCAGCAAATGCTGGAAGTGTCTGAGCAGGCGGAGGCCGATCTGTACCATATTGCCTGTGCCGTGGTCTTTGAACTGGACTATCTGGTAACTTGGAACTGTGCTCACATTGCCAACGCGAACTCCGCCAAACGCATCGCCATGTACAATGCAGAGCACAATCGATTCATGCCTATGATTGTTACGCCCGATTGGTTTGAGGTAGAACCATGACAAAAGACCCGATCATCGCCGAAATACATGCCGTTCGACGGCAGATGTGGCAGGAAAGTGGCGGAACGTCACAAAAGTTCGCTGATTACATTCGGAAACATGAAGCGGATCGGAATGTCCGAACCATCAGCCTCGCCGACTGGAAACGGCAAAACGCTGACCGCCAAAAGCCGACATCCGGGCATCCTTGATTGCGGCTCAGGTGGGTCAACGCCCGCGAAATCGTCACCCGTCGCATCCGAGCCGGATGGACACAACGTGGATTGGCGAAGAAATCAGGGCTGCGAGCCGAGCAGATCAGCCGGCTGGAGTCCGGAAAGCATCGTCCCACCAACGAAACCACCACTCGCATTGATTCGGCCTTGAGTGGGGGGGAGCGTGAGGCCATTCTTGCGTCAGGCACCACGGCTTGTTAGCCTTCCGCGCTAATCACCCCAAGGAGAATGATATGCGGTCTCCCAAGCTCGCCATCAACGGCGGCACGCCAGTTGTCCCCAGGAACATCTCCTTCAAACCATGGCCCCCCATCTCAAAACTCGATGAGCAGATGGTTCTCGCATCGCTCCGGCAAGCCAGGCACGCCTACGGCCCGAATTGCCTAGCGCTGGAACAGGAGTTCGCCAGGTGGAACGGAAACCGCTTCTGCAACGCGACCAACTCCGGCACGGCCGCGCTGCACATGTGTCTCGCGGCCTGCGGCATCGGCGCCGGCGATGAGGTGATCACCACCGCTCTGTCGTGGACGAGTAGCGCCACCTGCATCCTGCATCAAAAAGCCATTCCCGTTTTCGTGGATGTTGAATGGGATTCGATGCACATTGACCCCGCCAGGATCGAAGCCGCTATCACGCCAAAGACCAGGGCTATTCTCGTGGTCCATTATTGGGGTGTGGCGTGCGACATGGATCCGATCATGAAGATCGCGCGCCGCCACAAGCTCGCAGTCATCGAAGATGCCTGTCAGGCACATGGCGCAGCATACAAGGGCGCAAAGGTCGGGACCATCGGCGATGTTGCCGCGTTCAGTCTAAACCAGAACAAGAACCTCTGCGGCGGCGAAGGCGGCTTTTTCGTCAGTAACGACAAGGCGAAATTCGAGCGCGGCAAAGTTCTCATTGCCTTCAGTGAAATGCGCCCGCCCAATTCCGGCAGGGAGTACCATGCGTACGGCATGGGCTGGATGTACCGCACCTCAGACTTGCCCGCGGCATTTACCCGGGCACAGTTGCGCCGTTTGGATGCCACCAACAGGCAGGCTCGCGAGAACTGGCAACGCCTGCACGATGGCCTGAAAGATGTGCCCCATCTGATCCGCCCGTTCACATCGAATGTGCGCCCGACGAACGGTTACGCGTTCGTGATTCGCACCGACAATGCCGCCGCCGAGCAACGCGGTGTCACGCTGCGTCAGCTTACCGATGGCATCGTCAAGGCACTGGAAGCCGAGCGCCTGCCATGCATGGCTGCGCGCTGGGTTCTTCCTGAACACACCGTCTTTCAGGCGAAAAATGCCTACGGCAAAGGTTCGCCGTGGAGCGACAATCACTCGCGCAAAGGCATCAGCTATGATCTCAAGCAGTACCCCGTCGCCCGTGCCTGCGCGGATTCCTGCATCTGGCTAAGCGTGAACACCCACCGGCCGCCCAACGGCCCAAAGCAGGTGAACGGCATCATCAGAGCCATTAGCAAAGTCTACGAAAACCTCGACCAGGTGCCGATGGACTAGTGTGCTGCGGCCGAAATACGCTCGCTTCTGCGGAGGGCCATTGCCCCGCAGGCGCGAAGCGACGACGAACAGGGTTGGTGAACCCGTGAGGAGGAGCGACAAAGCATGCGGGGCAATGGCCCCCGCCCGAAGGGTTGGCCGGAAACGGGCCGTCTGTGGCGTCGCATCGGCTCAAAGGGTCTACGGACCCAGCTTTCGTCGATGCTCCTTGCATCCGGCCCGTTTCTGGCCAACAGAAGCGAGTGTATTTCGGCCGCAACACACTTAAGAGGTCACCCATGAAACTTGGCACTGCCTGGGAAGACATCACGCCGACAAGACTTCTGCCGCTCCTCGGCCAGATGAATCAGCGCATCGCAACCCATGCCAGGGATCCGTTGACCGTGAACGCGGTGGTGTTCGACGACGGCCGTGAACGTGTAGCCGTTGTCTCGATTGACGTTTGTCTCCTGCCCGCCAAGGTCGCCGACCGCCTCCGGCAGGCCTGCGCCACCGATATCGACCCGGCCAACGTCCACGTCGCCGCGACCCACACGCATCTTGCCCCCTGCACCACACGCCTGATCGACGACAATCCCGATCCCGACTTTCTCCAACGCCTCCAGACCGCAACCGCGGCGGCCGTTCGTCGTGCCATCGCCGACATTGAGACCGTCGAGCTCTTTGCCGGCCGCGGTTACCTCCAGCACATGGGCTGGAATCGCCGCGGCATGCGGCGCGACGGCTCGTGCCACATGTACTGGGGCAGTTGGAAAGAGGACTTCGTCGGCGTTGAGGGTCCGCGCGATGGCGACGTCGGCGTGATCTTCGCGCGCAAGCCCTCCGGCGGTCCGGTCAAAGCCGTCCTCAGTTCATTCTCCACCCACCCCAATTGCATTGAGGGCGAATCGTTCTATAGCGCCGACCTGCCGGGCGAACTTCGTCGCGTCTTGCGTGCTGCCCTCGGCCAGCACCTCGGCGTCGTCTACCTCACCGGCACGGCCGGCGACACAGCGCCCAGCATCATGTTGGACAACCCGAAGAACCTGCAGCCATGGCGCAATGAGTCAGGCCTGCAGCGTTCCGGTATTTACCTCGCCAGCGAGATCCTCAAGGTGATCTCGCAGCGGATCTCACCGATGACCGACCCGGTCTTGCGCCACGAACCGGCCGCCCTGAAGATCCCCATCCGCCCGTGGACCATGGACCTCGACCTCGACGACCCCAAGAGCCCTATCGCGCCCTTCCATGACCTCATCAAGCAGAGCCAAGAGGACTGGCCGCGCATGCTGCGAGAGGAGAGCCCGGTCGCCTGTCCGGTAAGCGTGTTGCGCCTCGGCGATGCGGCGATCTGTTTCAACCCGGGCGAACTCTTCTGTGCATTCGGGCTCGCCATCAAAGAGAAATCGCCGGCACGCGTCACCCTTGTCAGCGAATTGACGGATGACTGGGTGGGCTACGTCCCAACGCCCGAAGCAATCCGCCACGGCGGCTACGGCGCGATGCCGACCACCTACACCCGGCTCATCCCCGAAGCAGGCTGGCTGATGGTCGAAAAGACGCACCAACTCCTCGCCCAGGCCTGGCGCTGACCGCCGAGGAATCTTCGCATGTTCTGTGGTGCACGGAGAAGGTGTGCCTTTGCCCTACTTTGCCCCCGCCTTGATCAATTCCGCCAGAACTCTGGGGTTCTTGTTCTTGCGGGCAAAGTCCAGAACCGACCTGCCGCTATTGTCCCTTGCATTGACACCCGCCCCGGCCTTGACCAAGGCCGCAATCACCTCGGGTCTGGGATTCAACTCAGCCGCGAACATCAACGGCGTCCAGCCACCATTGTTCTTCGCGTTGACATCCCCGCGGGCGTTCAACAGGGCCGCGATCACGTCGAGATGGGGATTACTCACGGCTGCGGCCATCATTGGCGTGTTACCATCGTAGTCAACTGCGCGGATATCCGCCCCAGCCTTCAGCAGAGCCGCGATTACCTCAGGATTGGGGCTCCGAGCGGCCGCCATTATCAGCGGCGTTAGTCCATCCTTGTTCTTTGCGTTGACATCCGCCCCGGCCTTCACCAAAGCCACAATCACCTCGGACTTGGGGTTGTCCCTGGCCGCGATCATCAGCGGCGTTGCATCGTCCGGGGCCTTCGCATCGACCTTTGCCCCAGCCGCAATTGCCTGACGCACCTGCTGCTCCGTTCCCGTCTTGCACAACCTGAACAAATCCGGCGGAGACGCTGGGCCGGCGCAACCGCAAGCCATCACCAACATCATCGCCAACAGACCAGACCACACAAGACTCTTCCAACTCATCATTGCTCCCAATGAGGGTACTGAAGCTAACGTTATCATAAACCTTCCCATGCCTACTTTGCCCCCGCCTTGATCAATTCCGTCAGAACTTTGGGGTCCTTGTTCGCCCGCCCGAAGTCTAGGACCGACGTGCCCCTACTATCCTTCGCATTGACATTCCCCCCGCCCCTCACCAATGCCGCGATCACCTCGGGATTGCGATTCATCACAGCGGCGTACATCAGCGGCGTACAGCCATTCTTGTCCTTCCAGTTTACATCCCCGCCGACCTTCACCAGGGCGGCGATCATGTCGGGATTGGGATTCTCCCGTGCTGCGAACATCAACAGCGTCCAACCGTTCTTGTCCTTCGCATTGACATCTCCTCCTGCCTTCACCAACGCCGCGATTATCTCTGGTTTGGCGCTGTCCCTGGCCGCGATCATCAGCGGTGTCAAGCCCTCCTTGTTCTTCGCGTTGATCTCCCCCCCAGCCTTGACCAGAGCCGCGATTACCTCTGGGTTGGAGCTAAACGCCGCCGCGATCATCAGCGGCGTCTCACCTTTCACGTCCTTCGCACTGACATTCGCTCCGGCTTTCACCAATGCCGCGATCATTTCGGGATTGGGATTCTGCCAGGCCGCATACATCAGCGGCGTACAGTTGTTCTCGTCCTTCGCGTTGACATCCCCTCCGGCCTTCACCAGTGCCGCAATCGCCTCGGGATTGGGGTTCTCCCGTGCTGCCACCATCAACGGCTTCCAGCCATGCCTTCCCTTCGCATCGACACCCCCTCCTGCCTTTACCAGTGCCGCAATCACCTCAGGGCTGGACTTCTCGGCTGCGAGCATTAACGGCGTAGAGCCCTCCTGGTTTCTCGCGTTGACCTTGGCGCCGGCTCTAACCAGGGCCGTGATCACTTCGGGATTGGGATTCTTCCAGGCCGCGAACATTAGCGGGGCCATACCATTCTTGTCCTTCTCATTCACATCTCCCCCGGCCTTCGACAGGGCCGTGATGATCTCGGGATGGGGATTTATCATGGCCGCAATCATCAGCGGCGTCACACCATGCTCGTCTTTCGCGTTGACATTTGCCCCGGCCTTCAACAAGACCGCGATCACCTCGGTTTTAGGATTATCCCTGGCAGCAACCATTAGCGGCGTCAGGCCACCCTGCGGCTCCTTGGTGTTGACCTCCGCCCCGGCCTTCACCAGGGCCACGATCACGTCCGGGTTGGGATTCTTCCAAGCCGCAGTCATCAGCGGCGTCCAGCCATCCGGAGTCTTCGCGTTGACCTTTGCCCCAGCCGTGATCGCTTGACGCACCTGCTGCTCCGTTCCCGTCTCGCACAACTTAAAGAAATCCGGCAAGGCCGCTTGTACTGCGGCATTGCCACATTCGCCCGCCAACACAACAACGCAAGCCATCCAGGCACCCAGCCACATAGTCCGCATCATAGCCACACTCCAATCATCGGGCACTCTACCGCCCCTATCCCGCGCCGCAAAGAATCGTGAACACAAATCGGCGTCTCCCGTCCGAAAATTCAAATGGGTCAGGGACAGTTGTCGCCTTGCCTGGAGTCGATCCCCAAGCTTCTTCCACGCATTTCATCACCCATCCGCCATGCCCAAAGCAAAACTCCGCTGCCCGTCCACTCTTCTCCACGGTCTCCGTTTCTTCCAGTTTAGGATGCCTTTACGCCTGCTCGCCGCTCCGCTCCCCGCCTTCGCGGTGGGCCTGCGTCGGGCCCGCCTCGGCCCCGGCGGTTACGCCTTCGCCTTGCCGACGCAGCCGCATCGGTCCGCACCCTCGCCGCGGCCGCCGCATCCAAGCTTAAGCCGCGTCCCGCGGCGGCTTGGGACCGCCTTCGGCCGCGGAGGTCTGGGGGTGACTACGTGCCTGTATTCCATCTTCTTGCCGCCAAGAAAAGTGGACATTTTCTTCACCCCCGCTTTTTCCGCCCTTTCCGCACAAAAACCCTCCCAACCACCCCATATAGTAGAGGAGCTGTTTTTCGTTCGTAGTTCAAGCTTCAGCTTGCGTTTGTTGTTCAAGCTTTAGCTTGTCTTCGTACCAAGCCGCCTCCCGCTGCTCTGAAAGTCGCTAGGACTTTCATGCTCTGCTCTGAAAGTCGCCAGGACTCTCATGCTCTCAGGGCGGGACGTAATCGTCCCATGGGAACTATTTGACAACCGAATACGACTACTCCTACCGGGCCAGTAGGCAATACCCTCAAGCATGCGCACACGAGCGCGCCTCTTCGCCTTAAGATCAGTGTTCATCAGTGTTTATCTGTGGCTACCTCCCTTCTCCGCCTCAGCGCCCTTTGCAGACTCCGCGTAAGGTCCCGGCCAATGCTATCTACCTCACATTTCGAGTTATCCACAATCGCGTCGAACCTGCGCACCTCCTCCCCCAACTCCAACCTAACCAATTGCTGCCACAGCACTTGCCGCACCCCACCCCCTCCTCCCGAGAACCTGCGCACCTGTCACTTATCCACACCTGGCACCTTTTTACTCCGCCTCCCTCTCTGTTGGCTCGTGCCTCGCCATTGGTCATTCCCCTTCCCCTCTTTACAATCTGCCGCAATGGCTGCTTCGACCACCATACGCGTTAACATTCCGCCGGCACCCTACAAGGCCACCATCCGCCCTGGCTTGCTTCGCGACCTCTCCGCCTCTGTCACCTCCGTCACCAAGAGCCGCAAGTGCTGCATCGTCACCGACACAAACCTGCAGCAGCATCACCTGGCCACACTCCAAGCCTCGCTATCCGCGCCCGGCCTCGAAGCCATCACCTGCGTCCTCCCCGCCGGAGAAGAGCACAAAACTCTGTCCACCATCGCCCGCATCTACGACGCTTTCCTCCCGGCCGGCATCGACCGCAAGACGCCCCTGATCGCCCTGGGTGGCGGCGTGATCGGCGACATGACCGGTTTCGCGGCCGCTACCATCCTCCGCGGCGTCCCGTTCATTCAGATCCCCACCACTCTGCTGGCCATGGTCGATGCCTCCGTCGGCGGCAAGACCGGCATCGACCACCCCTGCGGCAAGAACCTCATCGGCGCCTTCCATCAGCCCATCGCCGTCCTGATCGACCCGGAGACGCTGCTGACCCTCCCCGAGCGCGAACTGATCGGCGGCCTGGCTGAATGCATCAAGCACGACATCATCCGCGATGCCACGCATTTTGCCGGCCTTCCCGCCATCCTCGCCCAGGCTCGCAAGCGTGATGTTCCCACGCTCACGGAACTTGTCGCCCACAATGTTGCTATAAAGGCCCGCGTCGTCGAAGCCGACCCGCTGGAGAAAGGTGAGCGCGCCCACCTGAACTTTGGCCACACCTTCGCCCACGCATTTGAGAAGGTCTCCAACTTCGCCTATTCACACGGTGAAGCCGTGGCCCTGGGCATGGTTGCCGCCTCGCGCCTGGCTCGCGACCTGAACCTGCTCGATTCCGCCAGCATGGTCGCCATCAACCGCACCATCGCCGCCGCCGGCCTGCCCACCGGCCAACTGACGCTCGATGCGGCCGAGTGCGTAAAGGCAATGACCTTTGATAAGAAAGTCTCCGATGGCCGCATCCGTTTTGTCTTGCCCAATCGGATCGGGAACGCGGTCATCCGAGATAATGTAGCAACGGAGAAAGTGATCGAGGCAATCGAATCTCTACGCCGATAGGAGAAAACTGGCTATGGGGAAGGAGCACTGGCTGCAACTGGCACTGGCCGATGGGATCGGGCCCATCACCCTCAAGCGGCTGATCGACGCCGCCGGCTCGGCCGAAGCCGCCTGCACTGCATCGCTGTCGACGCTGCGTAGCATCGAAGGCGTCGGCACCTCACGCGCTGACCAGATCCGCGCTGGCATGCAATCCGCTGCCACCCAGGTGCCCGACCAGCTTCAACGCTGCGAAGCTCTGGGCGCACAGATCATCTGCCTCGACGATGATCTCTATCCCGCTCTGCTCAAGACCATCCACGATCCGCCGCCCGTCCTCTTTGTCCGCGGCACCCTCGAACCGCGCGACATGAACGCCCTGGCCATCGTGGGCAGCCGTGGCTGCAGCTTCTACGGCCGCGAACAAGCCCAGCGCTTCGCCGCGTCGCTTGCAGGCATCGGCTTCACCATCATCAGCGGCGGCGCTCGCGGCATTGATTCGGCCGCTCACCATGGCGCCCTCTCCCACCCCGCCGGCCGGACCATCTCCATCCTCGGCTGCGGTGTCGACCTCGTCTATCCCCCCGAAAACACCGCCCTCTTCGATCAGATCGTCCAGCGCGGCGCGGTGATCAGCGAATACCCGCTGGGCACCCAGCCTCTGGCCGAGAACTTCCCCCGCCGCAACCGCATCGTCAGCGGCCTCTCGCGCGGCATCTTCGTCATCGAAGCCGCCGAACGCTCCGGCGCCCTGATCACCGCCCATACCGCCTGCGAGCAAAACCGCCCGGTCTTCGCCCTGCCCGGTCGAGTGGATAACAAACTTTCCTCCGGCCCTCATCAACTCATCCGCGAAGGCGCTACTCTGGTCACCATGATTCAGGACATCGTCGAATCCCTCCCACCCGTCCCGCAGGAATTGCAGAACCAGGGCCTTTTCGATCCCGCGCCCTCTGCTCCTGCGCCGACTACGGCAGCCGCCGCAATCGCCGAGCCTGCTGCTGGGCCCAAGCCATCCGCCGCACTCAACCAACTCTCGGCCGAGCAATCGCAGATCTTCACGGCCATCGAAGATGCCACCAGTGTCGATCTCGTGGTGGAGCGCAGCGGATTGCCTGTCCACATTGTCCTGCGCGAGCTGACAATGCTGAGCCTGAAGGGTCTGATCCGACGCGTCGATGGGCAGACCTATACCCGGGGAAAAGCTTAGGTTAACGTATGACAGTCCAAGGAGACGACATGAAGCTCAATCGGTTCTGGGGACTGCTTCCTGCTCTGCTGCTGAGCACAACCATCGCTCTGGGCGCTGCCGCCGCGGGCGGCGATGGTCGCCGTACGACCGCCAATTTGCCCTACCGGTTCCCCCAGGGCGACCCATCGGGCAATAACTGGATGCTCTTCAATGGCGGCAGGATCGTGCAGCAGGGAAACATGCCATTCTGCGGCGATGCCGCTTCTCTGATCGTGAATGGTCAGTCGATCCAGTCAAACGCGCAGACAGCCACGCTCGAAAGCACCGGCGAGGTCATCCTGGAGAACCTCCGCGCTGGTCAGCTTTCCGTCACTCGCCGAATCTTCCAACTCGACGATGGCACCATGCGCATTACCGACATCATCCGCAATCCCCGCAGTGAAGAGCTCACCGCCAGCATCACCATCAGTTTCAACATCAACTTCGGTGTACAAGCGACCCGCACGATCAGCGATCCAAAGAAAGCGGAACGGCCGCTTGCCATGGTCATCACCGACAGTCAGAACCGTAATCTGGTAAGCAGCTTTGCCGGCCGTAATTCCAAGATCACACCAACCATCAACGCCCCCCCCAATAACAACCAGGTACAGGCCATATTCGAGATGAAGATCCCTGCCGGCAAAGAACGTGCGATTGTGCATTTTCACCAGTTTGCCGCCAGCGCCGACCAGGCTGACAAGATCGCCAGCCAGCTTCGCGAGCCGCGCACCATCGCAAATCTTCCGCCCGAGATCCGCCGCATCCTCGCCAACTACCCCGTGGCCACCAGCCAACTCGATGATATCGAGCTTCTTCGCGGCACCACGACCGATGTCGTGGAACTCAACAGCTCCGATCAACTTCGCGGCGACCTGCTGGTCGCTCAATGGGACATGGACACCGCCTTCGGCAAACTGCAGATCCCCGGTGACCAGGTCGCCGGCCTGATCGTCACTACCGGGCCGCAGCCACGACAACTGCTGGTTACAACCGATGGCGAGATGATCGGCGGTAAGCTCACCCTGGGCGCTCTGGACCTGCAGACCTCCAGCGGCCAGAAGCTTTCGCTGCCAATCTCACAGATCTCGCGCGTCGGCCGCCGTTCTGCCCTGCCCGCCGAAGGCGAGCCCCGCAAGCTGTTGCCGATGATCCACCTCCGGACCGGCGATCGACTCGCCGTGAATCTTCCCCAGCAGCCACTGCGCTTCGCTACTCGCTTCGGCACGCTGGATATTGCACCAGCCACTATCGCCATGCTCGATCTCCAGCCCGAGCAAAGCCCCGTGCACATCATTAGCCTCACCGACGGCAGCCGGTTCAGCGGACTGCTCTTGTCCGATGCCCTGGATGTAAGCCTCACGCGTGGCCCGAAGGTCAGCCTTCCCTCGGCCAGCATTCGTCGCCTGGCCTTCGCCCCCGATCCGGATGATGTCGCCGAACCCGCCGCCACTCTCCGCCTGACCGGCGACGATGTTCTGGTTGTCACGCTGGCCCCAAAGATCGTCGTCGCCACCACCTATGCCAGCGTCACCATCAATGGCCCCGAGGTAAAGCGAATCTCGCGCGTGAAGGACACGCCCGAAGATCTGCAGTTTGCCCTCTGGGATGATTCGGTCATCAGCGGCCGCCTGGCACAACCTTACCTTGAATGCACCCTCGCCGGCGGAGCCGCCGCCCGCGTGCCGGCCGGCGCCATTGAGATGTATCAATGCCTCGCACCCCAGCCCTCGGCTACCGCGATGGAGCAGGTCAAGCGCCTCGTTGGGGAACTAAATGCTGACGACTGGAAACAGCGTGAACGTGCCGAGGTGCAGCTTACTTCCATGGGCGATGCCATCGCGCCCATCCTCAAGCAGATGCGGACGGACCAACCTCCCGAAGCTCAGGAGCGCATTGACTCCATCCTCAAACAATTCGCCAAACCCGGCAGCAACAAACCCTCCGCCACGCCGACCCCGCGTGTAATGATCCGTGGAGTGGTCCGCTAGGTGCCCTTTGGAGCCCTCGCCCCGATGCCCGTCGGCACCCTAGCCAGGCACAACCTCGCCATCGCCCTCCTGCAGCCGCAGATCGCGCCCAACACCGGCAACGTCGGCCGGCTTTGCGTAGCCACCGGCACGCCGTTGCATCTCGTCCGCCCGCTTGGTTTCATCCTGAACGACAAGAGTCTGCTCCGCAGCGCCATGGATTACTGGCCGCGTCTGAACCTGACTGTGCACGACGACACTGCCCAGTTCCTCGCCACGATGGGCGCCCGACCGCTCTGGCTCTTTACGACCAAGGGCACCCGCGTACATTGGCAAGTCAGCTATGAATCCAACGCCTGCCTCTGCTTCGGCTCCGAGACCTCCGGCCTCGACCCGAGCCTTCTGGATCGCTATCCCGACCGCTGCGTCCGCATCCCGCAAGCCGAAGACGAACGCTGCCTGCATCTCTCCACCGCCGCCGGCATCGGCCTCTACGAAGCCCTCCGCCAGATCGCCCCCCTTGACACTTCCCAACCGCTCAACGATACAGATTGGAAACAGACTCTAAGCTAAGGGAGTTCGCTCAAATGCCCGTATTCGCAGTAGTCATCGTCACCGCGCCGCCCTTCACCCCCGGCGCTGAGGCATCCGCTTCACTGGCCAAGATCGACGGCCGCGAAACTCTCCTGCGCACCGTCGAGCTCTTCCTCAACCGCGATGAGATCAAGCAGATTCAGCTTATCATTCCCACAGAATTGCTGGAGGATGTGAAGAAGAAGCATGGTGCCCATCTCGGATTTGCTGGCGTCAAAGTCGCTGCCGCTGCCCCGAAGTTCGGCGAGCAGATCGCCGTCGCCGCCCAGAAACTCGCCGCCGAAGCCACGCACGTTCTGGTCCACGATGCCGCTCGCTGCATTGTTCCCTACACCGACCTCGAAGCCCTGATGTCGCTGGCCAGCGGCAAAGCCCCCGCTACCGCCCTTTCGTACCCCGTGCGCAATGGCATGGTCGAGCTCGATGAAGGCGGTAATCCCGTGGGTATCGTTGAACCGAATCGCTTCGCCCAGATTGTCACCCCCCTGTTGCTGACCAAGGCGAAGTTCCTCGAACTCGCCACTGCCAAACGTGAACCCCACGGCTCCGAACTGGCCCTTCTCAAGGCCTCCGCCCTCAACATCCGCGTCGGCGGCGCATCTGAAGGCAACATCGCCAAGTCCATGCTTAACATGCTTCCCAAGCCCAAACCCAAGGCTGGTCTCACGCCGTTTGAGGAAGCGCAGTGGTAGTGCCGGCGGAGCCGGAATGACCAGCCAACAAGTACCAATGTCCAATTACGCGGCCGGCGTTGGTCATTGGTCCTTGGTCATGGATTGGTCATTGGGAGCTGGGCATTGGTCATTACCTTCAGCATCAGGTCGCCCCGCGACAAGATCGCACCCTCGGCCGTTATCCCCACCGCCGCCCGAATCGCATCCAAACCATGCCGCTCGATCAGCCTCCCCATCCGATCGTGCTTCTTTGCGTTTTTTTTGAACATCTCCACCAGCCGATCGACAATCTCGATCGTATTCTCATCACTTACATTCTCCACCAACTGCTGCCCGATCCGCGGCTTCCCGCCACCGTTGCCGCCGATGAGAATCGTCCAACCCTTCGGTCGGCCGACCAGGCCGATATCACGAAAGTTTGTCTCCCCGCACTGGAACGTGCAGCCGCTGACCGCAAACTTCATCTTCCCCGGCAGCGCCATGCCATGATACCGCTCATCCAGAATCCTCCCCATCGTCAAGCTGCTCTGCTGCCCGCGCTTGCAGAAATCCATTCCCGGGCACGCCTTCACACTGCGTACGACGCTCCCCACAACACATCCCGGCGTCATCCCCAATTCCTGCCAGATCTGGTCAACCTTCTCCGCGGTCACTCCGATCAACGCGATCCGCTGTTCGCTGGTCACTTTGATCGTCAACTCATGCCGCTCCGCCACATCTGCAATCCGCCTCAGCGTTGCCGGGTCGGCCACCCCACACACCAAGTGCGGCGCAACCGCGTAGGTCTGCTTGTCTCGCTGGACAATAACGCCCCTGTCGCCATCTTGAAGCATCTTTGCACCTACACTCGCAACGTCGCCCCAAGCTGGGTTTTCGCCGCCTCGACCACTTTCTGCACGGACGCCTCCACACCCTCGGCCGTGAGTGTCGTCGTCGGCGAACGGAACACCAGCGTGATCGTCACGCTCTTGAGATCTTTTTCCAGCGGCTTGCCGCGATACGTCGTCACGTATTCGGTCGCCTCGAGGTCCAACGGCTTCTGCTCCGTCACCACCTTTTCTATCTGCTCATAACGGACATTGTCCCCCACGATCAGCGACACGTCGCGCCGCACCGCCGGGAACTTCGGCAGATGCACAAGCTGCGGCACATGCTGACACTCGTTCACCAGCATCGTCAGTTCTAATTCCGCCGCGAACGGCCGCGTTCGCAGCGACAGCGTATCGCAAACGTTCTTTGCGACACGCCCGATCCGTCCCACACTCTTCCCGCCCCATAACACCACGCCCGCCACTCCTTGCCCAAACCCGGCCGAATCACGCGGCTCCACGCTTATTGCCCGCCTGCCGTCCAACTTCGCCAACAGTTGTTCGACCGCCCCGCGCACCTCATGCTCATCTTCGCTGCCAACCAGCGCCAGGCGGCGTTTCTCCACTACATTGCCCGCTCCGTCATACCAGAAGGTCGAGCCCATCTCGAACAGCTTCACCTGCCCATTGCCCACGCTTTGGTTGCGGAACAGCGATTCCAGCAGCCCTGGAAGAATGCTCGGCCGCAGATGCGCATCGGCCTTGCGGATCCGCACATCCGCCCGCAGCAGCGATGCCGCCTCGGCGGGCCGGAACGGCTCCACCAGATTATCACTCGTCCACGTAAATGTGATCGATTCAAAATACCCCGCCGCGATCAGCGCCCGCCGCATCAGCTCAATCGCCTTGGCATCCGACTCGGGCGGCGTTACTCGAATCGAAATCTCCTCGCGCACCGGCACCCGCCCATACCCGATCACCCGGATCGCCTCTTCAATCAGGTCCGGCTCGATATTGATATCCAGCCGCGCGCTGGGCACCGTACACTCGATCACCTCACCCTTGAGCACCGGTGCAAACTGCAGCCGCCGATACGCCTCCATCACCTCATCCACCGGCAAATCGATCCCCAGCAGTGCCTTCATCCGCGCCAGCCGCACCGTCAGCTTCTTCGCCGCATAGCCCTCCGCCCCAGCTTCCACCACGCCTGCCAGCAGTTCGCCGCCGGCCGTCTCCAGGATCAACTGCGCCGCCCGCAAGCTCGCCCGCAGCGGCAGTGTTGGATCGATCCGCCGCTCAAACCGATAGGAGCTATCGCTCTTCATCGCAAGAGCTCGCGCCGTCTTGCGAATCGACAGCGGATCGAATCGCGCCGACTCCAACAGCACATTCACCGTCTTCTCCGAGACCTCCGTATCCTTGCCACCCATCACTCCCGCCAGCGCCACCGGCCGCCTGGCATCGGCAATCACCAGCATATCGGGACTAAGCTTCCGCTCATGTCCGTCAATGCTCACAATGCTCTCTCCCGCGTTGGCGCGCCGAACCACGATCCGCTCTTCCTGCAGCATGTCATAGTCAAACGCGTGCAGAGGCTGTCCCATCTCGAACATGACATAGTTGGTCACATCGACGATGTTATTGATCGGCCGAAGCCCCATCGCCGCCAGCCGGCGCTGCATCCACGCCGGGCTCGGGCCGATCTTCACACCCTTGACCACCCGTGCCGTGTAATGCGGACAGAGATCCAGCGCCTCAATCTGCACCTTCGTCGCCGCCGCGCATGGCCTTGCCGATTCTATTACATTCACCGGGGGCGCCTGCGTCGCCCGATTCAGCAGCGCCCCCAGTTCGCGCGCAACTCCTGTATAAGACAGGCAATCGCTCCGGTTGCTGGTCACCTCGACATCAAACACGGTGTCATCGCCAAATCTCTCAATGACCTCTACCGGCAATCCGCCATGGGTCAAAGCCTCGGCCGCCGCCTGCGCGTCGGTCGCTCCGGGGAGATACTCACCTAACCATTCAAGGCTGATCTTCATGTCTCTATTCCATCAGTAATTGAGTCAAGCCGAGACAATGTAAACGCTCGCCCCCCATTGGCAAGCCCCGAAGCATCGTTGACATCCCGTCCCCCTCATCGTTCAATGCCCTGCCAACGCGGCCGCCCCAACGGCCCGGCCGCCCGGGAGCATAGCTCAACGGTTAGAGCAGGGGACTCATAATCCCTTGGTTGGGGGTTCGAATCCCTCTGCTCCCACTTCCACAGTCTGGAATTGGCTGGAATCCTCGGGAATTCCGCATATGGTTGGTTCAGCGTTCTTGCCACTTTCGCCTGATTCCGCCTCGGCGCGCTCCGCCTGGCGCACCTCCCCTGCCTCCCCACCGGCACCGGAACCGGCCACGGCATCGAAATAGGAGTCGGTCACCAGGTTCGCATAGTGCTTCCCGCTGACGTCAATGTTGTGCCCGATCCACTTTCTGAGCACAAATCGGAGCAACCGCCCTGCCCAGTCAATCTCGCATGACTTGCGCAGCGTGTTGAACAGGTCCGGCCAGACTCCCGAGTCAGCGCCGTACTTGCGTGCGGTCGTGATCGTACTCATGCCTGTACTACAGAAACAGGCACCAGATCAGTACATAGATCGGCAGCAGGATGGGAATGGAGTAGCGGAGCATGTAGCTGACAAAGCTGGGCGTTTGGCAGCCGTTGCTGTCCGCGATGCTCTTGACCATAAAGTTCGGACCGTTGCCGATGTAGGTAAAGGCACCAAAGAGCACCGCCCCGGCGGAAATGGCGATGATAAATGCGTTGAGCCCTGGATTGCCAACCAGGAATGCCACTCGTACCTGATCCGGTGTCACCATGTCGCCAAGAATCAGGTCGGGGTGGTGCTGGACGGTGGCTTCGACGGCATTGCGCACTCGCCCATCGGGGAGGCCCTCGGGGATCTGCAGATGGCCGGCGTGAGCCATGCCACTGACGATCTTCTGAGCCTGCTTCACCTCCTTGGGATCAAGATCGCCCAGGCGGACCTTCATGAAGGTGAGATAGGTAGGGGCATTATCGAGCAGAGAGGAGAGGACACCCGTGGTGTAGTAGAACTGGCCGGGCGTCTTGATGCGAAGTTGATCCGCGTTGTGCTCAAGATAGCCCAGCGTCGGTGCCATGGTTGAGAAGATGCCCACAAACAGGATGGCGACTTCCTTGATGGGGGCGTAGCTGAATTCGTTGTGTTGGTGGATTTTTCTGGAGGTCAGGGCGAGAGACAGCCCGGTCGCCGCCACCATGAGCAGTTCGCGTGAGAAGATCATGTCGCACAGCCGGCCAGCGGTGAGTCCCATCTCACGCAGGCGTCCCACGGATTCAAAGAAACCGGGTCGGAAGACGGCAAAGACTACCAGGCCGATGAACAGCAGATTATGAATTCCCAGAACATGGACTTGGGGGCCAGCATCGTTGGGGTAGGTGCGGACAGTATTGCGGGCGGCGATCGTGTCGATGATGAAGAAGATGGCCAGCAGCAGACCGTTCGCTGTCAGCCAGATCGGCCAAAGATGGTCGATGGTCCAGCGAAAGGGGATGCCATTGAGATAACCCAGAAACAGCGGCGGATCACCGATGGGGGTCAGCATGCCGCCGCAGTTGGCGACGGTGAAGATGAAGAAGATAACGTGAAAGGGCCTAAGGTGCCCGCGGTTCATGTGGAGAAACGGGCGGATCAGCAGCATCGAAGCGCCGGTGGTGCCGAAGATGTTGGCCAGAACCGTGCCCATGGCAAGCATGGTGCAATTGGCCAGGGGGGTGGCTTTGCGGTTGACGCGAATGATGATGCCGCCCGAGATGATGAACAGGGAGGTCAGCAGCAAGATGAAGCTGATGTATTCCTCCATGGCCAGAATCCAGTGGCCGGGGGCGCGGAGGATGAGGAAGTAGTACAAAGCGGGGATCAGGGCCAGGCCGATCGCCACTTTGGGGTAGTGTTTCTCCCACCAGTGCTTGGCGACAAATGGCATCAGCGCGATGCTCGCGAGCAGCAGCGCAAATGGTGTGCTCCAGGCCAGGCTGATGTCGGCGGTTGTCTCCGCCAGGAGCAGAAGCATATCGCGTACATTATAGTCATCCGGGCAGGCGCGGAAGTGCCTCGCGCGAAGCGGTCCTGCGAAGGTATGATACCAGCCAAGGCGAGAGCCAGAGAAGACGCCGCAAAACGCGGCATGAGATCGCGGCCTTTTGACTCAAGACCATGTGGTGGTGATAATGCCCGCCCGGTTTCGGCAGTTCCCTACCCATCGGCATCCTCGTACTCACCCATGCACTTTAGGGCACAGCACGCTAGCCTTGTACCGCCGCTACCGCTTCACTTCACGTCAATCGGCTCTTCGCCGGCAATCCCGCGACCCGCAGTGGCACCTAGATGTTCCGGCGTATAGCATAGCTAAGTGCCATGTACCTGCCAGATTCGGCAAAACTCTCCTGCATGACTTCAGTTCTGCTGGGAATCGTCCTGAACCTGACCGCTGTGACGGGATTAAGCCAAGACGTCGCAGGGGCACGAGTAGCCCCAGCACCGCCGACGACCAGTCCGGCGCCCGATTCGCTGGAAATCAGGCTGGCCGAGGCCCGCGCTGATCTGGCGGCGGCCAGCGGCGGAGGCAAACTCAATGTTCCTGCTGGCGTCTCCGCAGACGATGCCTTGCTGCGGCGGGTGACGCTGGAACGCCTCGTTCGACTGTACGAGGGTCAGGCAGCAGAGAATGAGGCCCTGGAGACGGCCAAACAGGCCCAGGCCGATGCCGCACGCGAGGCGCAGGCATGGACCGGGTTTGCACAGCCGCAGCCATACTCCATCCTGCTCAAGGACTCGATTCGCGAGCAGATCCAGGCGGCCCAGACGCGCATCAGCAGCGCCGAGTCGGCCCAGAAGTCGTTGCAGCAACTTATCGATGCAGCGCGCCCTGCGCTGGCACAGAGCGAAGGCGCCATCCGCAAACTCAACGAGAGCATCGAAGGAGCCAAGAACCCGGTGACGAAGTCGGCCTTGGTATGGCAGCGCGACTTTGAACGGATCAAGAGCCGTGTGACGGCGGCCTCGATTGCATCACTGGATGTATCCCTTCAGATCGGCCGGAAACAGGCCGAGGAAGCGGCTTCGCGGCTTGGCCTGTTGCAGCGTCAGTCGGTTATCGCCGGCGCTGGAGCCGTATTCACCCAGGCCGATCTCGATACAGTGATGGCCAGGCTGGATTCCGAGCAACAGCAACTTCAGGAGGAGATGGCGGCCGCAATGCAGCAGTATGGCCAGACGCGTGCTGCGATGGATATCGCTCTGGCGGCCCTCCAGGCAACCCGGCAGGCGATCCCGCCGCAGGATGCCGCGGGACGTTCCCGCCAGGAACTGCTCACCGAGACGGCCGACTTGCGGCGCGCGCAGATGAACACTCAAGGCATAGTCATGGCCGCTCTGCGCACAGAACAGGACATCGTCACCTCCCAGCGCGCGATGTGGGAGTCGCGATATGCAATGGCCACTGAGACCAGCGCCCGTACGTTGCTGCAGGCAAGTCTGAGCATGTCGCAGCTTTCGCAGCGGGTGCAGTTGTGGAAAGACTACTACCGCCAGCGCAACGACGTCGTTGCCAAGCTGATCGATCAACAGCAAGGTCGTATCAACGGCATGGACCGGTCATCTGAACTGGTGCCCCTGATCCGGCAGCGACTCCAGAGCTTTGAAGAGTGTAACACCTCCCTGCATCGTACCTATCGCAGCGCGGAACGGTTTGATCGCCTGCTCCAGCGCTGGGATGAGGACATGCGTGATATCGCGGCGGCTCTGCCCCTGACCGAACGCCTCAGCAACCTGTTCTCGGATGCCGGGGCATTCGCGGGCAGGATGTGGGGGTTTGAGCTCTTCACGGCCGAGGACACGATCACAGTTGACGGCCAGGCAATCACCGGCAAACGCAGTGTTACGATCGGCAAGGTCATCCAGGTGCTGCTGATCCTGATTATTGGGTACT
The DNA here is from genome assembly GCA_903871935.1 of uncultured Phycisphaerales bacterium. Classification (GTDB taxonomy): domain Bacteria; phylum Planctomycetota; class Phycisphaerae; order Tepidisphaerales; family Tepidisphaeraceae; genus CAIQIQ01. The sequence continues at coordinate 102,854 of CAIQIQ010000126.1, forward strand.
GGATAACCGGCCTGTTGGCGCGACTTGTCGAACGCCTGGTGGCGAAACGATTCAAGATCGATGCGAATCAGGCGAACCTGATCCGGCGCTGGCTGCGGGCGCTGCTTCTGATGTGCCTGCTGGTGTTCAGCCTGGTGTCGGTAAGAATACCGCTGACGGCGTTCGCGTTCGGCGGTGGTGCTCTGGCAATTGCGCTGGGCTTCGGTACACAGACGATCCTGAAGAACCTGGTCAGCGGAGTGATCATCCTGTTTGAGAAGCCGTTCAAGGTGGGGGATGTGCTGGATATCGGCGGCAATTGCGGGACCGTCACCAGCATCGGATTGAGGGCGTCGGTAATGCAGTTATGGGACAACACTGAGATGCTGATCCCCAACAGCGACCTGCTGGAGAACCGCCTGACCAACTGGACATACTCCAGCCACAGTGTGCGATTCACCATCAGTCTCGGGGTCGCATATGGTTCCGACACCCGGCTGGTGGTGCGCGTGCTGAGCGAGGTCGCCGAACGGCACGGCCTGGTCGCGAAGGTGCCCAAGCCACAGGTTTTCTTCACAGCATTCGGCGAAAGCACGCTGAGTTTCGAATTACGCTTCTGGGTGGATGTGCTGAAGGACAACCCTGCCCAGGTCTCCAGCGATCTGCGGCAGATGATTGCCACCAGTTTCGCCGAACACAGAATTGTGATTGCCTTCCCACAGCGTGATCTGCGGCTCGATGTAAGCAGGCCGTTGCAGGTGCAGATGGTGGCCCCAGATGGCGTCGCCGCACATGAGGAGGCACGAGTGGTGCCAGACGCAGATCGGTGAGAAAGGACTTATGCAAATGAGCCAACCATACGAGGCCGTCATCCGCGAGATGCCCGTTTTCCAAGGGTTCACGGAAGCCGGAGTACGACGGCTGATCGAACCCAGACCTTGATGCGTTCCACCCGGTAGGTATTGCCGCCGTCTATCGCCCCACCTCGACCCTTACCGATAACCCTACAACCCCCCGCGCCTGCTTCTCCAGCAGTTCCAGAATCTTTGCATCATTCAGCTTCACACGGGAATCGGCCACACCTGCCGTGTCCTGAGGCTTCACCGGCGCCCTGCCCGAAAGCATCCAGCGGATCGCCGAGCAGCATATAGGGGTAGAGAGCACGCCGAACACGGTCACGCCAGCGATACTCGACACGACGGCGATGCCCGGGCAACCCGGATACCCGCGCCAGTACGCTTCCAGATGCCCGCAGGCTCATTGCGCCGTCGCGGCCACAGGTTGAGTGGTTGGCTGTGCTGCGGGCTGCGTTGTGGGCAGGGCGATAATCGACCCGCCCAGCGCCCGATGCAATTGGATGCGCTGCTGCAGGACACTGTACTCGGAAACGATCATGGCATCCCTGGTCTGGTAGGTCTGCGTCTGGACCTGCTTAAGGTTCAGCAGGGTCAGATCGCCCGAGCGGTACTTCGTCTCGGCCAGAGGCAGCGCAACCTGGGCGCTTACGTCTGAGAGCCTGAGTTGGGCGGCCTGCTCGCGATAGTAGTTGATGTTGGCCAGGCCATCCTGTACTTCCCTGAAAGCATTGAGGGCAACAGTGCCGTACTGCGCGATCGCCTGCATCTGAACGGCCTTGGCGGCCTCGATGTTGGCAAAGCGTGCTCCGGCGTCGAACAGCGGTTGAGCAAGGTTGGCGCCGATCGACGAACCAAGGTTGTTCTGGTTGAGCATTCCGTTGAACGCATCGGATGCCCAGCCGCCCTGTGCGGTGAGGGCGATGCGGGGCAGCAGTTCGGCGCGAACCGATTCGGTGCCGAAGAAGGCGGAAGTCACGGCTTCCTGGGCAGAACGGATGTCAGGTCGGCGTGAAAGCAGATTGGCCGGGATGCCGGCGGGGATCGGCGTATCGATCTGCGGCAGATCGGCAGCGCCGCGCACCTCGGCGGCGGGAAAGCGCCCCAGCAGCACTTCGAGGGAACGAAGTGTCTGTTCCTCGGCGGCCATGTAGTTCTGCACATCTGCCCGGAAACGCGCCAGGTCGGACTTGCTCAGCTCCGACTCGAACTTGTCGGCCTGGCCCTGCCTGAGCTTGGCTTGCTGGATTCGGTCGATCTCCTCCTGCATGGTCAGAAACGCACGAGAGTTATCAAGGCGAAGGCGGTTGGCAACAGCAAGGTAGTAGGCCTCGGCGACCTGGGCCGCGATGGACTGACGGGCGAACTCCAGGTCGGCCTGGGCGGCGCGGACATTGGCTTCGGCCGACTTGGTCAGGTAGCGGACACGGCCCCAGAGATCCAGTTCCCAGTTGACGACGCCACTGAGGACGTGATGATCGGTCTGCGTACCGGCGCCCCAGGACACGCCGCCCTGGGCGTCAGCACTGGGCCACAGATCGGCGCCAACGCGCTTGGCGATAGCAATGGCCTGATCGCGCCGGCCGGCGGCGACTTGCAGATCGTAGTTGTTGTTCAAGGCTTCGCGGACGAGTGAATCGAGGGTCGGGTCATTGAATGACTGGACCCAGTTGTCCTGCACCTTGCCGCCATCCTGCTGTGCCTGCTTTGCCCAAGTCTGCAGCACGGGAACCTTGGATTCCTTGCGGGCGCTGGGTGCATCCTTGAGATTGATGCAGCCACCGCCGGCCAGCAGAGCCACGCACGATGCAATCAGTACTTTTCGCTTCATAGCCGCGATCCTCTTTGAAAAACCGCGAAACCTAGTGTGTTGTAGCATGCATCCCGGATTCGCCGGCCGAGTTCTGAGCCGCCGCGACGGGCTTGGGTTGCTTCGACAGCCGCGCGATCAATGCGTACAGCATCGGGATGAACAGCACGTCGAAGGTCAGACCGGTGATCATGCCCGCGAAGATAATGGTACCAATGGCCTGGCGGCTGTTGGCGCCGGCGCCGCTTGCCAGCACCAGCGGAAGCACACCCAGTGCCATGCACAACTCGGTCATGATCAAGGCCCGGAAGCGGTGCTTGGCGCCGGCCGCGGTGGCATCAAGCACACTTAAGCCCTTCGCCCGTTCCGCTACGCAGAACTCCACCATCAGGATGGCCGATTTGCCCACCATGCCGATGAGCATCACCAGGCCGACCTGCGTGTAAATGTTGTTGTCGAAGCCGCGATACCAAGTGAGCAGCAGAGCACCGGCCTGGCCGGCGGGAACCGCCAGAAGAACGGAAATGGGCGTCAGCCAGCTCTCGTAAAGCGCCGCCATGATCAAGTACACGAAGCCAAACGCCAGGGCAAAGACGACGATCGCCAGGTTGCCGGCCTTCTGCTCCTGATACGTCATGTTGGTCCAGGTGTAGCCAATGCCATCAGGCAGCTTACTGGATATCGAGGCCAATGCCGCAACGCCCTGGCCAGTTGAGAAACCGGGCTTGGGAATCGCGGTGAAACTGATGGTCGGATAGAGATTAAACCGCTCGACGGCAAGCGGAGCGAGAGATTCCTTTACAGTCACCACTGAGGACAAGGGAACGCGCTCGCCCGTGGGGCCGGTCATCCACAGCTTGCCGATGTCGGCGGCCGTGCGACGGAAGTTTGGCTCGGCCAGCGTATACACCTTCCAGGAACGATCGAACATGTCGAAATCGTTGATGTACTGGGCAGCCAGATTCGCCTGCAACGTGCTGTTCACGGTGCTCAGCGGAATCCCCATCTGCTTGAGCTTGTCGCGATCGATATCCACAAAGAGCGAAGGGATGGAGCCCTGGTCCGTCGTGGTCATGCCTGCCAATGCCGGTTGTTCCGGCACACCGGCCATCAACTGCAGCTTGGAATCCTGCATCACGGTACGACCCAACGAGGCCATGTCGAGCATCTGGTAGGAAAGCCCCGAAGCGTTGCCCAGGCCTGTGATTGCGGGCGGGCGGAAGACGAAGTAGGTCGGCTCCTGGAAGCCCGCGAGCCGCTGGCGGGTCTCAGCCATGATCGCCTCGATCCTGGTCTTGACATCCTCGCGATACTTCCAGTGCTTGAGCATAACGATGTAGCTGCCGACATTATTCACGTTGGCGCTGTCCAACAGCGAGAAGCCGCCCATGGACAGCACATCCTCGACGCCCTCCATGCCGATCAGTTTCTTGTCCATCTCAGTCAGCACGTCACCAACGCGGGCAAGCGAAGCGGCCGGCGGAAGCTGCACATGGGCGAAGAAGTAGCCTTCATCCTCATCGGGAATGAAGCCGGTGGGGATGTCCTTGAACAGGAAGTTCAGCGTCAGGAATACGCCGGCCAGGGCGACCAGGGCAAAGATGATCCGCCGCGAGAGGGCGCGGACTACACCCACGTAGCCGACGGTTGTTACATCAAACGCCCTGTTGAAGCCACGGAAGAAGATGTTCTGCCGGGCCGGCTGTTTTTTCATCAGAATGGCGGCCAGAGCCGGCGAGGTGGTCAGTGCGGTGATGGCAGAGAAGCCGACCGACACGGCGATGGTGATGGCGAACTGGCGGTAGAGTTGCCCGGTGATCCCTGGAAGCATGGCGGTGGGCACGAACACGGCCATCAACACCAGCGTGGTGCCGATAACCGGGGTGGTGATCTCCTTCATCGCCATGAGGGTGGCTTCTTTGGCATCCTTGGCGCCATGGGCCAGGTGATGAGCCACGTTCTCAACCACGATCACGGCGTCGTCAACGACGATACCGATCGCCAGCACCATGCCGAACAGGCTCAGCGTGTTAATGGTAAAGCCCATCAGTTGCATGACGAAGAACGTCGCCAGGATGGACACCGGGATCGCGAATGCCGGAATCAGCGTCGCCCGCCAGTCCTGGAGGAAGATGAAGACGCAAATCATCACCAGGATGAAGGCTTCATAGAGCGTCTTCATTACTTCTTCGAGCGAAACCTTCACGAAGTCAGAGGTATCGAGCACGACCTTGTAGTTCAGTCCCGTGGGGAAGCTCTTGGAAAGCTCCGTCATGATTCGGCGTGTCTCGTTGCCGATCGTCACGGCATTGGCGCCGGGGGCCTGGTACAGGATAAGCATCGAACAGGGCTTGCCGTTGGCGCGGCTGAACCCTTCATAGCTTTCAGCGCCCATCTCGATGCGGGCGACATCCTTCAGACGAAGTATCGCGCCATTGGCCTCAGCGCGGACGATGACGTTCTCAAACTGCTCCACACTCGTCAGACGTCCCAGCGTGCTGATCTGCAGGGTAAAGGGTTGCTCTGCCGTGCTGGGGGCAGCACCGATACGGCCGGCCGCCACCTGCACGTTCTGTTCCTTGATGGCCTTGACAAGATCATCGGTGGTCAGACCGCGCACCTGCAGTTTGTCCGGGTCGAGCCAGAGCCGCATGGAAAACGCCATTTCGCCAACGAGATAGGTATCACCGACGCCGCGGATACGGGCCAGTTCATCCTTCACGCGGGTCTTCATGAAGTTGGACAGGAAGATCGGGTCGTACTGGCCCTTGTCGCCCTGCAGGGTGACGATCGTGGCGAAGGCCGTCGAGGCCTTCTTCACGATGAGGCCTTGCCGCTGCACTTCCTCGGGCAACTTGGCCATGGCGCGCTGCACGCGGTTCTGGACGTTCACGGTCGCCATGTCGGGATCGGTGCCGACCTCGAAGGAGACCTTGATGGCGCAGGTGCCGTCGCCGCCGGCACGGGAGTAGACGTAGATCATGTTGTCTACGCCATTGATCTCCTGCTCGATCGGCACGATGACAGTCTGGGTGATCGTATCGGCCGATGCGCCGGGATAGTTTGCCGTCACCTGAACCATCGGCGGCGTGATATTTGGCAGTTTCTCCACCGGCATCAGCGGAATCATCAGTCCGCCGATACACGCCAGCAGGATCGAGAGCACGGTGGACAGGATCGGCCGTTCGATGAATATGCGTGTAAACATAGGACCTCGAACCTACAGAATATGCTGCCTGGTTTGCCTTGGCATCCGCTCTTACTTGTCCACGGGCGCGGTTGCCGGTAATTCGGTGGTTGGCGTTACCTTGCTGCGGTCCCGCACCCGCAACAGACCTTTAACCACAAAGGTTTCCTCGGGCTTCAGCCCCGACTCCACCACCTTGCCGCCGGCCACCACCGGACCGGTCTTGATGTAGCGTTTCCCGGCGGTGTTGTCAGCACCGATCACCCATACAAAGTCGCCGCCGATATCGCGGCTGACGGCCACCTCGGGGACTACGATTGCAGCCTTCAGCGGCTGCTCGTCCATCTTGATCCGCACGAACAACCCAGGGTACAACTGAAGTGCAGCATTCTTTGCCGTCGCCCGGACGGGGATCGTGCCCGTGCTCTGCGAGACGGTGTTGGAAACGAAATCCAAGACCGCGTCATAGCGGAAGTCATCTTCGGTGCCGATCGACACCTTTGCCGGCACGCTGATTTCCTTCTGACCCTCGCTGGCCGCCTTCCGAAGGTAACGCACGACGATCTGCTCCGGCAGAGAGTAGTTCACATAGATTGGGTCCAGGGCAGCCACGGTGGTCAGGGGCTTGGCGGCGGCCGGTGAGACCAGGTCGCCCACCTCAACGGCGTTCACATCCACCTTGCCCTCAATGGGCGAGGCAATGGTGCAGTAGTCCAGGTTGATCTTGGCGGATTCGACGGCCGCAGTTCCGGCGTCAACCGCGGCGATGGCGGCTCGCTGGTTATTGCGGGCGCTGAGCAGATCCTTCTCACTGGTTGCCTGCTCCTTCGCCAGTCGTTCCTGCCGATCCAATTCGTCCTGAGCATTCTGGCGGTTGGCCATTTTCACAGCCAGGTCGGCCTTCGCCTGGTCCAGTTGCGCCTGGAAGGGCTTCTGATCCAAGGTGAACAGCACCTGCCCGACCTTGACGATGCTGCCGGGCTTGAAGTTGATCGTCTGGACAAAACCACTTACCCGGGGAAGGATCTTCACGTACTGGTTGGCAGCCAACGATCCGGTGAACACCTGAAACGGGGTCACATCTTGGGGTTGAGCCTTCTGCACCACCACGTTCGGAGGCGCCGGTGGCGCGGCCTGTTGTACCTGCTTCTGCTCGCATCCGGCGATCATCAGAATCGGGATGATCAATGCAACGGCAGGCCTCGGGACGCTGTATCGACGACTCCCCAAGTAACGGGCGCATCTCGATTTGTGCATGCTCGCTTCCTTTCTGGTGGGCACGAACGCCGTTTCGGCCGAGAGAACTGTCCTAGTGATGCGATTCTACACCGTGCCGCATTGGTGACAAGAGGAATTTCCGCGAGGATAGTTCCGATGCCGGGCGGTGTATTGTGGAGAATTCATGCTACCACTTCCCCGAATCACCAGCTATACTCAGCCCTAGTCAACCCGCAAGGGTCCAGTTGCTTGTGCGGTTGCTGGCTCTCAAGTTCCCCAAGTGGGAATCCGGCGGCAGCGAAACAGTCCTGAGAATGCTTTAGCAAATGCTGATTGGCGGCATCATGCAGACCCACAGTGTCTCCAAAGAGCTCGTCAGCAAAGTGCAGTTGCTGCGCATCCGCGTGGCGACCGCCTATCTGGAGCTCAAGGACATCCGGGAACAGGCCCGCCAGGCCAAACGCCGCCAGAGAGAAGTCAAACGAATTGCCCGGCGTGCCCGCAAGCAATTCAAGAAGTCTAAGGACGAATTGGCCGAGTTGACGAAGGCTCTTGCCAAAGCAGAATCAAAATTGCGTCGCGCCGGCGGCGGCGCGCTGATCAGGAAGTTGGCGAGGCCGGGAACGGATGTGCATCCGACCGGTGGCAAGTCTCGGTCGAACTCGGCGGCTCCTACTGATGCGCCTGAACATGCACCGCCAAAGCAGTCCGCGATCGGGCAATCCGCGACTCTGCCCCAAGCCGACGTCGAAGGCGCTGCCTTCGACTTGGAATCACCCATCTCTCAAACCATTGACCGGAGCGATGAAGACCATGAAGAAGAAAGCTAAGAGCGAAGACGGGAAACTGAAGACCAAAACGTATGAGAAAGAACTGCGCAAGCTCCAGGCTGAGTTGTGCGAGCTGCAGGATTGGGTCAAGCACAAGGGTCTTCGCGCGATCGTGATCTTTGAGGGGCGCGATGGCGCCGGCAAGGGAGGTACCATCCGCGCCATCACTGAGCGTGTCAGCCCGCGCGTGTTCCGCGTTGTGGCGTTACCCGCGCCCTCGGATCGGGAGAAGTCGCAGATGTACCTGCAGCGATATATGGCGCACTTCCCCGCAGCCGGCGAAATCGTCATCTTCGATCGCAGTTGGTACAACCGGGCCGGCGTGGAATACGTCATGGGCTTCTGCGACAAGGAGCAGCACCGCCGCTTCCTGGATCGGTGTCCTGAAATGGAAAAGTACATCGTGGATGGCGGGATCATCCTGCTCAAGTACTGGCTGGAGGTAAGCGATAAGGAACAGAAACGCCGCTTTGAGGCGAGAATCACTGATCCGTTGCGGCAATGGAAACTCAGCCCGATGGACCTGCCTTCGCGCTCCAAGTGGTTTGAGTATTCGCGTGCCCGCGACATGATGCTCAAGGCCACTGACACCAAATGGGCGCCGTGGTATATCCTTCATTCGGACGACAAGAAGCGAGCTCGTCTGAACTGTATTACTCATTTGTTGAGCAAGATCCCCCATAAGAAAGTGCCGCGACCGGATATCGATCTGCCCAAGCGATCGATGAAGCACGCGTACGATGACCAGGTGACACTCAAAGGCCGGAAGTTCGTGCCTGCGAAATTCTGAAATATGGAGAACGGCTCCTCTCCGCTTTCCGGCCCTGATCCGCGGCCGGTGGCGATGCGCCGCTGGTGACCATGGCACAGCTTCGCTCAAAGCTCGAACAGCAACTCGCCTGGATTGCCCTGGCACTTCTGGCGGCCGGTTGCCTGTGGATAATACTGCCATTTGTCACGGCCATGCTCTGGGCGTCGGTGTTGAGTTTTTCGGTCTGGCCCCTGTATCATCGCCTTGTGAAACTGTTGGGCGGACGCCGCACCCTGGCGTCACTGCTGATGTCTCTGGGCATGATTTGCGCGATCTTCCTGCCATTCGTCATTGTGGGAATGACGCTGGCGGACAATGTCGATCAACTTACAGCGGCGACCCGGCGCATGCTTGATGCCGGCCCGCCGGCTCCGCCGGATTGGCTGGCCAACGTGCCGGTTGTTGGCGCGCGGGCATCGGAGTACTGGCACACTTTGGCCGAGGACAGCACAAAACTGGCCGATGCAGTCAAACCGTTGATTGAACCACTGAGCCGCTGGGTGCTTGGCGCCGGCCTGGCCCTGGGTCGTGGCTTGCTTGAACTGGCATTGAGCATCCTGCTTGCCTTCTTTCTCCTGCGCGACGGCAGCAAGGTGGTTGAAAACGTATCCGCCGCCATGGAGCGGATTGCCGGCCCGCGCGGCAGGCATCTGCTGGAGGTCGCCGGCAATACCGTACGGGGCGTAGTCTACGGTATTCTGGGCACGGCTCTCGTGCAGGCTGGCATGGCGGGTATCGGATTCTTCATCGCCGGCGTACCGGGAGCCGCCCTGCTGGCACTGCTGACATTCTTCCTGTCGGTCATCCCGGGGGGCCCCGTACTTGTCTTGCTGCCGGCCACTTTGTGGTTGTTTTTCCAGGTTTCCACGGGTTGGGGCATCTTCATGGCCATCTGGAGTGTGGGCGTCTGCACGATCGACAACATTGTCAAACCGTGGCTCATCAGCCAGGGGAGCCCCATGCCATTTGTGCTGATCCTCATTGGCGTCGCCGGCGGCGCACTGGCATTTGGCTTCATCGGCGTCTTCATCGGGCCAACCCTGCTGGCAGTTGGATACGGGCTTGTGCGGGAATGGGCTTCTATCCGCCCCGAGCCTGAGACTGGGGCCCCGGCGCAAGGCGACCGAAACGGTGTGTGAGCATTGCGTTCATAGTGTGATCTGCTGTGCGAAGGGAATCTATGTCCGCTGCAACGACTTTTGTGAACTCCCGCTCTCGGGTCCGCTGGATTCCCGCTTTGAGCTGGCTGCGTTCCTACGAGTTCGGCTGGCTGCGGGGCGACCTTGTCGCCGGGGTTACGCTGGCGGCATATGCAGTGCCGGCCGGGCTGGGCGATGCCTCGCTGGCCAATCTGCCGCCTCAAGCCGGACTGTATGCATGCCTGTTCTCGGGGCTGGTGTTCTGGCTGTTCTGCAGCTCGCGGCACACGGCCATCACCGTGACCTCAGCCATTTCCCTGCTGATGGGGGCGTCCCTGGGCACGCTTGCGGGCGGCGACACAACGCGGTTCGGCGCCCTGGCAGCCGCCACGGCCCTTCTGGTTGCGGCCCTTGGGTTCCTGGCTTGGGTCGTCCGGGCCGGCGCGATCGTGGACTTCATCTCCGAAACGGTGATGATTGGATTCAAGACCGGCGTGGCGATGCACATCGCCGTGTCGCAACTGCCCAAGCTCTTCGGGTTCAAAGGGGGGCACGGCAACTTCTGGGAGCGATGCTGGGTGTTCCTGACGCATCTTCCCCAGACGCACCAGCTTTCGCTGCTCGTCGGCGCGGCAGCGTTGCTCGCTCTGATTGCAGGCAGAATCTATCTGAAGAACCGGCCTGTGGCGCTGTTCGTCGTCATTGCTGCCATTGTCGTATCGAGTTTGACGCCCATGGGGGACCGTGGCGTGGCGCTGCTGGGTTCAGTACCGCAAGGGATGCCGCCGGTAGGTCTTCCTGCTGTGAGCTTTGGTGACTTGGACGAACTGCTGCTGCTGGCGATGGCTTGTTTTGTGCTCGCCGCAGTCGAGACGGCGGCCATCGGCCGGACGTTCGCCGCCAAGTATGGCTATCGCCTGGAGAGCAACCAGGAATTGCTTGCCATCGCCGGGGCGAACCTGGCGGCCGGTCTGGGCGGGGGTTACCCGGTCAGCGGCGGAATGTCGCAGTCACTGGTAAACGAGAGCGCTGGAGCGCGCACACCCATCTCCGGGCTCTTGGCCGCGGGCCTGATTCTGGTAGTGACGGTGTTCTTCTCTGGCCTGCTTCGGGCCCTGCCGCAGCCGGTGCTGGCGGCCATCGTGCTGATGGCCGTCGCCAGCCTGTTCAAGGTCCAGGCACTCAAACGGCTGTGGCATTTCAGCCGCTCAGAGTTTGCCATCGCATTCGTCGCCATCCTGGGCGTGCTGGGGTCGGGCATTCTGCGCGGTGTGCTCATCGGCGCGATCATATCGATGTTGCTGCTGCTGCGTCGCGCCTCCAGGCCACATGTGGCCGTGCTGGCCCGCGTGCCTGGCACGGATGCCTTCGGCGATATCGAAAGTAACCCTGAGAATGAGCCAACACCCGGCGTCTTTGTCTTCCGCGCGGATGTCTCGCTCTTGTACTTCAACTCCGAATATATTCACGATCAGTTTATCGATTGCCTGAACCGTCAGACCCCGCCTACCAGACTCGCGATCTGGTGTCTGGGAACCACGCCCCACGTAGACATGGCTGGCGCCGAGATGCTCGAGCGAACGCACAAGGAGCTTGGCGAACGTGGAATCACCTTGAAACTGGCTGAAGCGCATGGCCAGGCACGCCAGTCGCTGCGCGCCGCAGGACTGGAGCAGCACTTCGGACCGATTGGCGCCAACACCACGATTGCCGGTTTGATTAAGGCCTCATCATGAAGCGGCCTGGTGACCAAAGAGATGCCCTCCGGGGCAAAGGACAAGAGCATGGCAACGGCAGGTTCCATCGGCAGCCTCAACTGTGGACCAATCAAGTTTGCCGGTAACGGCAATGCGCTTTACGAGCGCCATCTGATCTTCGACCAGATCGTCCCGCCGGCCGATGCCACGGCTCGAGACCGTTTTGAAGCCGTTGCTCGGTCCGTCCGAGATCTGCTCTCTCAGCGCTGGATCGAGACTGAATCATGCTACCGGAAGAAGAACGCCAAACGGGTCTACTACCTCTCCATGGAGTTTCTCATCGGACGGGCGCTGGCCAATAACATCGCCAACATCCAGGCCGATGCTGCGTGGGCCGGATTCTGCAAGCGGCAGAGCTTGGACCCGCTGGAGATCGTCGAACAGGAGCCGGATGCGGGATTGGGAAACGGCGGACTCGGCCGGCTGGCCGCCTGCTTCCTCGACTCGATGGCGACGCTGGGCATCCCTGGCATGGGCTATGGCCTGCGCTACGAATACGGCATCTTCAGGCAGACGATCGAGAATGGCCGGCAGCACGAGCAGCCCGACCATTGGCTGAGCCGGCCCGACCCCTGGGAAGTCGCCCGGCCCAACGAAGCGGTGGAGATCAAATTGGGCTGCTCGTTCGAGGTCCGTGGCGGGGCTCTGCGCACCATTCCTGGCCGGCCATCAACGCTGATTGGCATCCCCTATGACCGGCCGGTTGTCGGGTATGGCGCAAAACACATCAACACGCTGCGCCTCTGGGCGGCCACCACGCACAACAGCTTCGACTTCCGCCAGTTCGGCACGGGCGATTTCGTTGGGGCCCTGGCGGAGACGTTAACCGCTGAAACATTGACCCGTGTCCTCTACCCGGATGACAGCACCGCCATGGGCAAGGGGCTGCGGTTCATCCAGGAGTACTTCCTTGTCGCCTGCTCGGTTGCAGACCTGGTGCGGCGCTTCTGCGCCGCCGGCAATGACTGGGCTGCGTTGCCGGACAAGGTCGCCATCCAACTCAACGACACCCATCCGACACTTGCCGTGCCGGAACTCATGCGGCTGCTGCTGGATGAGGCGAAACTCCAATGGGATGTCGCATGGGACCTGACCTGCCGAACGCTGGCATACACGAATCACACGCTCCTGCCCGAGGCGTTGGAGAAATGGCCAATCGCCTGGTTCCAGATGCTTCTCCCTAGGCACCTTGAGATCATCTACGAGATCAACCGGCGTTTTCTCGACGACGTGCGGCACAGCCACCCGAGTGACGACGCCATACTCTCGCGCGTGAGTCTCATCGAAGACTCCACCCGGCAGGTCCGCATGGCGAATGTGGCCATCGTCGGTTCGCACAGCACCAATGGCGTCGCGGCTATCCACTCGGCGCTTCTCCAGTCGCAAGTTGTACCCGACATGGCCGCGCTGTTTCCCGAGCGGTTCAACAACAAGACCAACGGCGTGACGCAGCGTCGCTTCCTGCTGCTGGCTAACCCGGCGTTGGCGAAAGCGATCACTAGCGCCATCGGCACTGGCTGGATCACCGATCTGGAAGAACTCGCCAAACTGAACCCCCTGGTCGACGACCGCGCTTTCCGTGGCGACGTCAGGAAAGCCAAGCGGCAGGCAAAACTGCGCTTTGTCGATTGGCTCAAGCAGGCGACCGGGAAGATTGTCGATCCCGATACGGTGTTCGACACCCAGATCAAGCGCATCCACGAATACAAGCGACAACTGCTCAATGCCCTGCACATCGTCGTGCTATACCAGCGGTTGCGTGAGAACCCCGGGCTCGATGTCCCGCCGCGCACATTCTTCTTCGCCGGCAAAGCGGCCCCCGCATACCACTTGGCCAAAGTCGTTATTCACTTCATCAACAGTCTTGGCGACGCGATCGATTCCGATCCCGCAGTAAAGGGCCGGCTCAAGGTGGTGTTTGTGCCCGACTATCGGGTCTCCGTGGCCGAACGGCTGATACCCGCCAGTGATGTGTCCGAGCAGATCTCCACCGCCGGCTATGAAGCCAGCGGCACCAGCAACATGAAGTTCATGATCAATGGCGCACTGACCATAGGCACTCGTGATGGAGCCACCATCGAGATGGCCGAGGCGGCAGGCGAAGAGAACTTCTTCCTTTTTGGGCTCAGCGCCGAGCAGGTGGCCGCGCAGCGCGACTGGTACAACCCACAATGGCACTACGCCAACGAGCCGGAGACGCGCGCTGCCTTGGATCTGATCGCCAGCGGCCATTTCAGTCGCAACGAACCAGGCGCGTTTGGGCCCATCCTCGATGCGCTGCTGCACCATGGCGACAGGTACATGCATCTGGCTGATCTCAAGAGCTACAGCCAGGCCCACCAGCGCCTTGGCGAATTGTACAACGACGCCGATGCCTGGACGCGGAAGGTCATTTTGAACATCGCCAGTTCCGGCCGATTCTCCAGTGATCGAACGATCGCCGACTACGCCCGCGATATCTGGAATGTGTCACCATGTCCGGTGGACTGATGGCCCTTTCTCATGGACTGTTCCAACACCCGTGCGAAGCGACAAGACCGGATTTGACGTCCTCGAGACCGGCCGCTTCGAAGCCGGAGAACGGAGAGAAGACCGTGGAGAGCGGACAGACTGAACCCAAGCCCACCGATTCGGTGCAATCTACCAAGCGCGTGCTGGATCCGCTCCAACGCGTGTCCGAGGTCCTGTTCGGGCTGATCATGGTGCTCACCTTCACCGGCTCGCTCAGCGTCGTTGAGGCGGGCCGCGAAGACATTCGCGTGATGCTCATCGGCGCGCTGGGATGCAATCTGGTCTGGGGCATTATCGATGCGGTGTTGTATCTGATGGGTTGCCTTGCGGAAAAGAGCCGTGGGCTGCTCGCCTTCCGCGCTGTGCGCAAGTCCGCAGACCCGCACGCGGCGCAACAGCTCATTGCCGCCGCGCTTCCAGCAGTGGTTGCTTCCATCATGGAACCGTCGGAGCTTGAGACAATCCGCCAACGATTGATGTCATTGCCTGAACCACCAGAATACGCGGGCCTGGGAAAGCGCGATTTGCTGGGGGCTCTGGGCGTATTCCTTCTGGTCTTCCTGTCCACGTTCCCGGTGGTGATTCCGTTCATCATCATGCGCAGCGCCGGACTGGCCTTGCTCATTTCCAACGCGATTGCCATCGTGATGTTGTTCATCACCGGCTATGCCTACGGACGCATGGTTGGGCATCATCCGATGAAGGGGGGCATTGCGATGGTGCTCCTGGGCTTGGTGCTCGTGGCGCTCGCCAAGGTGTTGGGAGGATGACCATTAACGATCACCCTTCCGGACTTGCGTAACTGCCCGGCCAGAGAGTACTTTGCCAAACGGGCCCATGGGAAACATCAACGATTCATTAAGGCAGACTCTGCGGTTCGAACGGCCGGACACGATCTGCCAGTTCGAGTGGGGATACTGGCGCGAAACACTCCAGCGATGGCGAAACGAGGGAATGCCGGCGCGCGAACCGTGGGATGCCACCGGCATTACTTTCTACGACCGCGTGCCGGTCCAGACACGCATCTTTCCGACCTTCGAAACAGCGATCCTGTCACAAACAACCGAAACTCAGACCGTCCGCGGCGCCGATGGCGTGACTTCGGAGGTGCCCGCAAACGGCGCAACCCGCCTGCCCCGGTTCATCCGACACCCCGTCGAGAACCTGCGTGATTTTGAGGCGCTCAAAGAACGTCTCGACCCACGCGATGCGCGGCGCTTCCCCGCCGATTGGCCGCAACAGGTCCGCAAAACGCACCGCCGCAACCATGTACTGGTGATGGGCGGCACGGAGATCAGCTTCTTCGGCTGGGCTCGCGATCTGGTCGGTGTCGAAAACCTTCTGCTGGCATTCTATGACCAGCCCGAGTTGATCCAAGCAATTAACCGCCATCAACTCTACTTCATCAAGGAGCTTTATTCCAAGATCCTGCGCGATGGCGTCCACTTCGACTTCATCTTCTGCTGGGAAGATATGTCCTACAAGAACGGACCGCTGATCTCGCCGGCGCTGGTTCGCGAGTTCATGTTGCCTTACTACCGCGAACTGATCGGCTTTTTCCGCGAGATCAACGGCCGTCGGCATAAGTTCCTCCTTGATTCCGATGGCGATGTCCTGCAACTCATCCCTCTATTCCACGAGGTCGGCATCGATGGCATCCTGCCCTTTGAGGTCGCCGCCGGCATGGACATCGTGAAAATCGCCGAGCGATTTCCCGACATGATCATCGCCGGCGGCATCGACAAGCGTGAGATTGCCAAAGGCCCGGCCGCCATCGATCGCGAACTGCAAGCCAAGTTGCCCCCACTGTTTCGCCGGGGAGGCTACCTGCCGTCGATGGATCACCACGTGCCTCCCGAGGTCGGCTATGCCGACTTCAGGCATTACATCGCACGCGTTCAGGAACTGTACGCAAAGTACGGGAGAGGATCGTACTATGCTTGACCGCCGCGCCATGTCTATCCCCTCCGACCGCCTGCCCGAAGCGCTGGAGGAGCGAATCCACCAGAAGCAAGCCGTGCTCGAACAGCGCCAAAAGGCCTTCGGAGACCGCATCTACATTCACAGCTACATGGAGAACATCGGCTGGCCGGAACTCTTCGGCTATGACATGAACCGCGTATTCACCGATGCCGCCTTCGCCATGGAGATGGAGCTGCGCCAGCGCATCTTCTGGGCCGACAACTCGCTGGACGACGCCGTGCCAGGCCTGTGGATGCAAGCGACGGTGGGAATGTACTATGACATAACACTTTTCGGTGAAATCGTCACCCACACGCCAGAAGGTGTCCCACTGTTTGGCCGTCATCCGATCGCCGACACGCCGGACCTTTCGCTGATCCCACCGATCGACTTCCACGCCAGCGGCATGCAACGTCAACTGCTGGCGTTGCACCAGAATATGCAGCAACTGAACCGCCATCGCTATGGCGGGAAGCTGACGATTGGCTTCCCGGGCTTTGGCCGCGGTCCGCTGGACGTATGCATCCAGATGCGCACCTATGAGAACTTCATCGAGGACACCGCCGAGCGCCCGGAGTTTGTGCACGCCCTGCTCGACCGCATCGCCAGCGAACGCGTGGCCTACAACGTGTGGCGACGCAAATACCTCGGCGAAGCGCCTCCCAAAGACCCCACTTGCGGCATCGATGATGACTGGGTTTACTGCCCGTTCATCTCGCCCGGTATCTTCCGGCAGTTTGTCCTCCCGGTGTATCGCCGCATCGCGCGCGATGAGGGCCCGCTGGTCCACTTCCACACCTGCGGCTCGATCGTGCCGATCGTCCATGACCTTCTGGATGCATTCCCCAGTCTCAAGACCCTCGACGTCGGCGGCTGGAACGATTTCGAACAGCTCGACCAGATGGTCGATCCCGAGGTGGCATTCTCGCTGGCGTTCAAGAACACCTTCGTCCTGGCCGGTACCCCTCAGCAGCACCGCGACGTCCTGCGCCGCATAGCACACGTGAGCCGGCGTCGCAAGGTCACCATCTGTGCCCAAGCCATGGTCCGCCTGCACGATACCTACGATGAGGACCTGGCTCGCATGAACGCCTTCATCGCTCTCGCACGCCAGACCTTCGCGGAGGAGGCATAGGAAGAACATGGACCTCTCGCTCAAGCCCGATCTGTCGCAGGCGCAACGCGCCTGGGCTGCATTCTGGCGCGGAGAGCTTCGCCGGCCGATCCTCCAGATCATCGTGCCCAGCCCCAACCACAAGGGGATCCGCCATCCGTATCCCATGCGACCCGATCGTGATCCGGTCGCCCAGGCCCGGCAGGCGCTGGCCTGCGCCCGTGATTATGAATACCTGGGCGATGCGATCCCCAGCGTGATGATGGAGTTCGCCCCCGAGCAGTTCGCAACCTTCCTGGGCGCCAAGCTCCACTTCGATCCCGTCCACCCGGGCACCGGATGGGTGCTGCCCTTCGTCGATGATTGGGACGATGTGGACATCACCCTGCAGCGTGGTTCGGAGGGTTGGTGTAAAACGCTTGAGTTCATTCGTGCGTTCCGCAGGATTTGCGACGGCCACATGCTCGTCAACGCACCCGTGCTCAGCGCCGGCCTGGACTGCCTGGCCGCCATCCGTGATCCCGAGAAACTGCTCGTTGACCTGCTGGACTGCCCGCAGAAGGTTGACCATGCATTGGCCGGCGTGCGATGCGCCTACCACCAGATCGTCGAGCAGTTCGCCGTCGAACTCGCCTGGGACCAGCGTGGAAGCTGCAACTGGAACAACATGTACCATCCGCGCCGGATCAACACGATCCAGTGCGACTTCTCGTGCATGATCTCAGCCGACATGTTCCGAGAGTTCCAAGTGCCCTGCCTGATCGAGGAAGCCGGCCATTACGACGCCGTGGCCTATCACCTGGATGGGCCGCAGGCCGCCCACCACCTGCCGGCGCTCTGTCAGATCGAGAAGCTCGACATCATCCAGTACGTGCCAGTCTCCAGCGAATTGCCCGAGCACATAGAATGCGTCTACGAGCAGTCGCTGTCTCTGGGCAAGGGAATCATCCGCAGCGTCAGCCTGCAGCAGGCGATGGATATCTGGCATCGCTGGCCGGACCGTAAACTGATCTTCTCCATGTGGCTGCCAACGCGGAAAGAGGCCCAAGCGGTCCTCGACGCGTTCGGCCAATGAGCAGCAAAACACAGGACGTTGTTCTGATACGAGGCGAGGAGCAGCAGTGATGACAGACAAGATCGACTTATCGGGTTCATGGAAACGTCAGATTGGCGTCCGGCAAATCGACTTCGTTACGGTACCGGGCGCGTTTGCGCCCCTTGGCGAGTGCGTGCTGGAACGTGAATTCGCATGCGACTTGTCCTTACGCGACGGAGAACGGCTTTTCCTGGTCACCGAAGGTGTCCTCGCCACGGCGGCGTTCACCCTCAACGGCCACAAGCTCGGAACCGCCGGTCCCTGGGCCACCTATCGCTTCGAACTGCCGGCCGGTCTGCTCAAGGCCCGCAACACCATCACTGCCCACATCCGCGATCTGGTCGAGCCCTTCGGCCCAACGCCCGGCCGGCGCTTTGACGCCGGCCTGGTTCGGCCAATCTGGATCGAGCGTCGACCCGCATCGTTCCTGCAGAGCTTCAGCTTCAGCGCTGTGCTCTCGTCGGATCTGTCCTCGGCAGACTGCACGGTTGCAGTCGAAGTCGATGGCCCATCGACCAAGCCAGTCGATCTCGTGCTACAAGAGTGCATCACCGGCCGGGAGATCGCCCACGCCACCGCAACACCCGGCCAACCCGCGCGGTTCCGCGTCGACCATCCCCTACATTGGTCGCCTGAGCGGCCGAATCTCTACACGCTCACGGCAACGTTGCCCGGTGACCAGGCGATCAGCGAACAAATCGGCTTCCGCCGCATCGAGGTTCGCCACCGCGACTTCTACCTCAACAACAATCGCCTCCTGCTCAAAGGTGTCTGCCGGCACGAGTTCACCCATGTCAGCGGCTATAGCCCGACAGAAGATGAGGTTCGCCGCGAACTGGCGATGATTCGCCACGCGGGCTTCAACTACATCCGCCTCGTGCATTCACCGCAGGCCGCATGCGTCTGCCGCATCGCCGCCGAACTGGGCATCTTCGTCAGCGAAGAACCGGGCACCTGCTTCCATGATCTGGCCGACCCCGCCATCTATGGCCCCGCGTTTGAGGCCATGCGCCGCACGGTTTACCGCGATCGCAACGTGCCCTCGATCCTCGCCTGGCTGATCTACAACGAGTGCCGGCCCAACAGCGACTATGCCGTGATGGCGGCGAAGGTCTGCCGCGAGATGAACCCCGGCTGCCTGGTCGCGATGGCCGACTGTTCCGGCGAGAACGCTGCGATCAAGGCGATGGTCAAGGCTGCCGATCTGAGCTTCTATGGCATCAACGTCTATTCCTACTCGCCCAATGACTACCGCAAGCGGATGGAGACCTTCGACGACAAGCCGCTGGTGTTCACCGAATGGGGTGGCGTCTTCGGCCAGGGAAATGCACGCCTGCTCAAGAGCCTGTGCGACGGCTTCGTGCTCCATGCCCAGCAACAGCGCAAGCTGCGCATCGCTGGGTGCAGCTTCTGGGCATGGGCCGACTACGAGGAGCATTCGCGCCCCGGTCCCGCCGCCATCGACGGCTGGACGATCGAAGGTCTGGTGGATGCCGATGGCAGCCCCAAGCCCGACCTGCAACAGCTTTCCATGATGTGCTTCGAGATGGGTCGCGAGCCGATCCGTGTCGAGCCCAAGGTCGAAGTGCTCTCCCAGCGGCCGCGCCGTGATGGCGTCTGGCAGCCGGTGGACCTGATGGCCGTTTCCGGCGACCAGGTCGCGCTCGAGGCGGCCGTTGATGAGATGCGATCCAAGCACTATCAGTCCTCTCCCTGGGAAGTTGTGATCGAGCCTTCCTTTCCGATTCTGCCGCGTTTCGGGCAGCTTCTCGTCGACGGCATCGAGATGCGCTGCCGCGATACCACGTCACCGGCCAGTCCCCTGCTGATTGGCAAGAGCCGCGGCGAAGTTGTGATCCCCATCAACGCTCGCGTTCGATCCATCGCGGTACTCGGACACGTGGCGCTGCTGGGCGGTTACCCGTCCAATGTCGTCCAGTCGGTCCATCACCGCGACGCCGAAACTTCTAAAGCCCTCGGCGAGGCAGCCGCCGAATATGAGCTGGTCTTTGCCGATGGCACAGAGGTCAAGCCCCTGCGCCACGGCATCGAGATCCTCCGCGCCAACGATATCTGCCGCTGGTGGACGCCAGCGCCTCGCGCCCCGGAGACGCGGCCGGCGGTGCGCTGCGTCGTCGACAAAAGCTTCGAGATCCTGCGCCTGGATCTGTGGGAGCTTACGCTCCCGGCCGCCCGGCAGTTACAGTCAATGCGCTGGCGCCTCACCGATCCTGATGCGATCTTGGCGATGTACGCGCTGAGCGTGCAAATCGACGAATAACATCCGCGTCTCCGCGCAGACTATTTCGCGGTGATCTTCAGGAGCACCGATGAAAGCGGAGCCAGGGGCACGTCCACGCCCTGACTGAACGCTCCCGCCGCGAGTTCAGACCGCTCGGTAACCACTTTGCCGTTGTCCACGTGATCATCCTGCCACAGCACATAGGTCTCAGAACCCTCGCTCTCGGGTTCGGGCGCCACACCAGTGCCACGCTGCTTGGCGGCCAGTTTGCGCTGCGCGCCGTCTTGCTTGCGATTGGCCGATTTGCTGCCAGAGGCACCCGCCGCAGGCAATTCGTTCCGGACAGCTTCGACCACCACTGGGCCTTTGATGCCGTACTTGGCCAGGTCCACCGTCAGTCGGGCGGATTTCTTCTCTTCGCTCAGGTTCGCCAGGTACATCATGCCGCTGCCCTTGGCGTAGTACAGGTTCGCCCAGACGCTGTCTGTCCCTGTATCGACCCGTCGCTCACTGGCCTTTACCAACTGGAATCGCGACATATCGATCCCCGCGAACAGGCGATATTCCCTGAAGACCACTGCATTCGTCCGGTTCATGGGAACCGATGTGCCCAGCGGGAATCCTTCGAGCATTCCCGACATGGCCGCGTAGTTCGCGGATTTTCCGGTCATTCCCCATTTGGCCGAAAGTTTCTGTGTGATCGGCACAAAGTAGTATTCCGGATCCCAGTTGCTCGGGTCGGCGAAGTTCGACACCTCGCCCACGCACACCAGATCCGCCATGTTCTCGCAGATCATGCTGGGCGTCGCTGACAAGTGAACAAAGAGAAAGCCCTTCTTGCCAATCCTCTTGCGGCACCACATGACGAAGTCCAGGAATTCATTCACATCCGTATGCCAGCCCCGGGCATGCTTCTCGTTGCAGCAGGCGTGATAGGTGCACCAGTCAAAGTACAGGCCATCCCATGGCAGGTCCTTCAGCATGGTGTCCACATCATCCTTGCGCCTCTGCAGCCAACCACTGCGCATGCACATCAAGCCGCCGAATTCTCCGGTGTAAAAGTAATTGTGGCTGACTTCGCCAGAAGCGACTTCCATCCGCTGCCAGTCTTTGTAGTTCTCCAAGTATCCCGGCGACTCGGGATGGAACTCCTTGAGCGAGATGTACGGAATGATCTTCATGCTCTGTTTATGGCAGCTCTCGATGACGCGCTTCAGTTCCTTCATCCCTTTCTGGTCATAGGGTGGGTACATGCCATCGTGCCAGAACGGCCCGTTCTCGCGGTAGTCGTTGTGGAAACGAAGTAACTGTATCCCACCCTCGGCCAACTCCTTGATCTGCTTGTCCGTGGCCCAGTTGCTGTCGGTGCCGGCCTGGAACGTTTTGAAGAACAGTTCACGCTTGTCCTTCACAAATGGGATCCCGAAATTCAGCTCAAAGTGGTGCGTTCCCTCAACCCTAATTCCGATCCGCTTGAATGCCATGCAGTGCGGGTTGAACGCCACCATTGTCTGGGTGGCGCCGCCGCCGGCGATGAAGGCGATCCCCTTGATCTCGGCGCCGGCGAAGGTGTCCCACTCGTGATAGTCGCTGCCGGGGAACAGTTCGATTCCCTCCACGTTCTGTTCTACCAGGGCCACGTACGACGGCATGTACCGCGCTGTGTAGCCCTGCTTCGGAAGATCCATCCAGCCGGCTCCCTGAAAATCCAGTGCCTGAATCAGCATCGGATGATGTTTCACGAACGCCTTGTTCAGCCCCTCACGCAGGTAGAGTTCGGCCGCCCCGAATTCCACAACTTTCTCGATCGGCTGCTCGGCCGTCACGCTCAGCACTGTCTTAACCAAGCCGAATTCGTTGTACGTCGTCGTTCGCGCAAACACCGCAGGCAGGACATCCCCATTGTCCCTGGTATAGCGGCCGCGGGTCTTCACCACGACCTCGCCACCCTTGAGCCGCTCTACGGTCAGTTCCGCCTTCTTGTCCAAGGCCTCCTCGTAGGAGAAGTTGCCGTTGTACATGACCTTCGCGTCGGCCGGATCACTGAACTTAAAGTGACTGGACATGGGTTTGGCAATGAGGTTCTTGCCCGAACCGCGCTTAAACACCAGCGATGCCCACGCCCCACCATCTTTCGCCGAATGCATCGCCTCAAAGTACTCATTCCCAACCACGACGCCCGCGCTCGTGCGCTTGAAATATATCGACACGCTCAACCTCTATTCTGGTGCAATATGCTGTGAAGGATATTCCGCTGCCGGCTGTCGCCGGTAGATAATGTGATTGTGCCAATCTCCGGTCACTCGTCAACCGTGGACAGGCTGCGCTCGCATCGCCTGACTCACTACCTGGTCAAGCGCGCTGGAATCACGGCCTCTCCAGACTATACTTGACCCCGTGCATCAGACCGCTAGACCGCTAAATGGTGTTTCCAGAGCAGTCAGCCAATATCATCGATACCATCACAATTCAGAGGAACAGACATGAGCAAGAAAGCAAACGTGATTTTTCTGCACCACAGCACGGGCAACTGCATTTGGAAAGGTGGAGTGCCGGAATGGTTTGGCAAATACAACTCCGACAACGGAACCGACTACCGCATTTCCGAACTGGCTTTTCCAAAGGGCAAACCATATCCATGGAGCAATTATCCTTACGACTACTGGAATATCTGGGTGAACCATGCGGGTGATGTCGCATATATGGACGAACCCACCCTCGAAATGCTCGCGAAGGAATATGATGTGATTATCTTCAAACACTGCTACCCAGTAAGTTCCGTGAAAGAGAATGCCGGCAAGGCGGATGTTGCATCCTCGGAAAAGACCATCGAAAACTATAAGCTTCAGTACGAGGCGCTGAAGACAAAGCTCCGTTCTTTCCCCAATACCAGGTTTGTCATGTGGACGGGGGCGGCTCTTGTCAAGAACAATTCAACTGAAGACAACGCCAGGCGAGCTAAAGAAGTTTTCGACTGGGTGAAGGAAATATGGGATGAAAAGGGAGATAATATATGGCTTTGGGATTTCCGGGAATTGCAGACTGAAGGAGGCATCTTCTTCAAGAATGAGTATGCCTGCAACCTCGATGATTCGCACCCGAATGCAGACTTCTCAAAACGGGTTGCACCGTATTTCTGCAAACGGATTATTGATGTGATAGAAGGAAAGGCAGACACAACCAGCCTGACCGGCGAATGAATGCGTACCGTTAGTGGTTCCCTTCAGCCTCCTGTCGAACACGAGGCCTGGATTCGTATATTGACCCGAAGCTGGGAAAAGAGCCAGGCTGGAAAAAGGGCCCGCGACCGAAAACGTGATAACCGGGACGCAGAGATGGCGGCAGTCGGGCGAAGGTGCCTCTCGAAGGCGGTGTTTTGCTTTGGATATGGCTGCTCTGGCGGTAGAGTGTCGGAAAGAAGCCTGGAGATTGGCTTGGGGCAAGGCCGCATCTGTCGCTGACCCCTTTGATTGTCTGATTGTCCCTGATTGTCCCCACCATTCGTACGCCCGGCGGCAAGCCGGTACCGCTTATACCAACAGAATGAAGCGTCTTACTCTCTTCGCTACAGCCACTTCAGAAAGAACCCTTCGGCGATGTCGGAATCGAACTGATGATCCAGCTCGAAGATGGACACCTCCAGGCGGTCTTCGGCGCCGGCGGCCTTGTAGGCCCGGCGGGCATCCGCCGCGATGCTCTTGACGCCCAGCGTATGGAAGGTTGCATCAAGCCGCCCCTGGGCCAGAAGCAGCGGGCGCGGAGCAATCAGCGAGAGTATCTCGCCGCTGTCGCCGGTGGGGAACACGCCCGGCACGATCTGACTGCCGCAGCCGTCCCGGCCGGTGGCGTACTCGGTATAGCGGCACAGGCCGCAGAACTCGGCCGCGGCGGTGAAGCGTTTGTCGTATGCGGCCGACAGGTACGTCAGCGTCCCGCCGCCAGACAGGCCGGTCACGCCAATGCGTTTGGGATCAACGCCCGGCATTGTTATCAAGAGGTCCAACAGAATCTGGATGTCGGCGATGTGCAGACGCGCCAAGACCAGCCCCTGCATCAGCGCCAGCATGGCCGCGTTGTTGCACGGATCGCCGCCGACCAGGTCGTCCCGCCGGTCGCTGAAGGCCCGGTGGCAGACCAACCCGCATAAAAAGCCTTTTCTGGCCAGGCGCTGGGTGTAATTGAACAGCGGCGGGCCGCCGGGCGTGTGGCCCAGCAGTAACCGATAGTCACAATGCCCATGAAGCGTCACCAGCGACCGGCCGTTGAATTTCTCCTTGTCCGGCACGAGCACCCAGCAGGGCAGGATGCAGCCGCCCTCGGTCGGGATGTGGTAGACGCGCTCTTCGTAGCCATCGCACTGTTTCCGGCTGATCAGCACCTCGCTGCCTGGCCGCAATGCACTGACGGGTGCATCACCCAGGCATCGCCAGAAGTGTGCTCCAAACCGCTCCTGCCACTGGCTCAGTTCATTCGCCGTCGAGCCGGTGAACGGCATGCGGACCTTCTGCTGGGCGGCGTGGCGGCGGAGCTGCACCAGCGTCGCGATCCGCCGCGGCTCGGGGGCCGGTCCGTAGGAGACGCCGCGAAGCTGCCCGACCAGGGCCAGGTTGCCCGGCACGTCGATGCGGGCCTCAGCGCCATCGCGATCGAGTTGAAACAGAACCGTGTTGAGCCCCTTCTTCAGATGAAACTTGACCCGCTCCATGTCGTAGATCACGTGGTGATAGCTGTGTTCATTGAACAGCGTCTGACCGTTGATCCAGAGGCGGCAGCCATCCCAGCCGCTGAAGACCAGCTGGGCGTCCGCGTCGGCCGGGCTGTCCACGATGGCCAGCGCGTAGTACAGCTTCGACCAGCCGTTGGGATCCAGCCCCTCCATGCGCCCGGCCCAGGCGGAGAATTCCTGCGCTCCCAGCACCAGCGACAGCTTGGCCCAGCAGACGGCCGGCAGGCGCTCCCAGTTCCATGCCACACCGGCCAGGTTCGGAGGCGGGGCTGACACGTTTGCGCACCCGCCCCAGGGGGCGAGATGATCGCGTTCCCACTCTGTCGCAACCTTCTTCTGAAAGAGACAGACGTTGGGATTGACGGCCAAGCCGGACTCGAACGGCCCGGCGAGGTGCCAGTCGCATAAAAATCCATCCACGCCCTCGTACTGCATCAGCGGCCGATATGTTGGCTCAACCATCGCGAATTCCTCTGCTTCTCGTTGGATGGACGATGATACTGAGTCCGTCACCGTCCGCCATGCTTCCCGCGCTTGCGGAAGGAAGATAGCCCGGCTTCGCTCTTGTTCATGCAAGTGCCGGTGATACATTGCAGGGAGAAGACTATGCTTAGGACCATAGCTATGTGTGCTATCGCTTTTGCCAGCATCGCCGGTGCATCGCGCGCAGCGCAGGTGGTCGTCGATGGCTCGCGTCTTGGCCAGACGTGGGAGGGGTGGGGCGCGACCGACATGTTCAGCCTGAGCGGTCTTCAGGTCGAGCCCGAGGCCAGCAGTCCTGGCGATATCTCCTCGGATGCCAGAAAGGCCATCCTCAAGCTCTACTATCACGACCTCGGGATGACGCGTGTGCGTTTCTGGCCGATGGGCTATGAGCCCGCGGACGCAAAAGGACAGCCGCGCGCGCCCGCGCCCGGCCCGAAACGCTTTGTCTGGGAGGGGCGCGGCACTCGTCCCGTCACCTCCGTGAACCCATTCTGCGACGACCATCTGACGATGGGGCGCGAGTTCAGATCACCCGGGGAGCTGTTTATCTTCTATCCGTCCGCCCACCAGTGGGAGAGCTGGATGGCCGTGAAACCAGACTCCCCGACCTGGCACTGGGGCGCGGACGCTCGGTTCAACCCTGCCATGGTCGACCGATACGCCGAGCACGCCGTCGCGGCGGTTCTGCACATCAAGCAGGCCTACCACTACGAGCTTCCATACTGGTCGCTGTTCAACGAGCCCACCAATACCGCGAAGCCCAGCAAGGAGACCACCCTCGCGCTGGTGCTCGCATGCGGGCGCAAGTTCAAGGAAAACGATCTCAAGACCACGTTCTCCATCTGCGACGACGTCACTCCCGAGGCCAGCGCCCAGACAATCGAGTATGTCCTGGCGAACGAAGAAGCGCGCGGGTACGTGGGCGCGGTCTCGTACCACCGCTACTGCGGCGACTTCGTGCTCGAGACCGTCAAGCCGTTGCTGGAGCGGGTGAGCAAGGGGGAGCCGCTGGTGGAGTCGCCGGTGAGCTTCTACGCCAGCGCGATCAAGTACGGCAAGTCCGTCTGGGTGAGTGAGCAGTGCTCCTACGGCGCGGACGGGATCACTCATTTCGACGCCGGTCGCGCCCGCGCCAACCACGTCTGCGATGAGATCAACAACGGCAAAGTAAACGCCTTCGACTTCATGCTCTGTTACTTCGTGGAACGCGGCAAGCCAGGTAACGAGGAAACCCCGATCTTCCTGCGGTTCAAAGACCATCGCTTTGTGAAGGCAGAGCTCAACCCGATCGGATGGTGGCTCAGCCACTTCACTCGCTACATCCGGCCAGGCGCGGTGCAACTCGGCGTCTCGGTGGACGACTCGGTGGTCAAGGCGGTGGTATTTCGACACGGGGCGAACAAGACAGTCACGGTGGTCGTTATCAACAACCATGCCCAGTCGTCGGCAGTTTCCGTGCGGATCGACGGGCTGTCAACGCTGGGCGGCAAGGCGCAGCGAGTCAGGACCTCGCCGCAGAACCTCAACGAGCAGCTTCCAGATCTCGCCGTTGCCCAGGGTTCTCTCATCGATACCCTTCCCGCGACAAGTATCGTGACCTACACCATCGACCAGGGCCGCTGATCCCGAAGAACTGGTAAGGGGCCTGTGACCGGATAGCGACCCGGATTCGTAGATTCGCTCGAAGCCGTTCCCGACTTCTCCGAACCCACCGCCTGACTTTGCTCTTGTCCATGCAAGGGCCAGTGGTACATTGTCTTCCGTTCAGTCAACTGCGCAAGTCGCTGGCGCCAGCGCAGGCAAGGAGCGTTTCATGAAGGTCTCGCGGCGTAAGAATGCAATCATCGTTGATTCGGGCTACTGGAAGGTACGACACAACCTGAAGGCCGGCGGGTGCTGGGATTCGATTACCTTCGCAAAAGGCAGCGGGAAGAACCTGCTGGCGGGAGCTGTTAATTGCCGCTCCCGGATTCTGGACCCCCACCCCACCAGCGATGGCAGCAGCATGCTGTTCTTCGACCAGTCGCAGGAGAAGAACCCGACCGTGGAGGTGGAGCAACTGGCCAATGGCGACGTCGTGGTGACGGCAACCGGAGAGCTGCGCGACCCGGCCGGTGCTTCACTGGGCACACGCTTCCGTCATCGCTGGGAATACCGTCGCTGGGGACTGGTCGCCTGCGAACTGGAGCTGGACTTCGTCAAGGAGCGAGACGATATCGTCGAGATTAAGGCCATCGAGATGCCCCTGCGCGACGGAATCACGCATGCGTACGTGCGCCCTCACCCGGTCGAGGCTTCCAGCAGCGACCTGCTGGGAGGCGGCAAGTGGCTGGACCTTGGATCATCGCCGTATGCCTCGCGCTACATTCCGATCCACGTGGTGGCGTTTGAGAAGGGAGTCGAGGGCATCGAGTTCTTCCCCGCCAGCAATCTCGACGCATGGGACAAGAGCCTCAACAGCGAACGCGGAATCGCATTGGCCAACGTCGCCGGCGGGCCGAGCCAGCCAGGGGCGATCGAGCTTTCGCCATACTGTGCCGCTTACCGTCGCAATCCAACCCGTCTGAAAGGGAAGTACACGTTCCGCTATTACCTGTCGCTGCCGTTCATCAAGGATGCCGACACCGTTCACAGCAAGTACTTCCATGTGGGAACGGGAAGTCGCTGGGCCAGCGATGAGGATATCCGCCAGCTCAGTTCGGTGGGCACGAGATTGCTGCGCTTCCACAACGACTATCGGGAAGATGGCCCGTTCTGGCACGATGGCATGTATCCACCCTATGACCTTCAGGGGATGACGGAACTGCGCCGGGTGGTCAAGACAGCGCAGGCGTCGGGGATGAAATGTGTGCCATATATCTCGGTGAAAGAACTCCATCCGCAATCGCCAGGATTCAAGGAGAACCAGGCCGCCTGGCAGCGCGAGGCGGGGCCAACGTATAAGGAACTGCATACCTGGGCCGGGTCTGGAGAGTTCGGGCAGGTCATGTGTTTGGAGAGCGGCTGGCTGAATCGGCGCAAGAGCGATATCGAGACGATTCTGAAGGATATCCCATGGGATGGCTTGTATTTCGACTGGTGCACACCGCACCCGTGCCGAAACCCGAGCCACTTGGGAGGAGTTGAATACCACACGGACGCCGATGCGTATGTGGATTTCATGTTCTGGTGCCGCGATCGCGTCGGCAAAGACGGCGTGATCTTCTCGCACATGTCCGGGCTGCCGTACATCTTCGTCGAAAACATGTCCACGTTACTGTTCATCTACGAAGACATCGGCGGAAACATCGCTCCCAATCCGGACAGTTTCCCCCTCCAGTGCCGCTTCATTCCGATTGCACCGCGTCATCTCGTCGGCGGCCCCGGCGACAAGCTCGAGGCACGAAAGTTTGTCGTCGGCGGCATCCTGGAAGGTCATCCTCCCTGTTTCTTCGCGCCGTTGGGCGCTCCTTCACAGCCCCTGATGGAAGAGGCCCAGAAGCTCAAAGATGTCGATCTTGGCAAGTATCGCTTCACCCCCGCCAGTCAGCGGCCGGTGCAGACCGGGCATGATGGAGTGTTCGCCTGCCTCTGGCATGGCAAGGCAGACACCGTGGTATACATCGCAAACCTGACGCCCAAGCCGGCGCGCGGGAAGGCTCGGGTCGTCGCCGGCGGATCCAGGAAGACCATCGCCTATTCGCTGCCGCCATGGGGAACGATGGTAAAGATCTGCTCATAGCAACCCATTCCGATGCAAACCAATCTACGCGCCATGCTCTGATTGGCATACAATGGCATTGAACACACTGAAGGAGCGCCTCTATGAAGAAAATGATCCTGTGGACTCTCATCCTTGTTCCCGTGTTACTGATCGTAGTAATCGCTATCGTGGTGCTGAAACTCGACAGCATCGCCAAGAGCACGATCGAAACGCAAGCCACCGCATCCACTACTCTGACAACCACCCTGAACTCCGCCAACATCTCCCTGTTGGGCGGAAACGTAAAGCTTGCCGATCTGAAGGTTGGTTCGCCCAGGGGCTTTGATGCTCCCACCATGTTCGAACTCAATAGCGTCGCCGTGCAGGTCAGCTACAGCGAACTGCGCCAGACTCCCATTCGCATATCCGAGATCACGGTAAATGGCCCCAAACTGATCGTCGAACAGAAAGGCGGCCAGCTCAATCTGCAAGCCGCCATGGATCAGATGCCCAAGAGCGAACCCAGCACGCTCCGGATGATCATTGGTAAGCTCACCGTCGCCAACACCCAGGTTGTGCTCAAGCCCAACCTCCCTATGCTGCCTCCCGAGATCGACCTCACATTACCTTCCATCACCCTGCAAAACATCGGCAACAGTGGCAACTCTCAGAATGGCGCTGCCATGAGCGAGGTACTCACGCAGGTCTGGGCGGCCATGGCGCAGAAGCTCAAAGAGTCCGACAAGATCCCCGCATCCGTGCGCCCCTGGATCGCTGGAACCTCCGCGGACCTGAAAGGTCAGGCTCAGGCTGAAGCCGGCAAACAGTTCAACGCCGCAACGCAGAAAGCCACCGGTTCGCTCCAAAAGCAGTTGGATACCGGCATCCAGGGACTGATGGGCGGTAAGAAGAAATAAGCCCGTCTAGCGCAATTCCCTGGCAACCTTCAATAGTTCCATGATCTTCGGCTCATCGGCCAGCCGTTCCAGGTGGAACATGATGTATTGACTCTTGAAACCGGCCAGATGCCTGTAGAACGCCACCAGTTCCTCCACCGGCCGCGACTGCACAACCGACGGCCATATCCGCAGCCCATAGGGCACACGGCAATGTGCTGCCAGCGCCTCGGCCGGCAGATAAGGGTCTACCGACGGATCGAAACTCGACAGTTTCAATTCTTCCAGCATGGGCAGGTGTTCCGGCCGCAGCAGCTCGCTGTGCAGGTCTCGATGCCCCGCCTTCAATCCCTCATAAAGCTTGTGCCAGTAGGGAATGACGAATTCCTTGAATTGCTCCGGACCGAAATAGCCGGCGAAATCATCAGGAATCCCCTCCCACTGTCCGCCAAACGGGCGACCCTGGTGTGACCTGAGCACCCTCGCGAAATTCAGCGCACTGCGAACGCAGAAATCGAGCAGCCGATGCGCCCGAGCCGGATCATCATGCACCAGCAGGAAAAACTCCTGCCCCATCAAAAGCACGGCCGTAGTGATAGGACCCTCGAAATCATGCCCAATGCGTTTGCTGGCATCGGGCCGACGTTCACCAAGGCGCTTCACCAGTTCCAGTCGTTGCGGCACCACCCCCGCCTTCAGGTAATCCTCCGGCTCCGCAAGACGATCGACGTCTTCGGGGCTCCGGATGCACGGCAGCGCCGTCGGTTCGGCATGATCCGGGCCAAACACCACCCGCGAGCCAAGTGTCGAAACGTGCAGATAGCTGAACCCATACAGATGCGGCGCCGGCCGGGGAACGCCCAGCCGTTCCGCCAGCAGCGCCCCGGCATCCGCCGCCCTGCATATTGCGTCCACGTCGCTGTCCATGGCGTACGTGGTAATCCCCGCCGCCTCCGCAAGACAGCAGTCAAATATCCCAAACTCAAATTCCTGGCCCATGATCCTCCATGTTTTCCGGCGTGCTGCGATCACCCGCGCGCCGGTCACGCTCCAGCAGCTGCATTGAACGGATTATTCCGTCGGCGTCTATTCGGGAATAAGCGACATATTGCGAAACGAGATGTTGACTTTTCTATCGAGTAGGAAACTGAGCGTGAACAGCTCAGCATCGGCGGGTTTGGCTAGAGTCAATGTCATATCATATTCCTTCCATTCGCCGCTCACCGAGAGGGCAACGGGAGTGGAGTAGTCCTGATCGTGAGGCTGTTCATCGCTCTGCGCAACCACCTTGATCTGCGTAGGTGCGCTACTCTTGGCCGAAAACTTGAGCCGGTAGACCTTCCCGGCGGGGAACTGCAAATGAAGATACGTCAGCGCCGGAACACCGAATCTTTCCCCAACTCCCGTGAGCTCAACCTGAATCGCATCACCTTCCTTGCGGGCCGTACCTATGACTCCACGCCACGCAAGCCGCCACACACCTTCTTTGGTCATATCAGGAATGTCGCTCACAGGAGTGATGCCTGGGGGATTTGGCGGAGTATTGGCTCTTGGGCCCGGCGGTGTAGCTGGAGCGGGGGCTGGCGTGGCAGCCGGTGTACCGGGAGCGGGGGCAGGCGTGGCAGCCGGCGCACCGCCTTCGGCAGGTACCAACGTCACGTTGCGAAACCAGACGGTCCCGGCGTTGTCGCCCAATTGGAAATACGGCAGCCATGTCTGCGACGGAGTGGAATCACGCGTAGGGACAATCCGGCACACGTATGTCTGCCACGACGGTTTCAGGTCGATCGCGGCCTGCCCGATGATTGATTCTCCCGGCTTGGGCGCCTCCAAGGCGGACATGTTAATCTGGCGGGGTTCCGATGCCTTGGCGGTAAAACGAAGAGTATAGACTGTGCCTGCTTTGACAGATCCTCGCGTGCAGCCGAAGCCCCTGTCGCCACGCACCGATGCTTCCTTCCTAGGGATCTCCACGCGCATGGACCCCTCCTCCGGCGTCGCCGTGCATGCTTCGCTCGCCACGCCGCTCGGATTCCAGATCGTCCAGCTACGCGAATCCACAATCTCGGGCAGAAGGTTCCTTGAATCCGCGGGACTGGCACCGTCACCCGCCCCGGCGGCGATCGCCACGAGACCGACAAGCATCACCCCGATAGAGGCAATTCTCTTAAGCATTACGTATCTCCCGTTCTCGATGCCAAATACTATACCGCCAGATTCTTCGTTAACTAGGGCTCGCTGAAACAATCGCATCTTCATGTTAATGCCAGAGCATTATGTCCGTTACTTGTTATAATCCCGCAGACCCAGGTCATGGGTTGGTGCATTGGTCATTCCCTCGCGCTTCCACCCCTTGCTCCCTTCACCGCTTTCCGCTACCTGATTCACCCGTGATGCGGCCATTGCCAATCGATCCATTCCTGCCAGAGATCGCCCGCCAGGTGCGCGAGCACAAACGCCTGGTCATCGTCGCCGAACCCGGCGCCGGCAAGACCACCCGCGTGCCGCCCTACCTCCTGCAACAGAACCTGCTGACCGGACCAAACAACCGGATCGTGATGCTTCAGCCCCGCCGGGTGGCCGCCCGAGCGTCGGCCGCCCGAATCGCCTATGAGAACGGCTGGGAGCTTGGCCGTGAGGTTGGCTACCAGGTTCGTGGCGAGAAGCGCCTCGGTCGCGACACCCGACTGGCCATCCTCACCGAAGGTATCCTCACCCGCCATCTCGTCGACGACCCCTTCCTGGACGGTGTCGGCTGTGTCATCCTCGACGAGTTCCATGAACGCCATATCGACACCGACCTCTGCATCGCCATGCTCCGCGAAGTCTGTGCCACCGTGCGCGATGATCTGCATCTGCTGGTCATGTCGGCCACCATCGACGCCCAGGCCGTTGCCGGCTTTCTTGGCAATTGCCCCGTGCTGAGCGTTCCCGGCCGCGTCTTCCCCGTCGAGACCACTTTCGCCCCCCTGCCCGGCCACGCCACACGCCAGCAGACCTTCGCACACATCGCCAGCCTCGTACGGCAAACTGTCGAACAACACGAAGATGACGCCGGCGACATCCTCGTATTCCTCCCCGGCATCGAAGAGATACGCCGGTCGGCCGACGCCATCGAGTCCTTTGCTCGGGAGCACGACCTGGCGGTCCTGCCGTTACATGGCTCCCTGCCATTTGACGCCCAGGCGCGCGTGCTGGAAGAGCTTCCCCAGCGCAAGGTCATCCTCGCCACCAACATCGCCGAAACATCCCTGACCATCGACGGTGTGCGCACCGTCATTGACCTGGGCCAGGCGCGCGTCCCGGTCTACGACCCGCAGCGCGGCATGGATCGGCTGGAACTGCGCCGCCTCAGCCGAGCCTCCGCCACCCAGCGCACCGGCCGGGCCGGTCGCACCGCACCCGGCCGATGCATCCGCATCTGGTCTGCCGCCGAAGACAAAAACCTCAAACCATTTGAGTCTCCCGAAATCCAGCGCGTCGATCTCTGTTCCGCAATCCTGCATGTGCACCAGTGGGGCAAAGCCGATCCGCGCACCTTCGGCTGGTTCGAGGCCCCGCCCGAGCACGCCCTCGCGTCGGCCGAGGGGCTCCTGACCATGCTGGGCGCACTCCACGACGGCGCCATCACACCCCTCGGCCGGAAGCTGCTGGAAATCCCCGCCCATCCACGGCTCGCGCGGCTGATGCTGGGCGCATCTGATCATGGTCTGGCGCGCGAAGCCGCCACCATCGCCTCCTTGCTTAGCGAGAAAGACATCCTCCTCCTCAGCACTGATCTCAACCAACGGCGAACCCGCACCATCCACGGCCGGTCTGATATCCTCTATCGCATCGAACTGCTGGATACAGCCGAGAAGTGCAACTTCGCGTCTCACCTCCGCGACCAGGGCATCGATGTCGCCGCCGCTCGCCAGGTCACCCGCACCCGCGATGAATTGGTTCGTAGTTCAAGCTTCGGCTTGTCTGCCTCGCGCAGACAGCGCAGCGATGCTGGTGGCACAGGCGAAGATAACCTCCTCAAGCTCATCCTCCTGGCCTACCCCGATCGTCTCTGCCGCCGGCGGGAGAACAACCCCGACTCCGCCACGATGGTCGGCGGATTTGGTATAAAGATTGACCCCTCTTCCATCGTCGTCCATCCGCCGCTCTTCATCGCCATCGACGCCCGCGATGACACCCGTCCCAAAACCAGTTCCAACACGCGAGAAGCGATTGCCCGCATCATCAGCGAAGTCGATCCCGCGTGGCTGCAGGAGCTCCTACCCCACATGCTCAGCACCATCCGCGAGGTGACGATGCTCAATGGCAAGGTGCAGGCCCGCATCACCACCCGCTTTGCCGATCTGCCCATCAAGGAACAGGTGGACCATCAGGCCAACGCAGATGACATTTCTCATGCCCTCGCCGAAGAGGTCCGCCAACAGGCCGCCGCCATCTTCGCATCCGACAAGAAAGCCGCCCAGATACTCGAGCGCCTCGCTTTCGTCCGCCAACATGTGCCGGAGAAGCCCTGGCCGGCGTGTACGGACGAGCAGCTTGGCGAGGTCCTCGCCCGCAGTTGCGGCGGCAAACGCTCCATTCAACAGGTGAAAGAGCAGGACCTGACCGAACTCCTGCTCAGCGAACTCGACTGGAAACTCCGCCGCGACCTGGACGAACTCGCCCCCGAAACCATCACCGTTCCCACCGGCAACCGCATTCGCTTGGAATACTCCGGCGGCAAGCAGCCAACGCTTGCCGTCCGCCTGCAGGAAGTTTTCGGCTGGCTCGCCACTCCGCGCATCGCCGCCGGCCGGGTGCCGCTCGTGATGGAACTGCTGGGCCCGAACTATCGCCCCGTCCAGATCACCAGCGATCTGGCCAGTTTCTGGAAGAGCGCCTACTTCGAGGTCCGCAAGGATCTCCGCACCCGCTACCCCAAGCACGCCTGGCCCGAAGATCCCCTTACTGCCAAGCCGGAAGCCAAAGGCCGCCCACGGCGCTCATGACAGCCAACACCACACTAAGGTACGATCGCCTTTTCCTGCTCGATGATGATGTTGTAGATGGTCTGGGCGTCAGGGGCTTCGTTGATGGCTTTGCGGAACTTATCGATGGTCATCAGCTTCGAGATGCGAGCCAGAGCGGTGATATGAGGACCAGTCTTGTCTGGAGGCGAAGCAAGCAGCCAGATCAGAGTTACCGGCCGGCCGTCGATGGCCTGGAAATCGATGGGTGTCCCGGCCCGGCCGATCGCCATTACCAGATGATCCACGCCGCCGCATTTGCCATGGGGGATAGCCAGACCGTTGCCAATGCCCGTGGTGCGCGTCGCCTCACGCTCCAGCACGGCATCGAGAACCCTGCCCTTTTCCTGCAATTCGTTATTGCTCCCCAGCAGATCGACCAGTTCAGTAATCGCTTCGATCTTGGTCCTCGCCTGCAGCGATACCTTGATGTTTTCGGGCTTCAAAATCTCAGAAAGACGCATGTTGTAACAACTCCGCTAACGAACACATCAACCTGGGCGAGCACCGGACGATCGAAACAGCTCATACTATCTGTGCCCACCAACGCTGGCAAGGCGCAACCGCCTGCGCAACAGAGCGCAGCCGTGCCCGATTTCCCGGCCAGCGGCACAAACCACACCAACCTCCGGTCAACGTAACTCCCCTCCCGCCAAGCATATAGATTTCCCGCATACGGCATCCGGACTCTATGGCTCCAAACGAGCCGCCCGGCGTCAGCCGTCGGGTCTTGCCGCAAGAGGCCAGACCACCAGGCTCGGTCTGCCGCTCTGAGATCCTGAGATCTCAGATCTGAAATCCTCCATCCCCTTTCCCGCCTCCACAATCCACTTCGGCCGCTTCTCCATCCCCGTCAGTCCCCAGATCGCTTCCCAGGCCGATGCCTCCCATTCAGTAGGTGTAAACCACGCCGAACCGCTTCTTGAACTGGAAGTAGTCGCCGTTATTGACCGTGCCGTTAGCATCATAATCACAGAGATCGAGGAATCCGGTATCGCCAGTGTTCTTGTTGAACGTCTGCTTGAACCAGAAGTAGTCGGCATTGTTCACGGTCTTGTTGCCGTCATAGTCGCCATAGAGGCGATGAAAGCGCTGGCTGAGGCTGCCGCCCAGCGCATTACCCGCCAGGTCATGCACTCCCGCGGCCGCAACCGACAGGTCATAGATCCCATCGGCCAACGAGCCGCCCACCACACCGATACCCGCGAAGCTCAGGACATAGCTCTTCTGATCTCCCGAGGGGTTGCTCACCAGCAGCGTGGTGTCCGGTACGTCCGAGCCATCGCTCTTCTTTACCGTCACCGCGCCCGTTCCCA
>CAIQIQ010000127.1 GCA_903871935.1 uncultured Phycisphaerales bacterium
GATCGAGTCGCAGGACCTGCCGGTGAAGTCGCTGTCGCTGCTGGACTGGCAGAACAGCGATGGGATCTCGGATCCGCTGCGAGCTCCTTCCATCGGTTCGATCAGCGTCAAAGGCCGCAAGCCCAGCAGCAAGGCGACGGGATTACCCGGCGACCTGGATGCGGATGTGAGCGTCAGCGGCGGGATCAAGTCGATCCGGGTGGCCGGCACGCTGGCCGGAGATGTGACGGTGGGCACGATGATCGGTTCGATCAAAACTGGCCACACCACCGGCACGATCACCCAGGGCGGCGCCAAGAGCCTGAGCACAAGCAGCGTTGAACTGTTGCAGGATGGCGGCATCCTTGGCGGGGTGCTGCCCAGTGCAGCCGGGACTTTTGCCGACGGGACGGATATCAGTACGTTATCGGCGCGATAGCTCCGTGAGAAACCTGGGGCCGGTAGCTTGCCTGCGCGGCAAGCTATTGGCCCCACTGTGTCGGATGAGCGTACATCATCGACGCCCATGTTGCCGCTTAGCGTGGCGAGAGTGGCGGTGTCGGTATCCCCGCGTGTGGAACGACCGGTTGACATCTGCATGCCCGGTATTATTATTTTCACCAATCATAACACTCATGCACGACCACGATACAACTGCGCAGCGCTTCAGCGTATCGCTTGCCCCTGCCTTGCTGAAGGAACTGGACCGAATGGTTCGTCAGCGCGGGAGCAGCAATCGATCGCAGGCCATTGCGGACATGATCCGCAAAGAGCTTGTCGAGCACAGACAAGAGTTGGGCGATGTCACGATCGCCGGCACCATCACGCTGGTTTACGATCACCACAAACCGCAGTTGCAGGCAGCGCTGACGGATATCCAGCATGATCACCACGCCTGCATCATCTCCACCGTGCACGTGCATCTCGATCATGACAATTGCCTGGAAGTGCTGGTCGTCAAAGGCAAGGCATCGCAGGTCAAGGCGATTGCCGATGAGTTGATCGCCGCCAAGGGCGTAAAGGTGGGCCGGCTCGCGGTGGCGACGACCGATCATGATCTGGGTTTGCACGGATGAACCACATAAAGGGGCAACTCTGATGCACATGGCCGATGCGTTGATCTCTCCTCTAGTAGGTGGCGCGATGTGGGCTGCTGCCGCGTGCGTAACTCTCTACAGCACTCGCAAGATGCAGCGCTCAGTGGATGAACGGCGCGTACCGCTGATGGGTGTCCTGGGCGCGTTTGTCTTTGCCGCTCAAATGATCAACTTCACCATTCCTGGCACCGGCTCCAGCGGTCACCTTGGGGGTGGGCTGCTGCTGACGATCTTGCTCGGGCCGCCGGCGGCCTTCATCACCATTGCCTCGATCCTCACAGTGCAGGCACTGTTCTTCGCTGATGGTGGGCTGCTCGCCTTAGGATGCAACATCATCAATATGGGCCTGTTCCCGTGTTTTGTGGTCTACCCGCTCCTTTATCGGCCGCTGGCAGGTAAAAAGCCCACCGGTGGCAGGCGGATGCTCGCTGCAATCGTCGGTGCAGTTGTGGGGCTTCAGCTTGGCGCGTTGGGTGTGGTTACGGAGGCAATGATGTCCGGCGCATCCGACCTGCCGTTTTCGAAGTTCCTCATGCTGATGCAGCCAATCCATCTGGCGATTGGTCTGGTCGAGGGATTGGTGACGGCTTCCGTGGTCGGTTTCCTGGCTCGAGTACGGCCCGAGGTCCTTGACCAGATCCCCTCCGCCGCTGAGGGCCGGCGGGGCATCCAGCCGGTGGTGGTGGGCATGCTGGTTGCGGCAGTTGTGACAGCTGGTCTGGTAAGCTGGTTCGCTTCAACCCATCCCGATGGGTTGGAATGGGCGATCGCCAGGAGCACCGGCCATGTGAGTCTGCCGCCGCCCATTGATCCTGTGCATAACGCCGCAAAGCACGTGCAGGAGAAGACGGCTATCCTTCCCGCCTATGACCTCCCCATGCAGGAACGGCCGACAGCGACGGAGCTCGATGACAAGTCTGCCAGGAATGCATGGGGCATTCCCAGCGTTGGCACCAGCGTGGCAGGGCTAGCCGGCGGAGCAGCGTCGCTGGTGTTGGCAATGGGCGTCGCATGGGTATTCCGGCCTCGAAGAGCAACAGATTCCGCCTCCCAGTAGGTCGCATGGCCAACATCCACGTCAAAGCTGCCGAGATTGGCTGGCTGGAACGCCTGGCCAGCCGCGATACACCGCTTGGCCGCGTCGATCCGCGCGTCAAGCTGATCACGACGCTGGCGTTCATTGTGACGGTGCTCTCGTATGGAAAGTACCAGATTGCCGCTCTGCTGCCGCTGGCGGTGTACCCACTGGTACTCATGGTCATGGGCGATGTGCCAGCGCGGTTTCTGATCCGCAAACTGCTGATCGCGTCACCTTTCGCCATCTTCGTTGGCCTGTTCAACCCGCTTCTAGACCGCCAGCCGGTGCTGACTCTCGGATCCTATCCGATTGCCGGAGGCTGGGTGTCGTACGCGGCGATCCTCTTGCGATTTGTGCTTACGGTGAGTGCGGCGCTGGCAATGATGGCGGGGACGGGCATCTATAACATCTGCCGCGGCATGGAGCGGCTGGGAGTGCCGTCGGTGTTCACCGTGCAGGTGCTGTTGCTGTATCGCTACCTGTTTGTGCTCATGGACGAAGGCTTGCGGATGGTACGGGCCAGGGCATTACGCTCGGCCGGCAATCGCGGTATGGGACTTAGGGTGTATGGCGCGATGCTGGGCAGCCTGCTTCTGCGCACGCTGGATCGGGCGCAGCGGGTCCATGTCGCAATGTGTTGTCGCGGGTTTGATGGCCACGTACGTACGATCCAGTCGCTGCGTCTGCGTGGGGGCGATGTGGTATTCCTTGTCGGTTGGCTGGGGCTATTTGTGATGCTGCGTCTGGTGGACGTAGCGGGATTGCTCGGCGCACTTCTAACAGGAGCAGGCAGGTGAGTCACCATATTGTTGAGGCAACGGATGTTCGCTACGCCTATTCGGATGGCACCTCCGCCCTGAATGGGGTCAGCTTCCGAATCACGCACGGCGAGGCGGTGGCAATCGTCGGCGCCAACGGCGCTGGCAAGAGCACGCTGCTCGGGCATCTGGTGGGCTGGCTGTCGCCCTCCAGCGGCACGATCCGCATCGGCGACACAATTCTGACGCAGCAGACTCTGGCCATCATCCGCCGCACCGTAGGCATGGTGTTCCAGGAACCCGATGATCAACTCTTCATGCCTACGGTATTTGAGGATGTGGCGTTTGGACCGGTGAATATGGGCCTGCCGCACGACCAGGTGCATGCCCGAGTCGCCAGCGCCCTGGCGACGGTTGGTATGGAGCATCTGGCTCACCGGCCGCCGTACCATCTTTCGGGCGGAGAGAAGCGCGCTGTTGCCATCGCCACGGTATTGGCGATGAGCCCCGATATCCTGGTCATGGATGAGCCCAGCAGCGGCCTTGATCCGCGCGCTCGCCGCCGGCTGATCGCCCTGCTCATGAGTTTCGAGCACACCCGCATCATCGCTACGCACGACCTGGATCTGGCGCTGGAACTGTGCCCTCGCACCATCGTATTGCACAAGGGCCAGGTTGCCGCCGACGGGCCAACGGCAAAGCTGCTGACCGACCCGGCCGTTCTTGAACCGTGCGGCCTGGAGAAGCCCCTGAGCCTGCAAGGGTGTCCCGTTTGCGCTGCGACCGGCAGACAGTCGTAACGGCCGCACGCTATTTCAGCCACAGCGCCGTCGTGACGCAGCGAGGGTAGTATTTACTGCCTTGCGCTACGCCGTTAACAATCTGATCGCTCATCGCCCAGAAGGCGCTCTCGCCCTCAGTCTGCCATTTCACATGGGCTGCATCGGCCGCCTTTTGCCGGGCGTCACCGTTCTCCATGCTCAGATACTCGCGGCATACGTGCTGGAAAATGGCAATCTTGCTCATCCAGGAGTTGCCGCTGGTGGAGGAAAGGCGAATGCCGCCATCGGCGAAACGATTGCCATCCTGCGGATCTTCCACGAGCGTCTGTGCATGTTTGTGCAGGGCGGAGAGCATCTCTGTAAACGGGCCGCTGGGGTCCAGCGCCCGGCCGCAGAGCTTCTGCCCCATGTCACGCCAGTAGAGCGGATAGACCAGGCCTTCAACCGCAGGCAGGATGCGCGCGTTGTGCCCGGGACTATTCTTCTCAAACACCGCTGGGATGAATCCCTCTGGTCCCATCTGGCCCGCAATCGTGCGCGCTGCGCGCGAGGCCGCGGCGATCGCATGGTCCTGCCGGTTTGTATCGCCCAATTTCTCGAACATCATCGCCAATGCCAGGTAGGTCGCCCAGCATTTGGTGCCGATATACAGGTTGTTCCGCGCTTGCGCCAGCGAGTGGTCCAGAGAGTCATAGGTTGTGATCTCCGACCCCTTTGTGCCGCACCGCGATGAGTCAAGCTGCATCACACCGATCCGCAGCCCTGGATCGACATGATCGCGATTGAGCATGCTGCTGAGGCAATCGTTGATCATCGGCTCGTACTCATTGAGCCAGTCCATGTCCTCGGTAACGGCCGTGTAACAGCCGGCTATCAGCGTCCAATTACAGAGCTGTTCCTGCGTCATGTGACTGAAGCACAGGGCATCCAGTTCCGCCAGTTCATAGCTGCTGGTTCCCAGCGGCGAAAACGCGTTGTTCACGCCCATGTCGTGCGTGAAACTCAGGCCCGCCGGCACGAGTGTGGTCCCGCCGTTGCCGTCCGATACCTTCACGTGATCCCGGAAGCTGTAAAACTTCGCGAAGTGCGCCAGCAGGTTCCGTACCACCCAGGGATTCTGCCGCAATTCCCAGAACACATGGTCAACCGCCAGATCCAGGGTGTTGAGCATGCGGTACTCACCCTCGTTGACCACCCAGAACGGATGTCCACCCAGGTCCAGTAGCTGCGTGCTGCCATAGTAAGACCGCGTTGCATGCGCGATCAGGAACTGCTGATCCAGGGACAGGCCACACTTTGCCAGTTCGTGGTCCAGTGCCGAAGAGCGCACCACCATCATCTCATAGTTATCCAGCGCTGATGACAGCACATCCTCGAGATTGGAATACAGCCGCGTATAGTAATACTTCGCCTCGATGCCGGTGGTGACCACTCCGTCAAGGTAACACCCGATCGCCAGACGCAGGGTGCGTTTCTGTCCCGCGGGCACATCAAACGCGATGCCCGGACAGTTTCCAATGTGATGCACCGGCGTCGTGCTCAGTAGCGCTTCATCCGGCGTCCAACGCAGAATCGGGAACGCCGCCGGCCCATCCTGGTCCAGCATTTGTCCCGCAAAGCCCATCTGATGCAGAACGGCAAATCCAAGTCGGCCATCGCCCATACCCGGCAGGATGCGCAAGCCCTTCTCCGGGAAACGAATCGCAAAGACGCCGGTCTTGGCGGCGGCGCCAGTGCTGTTGTCGATTGTGAACTCGGCCACGATCGCCGGCATAAGGGCTTCGCGCAGTTCATGTACGCCAGCGCCCACCGGATCGGGGATCGGCCCGAACGGGGTGTAGATGGTGAACTGCATGCCCGGCGCCGTCCATCGGTCTGACGCCCATCCATAGAATCGCTGCACCTGATCCGCCGGAAAAGCGACAGGCATTCGGCCCGAGGGCGCCAGCTTCGCCTGCTCGATCTGGTAGGCCTCCGCCGCGGCGTCTTTGGCCCCGCTGAAAAGCGGGAGGCAGCGCAATGGCGCATCGCTCATGCGATCGCCATCTTTCATGCCGACAAAGATGTCCTGTGCGGCCGGCCGACCGGACTGAACTGCCATGCCCCCGCCGGCATTCGTGTGCCCACAGGTGAAGGAGAAAAACGCTCCCATGGGGGAGTGATGGGCGTTGAAGCCGGTATGGCCGGTAAAACGGTGCAGATAGGACTGGCTCATGGTTGCCTCGCTTACTGTCTGCCAAACTTGTTAGCAGGATATGCAGTTCTGTGGCGTTGGCAACCTCCGAAGGAAGAGCGGATTGCTGGAAGCGGATTGCGGAAACGAAGAGCGTTGTGGATAAGTAGGAGGTGCGCAGGTTCTGGAGCGGGGGTACCCCCTATGCGGTAAGTGCTGCGGAGGCAATCGGTTAGGTGCAGATTGGGGGAGGAGGTGCGCAAGTTCGGGGTGGATGTGGATAAGTGCTCGGAGGTAGTGATCATTGATTATTCCGTAACAAGGCAGAGAGAGGGTGTCGCTCGAGGGCGAGACGACCCACGTTCGAAGATGCTCAGGTTCGTGTGCGCGATTGGAGCGGATCTGTGATAGGCGTTACTGATGGTGGGAAGGTGCTCAGGATAGGCAGAGAAGTCAGAAGACAGAAGTCAGACGTCAGAAGGCAATGACGTTCCGTTTTGTTCCACTTTGGTTCACTGGCTGTTTGGCAGGGTCGTGGAGTCCCGGCGCGGCCGAGATTTCGCTTCGCTCAACGTCGGGCACTAACTTAGCGGCGGTATTCGGTTGAGAAAAAACACGTCTCTACCTATACAGGCGGTGGTGCGCTTTGTGCGCACAAAGCGCACCACTGGGAGGGCGAATTTGCGATTTTCCGTTGGTTTTGGGGTGTCGGGATCGAAGAATCTGAAAAGATTGCTGTAAGTCGCGGTGCGCGCCTGTGCGCGCGTTGGGCTGGGCTGAGGGCAGTGGGTCAGGGATCATTGGCGCAACCGCACCAATGGGTGCTTCGCACCAATGATCCCTGACTCTGTGCCTCTCCGGACAATCGCATGTGATTTATGCGATTATGATCAAACAATTGCAGAAATCAGCGCTTTTGAACTTGCATGGGGAAGTTAGCGGGGGATAATGATCCTTCCATGAATGCGCTCTGCGGAAGGACGGACGATAGCGGGCTTGGGCCAACTTGAGTATCTCACCGGGTCTTCTCCGCGACATCATGCTCCGGGTGATGGCGTTCGCGCCATCCAAAGTGGTGAGAGCAGGGAAAGGACATTGCGATGGCGAACATACGTTTGGCGAAGGCGGCAGGTTCCAGGAGGCAGACCAAGCTTGGTGGCAAGGACAGCATTGGCCGGGCCGTGGCATGCGCTATCGAGACGCTGGAAGCCAGGATGATGCTGGCGAGCGATTTATACGTAGATATCGCCTCGCCCGGACCGACGCATGATGGTTCATCCTGGGACAATGCGTATGCAGATCTGCAGCTTGCATTGGCGGCGGCTACTTCAGGCGATCGCATCCTGGTGGCCGACGGCACCTATAAGCCCACGGCGGGGACGGATCGCAACATCTCGTTTGCGCTGAAGAACGGGGTGAGTCTGCTGGGCGGGTACGCTGGGTATGGTGCGGCCGACCCGGATGCGCGCGATGTCGCTCTTTACGCCAGCATTCTATCCGGTGATATCGGTGTTACCGGCAGCAAGACGGACAACAGCTATCATGTTGTCACTGGTGGCAGCGGGATAACGTCTGCGACGATTCTTGACGGCATCACGATTACCGCTGGCAATGCCAATGGGTCTGCATCGCCACAGAACAGCGGTGGGGGCATCTACCTCAACCTCGCTTCACCTTCGATAGCCAACTGCACATTCACTGGGAATTGGGCCTATCCCTGGGGCGCCGGGATGCACAATGAACAGTCATCGCCGACATTGACCAACTGTACATTTAGCGGGAACTCAACCGTGTACTCGGCGGGCAAGGGTGGCGGGATCTCCAACAGCTACTCATCGCCCACACTGATCAACTGCGTCTTCAGCCGGAACTCAGCATCTTACGGCGCCGGGGTATACAACTTCTCTTCTGCGGCGAAGCTGATCAATTGCTCGTTGAGCGGGAATTCGGCGTACAACGGTGGCGGAGTGTACAACTACACCTCTTCCCCGACATTGGTCAATTGCACGCTCAGTGGGAACTCGGCCGATTTTGGTGCCGGGATGTACAACTACTCATCTCGGCCGAGTCTGACCAATTGTATTGTCTGGGGAAGTGGCAGTACGTCGTTCTACGCGGACACTGCCAGCGTGCCGGTAATCACCTACAGCGATATTCAGGGTGGCTATGCCGGTACCGGCAACGTCAATGCCGATCCGATGTTTGTGCGCTCACCCTGGGTGGGCCCCGACGGTGTGTTTGGCACGGCCGACGATGACTACGGCGACCTGCGTCTGCGGACCGGATCTCCGCTCATGGACGTTGGTTCCAACGCCGCTATTCCCGAGGGTGTTTACACCGACCTTGCCGGCAATGCCCGGATACAGAATGGCACGGTCGACATCGGTG
This sequence comes from uncultured Phycisphaerales bacterium, assembly GCA_903871935.1. Classification (GTDB taxonomy): domain Bacteria; phylum Planctomycetota; class Phycisphaerae; order Tepidisphaerales; family Tepidisphaeraceae; genus CAIQIQ01. Next base: position 8,256 of record CAIQIQ010000127.1, read on the forward strand.
CCTATGAAGGGGCGGCCGAGATTCCACCCGCCAAGACCATCTACGTGGACCGGAACGCCGCAGGCGCCAATACCGGTGCATCCTGGACGGATGCCTTCGCCAGCTTCCAGTCCGCCATGCTCGCAGCCAGCGACGGGGACAGTATTCGCATCGCAGATGGCACCTACAAGCCCACGGTCTCCACCGACCGCGCCGTCAGCTTTGTGCTTCGAGGCGGCGTTGCCGTGTATGGTGGCTATGCCGGTTTCGGCGCCGCCAACCCGGACGCACGCGATCTTATCCTTTATCCCACCATTCTCTCCGGTGACATCGGCGTGACCGGCGACAACACGGACAACAGCTATCACGTGGTGGCCTGCTTGATGGCCGGCACCGTAGTGCTGGATGGACTGACGATCACCGCTGGCAATGCAAACGGCAATCCATCGGATTGGACCTCCTGCGGCGGCGGGATATACAGCGATGCCTCCTGGCCAAACTTGAACAACTGCCTGATCAGCGCGAACTCCGCCAGGAATGCCGGCGGCGGCATGTACAACACGCGCTCCGCACCGACACTGACCAACTGCACCTTCAGCGTCAACGTGGCGTTTGAGACCGTGGGCCCGGGAAAGGAGGCCGCCCGCGGCGGCGGGATGTTCGCCGAGAACTTCTCCGTGCCCACACTGATCAACTGTACATTCAGCGGGAACTCCGCCACGGGCCCCGGCGGCGGCATGTACAACAACGAGTCCTCCCCGCTGACGCTGACCAGGTGCATCTTCAACGGAAACTCCGCCACGGGGAGCGAGGGCAACGGCGGCGGATTGTACAGCGCGCACTCCACGCAGACGCTGACGGATTGCACGTTCATCGGCAACTCGTCTACGGGCAACCTTTACGGCGGCGGCGGGATTTATGATGCTTCGATCAAGTCGACGCTGGTCAACTGCACCTTTGTAGGAAACACGAGCGCGCAAACCGGTGGCGGGATCGTGAATACCGCCTGCCCTTCGTCGACGCTGACGAATTGCACGTTCAGCCGGAACTCGGCCGGCACTTTGGGCGGCGGGTTATGCGATATCTACCCGTCGACGCTGACGAACTGCATCTTCAGCGGAAACATCGCCGACCACGGCGGCGGGGTGTACAACGGTTCTGCGTTGACGACGTTGGCGAACTGCACGTTCAGCATGAACCTGGCCAAGTTCGGCGGCAGTATGTACAACCGCAATGCGTCGGCCAGACTGACCAACTGCATCGTCTGGTGCAGCGGCAGCAAGTCGATCGATTTCGACAGCGGGACCGCACCGGTCGTCAGCTACAGCGACATTGAGGGCGGCTACGCGGGCGTTGGCAACGTCAACGTCGATCCGATGTTTGTACGCACCCCCTGGGCAGGCCCGGATGGCACACTTGGCACGGCCGATGATGACCTGGGCGACCTGCGTGTGCGCACCGGATCCCCGATCATGGACATTGGCTCCAACGCAGGCGTTCCCACCGGCATTACCACCGATCTTGCGGGCAATGCGCGAATTCAGAACGGCACTGTGGATATGGGGGCCTATGAGGGACCGACCGCCGCACCCGCTCCGAAGATCGTCTATGTGGACCAAACCGCCACTGGCGGCAACACCGGCGCATCATGGACCGACGCTTTCGTGAGTCTGCAATCGGCTATTCTGATAACAACCGATGGAGACACCATCCGCGTCGCTGATGGGACGTACAAACCCACTCCTACGGCAAACCGAGCGCTCAGCTTTGTGCTCCGTGGCGGCGTTGCCATCTGCGGCGGCTTTGCGGGCTTTGGCGCGCCCAACCCCGATGCCCGCGACCCTGTTCTCTATGCCACGAGGCTTTCGGGCGACATCGGCGCTGCTGGTGATACCGCCGACAACAGCTACCACGTTGTAGTCGCGATGATGAGTGGCACTCCCGTGTTGGATGGGCTCACCATCACCGCCGGCAATGCAAGCGGCAGTTCACCGGATGCAATCTCCACCGGTGGCGGGATGTACAGCTACGCCTCTTCGCCAAGACTGAACAACTGTGTACTGAGCGCCAACCTGGCCAAGAGTTCCGGCGCCGGCATGTACAACAGCTATTCCTCGCCGACGTTGACCAACTGCACCTTCAGCGGGAATCAGGCCATAGGCGATTACGGCTACGGCGGCGGGATGTATAATTCATTCTCTACGCCGGCTCTGACTGGCTGTACGTTCAGCGCTAACCAGGCCACGGGCACCTACGGTGGTGGCGGCGGCGGGATGTACAACTTCTTGTCGTCGCCTTCCCTGGACAGTTGCACCTTCAGTGGGAACTCGGCGGCCAAGTACACGGGCGGCGGAATCTACAATTCTTCTTCTTCTCCCACGATGACCAGTTGCACGATTACGGGCAACTCGGCCGGCACTACCGGCGGCGGGATGTACAACTATGCATCCTCTCCGGCGCTGACCAGTTGCGTCTTCAGCGGGAATTCGGCTGCATACTCCGGTGGGATGTACAACACCAACTCCTCTTCGCCGACGCTGGTCAGTTGCACGTTCCGCGGAAACTCGGCAGCGAATAACGGGGGCGGGATATACAACGACTCTTCACTGCCGACGTTGATCAACTGCATCTTCAGCGGAAACTCGGCTGTCTCGGGCGGCGGGATCTATAACAGTTCCTCTTCGATGACATTGGTCAACTGCGTATTCAGCATGAACGCGGCCACGTCCGGCAGCAGCATCTATAACTCTTCTTCTTCGCCACAACTGACCAACTGCATTGTTTGGGGCAACGGCAGCACGTCGATCTACAACAGTTCCAGCGCGCCGGTGATCAGTTACAGCGACATCGAGGGCGGTTACGCCGGCATCGGCAACATCAGCGCCGATCCGGTGTTCGTCCGTACTCCCTGGGTCGGCCCGGATGGCATATACCCCACGGCCGATGATGACTACGGCGACCTGCGCTTGCGAGCCGGTTCTCCACTTCTGGACGTGGGCTCCAATGCGGCTATTCCCGGCGGCGTCAGCACCGACATGGCCGGCAATGCGCGAATCCAGAACGGCACTGTTGACATCGGGGCGTATGAAGGTCCAACCGCCGGCCCCGCGCCGAAGATCATCTACGTGGACCAGACCGCTACCGGCGGCAATACCGGCACATCATGGTCCAACGCCTTTACCAGCCCGCAATCGGCTCTGCTGGTAGCGGCCGACGGCGATACGATTCGCATCGCTGATGGAACATACAAGCCCACGACCACGACAGACCGGACCCTCGGCTTCGTACTTCGGAATGCGGTTGCGATCTATGGCAGCTACGCCGGCGTTGGCGCGGCGAACCCGGATGCTCGGGACGGCGTTCTCTATCCCACTGTTCTCTCTGGTGACATCGGTGTGACCCCCACTCGTGGCGACAACAGTTACCACGTGATCATCGGCACCTTCGGCATCGTTTCCACCACCATTCTCGATGGCCTTAAGATCACTGCCGGCAATGCCAACGGCTCATCCACGTCTGGGTACGACTGCGGGGGCGGCGCGTATCTGGTATCGGCTTCGCCCACGGTGACCAACTGCATCTTCGCCGGCAACGTGGCCTCCTATGATGGCGGCGGCGTGTACAACAAGTCCTCGTCGCCGACGCTTACGAACTGCGTCTTCGTCGCCAACTCTGCTGCTCACGGTGGTGGCATGAAGAGCGTCTCATCCTCGCTGCCCCAACTGACCAACTGCACATTCGTGACCAATTCGGCGTCCGAGTATGGCGGAGGCATGTATAGCACGACGTCGGGTCCGACCCTGATTAACTGCATCCTGTGGGGCAATACCGCCCCGACAAGCAGCCAGGTCGACCCTTCGGCCACAATCACCTACAGCGACGTCCAAGGCGGATATAGCGGTACTGGCAACATCAATGCCGATCCGCGTTTTGTCCGCACCCCCTCGGTTGGTGATGATGGTGACCTGCATCTGCAATTCGACAGCTCCTGCATCAATTCGGGCAGCAACGCCGCGCCCGGCCTGGCTGGCGTCAGCACCGACATCACCGGCGGCCCACGCATCATCAACGTGACAGTTGACATGGGCGCGTACGAGTACGTCGACGCTCCGACTGACATCGCCCTCTCGGGTAGCAGTGTTGCAGAGAATCAGTCTGCAGGTACGACGGTGGGTACGTTGAGCACGACCGATGCGAATGTGGACAGCACCTTTACGTACTCTCTCGTCAGCGGATCAGGCAGCACGGATAATGCCTCGTTCACAGTCTCCGGCGACGCGCTTCTGACGGCCGCCTCATTCAACTTTGAAGCCAAGAGCACTTACAGCATCCGTGTGCGGACGACGGACCAGGGCGGGTTGTGGTTCGAGAAGGCCTTTACGATTACGGTGACGGACGCCAATGATGTCCCGACAGATGTCAGCCTGTCGCCCGGCAGCATTATGGAGAGTCAACCGATCGGTACGGCCGTGGGTACGCTGAGCACAACGGACCCGGACACGGGCAATACCTTCACCTACTCCCTGGTGAGCGGAAGTGGAAGCACGGACAACGCCTCGTTCACGATCTCCGGCAGTACACTGCAGAGCGCTGCGATCTTCAACCTGGCGACCAAGAGCAGTTACAGCATTCGCGTGCGGACAACCGATCAGGGCGGGCTGTGGTTCGAAAAAACCTTTACGATTACCGTCACCAAGCTCAATCTGGCTCCAACGGACGTTGCTCTATCAGCCAGCAGCGTCGCGGAGAATCAGCCCTCAGGCACGGCGGTGGGTACGCTCAGTACGACGGACCCGGATGCCGGTGACACGTTTACCTACTCCCTGGTCAGCGGTACGGGCAGTACCGATAACACCTCATTCACGATCTTGGGCAGCACGCTGCAGACGGCCGCCTCATTCAACTACGAGGCCAAAAGCAGCTACAGCATCCGCGTGCGGACGACGGATCAGGGCGGGTTGTGGTTCGAGAAGGCTTTCACGATTACGGTGACGAACGTCAACGAAGCGCCGACCGACATTACCTTGGCGCCCAGCAGTATTATGGAGAGTCAGCCGATTGGCACAGCCGTGGGCACGTTCAGCACGACGGACCCGGATGCGGGCAATACCTTTGCGTATTCTCTGGTGAGCGGTACGGGCAGCACGGACAATGCGTCATTCACGATCTCGGGCAGTACTCTGCAGAGCGCGGCGATTTTCAACCTGGCGACCAAGAGCAGCTATAGCATCCGCGTGCGGACAACAGATCAGGGCGGCTTGTGGTTTGAGAAGGTCGTGACGGTTACCGTTACCAAGCTCAATGCGGCCCCGACGGATATCACGTTGTCGGCCAGCAGTATCGCTGAGAACCAGATCGCGGGCACGGCGGTGGGCACGCTGAGCACGAGCGACCCAGATGCCGGTAATACCTTCACCTATTCTCTGGTGAGCGGCACGGGCGGCAGCGACAATGCCAGTTTTACCATCAGCGGGAATCAGCTCCTGACCGCCGCAGCGTTCAACTTTGAGGCCAAGAATAGCTACAGCATCCGCCTGCGGACAACGGATCAGGGTGGGCTGTGGTTTGAAAACGCCTTCACGATCAGTGTGACCAATGTCAATGAGGCGCCGACCGATACCACCTTGTCGCCTGGTAGCGTCGCTGAGAATCAGCCGATTGGCACGATAGTCGGTACGTTCAGCACGGTCGATCCCGATATCGGCAGTACGTTCACGTATGTGCTGGTGGACGCGCCGGGTGGCGAGGATAATAACTCATTTACGATCTCGGGCAATACACTGCGGACGGCCGCCGTCTTCGACTTCGAAACCCAAAGCACCTTTAGCATCCGCGTACGGACAACCGACCAGGGCGGCCTGTTCTTTGGAAAGGTCTTTACGATCACAGTGACCTTCGTCGCGCCCAACAGGAACCCGACGGACGCTACTTTGTCGCCCAGCGACATCGCCGAGAATCAGGCGGTGGGTACTGCCGTGGGCACGCTGGGCACAGTTGATCCGGATACCGGCAACACGTTCACCTACAACTTAGTAAGCGGCACCGGCAGCACGGACAACGCTTCGTTCACCATCTCCGGCAATACGCTGCAGACGGCGGCCAGCTTCGATTACGAGACCAAGAGCAGCTACAGCATCCGCCTGCGGACGACCGACCAGGGTGGCCTGTGGTTTGAAAAGACCTTTACCATCAGTGTTCTCAATGCAGCCGAGGTCGTGCCGACCATCACGGGCATCAGCACCGACACCGGCAGCAGCTCTAGCGATGGCATCACCAGTGACTCGACGCTGCTGATCAATGGCACCTCGGAGCCGGGAATGACCATCTCGGTCTATCGCGGCGGCGTAGTGGCCGGGACGACGTCGGCCAATGGATCTGGCAATTGGGTGTTTGACTATACCGGCACCAGCCTGGGCGAGGGGAGCTACAACTTCACGGCTACGGCCAGCGACACACTGGGAGATACCACGGCGGCGTCTGCACTCTATGCCGTGACCATCGATGGAACTGCACCGGCATTGCCGACTGCATCGATCAATGATGGGGCC
>CAIQIQ010000128.1 GCA_903871935.1 uncultured Phycisphaerales bacterium
ACCACCATCCACGACGGCAAGCTCCCAACGAAGTACTCCGCCCTGAGCGTCTCTCCCGACAGCGTGGTCATCACCAGCATCCGGCAGACCAGGCAAGGCGCCGTCGTCTATCTCCAGAACACCACCAGCGAACCAGTGACCCCAAAGATCACTTTCCACGGCAGGTCCGCCAAGCTGCACTGCATCGACCTCCTCGGTCGCCCAGCCGCCGAGAAGAAACTCCGAATCGCCGGCCGCAGCATCGCCGCGGTTCTGCTGCAGTAGGGATGACATATGGCGAAAAAGCAAAAGAAGTCCACCTTCCGCAAGCAGATGGCCCGGAGTATGGCGGAACTGCAGAGCACCATGATGCACGGTGAGTCACCAAATCGCAGTGGGAGACTGAAGGCCCGAAAGGCCGAGGTCGGCAACGGCGATTTGGTGCGTGAAGGTGTCTCCGGGCTGGCCGCAAAGAAGCGGGATCTGAGCGGATTTGTCGGTTCTTGGGTCGAGGATTCCGCTTTTGATCGGGCCGTTGCCGAGTTTCGTCAGGTTGAGCGGGCACCCCAGGCCAAGGCTCGCAGGAGGTGAGCTGTCGGTTGTGCGCCTACCGGTCTCGGCTGCCCGTCTTCTCCGAAGCGTACACCCGCCGGCAATCCGGCAGGGCATCAAGAAACAGCCGGCCGTAGCGCTTGGTCACCACGCGCGGGTCGAGGATGACCACGATCCCGGTGTCGGTTCGGCTGCGGATCAGCCGGCCGAAGCCCTGCTTGAGCTTGATGATCGCCTCGGGTACGGAGTAGTCGACGAACGGGCTGCCGCCGGATGCCTCGATCGCCTCCATCCGCGCTTCGATCAGCGGTTCGTCGGGCACGGCGAAGGGGAGCTTGACGATGATGACGTTGCGCAAGGCATCGCCTTTGACATCCACGCCCTGCCAGAAGCTCGAGGTGCCGAACAGCACGCAGTTCGGCGTCTCGCGGAAAATCTTGAGCAGCGCCGAACGCGGGATGTTCTCACCCTGTTTCAGCAGCGTCAGGCCAAGCTGCTCGATCGGGCCGGAAAGCTTGCTGGCGACTTGCCGAAGCATGGAGTAGCTGGTGAACAGAACAAATGCGCCGCCGTTGGTGATCGAAAGATAATGCTGGATTCGTCGACAGGCGGCCGGGATGAATGCCTTCTCATCACCAGGCTCAGGCATGTCATCCTCAATATGCAGCGTGACCTGGCGCGAGTAGTCAAAGGGTGAGCCAACCTGGAGAGTCCGCTCGCGAACGATGCCCAGCCGCGAGCGAATGTAGGCAAACGGATCGTGGCCCTCATCGGCTCTGCCGGTGCAAAGGGTCGCGCTGGTCAGGACCGCACAATGGAGTTTCTCGAACAGATATTTCCTCAGCGTCGGCGCCACGTTGATCGCGGCGGCGTGCATCGATACGCGGTTGGACTGCCGCGACGATGCCTCCATCCAATAGACCGTCTCTGGCAGTTCCTGCGTCAGCATTACTTCCAGCGTCTGCCGCAGGTTGGCGATCTTGGCGGCATGCCCTTCGGTTTCGGCGACCTGCCCATCGTCCATCTTTTCAGCGAGCATCGACCGCAGATGCAATCCAAGAGTCTCGAGCTTCTGCGACAGCAGATCAGGCACGAAATCGCTTTGTGTCAGCCGGCCGTTCTTGCGCGGATTGGCCTGGTGGTATTGCAGGCAGCGCCCGAAGAACTGATCGGCCAGATCACCCAAGTCCTGCACATCCCGCATCGCGGCATCGGCCCGCGAATCGGTGAATGTTGCCAGGAAACCCTTGTTCTTCCGCGGGTCATACAGCATCCGCAGATTGTAGCGGAAACCGTACTCTGAGAGCTCCACCCCGAAGTGCTGTGCGGCGACATCTTCGACCGTGTGCGCTTCGTCCAGGACGACCGCATCGTACTTCGGCAGGTAGTTCACCCCCGACGTCTTGAGCTGCAGATCGGAGAAGAACAGGGCGTGATTCACCACCAGTATCTTTCCTGAGAACATTCGCCGGCGGGCCGCCTGCCAGTGGCAGTTGGGATAGAGCTGGCAGGTACGTCCCAGGCAGTTTCCCGCCTCAGCGCAGACCTTGTCCCACACACCGGGGCTGGGCAGTTCCGGCAGGTCCGACAGGGAGCCATCGGTCGTGTGCTGGGCCCACTCCTCGATCATGTACAGGCTTTCGCGCTGCCGTTCATCCTCGAAGAGCATGTCTTGTCCCCGACGGCTTTGCTGCAGCCGGCGCGGGCAGAGATAATTACTTCGCCCTTTGCACAGCACCACGCTGAACTCATCGGGATAAACCGAGCGGATGAGCGGGATGTCCTTGTGAATGAGCTGTTCCTGCAGGGCGATGGTGTGAGTGGAGATCACCACCTTCTTCCTGTTCTGCAGCGCCCAATCGATCAGTGGCAGCAGATAGGCGAACGACTTGCCGGTGCCGGTGCCCGCTTCGGCGACCAGATGCTGGCCCGTTGCCAGGGCATTCTGGACCGCATACGCCATCTCGAGCTGTTGCGGGCGATGTTCGTACGCATCGCCCATCCGCCGGGCAATTGCCCCCTCGGGTCCCAAAATCTGCGCCACCGCGACACTCATCGGCCGCACTCTAGCAGGGCAGGAGCGTATCTTCCAATGGGCCTCAAGCTGCATTCCATGGACGCCCGGCGCGGGCCTGCTAAGATCGTGAGACAGTGTACTTGTACCCTGTATTTCTTGATGTGGCTGCTTGCCGCGTGCTTGTTGTGGGCGCTGGTGCGGTAGCTGCGCGAAAGGTGCGGGGGCTGCTCGACGCCGGGGCACGCCAAGTCGTGGTGGTTGCTCCTGTTTTCTGCCCGGAGATCCCCGTGGATGTGACCCGCATCACGCGCGCTTTTGAGCCGAGCGACCTGGACGGTGTGGGGTTGTGCTTCGCCGCTACGGATTCCGCGTCGGTCAATGAGCAGGTATGTGAGCTATGTCGTAGTCGTGGCATTCCGGTAAATAGGGCCGATCACGAAGGCGGTGCGGGCAGTACATTTACTGTGCCGGCCGTCGCTCGCGCCGGCGTGCTTGCAGTAGCAATATCAGCCGGCAAGTCACCGGCCATCGCCGCGCGGCTCCGCGATGCCATTGAGCAGCAAGTGCTGCCGGGATGGGTGGCGTTTGCCGAAGTGGTGGCGGGCGTCCGTCGCGACATCTTGAACCAGAGCGGCATCGCCCCGGCCGCCCGACAGGCGATTCTGCGAACACTGGCGTCGGCCGACGCCCAGGCAGCCTATGCTCGGGGTGGTCGGCCATTACTGCAGAAGCTGCTGTGGGAACGTCACCCGGAGTTGGGAAATCAATGACATGGTAAGCACAGCCCAGATCATTCTCCTCATCATGGCGATTGTGGCGTACTTCGCCGGCGGGGCTGCAACGCTGTTGACGGTGTCAGGCCACAAGCCGGCGCCGTATCTGCGCTGGACGTTCATGGTCGGCGGGATCGTGTTGTCTCTTGCGCTGCTGATCTGGCACATATCGGGCACCGGTTCCTGGCAGCCATTGCAGGACAGCCTCTCAGCGCTGCTTACGCTATCAATCCTGCTCGCCGCGTTCGTTGCCTATGTCCAACTCAAGCGGCCGATCGCGTCGCTGGAGTGGCTGGTGATGCCGGTAGTGATTGTGCTTCTCCTGATGGCGGGGCACTTCGGCAAGACTCAGCCGACAGCGTATCTGCCCACTGCATATTCGCTGGTACACCGATTGTTCACGTTCCTCGGAACGCTGGCGTTTGTGGTAGCCGGAGTGGCCGGGGCGTTGTACCTGATGTCGGACCGGATGCTGCGGGCCCGGCCGGCCGGCGGCGCGCATCTGCCGCCTTCACCGGGGAAGTTCGGCTCGCTGGAACGTCTGGAGCATCTGGCACACTCGGCAGTCATTTGGGGCTTCGCGATGTTCACGCTGGGCATCCTCAGTGGGATTTCGTGGGCCGTGCATGAGCATGGGCAGAGCAAACTCGGGCAGGCCTGGTATTTCTCGCCCAAAGTGGTGCTGACCATGGCGGTGTGGGTGGTGTTTGCGGTCGTGCTCAATACGCCGATCGCGCCGCGCCTGCGCGGCAGGAAAAGTGCGATCCTCAGTATCGTGGGCCTGCTACTGACAATCGCCACCTTGTTCGCCGCGCTGCTGATGCCCAGCGCCGGCGGGGGAGGGAAATAATGCAGCGGTTGCTGCTGGTTGGTCTGAGCCACGCGACAGCACCGCTTGCGGTGCGTGAGAGGTGCGCTTTCACGCCGCAGCAGCGAGAAACGGCGCTGGCGAGCTTCCGGGAGAAGTTCCCGGAGTCTGAGGCAGTGCTCGTATCGACCTGTAACCGCGTGGAGTTGTATGTCGCCCGGCCGGTGCATGGTCGGCCCAAATCCGAGGAGATGGTGCAGTTCATCTCGGAGTTCCATGGGATCACCGAAACAGACCTGCGGCCGCACCTGTACGACTACTCCAAACGCGAAGTGGTGGATCACCTGTTTGCCGTGACAGCCTCGCTCGATTCGCTGGTGGTGGGCGAGACGCAGATTCTCTCCCAGGTGCGCGAGGCATATGAGGCATCGAAGACGTTGGGTTTGGCGGGGAACGTGCTGCATCCGATGTTCCAGCGTGCGATTGCCGCTGCTCGTGAGGCTGTGACTGAAACCAGGCTGGCCGAGGGCCGGCGGTCGGTGGCGTCCATCGCGGTGGACTATGCACGACAGATCTTCGAGAGTTTTTCCGACAAGACGGTGCTGAGCATCGGTGCGGGGAAGATGTCGACACTGGTGCTCAAGCACCTGTCGGACCTGCACATCCGCAAGTTGGTGGTCTTGAATCGGGATATCACGAAGGCCCAGGCGCTGGCAGAGCAGTTTGGCGGAACGGCCGCCTCGACGGATGAGATGGTGGAGCACCTGGCTGAGGCGGACATTGTGGTGACCGGCACGGCATCGCCCATGCCGATCATCACGGCGGCGATGTTCCAACAGGTGATGAAGAAGCGGCGGTGGCGGCCGTCGTTCCTGATTGACATTGCCCTGCCGCGCGATGTGGAAGAAGCGGTGGGCGAGTTGGACAACGTCTACCTCTACAACATCGACGACCTGCAGCAGGTGGCGTCGGCTACGGATTCGGCTCGAGCCGAAGCCGTGCAGCATGCGCGAAAGATCGTGCAGGAGCACGTTGAAGAGTTCATCGCCTGGAACCGGGCGCGGGAACTGGGCCCGCTGATCGAACAGCTCTTTACCAAGAGCCACGCGATGGCGCAGGATGAAGTGATTCGGACGATCAACAAACTGCCCGACATGAGCGAGCCGGAAAAGCAGCACCTTTCCGAGTTGGCCCGGCGGATCGTCAACAAACTGCTGCACAATCCTGTTCAGGCGGTTCGCGAAGCGGATGCCGATGGAGCGACGCCCTACATGCGTGCTTTGGTGAAGCTGTTCAAGCTGTAAATGGGTCGCCGCTGGGTGCGCTGAATGGGTCGTCCTTGGTGGCGGTTTCATTGGCGGCCGGTGGGGTCGGCGGCGCTTCTGTTGATGCGGGTGGCGGGGCCACCGGTGCTACGGGCGACCGCAGGCTGTAGGGAACCTCCAGACCGTACTTGTCCATCAGTGCCTGATTGGCGAGAGTGACGCGGGGTTCGCCCACGGAGGCTACCTGGCCGTTGTCCATCACGATCACCATGTCGCAGATATCGGCGACCAGTTCCAGATCGCGGGTGGCGATGATCCGGGTGATCTTCAGGGAGGTCAGCAGCTCTTTGAGTTCGCGCCGGCCGCGGGGGTCGAGGTCGGCGGATGGTTCGTCGAGGAGCAGGATCTCGGGTTCACATGCAAGTACACCGGCCAGGCAGGCCCGGCGTTTCTGCCCGCCGGAGAGGTGGTGGGGCGGGCGGTTCTCCAGGCCTTCGAGCCCTGCGCGCTTGATGGCGGCCGCCACGCGCTCGGCGATGTCCTGTTCGTTGGCAAGCTGCTGCCGCGGGCCAAATGCGACATCCTCATAGACTGTCGGGCAGAAGAGCTGGTCGTTGGCATCTTGAAAGACCAGCCCCACCTTGCGACGAATATCCAGGAGGCTGTTCGGGGTGAGCTGCTTGCCGAGGATACGAATCGGCTGCTTGTCCTGGATCTGCTCGGGCAACAGGCCGTTGAGATGGTGCAGAAGCGTGCTCTTGCCGGCGCCGTTAGGGCCGATGAGGCCGACGCACTGGTTCTCTTCGATGATGATGTTCACGCCGCGCAGGGCGACGGTGCCATCGGGATAGCGATAGTGGAGGTCTTCGATTTCCAGTGCGGTGCTCATTGCCAACCTCTGGCCATCATGGCCGAGTGAATCCGCTGGGCGCGATCGGCACAGCGTACGAACAACTGGCCGATAGCGGCCGGCTGCAGCCGCCAGGTCCATGCCTTGGCCGGACTTTCGATACTCAAAGTGCGGGAAAGCCTGGCCCGGCCCATGCGCTGCGATTCATCGGACAGCACAAACACAAAGCGATACATCAGGTCAACGGCGCTGACGAGGAACCGGGGTACGCCCATCCCGGTGAGCACCTGCAGCAGGTCTGCGAACCGAGTGGTGCTGAACAGCAGCGTCACGATCAGCAGGGACTCGCTCATCCAGATGAATGTGCTCAGGGCGGCGTACCAGCCGCCGGGATAAACGAAGCGTCCGAGTGACCAGATCAGGATCAGCAGCCATATCCAGCGGAGGCGTTTGACCAATCCGAGCAGAGGGACCCGGCCAAACAGGGCGGTGATCAGCAGGAAGAGGACCACCAGGGTGTGGAACGTTACCCAACCAATTGGGATGAACAGGCATAGGAGCAGAAGAACCACGGCCACGCCTGACTTCATCGATGCGTGCAGGCGATGCACAGGGGAATCAATGTAACTGTAATGATCGAGATATCTGGAATCCACGTTGTCCCAAGCATAGCAGAATACGGGGTTTGTGGGCCAGAGGGGAGGCAAAGAGCAGAGGGTGAGAGTGGGAGAGGGCGTGAGGGGGAGACGCGGGGACACGGAGACGCGGAGAGCGGAAACGCATGCAGATCCGGAGGCGCTGGCGGTTGTGGATAAGTAGCAGGTGCGCAAGTTCTCGGCGGGTATACCCCCATGTCGGTAACTGCTGTGATGGCATGTGGTTAGGTGAGGATCGGGGGAGGAGGTGCGCAGGTTCGGAGTGATTGTGGATAACTCCGGGGAAGAGCGGATTGCGGAAAGCGGATTGCGGAAACGAAGAGGTCAGAAGTCGGAGGTCGGAAGTCAGTATGCAGACCAAGGCGCGCAGGCACGAAGGGAAGGAAGGTGCTCAAGATCGATGCGCATCGTTGGGGGGCATTACGTACTTATCCGGTAGGAGTTCTGGGTATTCGGATGTCAAATAGCGACAGGCGCGCAAGAGCCTCTACCTATACAGGCGGTGTCGCGCTTTCTGCGCACAAAGCGCACCAATGGCAGGGCGGATTTGCGATTTTCCATTGGTTTTTGGAGGTTCGCGTCGAGAAATCTGAAAAGATTGCTGTAAGTCGCGGTGCGCGCCTGCGCGACACATGCGCATCACTCCATATGTGTGTGGCATGTAAGTGACTGTGGAAGAGGGAGTTGTGGGATTTGAGCAAATTCAGTGGGGTGGGCGAGCACAGGGGGGCTCAGGGACCCGCGGATGAACGCGGATGTATGGAGACGGTGCCTCGCGCAGAGGGCGCGGAGGACGCTGGGGCGAACGCCGGTTTGGCCGATGGGGAGGCACAATTACCAATGACAAGTGACCAAGGACAAATGACCAGGATGAAATCCGAGAAGAATCTTTGTCCGGTTTGGGATTCTCGGGTCGTATATGGGTGAGGTGGGTGGGTCTATGGATGATGTGCAGCTTTTAAAGCAGTACGTGAAGGATGGCTCGCAGGATGCCTTTACGGCCATTGTGCGCCGGCATGTTGATCTGGTGTATGGCACCGCGCGGCGGCTGGTGGGGGATGAGCAGCTTGCTGAGGATGTGACCCAGGCGGCATTTGCGGTGCTGGCACGGAAGGCGAAGCAGGTGGAGCCGGGGCAGCTGGCCGGCTGGCTGGTCAACGCCACGCGGCTGGCGGCCAATGAGGCACGGCGGGCCAAACTCTGTCGAGAAAAGCATGAATGGCGGGCAGCCCAGATGCGAAGCAGCAAGCGCAGCGAAGATGGCGATGAGCCGACGCTGGAACAACTGACCCCATTGCTGGATGAGGCATTGTGTCGTCTGGGGGAGGCCGACCGAACGGCCGTGGCGATGCGCTTCCTGCAGGGGCGGAGTTTCGCCGAGGTGGCGGCGGCGATGGGGTCGAGCGAAGAGGCAGCGCGGAAGCGGGTGGAGCGGGCGGTGGAGAAACTGCGGGGGATGTTCATGAAGAAGGGGTTTGCCCCCAGCGTGGGCGGGCTGATGGTGGTGCTGGCAGCACATCAGGCACAGGCGGCCCCGGCGGGGTTGGTGGGTTCGATTTCGGCGGCAGCGATATCCGGTGGCGCGGGGACGAGTGCGATCCTTGCTAAAGGCGTGATGACGGTGATGGTGTGGGCGCAGGTAAAGGTGTCGGCGGTGGTGTTGGGTATGCTGGTGGCGGCGGCGGGGGGTGTGGTGGCAGCGCAGATGCAGTTGTCGCCCACCACAAGCCAATCACGGCCGGCAGGCGAAGCCGGGATGACGACGCATGTGTACGAACTGACGGATCTGGCCTGGCCTGACGCAATCGGTACTCAAGGCGCTGCTGATGTGGCGAGCAGAGTTGTCGGCGGGACGGCCTCGGGCGGAGTAAGTCGAGATCAGCAACTCAAGGACCTTGCGGACTTAATCCGCGAAACGATTGGGCGGGGGAGTTGGGAAGGGCAGGGAGCTGGCCGGGGCACTATTCGCCCAGTTCCGCAGTATGCTCAATTCGTCATTACGCAGACACCAGCGATTCAGCAGGCCATTGAGAATCTGCTGGAGAAGATGAGGACGGCTTCGGCGTTGCAGGTTAACGTCGAGATGCATATTGTGACCGTCGACCCGTCCAAGATACCTGCAGACCTTGCGAAGGTGATGGATGGTCCGCGCAGCGTAGAGAACAGGGGAAAGCTGGAAGCGACACAGTTCTCCGAGCTGATGAGGATATCAGAGAGTGTCGTGACGCCTCCGCGGGTCACGCTGTTCAATGGCGGCAGTGCCTTCCTGGCGGTCGGCACTGACAGAAACTACGTAAGCGGGTTCAAACTCACGGAGAAAGGCTACGGGCCGGTGATCAAGACCGTCGAGAGCGGCTTCAAGGTGGAGGTCGGCGCTGCGGTTTCACCCGATGGCCGCATGGTTGCTCTGCACATCTCTTCAAAAGAGACACAACTGATTGGAATTGACCTGCTGAAGTTCAAGTCGGGATCCAATCCGGAGATCTCGGTGCAAGGCCCCCGGCGGAACGAGCTAACCAGGGACTTGCAAGCGATCGTGCCGGACAACGAGTTGGCGGTCATCGGGAAAGTCTCCATGATGGTTGAAGAGAAGGCGAAGCCAGGCATACGAACGAAAAGGATGGTCTATCTTGTGGCGAAGCCGAGCATCATAGACCAGCGCGAGGCAGTCTCGCGGGCCGGTGGCCAGAGCCCGGCAACAGCGCCGGCCGTTGCCAGCGCGGATGATCTGCTGTTGCACGTGTATGAGATTGCCGACCTCACCGCTGTGGACACATCTCCCCGGCGAACGGACCACGGTTTGTTCGAGAGTGCGACGCCGGTGACGGATCGTGAACGGGATGGGGCGTTTCGAACGCGCGCCACTTCACTCTGTGATGCGATCCGCAAGGATGTTGCACCGCAAAGCTGGCGTGAGGCCGGCGGGTCTGGAGTTATACGGCTCTCACCTGTGATGACGAACCTGGTGGTGTTGCAGACGCCGGCCAATCACGCGCTGATTGCGCAGAAACTGGCGGAGTTGCGCGACCAGCGCAGCAGCCAGATTTGCCTAAGTGTGGACTTTGTCGCAATTGACACAGACAAAATCCCGCCGGTATTCCGGCAGGCATTGGACGAGCAGCGACAATCACCACGATCACCGCCGAAGTTCTGGCCGGACGAAGCCCAGGTAAGAGAGTTGGTGGGGCTGGCGACGAGCCATGAGACTGCCGAGGTCAGACTGGTGAACGGGGGCTACGCCGAGATGCGAGGGTCTCTGGTAACACCGTTTGTGAACTTGGTTCAACCGACAACCAGAGCCAGCGGGATGGTTTACGAGCCTGAGGTCGACGGGGTCGACGATGGGATTACGCTGCAAGTGCAGGCAACGGCCACGCCTGACGGAAGCGGTGTAGATCTTACTATGGCGCCGTCCGTCAAACGGGTGCTTGAAATGCCGCAGTTCGCATTCACGCCTAAGGGGACTCAGGACCGGATCACTATCCAGCAGCCAACCGTGATGACGGTGGATTGCTTTACTCAATACGTCGTCCCGAGCGGGAGGACGCTGATTTCGTGGGCATCGGGTCCAGCAGTATCCAAGCCCGTCATGATCACCCTGGTTCGGGCTACGATTCTGCCAAAGGTCAGCCAGTAGGAGATGAAATCGTCGGTCGTCTGCTCCGGCCTGATGGTGTGGATTGCGAAAGGAGCCGTAGGGAAGAGCGGAAGAAGCCAGGGGACGAGGATGAAGGCGGAAGGGTGAAAGGAAGCATGTCTTGGAATCGGGCTTGATATGCGTATCCACCAAGTCCGCGGCTTGATGGTTTGAGGAACCACCCGGGGCGGGTGGCCTACTCAAAGCGCAGAGGGGGGCTTGGCCGCTCGCACAGGGTGAAGAATGGAAGCAAAGAGCAGAGAAGCATTCGGGATTCTGGGTTGAAGCGATGCAATGGATTTCGCATCCGTCTGCTCCGGTTGGTGATTCCGAGGTCTCCGGTGTGGTTGCATGCAAGTAGACGGCCGGTGGGGTCACCGGCCCCACGAGGTTAGAATAGGGCAATGCTGTTTGTCTCGGAGCCAATAACGCCTGATGCGCTCAGTGGCGATCTAGTTGCCATGGCGCGGGGGGAGCCGGGGCTGCCGGGCGGATTTACCTGGCGCGGGGAACATCATGGCATTGTCGCGCTTCGGGCGAAGTGGAAGAGCAATGCCGAGGCGGGAGAAGGGCGGGCGTATTTGCGGCGGCATTGGTTTGAGGTAAGCACGGACAGCGGGATGGTCTGGACGCTGTACTGCCTGCGGCAGGCAAAGAAGGGCGGGCAACGCTGGTGGTTGTATACGGTGGAGAGCAAGAGCGAAGGATGAAGGCGGAAGGATGAAGGATGGGCGCGGACTATGGCTTGTTGTCCAGGTTGTGGAGGTTGCGGGCGTGTTGGGAGCCGTCCGACAAAGAGGAGAAATCCGGTGGGCTGACGGGATCGGGCAGGGATTTGTGGTGCAGTTCAGATGAGAGCCGGCCGATGCGCTCGCGCAGGAGCATGGCGACCGCCATCAGCACCACGGCGAGCGACAGCCTCGCCGTTTGCGGGGCATCCCAGGGTCCACGAGGCAGGGCGGCGATCAGCCAGACGACCTGCTGTACGGCCAGGATCAGGCATGCGATCGCTGCGGTGATGTACCATCCGCGCGTGCGCAGGACAGCCCGGCGGGCGCGGACGATCTGCTGGATTCGATGGCCTTCAAGATTCGGCCCCTCGTGTTGACTCTGCACTTCCGTATGTGCGGTAGGTGAATCGATGACATCATCAACGATCAGCATGGCGCCACAATGCGGGCATAGCGGCGGAACCTGGCGGAGATCGTCGGGAGAGAATTCCCGGCCGCAGGTGCTGCATTTGATCGGTTCCTGGGGCATAAAGCCACGGCACATATATAGCACGGGGGAGGATGATGGGCTAACATCGGTGCAGGTCGGTTCGCCTGGAGTTGTCTCATGCGTCTTCGTGTGCGCAGCAAGCTTATTCTGTATATCTGCATTCCGCTGGTCATTACCTATGCCGTGATGCTCGGCTGGGACTATGTGCAGCAGCGCAACGATGCCAGCATCGTGAGCGAGGGCCTGGTGCTTGGGAGGGCGGAACTGGCGGCCGGAATTATGGATGCGCGGCTTGCGCAGGCGCAGCAGATTGCGCGTTGGTTGGCCGGGAGGTTTTCGCAAGCGCAGGGGCAGCCCGACCCGCGGCCGCTGCGGGAAGCGGTGGCGCAATACGACTGGGCGGTGGGGATTGTGGTGGCGTTCGAGGATCCCGCCCGCCCGGGCATGGTGGTGCACCGGCTACGCGAGCCCGGCGACCTGCCGCCGGGGCTGAATTACCGCTCGCCAAAGACGGCCTGGTATTGGGAGGTGAAGCAGACCCGCCTGGGGGAATGGTTTGCGCCGACCGATATGGCCGGGATCTTTCCCAGGGCTACGATTGCGTGCAGCGAGCCGATTATCAGTGAGGACGTATTTCGCGGCGTCGTCGTTCTGCATCTGAGTACGGATGTATTCCAATTGGCGCCGGGGGTGCGGCCGCCACGCTTTCGGGGAGCGGGCTTACGGCCGGCCGGCCGGCCAACCACGCGGCCGGCGACCTCGCCAATAGATGAAGTCGACGCCGGCACCGGTGCCGGCACTGGTGCCGGCACGTCCAATATGAGCCAGGAGCCCTACTTGATTGCCAGCAAGGCCGGCGAGGTGGTATTCCATTCACCGGAGCAGATTCCGGCCCCCGCGAGCCTGGCCGACCCGGCGATTCGGCCGGTCGCCGCTCTCCTGGACGATGCCCTGCAGACGGCACGACTTGGCAAGCCGGACATGGTCACAGTGCGGGATGTGCCGCTGATGATGTTCAACCTGCAACGAGGGGGAGACTACTGGGTGGCGACCGTGCCGATCCGTGGCGGGCAGTGGATCATGCTCAGCAGCTACTCCGAAGCGATGTATATGAAGCCGATCAATGTGAGTCTGGTCCGGAGGTCGGCGTTTCTGTTTACCGGAATGTGGTTCTTGTTGGCGATCGTGGCGTATGCATCACGCCGGATAACCCGGCCGCTGGAGGATCTGGAATGTTCCACGCAGGCCATGGGAGCAGGGAACCTGGATGTGGCCGTGCCGGAGCCGCGCGGCAGCGATGAAGTGGCCGAATTGTCGCACATGTTCAATGCGATGCTGCAGCGTCTTCGGGCGCAGGTGCAGCAGATTCGCGAGGAATCCGAAGCTCGGGCCCGCGTGGACAGCGAAATGCAGTTGGCACGGCAGATTCAGACAAGCCTGCTGCCGCGAGAGATGCTGCGCGGGGCGGCGGATGCGCCGTTTGAGATTCACGCATGTAATCTGCCGGCCAGCCATGTGGCCGGAGATTACTACGATTTCTTTGTTGGCGCCGACGGCCGGGTGACGCTGGTGATCGCCGATGTGGCGGGGCATGGCATGCCGGCAGCGCTGCTGATGGCGGTGACCAGGACGTTGATTCGCAATCTCGCGGCCAGCGGCATGTCGCCGGCCGAGATTGCGATACACACCAATACTTCGCTGCTGGATAATGGCACGGTGGGGATGTTCGTGACGCTGGTGATCTGTGTATATGACCCGAAGACGGGGGAGCTGACCTATACCAATGCCGGGCATCCTGTACCACTGGTCCTGCGCCGGGGCGGCGGGTTGGAGGCCACCGGCGAATCCACTGCGCCGCTGTTGGGCGCATATGAATTTGGCGAGGAGCAGTGCACCCAGAGCACGATCCGGCTGGAAGCGGGCGATACGCTGGTGCTGTATACCGATGGAATCCCGGAAGCCCGGCCGCAGGTGGACGCCGCCGATTTTGGCGATGAGCGGTTTCGGTGTGTGCTCAAGGCGCAGGCAAGCCGGTCTTTGGCGGAGATCTGTCAGGGTGTCGTGGAAGCGGTGCAGGATTACCAGCAAGGGCCGCTTGCGGATGATGTGACGATGATGCTGGTCCGGCGGATGTGAGTGGTGCGGTTGACTCAACCGCACATGTCACAACGTGCCGATGCCGTACGCAGGAACCGGGCGCTATTTGCCAGTTGGGAAACGTCGCGGCCCATCCTATCATTGGCTCGAACCGAAACGAGACGCAAACGAGCCACTATGCCGATAACGAGCCAATCACGATTCCTTCAGGAGCTATCTCGCCGCGTTCTTGTTTTCGATGGCGCGATGGGGACGTGCATCCATGGCTTTGCCCTTGACGTACACAAGGACTATGGCGGGCTGGAGAACTGCTCAGAGATTCTGTGCGCTACGCGGCCGGACGTGATTCGGCAGATCCATGAGAGCTTTCTGGCGGTCGGTTGTGATGCGGTGGAGACGAACACGTTCGGGTCGAACAAGATCGTGCTCAATGAGTTTGGGATTAGCGAGCGTGTGTTTGAACTGAACAAACGGGCATGCGAGATTGCGCAGGAGGCGTGTGCGAAGTTTTCCACGCCGGAGAAACCGCGATTCGTGATCGGCTCAATCGGGCCGGGCACACGTCTGCCGACACTGGGGCATACCACGTTCGATGTGCTGGTGGACAGCTACGCCGAGCAGGTGCGCGGCCTCATTGCCGGCCGGGCGGATGTGCTGTTGATCGAGACGCAGCAGGATCTGCTGACGGTGAAGGCAGCGCTCAATGCCGCGATGGCAGTCATGAAAGAAACGGGCGTTGTGCTGCCGGTGATGGTGCAGGTGACCATCGAGACCACCGGCACGATGCTGGTCGGGTCGGATATGTCGACGGTGGTGGCGGCGATCGAGCCCTATGACTGCGTGGTGAGCCTCGGATTGAACTGCGCCACGGGGCCGGCGGAGATGGGCGAGCATGTTCAGTATCTCTCCCATCATTGGCCACGGTTGATCTCCGTCTTGCCCAATGCCGGCCTGCCGATCATCGTCGATGGCAAGGCACACTATCCTCTTACTCCGAACGACTTCACGCAGACACTCACGCGCTTCATCAACGACTACGGAGTGAATGTCGTCGGCGGATGCTGTGGTACTACGTATGCACATCTGAAGGCGCTGTGCGATGCGGTATCAAAGCAGAATGCAGAAAGTAGAAAGCGGAAAGACGTTGCCTGGCGTCCGCAGGTGTCGTCCATCTACTCAGCCGAAGACATTCGCCAGGATTCGAGCTATCTGATCATCGCGGAACGAACCAACACCAATGGATCAAAGAAGTTCCGCACGCTGCTGGAGGCAGGGGACCTTGATGGCATGGTCGCGATGGCGAAAGATGAGATGCGCGACGGGTCGCATGTCCTGGATGTCTGTGTCGATTTCGTTGGCCGGGATGGGGTGACGGATATTGGTGAGGCGATCTCGCGTTTCGTGCAGCAGGTGGCCGCCCCGATCATGATCGATTCCACCAGCTCGGACGTGATGGAAGCGGGGTTAAAGCTGGCGGGCGGGCGCTGCATTCTCAATTCGATGAACCTGGAGGATGGCGAAGAGCGGATTGCCCGCATCTGTGCCCTGGCCCGGCGGTTTGGTTCGGCCGTGGTCTGCGGCACGATCGATGAAGACAAGCAGGCGGCCATGGCCCGCACGGCCGACCGGAAACTCGAGATTGCCAAGCGCATCTGCGACCTGGCAGTGAATAGGTACGGCATGCGCCCGCAGGATCTGCTGTTTGATCCGCTTGTGCTGCCGATATCCACCGGTATTGAGGAAGATCGGCGTAATGCCCTGGAGACCATCGAAGGCATCCGGCGGATCAGTCGGGACCTGCCGGATTGCCATACGGTGATCGGGTTGTCGAACGTCAGTTTCGGCCTGAAACCGGCCGCTCGCGTGGTGCTCAATAGCGTGTTTCTGCACGAATGCCGCGAAGCCGGGCTGACCGGGGCGATTGTGCACGTGTCGAAGATACTGCCGCGCACCAAGATTCAGGATGCCAAGTGGAACGCCGCTCTGGACTTGATCTACGATCGTCGCGACGCCGGCGATCCGCTCACTCGCTTCATCTCCCTCTTCCCTGATGAGACATCCGCTGGGTCAACAAGCAACAACCAACAGCTTGCCTCTTTGCCCCTGAATGAACGCCTGCAGAAACACATCATTGACGGCGAAAAGCGCAACCTGGAGAAGGACCTCGCCGAGGCAATGGGGCAGTGGCCGCCGCTGACGATCATCAACGAGCATCTTCTGGCAGGGATGAAGGTCGTGGGCGAACTCTTTGGTTCCGGGCAGATGCAGCTTCCGTTTGTGCTGCAGTCGGCCGAGGTGATGAAGGCGTCGGTCGCTTATCTCCAGCCATTCATGGAGAAAGCCGAGGGTGCCACCAAGGGGAAGATCGTTCTGGCTACGGTGAAGGGTGATGTGCACGACATCGGGAAGAACCTGGTCGACATCATCCTCTCAAACAACGGCTATACGGTATACAACCTTGGCATCAAGCAACCGGCCGCGGCCATTCTGCATGCAGCGCAGGAGCACTCGGCGGACGCGATCGGCATGTCCGGCCTGCTGGTCAAGAGCGTTGCGGTAATGAAAGAGAACCTGCAGGAGATGAATGCCCAAGGTTTGCGCATGCCGGTGCTGCTGGGCGGGGCAGCGCTGACTCGGTCGTACACCGAGAATGACCTGGCCAAGGCCTACCAGGGGCCGCTCTTTTACTGCAAGGATGCCTTTGAGGGTCTGCACACGATGGACCGCATCATGGCCGGCGAAGCGGAAGAGGTGCTGGAGGAGAAACGCGCAGAGATTGACCGCCGGACAGCGCTGCGGTTGCGCGCTGAGGCGTGCGCCCGACCCGCCGAAAACCTGCCCGACCACAGCGATGTGCAGCGCGATAATCCTGTTCCGGTTCCACCGTTCTGGGGTCGGCGTATGGTGAAAGATATTCCTCTGAAGGAAGTCTTTCCCTTCATCAATGAACTGGCGTTGTTCCGCGGCCAGTGGGGCTTCAAGAAAGGCAAACTCAGCGATGGAGAGTTTGAGCGGCTTACCGAAGAGAAGGCCCGTCCGGTCTTCAGACGCCTTTGTACCGAGGCTATCGCGCAGAAGTTGCTGGTGCCGAAGCTGGTATACGGCTATTTCCCATGCCAGAGCGACGGCGACGACCTGGTCGTCTACCACCCCGATTCAATTACCGATCGACCATCAACGGCCAGAGAGTGGCTCCGCTTCACGTTCCCGCGCCAGTCTACGCGGCGCCGGCTCTGCATCTGCGACTTTTTCCGCAGCTGCAGTTCGCTCCAGTTCGATGTGCTGGCGATACAGGCGGTGACGGTTGGTCAGCGCATCAGCGAGCGGACCGCCGAGCTGTTCAAGTCCGATCAGTATCAGGAGTATCTCTACTGGCATGGCTTTGGCGTCGAGTCGGCCGAGGCACTGGCCGAACTCTGGCATAAGCGCATCCGTGCTGAACTTGGATTCGCCTCAGAAGACAGCGCCAGGATCCGTGAGATCTTCACGCAGGGCTATCGCGGCAGCCGCTACAGCTTCGGGTATGGCGCTTGCCCGAACCTGGAGGATCGCGCCAAGATCATGGAGCTTGTGCAAGGTGAAGAGATCGGTCTGGCGCTCTCCGAGAACTTCATGCTTGTTCCCGAGCAATCGACGGATGCGATCATCGTTCATCATCCGCAGGCGAAATACTTTGATGTGTGATGCGGGACGCTATTTCAGACCCTCTACGTAACGTCCCAATGCATCGGCGAAGCCTTCGGGCATTCGGCCGAAATCCGCCTCGAAGGGTTGCATGTCGGCGACGTTGTCTTGCTGGCTCATAATGACCTGGCCGCGGTCAAACGGCAGCAGCTTTGCCGGGAGGATGCGCGTCAGCAGCAGGGCATACCACGTGGGAACCGGGAGGGTCCTCTTGACCTTCCCAGTCAATGCTTTGGAGAAAGTGCGATACATCTCCCGCCAGCTCAGGCGCTGTGCGCCGCCCATGTCGTAGCGCTTGCCGATTGTCGTCGGCCGCTCGATCGCCTCCGCGATTGCCCACGCCACATCATCGACAGATACCGGTTGCACGAGGTGCTCGGGCCCCCGGCCCAGCAGGCCGGCGCCGAAGTAGGGCATGGCGAAGAATGGGAACGCCTTCCCCTTCGCCCAGCGCGTCAGCATCTGCACAAACTCGCCGTCGGCTCCGTGGATTAGCGATGGCCGCAGGATCGTCCACGATAGCGGGCTTGCTTCCACGATCTGTTCTGCGGCCGCCTTCGTCTGGTGATAGAGCGAAAGCGAATCGCCGTGCGATCTCAGCGCTGACATATGCACGTACCGCTGAACACCGCGACGGACACAGGCATCGACCACTGCCCTGGTGAAATCGACATGCATGCGATGGAACGTTACCCCTTGTCCTGGATTCTCGCGGATGATCCCTACCAGGTGGATCGCGGCCGAGCAGCGTTCCAATGCCCGATCGAGCAGCGTTGTGTCATCGAGATTGCCCCGGAAGCATGTCACCCGTGCATCATTCAGGCGCAGGTCACGGCTGCGCACGGCCGCATGGACGAGATGGCCGCGGCGCAGCAGTTCGCGCACAGCCGCCGTGCCGACAAAGCCGCTGGCTCCCGAGACGAAGACCGTTCGCATCAGTGAATTATAGAGCCACTTTGGCCGCCGTGCGGCCCTGCACTCGCGAGGGAAGCGGCCTGGCGGATCGCCACGACGATATTTCTCTTGCCATACCTAGTACCGCGAGGTATAATACATCGTTATACGAGGTATATGAGGTCTGCGGCAACGCCGCCGTACAAGCAGCAAAAGAGGTGGATCATGGAATTCTCTCAGGAATTGGTTCGCGGCAGTATCGTGCCGATCATCCTATCGCTGCTTAAGGAGCGCGCCAGATATGGCTACGAGATGGTCAAGCTGGTCAA
>CAIQIQ010000129.1 GCA_903871935.1 uncultured Phycisphaerales bacterium
GCTGGCGCGGTTCCGTCGTCTGGCAAAGGACTATGAGCGTCTGGCATCCACCGTTGCCGGGCTGCACCTGGTCGCGTTCGCCTGTGTGCTCTTGAGCCGACTCCTCGGAGACATCACGTGAAGTGCATAACACGCTCTAAGATTGAGGACTGGTCGCATTAGCTGCTCGAGGTACGCTCGGGTACGCCCATACCCTACGAGACCTGCGTTATTCTTCGCGGTGCTTTTTGCGCCGTCGTGCTGCGTTGATCTGCCGGGACCGGAGATGTGCGATGGCATGGGCCTGCTGGCCGACAGGGCATAGAATGGGATCATGCTGATCGCAATCACAGGCGCAACCGGGTTTGTTGGCAGCTACACCGTCAGGTCACTTAAGGCGCGCGGGCACCATGTGCGGGCGCTGGTGCGGCGGACGAGTCGGCGTGAACACATTGCTCCGTTTGTCGATGAGTGGACGGTCGGAGAGGTGGAGGATCAGCAGGCACAGGCGGGACTGGTGGCCGGCGTTGATGGCGTTATCCATGCGGCGGTGGATTTCGCAGCCAGCGATATGCCGAGCGTTCACTTTCGGCGGAATGTGCTGTCATCACTTGATCTGCTTGAGGCAGCGCGGAAGGCGGAGGTGGGGCAGTTCATCTTTGTCTCATCCGGGGCAGCGTATGCGCAGATCCTGCGGGATCGCAAGCTCGATGAGAATCACCCGACATGGCCGGATAGTCTCTATGGGGCATACAAGGCGGCGGTGGAGCCGTTTCTTAAGGCGTATCATGCGCAGTTTGGGATGAATACCAGCAGTTGGCGGCCGGTGGCGGTGTATGGGGTGGCGCCGGTGGTTTGCCAGTCGCATTGGATTGAACTGGTCGAAGCAGTGAAGGCAGGCAAAGCGGTATCAACGCCCGCGGGAGGGAAGATTGTGCATGTGGAAGATGTGGCGTTCGCGCTCGCGGCGGCAGCGGGCGATGAGACGGTGGCGGGGCAGTTCTACAACCTGGTTGATTGCCACATGTACTGGCAGGTGGCAGCCGAGTTGGCCAAACAGATCACCGGTTCATCCTCGATCATTGAAGACCGTAAAGGGAGCGGTCCGAAGAACACGTATGATACGGCGGCTGCTGTTGCGTTCTTCGACCGACACGGGAACACGATTGGCCTGAGGCGCGGGTTGGAGGGTGTACGGCAATATGTCGCGCAGTTGATACAGGCAGAAGAGGTCGGATCACCTCTGGCTGCTCCGAGGGTATGATTGGGCACGTGATTCGGAACGAAGTGAAGGAGTGTGCCCATGGGATCGAATGCCGAGCTTGCAGAGATGTTTGCGCGGATGGCCGACGTGATGCAGCTTGTTGGGGAGAACGCGTTCAAGGCGATTGCATTTCAGCGGGTCTCGCGGGTGCTGGAAGAGACGGGCATTGACGTGGTGGCGGCGAGCAAATCCGGCGAACTGCCGCCGATCGAGGGGATCGGTGAGAGCAGTCGGCGGATCATTGTTGAGTATGCGCAGACCGGAAAGAGCCGGGACTACGAGCAGTTGATTGCCAGCGTGCCGGCGGGTGTGCTGGAGATGCTGCGGATTCCGGGGCTGGGACCCAAGACGGTGGCGCTGCTGTGGAGGGAGCGCGGCATCGAGTCGGTCGATGCTTTGGAACAGGCGATTGGGCAGGGGAAACTTGCGGGGCTCAAGGGCGTGGGGGCGAAGAAGATCGCCTCAATGCTGGATGGCATCCGTCTGCTGAAGGCGGGTATGCAGCGGCGCGGGTTTGTGGTGGTGGCACCGCTGGTGGAAGAGATGCTGGAGAGACTGCGGAGTGATGCGCGGGTGGGGCAGGCGGAGGCGGCCGGGAGTTTCCGGCGGCGGCGTGAGACGGTGGGGGATGTGGATCTGCTGTGCTGGGTGCATAGTTCCGAGGATGCACAGGCGGTGATCGAAAGTTTCTGTACGCAGAACGGCGTGGAGAAGGTCAATGCCAGCGGGAGGACGAAGGGGAGCATTCTTGTAGACAAGGGATTCCAGATCGACCTGCGGATTGTGCCGAAGGAGAACTTCGGGGCGGCACTGCTCTACTTCACCGGGTCGAAGGAGCACAATGTCAAGTTGCGCGGGCTGGCACAGGAACAGGGGATGACGCTCAATGAGTGGGGGCTGTATCGCGTCGATCAGTATAACAAGGCGGAGAAGAAACCGGGTGAACCTCCGACGATCAAGCCGGTGGCGGGTGGGGATGAGAAGAGCGTCTATTCAGCTTTGAAGTTGGGCTACATCGAGCCGGAATTGCGTGAGGATCGTGGCGAGATCGAGGCGGGGATTGCACAGCGGCTGCCCCGGCTGGTAACCCGCGAAGACATCCGCGGCGAATTGCATTGTCATACCACAGCATCAGATGGTCGTGCCAGCATCGAACAGATGGCCGAGGCGGCGAAGGCGATGGGGTATGAGTACATTGCGATTACCGACCATTCGGTGAGCTCTGTGATCGCCAATGGTTTGGCACCGGAGCGGCTCAAAGCGCATATTGCCGCGATCCGAAAGGCCCAGGACCGTGTGAAAGGGATCCATATTCTTGCCGGCAGCGAGGTGGATATCCTGATCGATGGCTCGCTGGACTATGAAGATGCGCTGCTGGCGGAACTGGATGTCGTGATTGCCTCGCCGCATGTGTCACTCAAGCAGGACACTGCCAAGGCGACGGATCGGCTGCTGCGGGCGATTGAGTCGCGGTATGTGCACATTATTGGCCATCCCACCGGGCGGATGATCAACCAGCGCGAGGGGTTGCCTTTGGATATGCCCAAGGTGATTGCGGCCGCAGCGCAGGCCAAGACGGCTCTGGAGATCAACGCCGGCTGGCCACGTTGGGATCTGAATGATTTGAACGCCCGGGCGGCGGCCAATGCCGGGGTGATGATCTCGATCAACACCGACGCCCATGCCATCGAGAGCCTTGGCGACATCGTGATGGGCCTGTGGGTTGCTCGCCGAGCCTGGCTGACGCCAACGCAAATCGTGAATTGCATGACGTACAAACAGCTTATGGCTTGGCTGAAGGTCAAGAGGTAGAATGCGCGTATCTGATGGAGTATCGCCATGGTGCGCATGACAATTGAGTTCTCCGAAAGCTCGCTTTCAGCTTTGCGGGCATCACCTCGCGAGTTTGCGGACGAGATGCGTCTGGCGGCAGCAATCAAGTGGTACGAACTACATCGCATTTCACAGGGTCGGGCTGCCGAGATTGCCGGGCTATCGCGCGCCCAGTTTGCTGATGCCCTATCGCGCTTCGGCGTGTCGCCTTTCCAGTATTCCGCGGAAGAGATCATCGAAGAGGCTGGGCAGTGAGCGTATGGATTGTTAACGCGTCGCCTGTGATTGCGCTGGCCAAAGTTCGGCAGTTGCAGCTTCTGGATGCTCTGGGCGGCGAGGTGTGGTTGCCAGAGGCAGTTGCGATCGAGCTGGTGGCGGGCCCGGAGGGGGATCCCGCGAGAATGGCAGTGGTTGCGAATTGGGGGCGACGGTGTTCTCCATCCGCAATTCCCGATACTGTGGTCGAATGGGGTCTTGGGGCAGGCGAAACAGCCGTCCTTGCCGTTGCGATGGAGCGACAGCCCGCCACTGCGGTCCTGGACGACGGCATGGCTCGCTCGGCGGCACGCGCTTTGGGTATTCCGCTGATCGGGACTCTTGGTGTCGTCGTGCGCGCCAGGCGGGTGGGGATCATTCCGTCGGCTGGGACCGTAATGCGTGATCTCAAAGACGTAGGTCTTCGGCTCGACGATACGTTGGTTGGCGCGGTCCTCGAGCGCATCGGTGAACGCTGGATTCGCACGTAGGTCGGCCATCTGTCGCGTCAGGCGAAAGGCCTAATCCATGGCCAGTTGTAACAACACGCTCTCTGCGGTGTAATACCTCCACCTATTTTTCAAGCAGGAGCAGGGCTATGAGCAAGATTCGTATTGGCATTGTTGGCGTTGGCATTATTGGCAAGTCGCATCTGGATGCGTATGCGAAGATCCCCGATGTGGAGATCGTCGCCGCGTGCGATATCGACACTCCGGAACTCAACCGCGTTTGCGACAAGCACAATATTAAGAACCGTTACGAGAAGTTCCGTGATCTGCTGAAGCGGGATGACCTCGATGCGGTGGATGTAGCGCTACACAACAACCTTCATGCGCCGGTGACCATCGAGGCCCTGCGCTCCGGCAAACATGTCTACTGCGAGAAGCCGATTGCCGGCAGCTACTTCGATGGCAAGGCGATGATCGAGGAAGCGAAGAAGTGCGGGAAGATGCTGCACATTCAGCTTGCCTTCCTGTATACGCGCGAGACGAAGATCGCCAAACGCCTGATCGAGGCCGGCCGGCTCGGCCACATTTACCATGCCCGCTCGACGGGTTTCCGCCGGCGCGGCCGGCCGTATGTAGATGGCTATGCCACACCTCAGTTCGTGAACACCACCACCTCGGGTGGCGGCGCCCTCTATGACATGGGCGTCTACCACATTTCGCAGCTTCTGTATCTGTTGGGAATGCCCAAGGTGCAGCGCGTGACCGGCCGGGTATACCAGGAGACCGGCATGGACGAGACTCGGCGCAAGCTTTCCAATTACAACGTCGAGGAACTGGGTACGGGATACGTGCGCTTTGCCGATAACCTCACGATGGACATCATCGAGAGCTGGGCGATCCACATGAATGCCTTTGAGGGCAGCTTCATCGCCGGCTCCAAGGGCGGTGTCCGTCTCGCGCCGCTGTCGTATCACACGACCACCGAAGATGTCGAGACGAACATGACCTTCGAGGACATCGCGGCCGACTCTCGCTGGCACTCGCTGAACTCGGCGGTGTCTTACTATGACAGTTCGCAGCATCACTGGGTCGCGGCGTTGCAGGGCAAGGTTGAATTGCTGCCGACGGCGCAGATAGCACTGCAGACGATGCTGATCAGCCAGGGCATCTACCTGTCGGAGAAACTTGGCCGCGAAGTGACGGTTGAGGAGATCGAGCAAGCGGCGGTAACGACGGCTCTGAAGCTGTAAGCTGCCCATCCACTACAGGAAGATAGTTCGGCGCTTTGCGAAGGCCTTGTCAAACCAGGCTTCCAGGGCCGGGTTGCAGCCGCGGCAGGCGTCTACCACGCGGTCAGCCCAGAGGATGTATTTCACTTTGCGTTCGGCTGGCCAGTCTGGCGGCTCGGTCAGGCTGACATCATGCAGGTTGCAGATCTTGTCTGCGATGAAGATCTGTTTTGCGCCAGGCGATGCGGCTTGGGCGCGTTCGATCTGCCTCTCCCTGCGCTCGTGGCTGGGCAGCGTCTTGTCGTCGGTGACTTCTTTCACGAGCGTGCAGACCTCGTAACCGAAGCGTTCGACCAGGTCGGCCGGGGAGGCGTCGGTATCTTCCAGAACATCATGCAGAACTGCCGCCTGCAGGATGATGGTATCCTCGATCTTGCCGATATGGGCCAAGGCGTGAGCAACGGCGATGGGATGGTTGATGAAGGGACTCTGGCGCGAGTTCTTTCGCCGCTGATTGCTGTGTTTATGTGCAGCGAATGCCAGGGCGCTTAAGAGCTTGTCCATGGGGGAGCCTTCCACGGTTGACATGTTGCCATTGTCCGACAGGTCAGGGCGTGTTTCCAGCGCGCTGCGCGACGACTTTTGCGCTTTCTGGCCGGTGCCGAGCGAAGCTCGGACGAGGATCGGGCGCAGCTCGTATGCCCGCCCATGGCAACGCCATCAGGAGGCGGCAGGTATAGCTGGCAGAGGAGACATACATGGTATTCTCGGTGTATACGGTATTGCTGATTGCCGGAGCGGCGATAGGGTTGGCGGCTTGTGCGGCGGCCGCGCCGCTGGATGGTGGCGTGCCGGACGCCGAGATTGACCGCATTGCGGCGATGTTGGGGGATCGCCCCTTTGCCTTCGGCCCCAGCATCGAAGATCGCGCTGCCTGGGAGAAACTTGGGAAGCACAAGAGCTATGCCGGCGTAGTGGCCAATGCGGAGAAGCTGCTCAAGGGGCCGATGCCGGAGCTGACAGAGCAGATCTACCTCGAGTACACGCAGACGGGGAACCGCACCAAGCATTACAACGACGTTCGCTACGCGCGCCATGGGCGGATTGCGACCTTGGTGTTGGCTGAGTGCGTGGAGAATCGCGGCCGCTTCATCCCGGCACTGGAGGCGGCAATCGAGAGCATCTGTCAGGAGCCGACCTGGGTCTTCAACTTCCACGATCCAGCTCTGGAAAACTGGCACGGAAAGACGATTCAGATTGACCTGGGTTCCATCCTCCCGGCCCACG
Organism: uncultured Phycisphaerales bacterium; assembly: GCA_903871935.1. Classification (GTDB taxonomy): domain Bacteria; phylum Planctomycetota; class Phycisphaerae; order Tepidisphaerales; family Tepidisphaeraceae; genus CAIQIQ01. The sequence goes on from CAIQIQ010000129.1 coordinate 6,297, forward strand.
CAATGGCGCAGGCCGAACACATGCTGGGTGGTCGGCTCAGTGATCGGGTCCGCAAGCGGATGACGACGACCTGTAGGCAACGCATCCTGGATCCGTACCGCCAAGAGATTCTCGGTCAGACCAAGGCACGTGGGCTGTGGTGGATCACCAATGTGAATAACTGGAATGCCGTATGCCACGCAGGCGTGCTGGGGACAGCGCTGGTGTTTGGCGAAGACAAGCGGGATCGCGCGTTCTTCGCCGCAGCGGCCGCGAAGTTCAGCCGCCGCTATCTCCAGAGCTTCGGCAAGGATGCCTATTGTCAGGAGGGCCTGGGTTACTGGGGTTATGGCTTTGGCAACTACATTATGCTCTGTGAACTGCTCTACCAGGCGACCGGGGGCAAGCTGGACCTCTATCAAGACCCGGACGTGCGCGAGGTGGCGCTGTTCCCAGTTCGTGACCAGATCACCAACGGCGTCTGGCCGAGCTATGCCGACAGCGCGGTGGGGGCTGTTCCATCCGCCCAATTGATGGGCTTCCTGAATCGGCGCTATGGACTGGGGCTACAGCAGTGGCAGGTGGAGGATCAGACAACCGCCGGCGGCGGGCTGCCCACGGCGATGATGTTCTCGTCGCCGAATTCGGCGACAGCGCAGGAACTGGCCAACCAGGCAAAGGAGTATTACGAGCTGCGGACGTACTTCGCAGCGAATCAGGTATTGAACCTGCGGCCGGCCAAGGGCTCCGCCTGCCGGATGGCGGTCTCGATCAAGGGCGGCAACAACGAGGAGCCGCACGGTCACACCGACATGGGCACCTTTGTCGTGGTGATGGGCAAGGAGCCGGTCATTCTCGATCCGGGCCTGGAGGTGTACACAGCGCGGACATTCTCCGAGAACCGCTTCAAGAGCAACCTGCTCAATTCTTTTGGCCATCCGGTGCCGCGGGTGGCCGGCCAACTGCAGACGCCCGGCCGGCAATACCATGCGACCATCCTCTCCACGCAGTTTGCCGATGCGGGCGATACCTGCGTCATGGACATCAAGCCTGCGTATTCGGTTCCCGCGCTCACCAAGCTGACCCGCACGTTTGCCTACGATCGCAGCGCGGAGGGACAATTCACCGTGACTGACGAGGTCGCCTTCTCGACCCCGCAGCAGTACGGCACCGCCCTGATCACCTACGGACAATGGAAGCAGCAGGCCGACGGATCGTTGTTGCTGTGGCAGAACAAGGAAGCGGTCAAGGTGGTGATCGACAGCAACGGCGCAGCGTTCACGGTGACGCCCGAGACGATCCAGGAGGACAACGGCAAGGGCACGAAGCCGACACGGATTGGCATTGACCTGGCTCAGCCGGTCACGGCCGCCCGCGTATTGCTGACGATTACGCCCGCGTCAGTTTCTGGGCTCTGAGGGGCTGCTCTGAAAGGTCGGTTGGGTAGTGGGAACACTTGCCGGGGCGGCCGGCTCGATGATCATCCACACTTTCGTCTCTTTCTCGGGCATGAGATCCCAATTGGGCTCCCATTGGCGGTCTTCCATGGTGCGGCTGACACGGTCGGGAAGATCAATCACCATACCTTCGACGTTGGCCACGCTGACGAGATATCCCGTTGCGTCGGCGAGGTAACTGCCGTCGGTGAGGCGCGAACCGGAGAATATCCACGACATCGCAGGAGCTTCCTTCTTGCTCTTGATGTTGCGCAGCAGCCGGTAGGCCGGATAGCGGACGACTTTCCCATCCTTGGTCCACTCCACGCTCAAACGCAGGGGAGGACCTTGCGGCGGAATCCATGAATCGGTGGCTTTGTTGTATTCCAAGGTGTGGCCGGGCTCGAGCCCGAGCATAAGGAGGGCCAGATGGAGGTGCGAGGGCTTTACGCGCGAGCTGAGGATGGCTTCGTACTCGTTGGTGCCGGCCGCGACACAGTAAAACTCCAGCGCGTAGTCGGCTTTCACGGCCTGACATTCGACACGAACGGTTTTGTGCGGGATGTCGACATCCAGGAACGGAAGCTTGCCCTTGTCCGCTTCAGCCGCCAGCAGGGGGCTTGCAGGGAGCAGAAGAAGGATCAGGCCCAAGGCTGTGAAGAAACGGATCGACATGCCTGTTAGTTTAGCCATGGCGGCGGCAGGCGGAAGGACGAAAGCTGGATCGTCTGGTGTGGGACCAGGGGTTTGCCCCAATCGAATTGGGGGATTAGAACATGCGTATGGAGAGGATTGGAAAACTGACCAAGGCCGTGATACCAGCCGCGGGGTTCGGCACACGAATGCTTCCCGCCGCCAAGGCCATCCCCAAGGAGATGCTGCCGATCCTGGACCTGCCGACAATCCAGTATGTCGTCCAGGAAGCCGCTGACGCGGGCATCCGTGATGTGCTGCTGGTCACCTCACGCGACAAAAAGGCGATTGAGGACCATTTTGACCGGTCGCCGGAGTTGGAGGCGCGTCTGGCCGCCTCCGGCAAAGAGTCGCTGCTGGCGAGCCTTGTCGCTCTTGCCGCCAAGGTGAAAGTGCACAGCGTTCGGCAGCCTGAGCAGCGAGGCTTGGGCGATGCCGTCGCCCAGGCTCGAAGCCACGTTGGCGATGAGCCTTTCGCCTGCATGCTGGGCGATACGGTATTTTCCGGTTCCCAACTTCCACTAACGCAGATGACAGCCGCCTTCGACAGGTATCACACGTCGATCATTGCCCTGGAAGAAGTCCCGGCCGAAAAGGTCAGCCGATATGGCATCGTTGGAGGTAAGTTGCTGGATGATGGCACCTTCCGGATCGATACTCTCATCGAGAAACCTCGGCCGGAAGAAGCTCCCAGCCACTATGCCATCTGCGCCCGCTACATCCTGACGCCCGACATCTTTGCCTGCCTGGACAATGTCAGGCCGGGAAAGGGTGGCGAAATTCAGCTTACCGATGCCCTCAAACTGCTGTGCGAGCGTAAGCCGATGTATGGCGTGGTTGTCTTGGCGCGAAGGCATGACATCGGCAATCCCGTGGACTGGCTCAAGACCAACCTCACTTTCGCCCGGCGCAACCCCGAGATGTGGCGACAGATCCGCCCCTTGGTTGAGCAACTGCTCCAAGGCTTATAGACCTCATTTCGGCAGGGGAGGAAAGTGTTCACTGTCATTGAGGCAGGGGAAAGCCAGTGCATTCTCCTGCCGCCACGTCGCAGGGGGCGCGTCTGTTTGTCGTAACAGGGCGGGGGAATACTGCGATTCGCGCGAAGGTATAAGCGCCTGACAGGGGTGGAGCGGCTCGTCCATAAGGTGTTCATACGCAATAGCATGGGTGCCGAAGTGATATCGGATACGAAGGTGCTATTTGTCATCTGAGACCACACCGAATTCTTACGCAAATAACGGCTGGCACAGCCATTGCATGAATGTACTGGCGTACGGTTGGTTGGCTAGAATGTGTGGAGGTGGAGGTCGCGGTCGGGGAGAAAGCATTGTGGACGGTGTTGAGAGGGTCGAACGAAAGGATGTGTGTATGGAGTCTGGAATTAGCAAACGGGGGTTCGCATCGATGGACCCTGACAAGCAACGCGAGATTGCACGAAGAGGGGGGCGAGCCGCTCATGAGAAGGGCAGCGCGCATGAGTTCTCCGCTGATGAAGCCCGGGATGCGGGGCGCAAGGGTGGAGAACGGGTCTCAGCAGATCGCGGCCGGATGGCGGAGATCGGTCGTCGGGGCGGATTGATTTCTGCGGCTCGGCGCGCCGCCAAGAGCAGGACGCAACCTGGGCAGCAGGAGCATGAGACGCACACTTCGCCGGATGACTCCGGTGTGGCGGAACATGATTCCGACAATCCTGGCTAGATGGAAAGTTGGTGGTCTTGGCTTGCGTGTGCTTCGGAGCATGTGGAATCCGTCGAATTAGAGATGCATACCTGTGACATGCTGTTGTCACACCCCTCAGGCAGACTTCTGGCCATTGAAAGGAGTCTGTTATGAGCAATGTGCATTCTGTGGGAGAGACGCTCCGTGATGGCCCGGAACTGACGGTGATTGTTGGTGAAATTCGCGTGCCGGAGGTGGGAGCATTTGCGTGGCGATGTCCGCAGACAGCAGTCGGTGATGATACCGAGGAGGGTGATCGCTGGGATGGATTGTCCTGATGTGCCGTGAATAGGCATCACTGTGGTAGCATGGAAGCTATATCAGGCAAGGAAAGGAATCCACCCATGGCAGAAGAAGCATCCCTCCCGCCGCGAATAAGCAAGGCTCTCGAGGGCGAATACGTTCGTCTCCATCGCGTTGTCCGCATCTTGCAGCTCATCCAGGGGCAGGATGGCTGGTCGGCCGCCGATCTGGCGCGGGAATGCAACGTCACAAAACGCACGATCCACCGTGACCTGCAGCTTCTCCAGGCGGCCGGTATCCCGCTTTTCTATGACGACGAGAGTAAGTTCTACCGTATCCGCCGCGATTTCTTCATGAAGCCGGTGGAACTGACGCTGGATGAGGCACTGGCCGTCATTGCGCTGGGGGAGCATATCGGCAAGAAGAGCCAGATCCCTTTCATGCAGTCGGCCGCCCGCGCTGTCGCCAAGATCAAGGCACAGTTGCCGGGCAAGATCCAGCGTGAGTTGGATGGCGTTGATCGCCACATGGTGATCCGCCTGGGCCAGGTCAGCCCCGGCGAGGGCACGCAGGATGTCTATGCCAAGGTGCTTGCCGCCCAGGCCAAGCGCTGCTGCCTGCGCTGTGTCTACGAGTCAGGTGAGAAGGGCTTTACTGAACCGTTCATCTTCAAACCCTATACGCTGCTGTTTGAACGGCGGGCCTGGTACGTCATCGGCCACCACGGTGGTCACGATGCCGTCCGCTGCCTGAAGCTCAGTCGCTTCACGCTGGTTCAAGAGACCGATCACCCCTTTGTGGTGCCCTCCAGCTTCTCGCTCAAGAAGCACCTGGGCAACGCCTGGAGGATGATCCGCGGTGAGGAAGCCCACAGCATCAAGCTGCGGTTTGGGGCCAGGTTCGCCGAGAACATCGCCGATACGCACTGGCACGACACGCAGAAGATCGACTGGAACGCCGATGGCACCATCACCTTCCGCTGCAAGGTGGATGGTCTGGAAGAGATTGTGTGGTGGGTGATGTCGATGGGCCCCAACTGCCAGGTGATTGAGCCGAAGGAACTGCGCGACCGCGTGAAGGATCTGGCGCAGAAGACGCTGGCTATGTACGGCAACTGAGTTGGCCAGGAGGGCCTGATTATGCTGAACCATCAAGGCAATCAACACCAGGTTCCATGCAACCTGTCACTGCCACGGGCATGGAAATGGTGCGTGATGGCAACCACTCGCGACCTGCGCTCATCGGCGGCCCGCGGTTACGCGATCAGCCTGCCAAACCTGCGCCGCCTGTTTGTGCGCCGCTGGGCCGATACGTGCTACCTGCACGATCTGCCCATGGATTCGCCCAAGGCGATGGAGCTTTGCGGCGCAGGGCGGCGGTATATCGCCGAACGTTACGGCCACGAGTTGAACCGGGCATGGCAAACCAGTGATGCCCGCGGCGAAGCGGCGTAACGAAGCGAAGGGCGGCCGACCGATCAGCGCCGGTCAAATCCGCATGCCTTCAATGCGCCGCAGATCGTCGATGCCGTAGTACAGGGACGCCAGACGTTCAAGCCCGAAGCCGGCGCCGACAGCGGTGTAGCGCTTCGGGTCGCAGCCGAGCCAGCGGAGGAAGGGCTCCTGGTATGCGCCCCAGCCCAGTACGCCGCGCCACTGGCCGTCGATGTCCACGGCGACTTCCCATGCAGGGCTGCACAGAGGGAAGCTGAACTGCTCGATGCGCACGCGGCGATCCGGGCAGAACTTCGTCACGATCGCCATGACGGTGTCCATATACTGCCAGGGGGAGTAGTTCTCCTGGACGAGCAGAAGCTCGGCCTGGTGGAATGCCTCAAGGCGCATCGCATCGGGCTTGTCGGCGCGATAGACCTTGCCGGCCGATGTGACCTTCAAAGGGCCGCCTCGCCCCTTGAGCGACAGCATCAGCGGCAGGGTGATGTCTGCACGAAGGAAGCTGCGGGCATCAATCCGGTGCAGGCCAGTGGCTCGCCGCGTCGCATCCTGGGCGACTTCGATGCCAAATGCCTCGGCGATACTGTCGTCCCTGACGACCTCGGGCACCTCCACCACCTGGTAGTCACTGGTCATCTCTCGGATCATCTGCCACATGCGCCCGACAGGGTTCTCCGGCAGGGCGGTCAGTTTTGGCCGGGAAAGCAGTTCGACGATCTTCTCGGGTAGCTCCTCGGGCAGCCCGGCTATATCCGTTGTCTGGCTCATCTCAATTTCCTCTCGCAAATGGTCGCGAAGACGCTGCATTCGTTTGCGCATCGCAACCTCGGTCACCTCGGCATCGGCGGCCAGGCGAGCAACGGACCATCCGCCGTGGTAGAAACGGTCGCACAACACCCGGTCTGCATCAGGCAGCCGCACCAGCGCTCGGGCCAGGGCATCGCGCTGAGCTGGCGTCCAGGTGGACTCCTCCTCATCCAGCACCGGCACATCGGCCAATGCTTCAGAGTCGCTCAGTCGCAGGTGGCCATCCCGGCGCATTCCGGCGGCCGTTGTCAGGGCGATCCTTCGAATCCAGCCGGGAAACGCATCGGGGTCACGCAGCTCTTTCAGCCGCGCAAAGGCCCGCAGATACGTCTCCTGCGATGCATCGGCCGCCGTCTGCGGGCACCGAAGCATCCGCAGGCACAGGCCATGTACCATCCGCTGGGTCAGGCGGACCACCTGCCCAAAGGCGGCGACATCGCCGCCCTGGGCACGCAGCACGAGGTTGTGCAGTTCCGTTTCACACATGACGATCGTCAGTTGCTCTACTCTATCAGGATGCGGGACGAGAGTGGATGTGACATCAGATTTCACGCTTGCCTGCGTCGGCGATTCGACGGTATGCTGTGGCCTCAATGAGCCTCAGGAACCATTTCACAATCGGCATTACCGGCGTAACACCGGTAGCGATGCTGCTTGCGCTGGTGCCGCGGGGCTGATTCGTAGCAATAGAACATGCATACGAAGCCCGCGGCAAAACCTGCCGCGGGCTTCTTGCGTTAAAGGAGGCCGAAGATGGTGGCGTGGCATGAAGATGATCGTTTCTGGGAAATGCGCTCGGACCTGATGTTCGGCGAAAAATGCCTGGCCAGGACACCAGGCGAGGTGGATCAGGTGCTGGCACTGCTTGGCGTTGCAGCGCCGGCGAAGGTGCTGGACCTGTGCTGTGGTCCGGGGCGGCATAGCGTCGAGCTGGCGAAGCGCGGGTTTGTGGTGACGGGAGTTGATCGGACAAAGCCGTACCTGGCAAGGGCCAGGACGGCAGCGAGTGAGGCGGGTGCGGATGTGGAGTTCGTGGAAGGAGATATGCGGGCATTCCGGCGTGACGGCGCGTTTGACTTCGCGATCAACATGTTCACGTCCTTTGGCTACTTTGCTGACCCGGCGGAAGACAGGGCAGTGGCGGCGAATCTGCATGCCTCGCTGAAGCCGGGTGGAAAGCTGCTGATGGAAATGATGGGCCGGGAGGTCCTGGCGAGGAAGTTCCAGGCGCGCGGCTGGGATGAGGCGGGCGACGTGCTGATGCTGGCAGAGCGAGAGGTGGAGCAGGACTGGACCTGGATGAAGTGCCGTGAGATCTACATCCGCGGCACGGAACGCTGGGAGGTGTCGCTGGAGCATCGCATCTATACTGCTTCGGAGCTTATGCGCCTGCTCCGCGAAGCGGGCTTCTCAGAGGCGCGCGCGTATGGGAGCCTGGAGGGTACCCCATACAACCAGGACGCCCAGCGACTGATCGTGGTGGCTCGCAAGTAGGCGTCAGGTGCGCACGCCAGCTCGCTGCCGTTTCTCTGGCGCCTGCTTCTTCAATTCACGAATCCACGGGCTTCTGATCCGCGTGCGAGGGTTCACTGCCCGGCGGAGAGCACCACGCGGGGATCGCTGGTGCGCGGGGTGTGCACACGTTCTATGGCGTTGCCGGTGGAGATCACGCTTAGCCCCAGCTTTTCGGCGACTGAGAAGTAGAAGCCCGTTCCGCGCGGCGTCCCGGCGCCACGGATGGCGTTGGCAGTGACGACGACCAGGCCAGTCCCGTAATTGGCCGATACATCCAGATATCGGTAACTCGAACCGGGCTGCTTCTCGCCATCAGAATTGAAGATGCGATTCTTTGCGATCGTGGAGGCTGCATCGCCCTGCACGGTGGCGCGGATGCCGCACCACGTGCCGGCCTCTTTGGTCTCGCCGAATCCCTCGATGTAGTTATCGGAAATCGAGGTGGCATAGAGCCGGTGGGCGAGGATCGCGTGCTGCGGGACGCCATAGATGTGGTTGCGCTCGACGAGCCAACCGGCGGCGTTTTCCATGTGGATGCCATCGACGCCCGAACTTGCGATCCAGTTGTCGAGGAGGTTCCAGTCGGTGAGGGAGTTTCCCGGGTCTTCGACGAACAGGCCGTGGCGGCCGGAGTTCTCGATGAAATTGCCGGAGATTCGGCCATTCACTTGCGTGTTCTTCAGTGTGGTGCCGTTGGCGCTGCGGCTGGTCAGGCGCAGGCCGTCGGAACTCATATTCGTTATATACAGGTCCTCGGCCACACTCAGCCAGGAGCGCAGGACGAGCCCGGCCGTCTGGGCCTTCGGGTTATTTGTGCGGTTTCCGTCAAGCGTCAGATGGCGGATGGCCAGCGGCGTGCCACAGTATTCGGAGTTGTCGAGGAAGCTGTCGCTGGCAACGATGGCGATGAGGTCGGCTCCGTCCGCCTGCTTCAGGATCGTGCCAGCGCGATCTTCCCCGCGGTAAGAACGTTGGCCGAGCAGTCGGATTGTCTGGTTGATCAGGAAATGTCCGCGGAGAACGATCTGGGAACCCTCAGGACTGGCGGCGATGGCCGCGTTGATCGTCGCGGCATCGGAGAGCGTGTTGGTGCCAACGATGAGGATTCCTTGAGCCGGCGCTTGGGCGGCGAACGTCGAGAGTGGACAGGTTCCCCATGCCAGGAGCGCAAAGATCACTGTGCCAATTGAGCATTTGAGTGTCATAAGGTCCTTCACTGCGGCCTTCCGCGCTGCTGCTCGGCAGCCGGCACGGGTGCGGTTGGCCGGAATACCGGCGACCACAATGTCGCATTGACGGGACGGGAAACAGGAACATCTTCGCTATTCTGCGGACCGGATACCAAACTAATATCAGACGTCGCTTTGTCATTTTCCGTCCACACCAAGGGCGGGAACGATGCATAGGCCTTCACGGTGGGATAATACTTGTTCAGGACGAAATCAAGATAGATATTGGGCACTACTCGCCTAAGGCCAGGTATCGAAATATTCTCGGTCTTTAGTGGAAAACACAGCCCAAGCAGTTGTCCTGCGCCCTTGGGCGAGATCGAGTAGCAGACCGTTCCAAATGCGCCCAACAGGCGAAACGGCGCAATACCGCAGTCCGCCTTCTGGAATTGAGTAACTTGCGTGCCCAACGGACGCGGATCAAACGACATCACCGTCTGCTTCACGCCTTCAATGACTTCAACGTGGAGTATGGAATCAAAATTCCAGCCCCAGAGAATAATGTCCCAATCTGCCGGCAATCTTTCGAGCACTGCTGTCGCTTTGCTGGCGAAGCTCTGATTGAAGACAGCATCATCTTCGGCAATGGTCAAAGCGGTACTCCGGGCCACACATTGTTCCCAGAGTATCCTATGCGATACGGCAGCCCCCAAAGCGCCTGGCGCATAGGCTGGCGCCGGCTCCCGCACCACGCCGGCAGAAATCAAATCCGCGACCTGCAGGAGCTTACCATCAACCGCATCCATTCTTGTGAACTGGGCTACACCCGAATTCATCTTCAGGAATTGTTCGTCGCGATCAGGTCTTCTCTTGAGGTTGATGTAACTGATCTGCACGACCAGCTCCTCGGCCAGAATATCGGAGTCGGAACACTACGACGAACGTTGTACCTGAGACCGACGTTCTGAACAATCCGTGCGTCAGTTCTGCATCCGTTGGATGCGCCGCATCGAGTTCGAAGCCGGCGCCGGCAAATAGCGAAGCATGAAAAATGGAGACATCCCACATTATCGCAGTCTGGATAGCGGATCTTGCGATAGATGTTGTTGGCGGTGGGATTTGCCCGCAGGCTACTTCCGGGCAGGCGTGATGAGGTCTTGAACGAACTGGCGGGCCTGGGCGAGGGAGTAGCCGTAACGCTTGCGAGTCATCTCGATGGCGGGCAGCGTCTGGCCCGACTGTGCCAGGCGGAGGATTTCGTCGTCGAGCTTCTTGTTATCGGCGTGCGCGCGGGTGAAATCGATGACCTCGGAGATCTTGGGCAGAATGGTGACGCCATAGTCGGAGAACTGATGGAGGGTGCTTCTGAGGTGAGGGAAGATCCACGCGATGGCGCCGAAGAACTCGATGCAGAGAACGCCATCGGAGCACATGCCTGCTGACAGAACCCACCAGCCAAAGGCGCCGGCTCCGGAGCGGACCATAAACAGGCCGATGCAGGGAAAGAGCAGCACGACAAATCCGGCGACGATGAACGACAACGCCGACGGACGAGCGACCGTGTCGGTCTGAAGGATTGGGGATTGGTTGAAGGGATGGATTCGCACGGTGACAAGAATAGCAGCGGACTGAGGGGAGAGGAATGGAGACCGCGGAAATGCGAAGGGGTCGGGAGTCTGCGATCGAATGAAATACCAGGTGCGCCTTCAACGAGATGCAGTCTACCTGTCGCCGTGCATGGCTATGCACGCTCGGAGGCCCGTCTGGAAGTAGCGCACGGCATCTGGTACAGAAGTGTCAAGGAATAGGCATAGAGTTGGTACAGGTCTGCCTGTGCGATGCCGTTCCTGACATCCTCGTCGTCGGACTTCGGACGTTTCCATTTCGTGTCAAGGATGATGCGCGGCTGGCCACAGCCACCTTCATACCTGACGACCTCACCGTAATCACTTCAGATGGCCAGAAGCACACCTTCCCACGAGATGTTCTCTGGCGCGCTTTTGTTCTCGGATGGTCGAGCGAAGTGCAGGCAAACAAACCGTAAATGTATTAAATACAGTATCTTACGCGTATAAGGAAATGCTCGCTTGACAAATGTGCGCACCTGTCACACAATACTTCCTGTTGGTTCACCACTTGCAACGCCAATCGGCCGCGGTGATTGAACTGCGGCAACCAAGACGATTGGTCGGTTGTTTGTCGGCTGATACGGCCGACGCTCTTTTGAGAATCTCTGGTACGAGTTTCCGTGGCGTGTGCCTCGGCCGGGTCTTCATCGGCCTGCTTGCCGAAGGTTTACAAAGTGCTGCCGCGGAAGGCTGTTAACGCCGAGTTGCGACCAAAAACAAAATCGCAAGTAAGGGGTTGACACCGCGAATATCGCCAGTAATATTCGCCTCCCCGCTAACGCGAAGGAAACGCAACGCGACGCGGAAATGAACGACGGTGACGACGAAAGTTGTCACAGCCGAATGAGAAATTGCTCTTTGACAAGTGAATAGTCGGAATGCCGCGAGGATGTGGGCGTAAAGGCCTGAAGGATAATAACTTCAGGTGGATTACGCGAGATCCCGTTCGATGTTCAGGTTCGGAGTATAGGATTTATCCTGTCCTTCAGGTCTGGGCATCGGACAACCAAGATCTCAAACATCCTTGTGGTTACACGCAAGTGATCTTCCTTGATCAATTTTGTAAGTAAGCCATCGAGAATGTTTGAGCCTTGCTCATAGGTTCCTGATACCTATGACTGACTCGCCATACCCTAGCCGGATGACGAGCAGTAACAGCCTGGTTCGGAAGTCTTTCTGAATCGGGTGAACAAACTCAATTTGCGGATAACCCTCCTGGTGAAGGCCCGAAAGGGACGAGTCTGGAGGAACCATAAATTTCAATTGAAGAGTTTGATTCTGGCTCAGCCTGAACGCTGGCGGCGTGGTTAAGACATGCAAGTCGAACGGGTGTAGCAATACACCAGTGGCGGACGGGTGAGTAATGCATCGCTAACGTACCCTTCAGACGGGGATAGCCATCCGAAAGGATGGGTAATACCCGGTAAAATATCCTGGTCGCATGGCCGGGATCTCAGAAGCCCCTTAAAAGGCGCTGTTGGATCGGGCGATGTTGCATCAGCTAGTTGGTGAGGTAACGGCTCACCAAGGCTATGACGCATAGCCGGACTGAGAGGTTGTCCGGCCACATTGGGACTGAGACACTGCCCAGACTCCTACGGGGGGCTGCAGTAACGAATCTTCGTCAATGCACGAAAGTGTGAACGAGCGACGCCGCGTGGAGGATGAAGTTCTTCGGAATGTAAACTCCTGTCAGGGGAAAGAAAGTTCTGATCTACCCCAGAGGAAGGGACGGCTAACTCTGTGCCAGCAGCCGCGGTAAGACAGAGGTCCCAAGCGTTAGGCGGAATCACTGGGCTTAAAGCGTGTGTAGGCGGATTAGCAAGTACCTTGTGAAATCCCACGGCTCAACCGTGGAACTGCTTGGTATACTGCTAGTCTTGAGGCATCTAGAGGCAACTGGAACAAACGGTGGAGCGGTGAAATGCGTAGATATCGTTTGGAACGCCCAAGGTGAAAACAGGTTGCTGGGGATGTACTGACGCTGAGACACGAAAGCCAGGGGAGCAAACGGGATTAGATACCCCGGTAGTCCTGGCCCTAAACGATGTCCACTAGACGATAGCGACTCTCACGTTGTTGTCGTCGTAGCAAAAGTGTTAAGTGGACCGCCTGGGAAGTACGGTCGCAAGGCTAAAACTCAAAGAAATTGACGGGGGCTCACACAAGCGGTGGAGCATGTGGTTCAATTCGAAGCAACGCGCAGAACCTTACCTGGGCTTGACATGCTATGTTCAGTCTATGAAAGTAGATGGCCCCTTAAAAGGCGAATAGCACAGGTGCTGCATGGCTGTCGTCAGCTCGTGTCGTGAGATGTCGGGTTAAGTCCCTTAACGAGCGAAACCTTTACCCTTAGTTACCAGCGGGTTATGCCGGGGACTCTAAGGGGACTGCCGGTGTCAAACCGGAGGAAGGTGGAGATGACGTCAAGTCCTCATGGCCTTTATGCCCAGGGCCACACACGTGCTACAATGGCGTGCACAAAGCGAACCTAAAGCGCAAGCTCATGGAAATCGCAGAAATCACGCCCCAGTTCAGATCGGAGGCTGCAACCCGCCTCCGTGAAGTTGGAATCGCTAGTAATCGCGGATCAGCTACGCCGCGGTGAATGTGTTCCTGAGCCTTGTACACACCGCCCGTCAAGTCATGGGAGCCTGTAATAGCCGAAGTAGTCTCAATACAGAGATTCCTACGCTAGGACAGGTGACTGGGACTAAGTCGTAACAAGGTAGCCGTAGGGGAACCTGCGGCTGGATCACCTCCTTTCTAAGGGATTTTCTTAGAACTGGTTCCTGAGCGATCTGGAACCTGTAATCGTGAGCACAATCTCGTCCTCGGTGCTGAACCGAGGCAATCGCCAGGGAAACCTGTCGAGAGGGCACCCGACTATTCATCTGTCAAAGATCGCGGAAGATCCGCCGGCATAAGGCGGATCTTTCTGTTTTTGGTCTCCCCGTCCCCTTTGTGGTTAGGGCTTGAGCCTGTGCCTCCATCGCTTCGCTGCGCCGCTCAAGTGCAAGAAAGAAGCCCGACCAGAATGGCCGGGCTGTGGTATTGCCTGCAAGATGCGGAACGTAAGGATCTACTTCAGAGACACCAGATCCACCCTTACAAACTGCCCCGCATAATCCGCCACCAGCGGGCGCAGGCGTTCGGCACTCATCCCCGTCCCCACCGCGATACCGTGGAACCTGATCCCCATGGTCTTGGCCAACTGCTCGCGGATCGCCGTTGCCGTCGGATTGTCAAGATCGGCCGCCGACATCAGCACAATATCGTCCGGCTTGCTGGCAACCGCCTTGCTGAGAATCGCCCCAATGTCCGTCGCCCCAACCGGGGAATCGCCCGCCAGTTTCCGGCATTCCTCCAGATTCGTCACCGAGGCGGGTGCCAGGTTCTGTTGCGGAAAGGCGAGGTCTTGAGAGTTGTTCCAGATAATCAGGGCGAACTTGCGATCCTGGCCAAGCGACTGGATGGATCCGTAGCAGGCATCGAGCATCTGCCGAAACGCCTGCGGGGTGCAACCCGAGCGATCCACAATGTAGACGACGCCGGGTCCGCTGAACGTGATCCCGCCCAGAGCGCCTGAATCGCTCGGCGCGCTCGCCGGTTTCGGTGCAGGTACCGCCGCCGCCGCGGCCGGGGCCGAAGTCGGTTCAGGCGCCGCCTTCGGTACGGCAACCGGGATAGCTGGAGCCGCCTTAGCCACCGGTGCGGGTACAGCCTGGGCGGCAACGGCTGCCTGATCCAGCTTGCTGCTGCCACCAGACACTGCCCACCAGAGCCCGCCGGTACAAACCATCACACCTATCGCAGCGGCCGCAAGGATTATCGGCATGTTACTGGATTTGTTCGCTGCGGCCGATGCCGCCGATGCCGCCGCCGACGACGGCTTGGGAACGAAATGTGTCTTGCCAACCGGAGGAGTTGAGGGAGCTGGTGGCACTGTGGCAACCATCCGCCGTCCGGTTGCCGGTAGATTGGACGAAGGCGCTGCTGTAGCCGTGCTGCGGCGCGGCGATGCGGTGTTCGGTTGCGAAGCGCTTGCCGAAATGCCTTCCGCAGCGTTCTCGCCGTCGGCCGACGCGGCATGTTTGGTGCCCGCACTCAGGCCGGCAAGAGCACCGGAGCTTAAGCCGCCGGAGGACTCCATTTCATCCACTGCGCGGGCCAAGCCGTCATTGTAGGGACTCAGCGCGCTCTCAATTCTGGCTTTCCGCTTGAACAAGGCCTTGGGGGAAGAGACATCGGCCGCTGCCTGGCTGTTCTTCGGTGACGGCCTGGGGACGGTCTGGATCGTACCGCAAAACTGGCAACGACAGACCCCGCCGGCGAACGCGTCGTCGATGGAAAGCATCGTCCTGCAATTCGAGCATTCAAGCTGAATCATGCCTATAGCCGCAAGTAATATCCTGGTCTATAACGTACAACGCGGCAGAGAGCCGGTTGTTCGCCGAAACGCACGCCTGAAGACAAATTGGCGTACTATTGTTTTGGCGGATTGTACCCATGGCGTGCAGAGTCAGCAAAGAGAAGTTTGCAGAGATTGTCCACGAAGCGCTTGTCGAAGTGCCCGAACGCTTCGCAAAGGCCCTTGAAACCGTGCGGATCGAGGTCCGATCACGCCCAACCCGCAAGATGCTGTGCAATCTGCAGATCCCCAAGGACGAGGCCCTGCTCGGCCTTTACGAGGGATGTCCCGCAACCGAGCGCAGCGTTGAGGAGTCGGCGGTCATGCCGGAAGTGATCTACATCTTCAAACAGGAGATCGAAGCTGTCTGTGAGACCATCGAGGAGATCCATCACCAGGTCCGGACGACCGTTCTGCACGAATTGGGGCACCACTTTGGACTGAATGAAGAGAATCTTGACGCTTTGGGCTACGGGTGAAGGTCCGGCGGCGTACTACATGCTCTGGGGAACGTTTGTGTACCGTCACTTAAGGTGCTTGCGTTCTGCCCGCAATCGCTTGATTGTCAGATGGTTAGCAGTTATATGAATGGGTCTGTGCGCCCCCAGTGGCAGCACAGGTTGAAAGCTGCCGTACGGGCTGGTACGAGAAGTCCGTCGGCGCATCAACAAACACTGTGTGCCACGGTAGCGTAAGGAGCACCATGCAGGAACGTTGTTGCAGGGCGGGGCTTTGGGCCTCGGCCCTTAGTCTATTGGCGCTGGGGAGCATTCTTCTGGGCGCTGCAGAGCCCACGAATGAGTATGTGGGCCTGACCAAGCCGTCGGAAGAACGGAAACTGAGTTTCAGCTATGCCGGTGTTGTGCGGGAGGTGCTTGTCAAGAAGGGCGACCGCGTAAAGGCCGGGCAGCCCATGCTCCGATTGGATGATCGTCTCGACAAGAACCAGCTCGCGCAGTCCAAGATCGACGCCGACTCGCTCCTGAAGGTCGAGTACGCCAAGCAGTCCATGGATCAGAAAGCCGTCCGCTTCAAGCGGGTGACGGAACTGTACGAAAAGGGGGCCGCTTCTCCGCTGGAATTGGAGGAGGCCGAACTCAACGCGGCCTTGGCCGCCACGCAGTACAAGCTCAGCGGCGAGGAACAGCAGACCGCCAAGCTCAAGGCCCAAGGCTATGAGATCAAGGTGGAATTGGCGACCCTGACCAGCACGATTGACGGCGTCGTCCAGGACATCTCGATTCGCGAAGGCGAATACGCTGATCCGCAACAGAGCAGCCAGCGTGCTGCTGCGGTCGTTGTGCAGGTTGATCCTTTGAAGGTCGAGGTGTATCTGCCAACTCCGGTCGCCGCGAGACTTAAAGTGGGGCAGGAGCTTGAGGTATCGTATCTAACTGAGGATGTATGGCAAAAGGCGAAGATCGAGTTTCTGGACCCTGTTGCGGACGCCGCCAGCGGGACACGAAAGTTGGAATTGAAGTTGCCGAACCCGGGCGGCCGTGAGCCGGGCTGGCAGGTGAATGTTCGAGTACCGGGGCAGCAATAAGCCCTGCCCGGTCGAAGGCGATGGGGAGTGTCCGTCAATCGCCTAAAGGTGAGTTTCACAACCAAGGAGACGAACCGTGTCTTCCGGAATGGTGCAGGGATCTCAGTCGCAGAAAGAGAAAGAGAAGGACGAGCGCGGCGGTAACACCGATGCCGCTCGCCTGAAGATCGTGCAGAGACTGCTGGCGGCAGGAGATAACCTGCCCGCGTTCCTGCAGGATCTGCTCAATACTCAGGCGATGGTCGTTGCGGGAACCGAAGCGGCGGCGTTCATGGTTGATCGCCAGGCGTCGGGCATCAAGTTAGTGCCGGTCGTCCATATGCGTCCGGACCAGGCGGCCGACGATGTTCGGAAGAAAGCGGTCGAGGCATTCGTTCAGATCCTGACCCCGTGCGTGGAACAGAATCGCGAAGGCGCCTTCGAAGTCGGCACGCCCGATGATAGCGGCGAGGCGCAGTTCTGCTTGGCCACCGTGCTGCGCGCCGATGCTCAGGCAGTGGGCGTCACGGCGGTGATCACACGATGCCGCGGGCTTGATCGCGCCCGTCAGCGCCTCGCGAGCATGGAGCTGGTCGCGGGTTACTTCGAGATCTATCACATGCGCCGGGGCACGGAAGCGGCGAAGCAAGTCGCAAGCAGCCACCAGGGCGTGCTGCAACTTATTGGCGCGATCGCTACCGTTGAAGGCTTCGAGGCTGCGTGCAAGAACATCTGCAATGAACTAGCCACCCGAACCGGCGCCGCCCGCGTGGCGCTGGGTTGGGTCAAGGGCAAGGAATCCAAAGGCAAGACCATCAAGGTCATCGCTCTTTCCCACACCGACAAGTTCGACAAACGGCAGGAATTGCTGGTGTCGACCAGAAAAGTGATGGAAGAGTGTCTCGATCAGGACCAGATCGTCCACTATGACCCGGCCGGCGGCGGAACCGATACCGTCAGTCGTGAAGCGACCATTTACTCGCGAGAGAACGGCAACTGCGTCCTGGTGAGCGTGCCACTGCGCCGATTGGGCAACGTCGCAGGCGTGCTGATGCTGGAATACGCGGCCGACAAGAAGCCCGATCAGAATGCCGCGACGATGGTTTCCCTGACCGGCGATGTGCTGACACCGCAGTTGCATGACCGGCATGAGAACGATCGCAACATCGCCGTCAAAGTGGGTTACAGCATCAAGAGCTTCGGCGAAAAGACTATCGGTGAAAAGTACATGCTGGCGAAGATCATCACCGTCGCGGTGATCATCGCGCTGGCTGTTCTGATCTTTTATCCGGCGGTCTATCGGGTGTCGGCGCCTTTCTCCTTCGCATCGGTGGACCGCCGCACGGTTCCAGCACCGGCACAAGGATTCCTGGGAGAGGTCGGCAAGGTTGACGGCATCGATATCCGCCCCGGCATGCGCGTGAAGCAGGGGCAGATCCTCGTCAGCATGGATACGACAGACATGGTGCTGCAGAAGGCCGAAGCTCAATCGCGAGCCAATGCCTATCAGAAGGAAGCGGATCAAAAGCTCAAGGAAGGCAACAAGACCGTCGAGGCGATGATTGCGTTGAGGCAGCGCGATGCGGCTCAGGCTGAGGCGGATCTGTGGTCCTGGCGAATGGACCAGGCGATCATCCGCGCCCCGTTCGATGGTGAAGTGCTCCGCGGCGATCTGCACGAGCGTCGGGGTTCCCCGGTCAAAGAGGGCGAAGCTCTATTTGAGATCGGCTCGACCAGCGCCCTTGAGGTTGAGTTGAACGTCAAGGACAAGGACATTCAGTACATCAAAGTGGGCCAGGAAGGCGAAGTTGCCAGCAACAGCGATCCGGGCAGCAGCTACAAATTCAAGGTGACCCGCATCGTGCCACTGGGCGAACCCAAGGAGGCTCACAACATCTTCCGGGTATACGGCGAACTGCAGGATAAGGATATTCCAGCGTGGAAGCCGGGCATGACCGGCGAAGCAAAGGTTAAGACGGTGCCCGCGCGGCTGATCTGGATCTGGACACATCCGCTGACCGACTGGATCCGCCTGAGGATGTGGGGGCTGGGTCTGTGATTCTGGCATGGTTGGAACGTTGCGCCGGCAGGAGCACATGCTCCGGCCGGTCTGGGAGCAGGAGTTGCTCTGGAGTTTGAATGCTTGCATTGCGACCGACATTTTCCGAATCCTGGTATCGCGTGGCGAGTCTGAAGATTCGCCTTCGTCCCGGGGCTCAAATCACGCGTCAGTATCATCGCGGCGAGCGCTGGTACGTCGTGCGCGATCCGGCGGCGACCCAGTTCATGCGACTGTCCGATGGCGCCTATCACTTCATCGGCCTGCTCGACGGCAAACGCACCGTCTCTGAGGCATGGGAACTGGCCGGCGGCCAGATGGATGATGCGGCGCCGACCCAGCCTGAAGTGATACAAATACTCTCGCAGCTTCACGGGGCTAATCTGGTCGAGGCCGATATCTCGCCCGACGCCCAGGTGCTCCTGCGCCGACACAAGTCGATGCAGCGCCAGCAGTGGAAGCAGAGGGCAATGAACATCCTCTTTCCCCGCCTTCCGCTGCCATTTGACCTCAATGGTCTGGTGACGCGTTGGATGCCGGTAATGAAGGTGCTCTTTTCCACCGGCGGCATGATCGCATGGCTGGTCGTGGTGATTGCGGCCATCGCGACGATCGCACCGGACTGGCAGGAACTGGGCAAGCAGACCAGCGCCGCCCTTGAGGTCTCCAACTGGGGCTGGCTCTGGCTGGTGTTTGTTTTCACCAAAGTCATCCACGAGTTCGGGCATGCTTTTGCCTGCCGCAGGTTCGGCGGCGAAGTCCATGAGATGGGCATCATGCTCCTGGTGTTCATCCCCACACCCTATGTTGATGCGTCCAGTGCCTGGGCATTTCCCAGCCGCTGGCAGCGGATGTTCGTCGGCGCTGCCGGCATGTACACGGAATTGTTTTTTGCCGCGATCATGGCGTTCGTCTGGAAGGCAACGGGCGATCCCTTCTGGCAGCAGGTGGCGATGAATGCCATGCTGGTAGCCAGCGTGTCCACCGTGCTGTTCAATGCCAACCCATTGCTGCGGTACGACGGCTACTACATGCTGTCGGATTTCCTGGAAATTCCGAACCTGCAACAGAAGAGCAGGGAATACGGCTGGGGCCTGGTCAAGAGGCATGTGTTCCGGATCAAGCAACAGCAACCTCTGCCGTCGCTGCTGCAGCGCTTCTGGCTCTTTAACTATTGGTGGGCATCGAGCTTCTACCGTTTGTTCGTCGGCGTGATGATCATCCTGATGGTCAGCGCTCGCGTCCCCGTGCTGGGCGATCTGATGGCGCTGGGGGGCATTGTCACCTGGTGCGTCGTGCCGGTGGTGACGCTCTTCCGCTACCTGACGATCGAGCCCGAACTGCATCGCAAACGCGGGCGGGCATGGGCGTTCACGCTGGCCGTGGCGACGCTGATTATCGTTGTGGTGGGCCTGATCCGGATTCCCGTGCGGGTTTCCTCGCAGGCGATCATCGGCGCTGAGCATCGTGACGTGCTGAAGGCCGGCTATGACGGGATCGTCAAAGCGCTGGGTACCGTCGATGGCCATCCTTTGCAGGATGAGCAGCTTGTGAAGCAGGGAGATGTCCTGCTGGTCATGGAGAACGAGACGCTAAGCTCGAAGATCAAGCAGACGCAGGCTAAGTTGCAGATGGCTGAACTGCGCCGCCAACAGGCGATAACAACCGACCAGGTGCAGCGGCTCATTGAAGAAGAACAGATCAAGGCCTTGCGTGAACAGCTTGATGCGCTGCGTGAACATGAGGCCAGCCTGGTGATCAAAGCTCCATTTGCCGGACGGCTGATCGCCCCCAATCTGCATACCTTGCCCGGCCAGTTCCTTGAACGCGGCAAGGAGTTCGCGATTCTGGTCACCATGGATAAGCTTGAAGCGCGGGCCATCATCGATCAGAACGATGCCCACTATCTCGACGTGTTTGAGACACGCGCCAAGCAGATGCCTGCGGACGAGCCCGACATGCAAACGCAGATTCGCCTCAGCGGTGCTGTGCAGGAGGTGATTCATCCCATCGGTCCGCCGATCGTCGTCAAAGCGGCACAACCGCAAATCCCGCATCCTTCGCTGAATGCCGCGGCTGGGGGTACAGCATCGGTTGATCCTCGCGATCAGCAGGGCGTGCGAGCGCAGATTGAGCCGTTTGAAGTAGTGCTGAAGCTCGACAATACCGGCGTGACGTACATGCCCGGGCAGAGGGCATACATCCGCTTTACCGTGGATCGCCAGCCGATCATCGCGCAAATCTGGCGCAAATTTGAACAGCTTTTGATGACGCGGAACCTGACCAACCCCTGGAGTTAATCCAAGAGCCATGGCGCGCTTTGACCTTACAAGCCAGGAACTCTGGTCGATCTTTGACGCTCGCCGCGTCAAGGCGCCCGATCTCAAGGGCCCGGACCTCTTCATCAGTGCCATGCGCGGCTGGGTGAAGAATCGCCGGCCGATGGTCGGCAGGTTGCGTGAGGCAGCCAATCGTGTCACCGCGCTGGAGGAGACCGTCCAGAAACTTGGAGCCACCCACTTTCGCGAGGCAGTCGGGGAGGTTCGCGAACTGGCACGGGTAGGCAAGCTCAAAGGGCCCGCCCTGGAAAAGGCAGTGGCGCTGGCTCGCGAGGCGGTGCTCCGCGGCATGGGCCTGCGACCCTACGATGTGCAGGTGATGGGCGCTCTGGCCATGCACGAAGGCTACGTCACCGAAATGGCGACCGGTGAAGGCAAAACCATTACCGCGGCGATGATCGCCTCGCTCTGGGCCTTGGAGGGCCGCCCCGTTCACATCATCACCGTCAATGACTACCTCGTTGAGCGTGATGCCACTGAGATGAGTCCAATCTATGAGATGCTCGGACTCAAGGCTGGTTTTGTCATCCACGACAGTGATCAGACTGGCCGCTACGATCACTATCGCCGCAATATCGTCTACAACACGAGCAAGGAGCTCGTCGCCGACTTCCTGCGCGACCAGATCCAGCTTGGGGTCCTGCGCAACGCGCCGCAGACCATGGTGGGTACGCTCCTGCATCGCACGATCGGCAAGCAACTGCTCGTACCAGGGCTCTTCAAGGTGATCGTTGACGAAGCCGACAGCCTGCTGATTGATGAAGCCGTGACACCACTGATCATCTCCAATTCCCCTGATGACAACCCCAATGCCACCATGTACCAGGAGGCAGACAAGCTGGCGCAGCAGATGGTCAAGGGCAAGCACTTTACCATCGACCGGACAGTCCGCTCCGTGGATCTGACTGAGGAGGGGCGTGACCATCTGTACGAGCTATGCACCGCCTCGGGCTTCTGGCGCGGCGAACGCCGCCGTGAAGAACTGGTGACCCTCGCCCTCTCCGCGCGCCACTGCTATACCCGCGACGAGCAGTACCTCATCGCGGTCGGCGAGGAAGATGGCAAGCAGAAGGTGCAGATCATCGATGAGTTCACCGGCCGCGTCATGGCCGACCGAAGCTGGCGTCATGGCCTGCACCAGGCATGCGAGGTGAAAGAGGGCGTGCCGGTGACCAGTGATAAAGAGAATCTTGCCCGCCTCTCGTTTCAGCGTTTCTTCCGGCAGTATCCGATCATGGGCGGCATGACCGGCACTGCATGGGAAGCCGCCGGAGAACTCTGGCAGATCTATCGCCGGCCGGTGGTGCGCATTCCGACCAACAAGCCCTGCATCCGCGAACTGCTCCCGACGCGCATGTTCGACACCGCCGAGCAGAAGTGGCAGGCAGTCGTGAAACGCGTGTGCGAACTGAACGACAAGGCGTTACCCGTGCTGGTCGGCACTCGCAGCGTGCTGGCATCGGAAGAGGTCAGCCGGCGCCTGACGGCTGCCGGCCGTCAGCATCGTGTGCTCAATGCCACCCAGACCGCCCAGGAAGCTTCGATCGTGGCCGAGGCGGGCTTGAAGGGAAAGATTACCGTCGCCACGAACATGGCTGGTCGCGGCACCGACATCAAGCTCGGGCGCGGCATCGCTGATCTTGGTGGCCTCCACGTAATCGCCACCGAACCGCATGGATCGCACCGTGTTGACCGCCAGCTTTTCGGTCGTGCTGCCCGCCAGGGCGACCCCGGTTGTGCCCAGATGTTCTGCTGTGCCGAAGATGACCTGTTCAATCGCCACGCCTTCTACATCCGCAAAGGCTGGCGTGTGATGGGCGCTGACAGGCTGATCGCATTCTGCCAGGCGAGGGCGGAGCGCATGGCCCGCTTCAACCGCAAGCAGGTGCTCAAGCAGGATGATTGGATGGATCAGACAATGCCGTTCTGATCTCGCCCTGTCGTTACTGCCGCAGTAATGCACTCTGCACATGCCAAGCGCATGCCCTTGATCACCCGGCCGCGCTTGAGGCTCATCGGCCCCCCGCAGATATCGCAGGTGAGCGTGGATGGATGAACCGCGCGGCTCACCAGCGCGTCGAGCTTTGGCCAGATGAACTCCAATGGCGTCCTTCGCCAGATCCACCACGATCCTGCCATGAACGCCCATGATGCATATGCCAGGGCTATATTGGCCGGATGATCCAGTCGGATCGCCGGGCGGAACATCCACCCTTGACGCGAGACCGGCCAGAGGAACTCCACTGGCCATCCGGACATGAAGCAATCTCCGGCAAGGTGACTCCAGAATGCGAGCTGGGTGACGAGGATCACGAGCATCCTGTGTCGCCCCGCCAACAGGCCGGCGAGGAGCAACACGGCCCCGGAGGCGAACACATTGTGGCCAACAGTGTGATGCCAGTTGCCATATGCTGTCGCACCCGCGAGGTAACTCAACCCGTCGGCGTCGGGAAGCAGGGCCGCCAGACTGACCAGTAGACGCTGCCGCCGAGAGAACCGGGGAAACACGTTGCCCAGAGCCCAGCCGATCGCAAGGTGCGTCTCAAGGTGCATGACCATACTGTGACATGGCAGATCGGGGCGATCAAGCATGTTTGCCCGCGCGAACCCGTATCGCCCTCGCATGGTTACCTGTTCGGCGTCAACGTTTCGGTTGCCGTGGAGTAGAACTTACACGAGGAGCTATTTGTAATGAGCCTGGTTGCTTCGATCATAATTCTGGTCTCAGTTCTGGTGCCCGCCAAGCAGTGGTATGCGCCATCCAAGCCGGTGGACGTAAAGGTTGATGGGGATCAGCCCGTGCATCTTGTGGCAATCGACTTCGCCGGCAAGAAGCTTGAGCCCAAGGCTGCTGCGGATGTTCAGCCCGGCCAGATGGTCGACCTCAAGGCGATTTACCCCCAACTCGAGGCTGTTGGCACATATGTGGTTTTTGCCGTTCCGCCGGGCAAGCTTGTGACCGAGTTCACTGGTACTCCACTCCTGGTGCAGGCCCGGGCGACACCGAAGTTCAGCGGGCCGATTGGCACGAACGTGATCCGCGTGGCGCCTCTGGTCTATGCAAAGATGACCACCAACCGCGGCGCGATGAAACTGGCGTTCTGGTTTGACGCGGCCCCGAACACGGCGGCGTCATTCATCAACCTCTCTGAGGGCGGGTTCTACGATGGCCTTGGATTCCATCGCGTGGTGCCCGGCTTCGTCATCCAGGGCGGCGACCCGACTGGCACCGGTTATGGCGGCCCGGGGTATCAACTTCCCGCCGAGTTCAGCGATCGGGCCCATGAGGAAGGCGTGCTTTCGATGGCCCGGACGGGCGATCCGATTGAACCCAAAGGCATGCCTCCCCGGGCAGACTGGGCCAATAGCGCCGGCAGCCAGTTCTTCATTTGTCTCTCACGCGAGAAGTGTCAGAATCTGGACAAGAAGTACACCGCATTTGGCCAGGTCGTCGAGGGGCTGGATGTGGTGAAGGCGATCGCGGCAACACCGCTGAATGGCGAGAAGCCCGTTGAACCGCAAGTCATTGAGAAGGTGGAGATTGTCCCGACGACGGCGCAGGATAATCCCTACCGCGCGCTGCTGAAACTGGACCTGCTCAGTACTGATACGCGGCCGTTCACCACCGCTCCGGCAACTCAGCCGGCTCAGTAGTATTCACCGGCATGCAGCCAGCTACCGTCGGGAGTTCGAACAGGCGGCGGCGTATTTGCGCGCTACGTCCTGAATCCGATCCTGGATGAGCAGTGCCGGCTCGTTTTGCAGGTGGCCTTCGCGCACCTTGCGGTATTGCTCGGGCATGTACTGGCTCAAGAGGTTGAGTGGCGGGCGGTGGGCCTGCAGGTTGGCAATCAGCTTCTGCGCTGCAGCGGCCACCTTAGGTTCGGGCCAGTAGTAGCGTGAGCGGTCGCTGTAACTGTATTTGCGGGCAAAAGCCAGATCTGCCGGTGTGCCGTGGTAGTGCTTGTTCCAGTTGCCCGGCTTCTCGCACATCGTCATTTCCAGAGCTTCGCGCAAACGCGAGGGTTCAGCGATTCCTGCGACCGCGAGCATCTCTTCTTCAACCTCCGCGAGAGCAAAAAGTGCTTCCCGCAACACAAAGGTCAGTTCGGGGCCAACCTTGAGGATAGAAAAATGGTCCTGCACCATCTCCGTCAGATGCTGCTGCGTCTGGTAGTCGGTGGAATGGGCTTCGTAGACCAACTGGGGATCTTTTTCGATCAGACGCGAAAGCCTGGATGCTTTTCTCCGCTCGTAATTGGTTACGGTAGAGTCACTGAATTCAACACCCGGCTGCACAACAAGAGCGACCACGCGCTTCCACGCCTCCTGCAGTCCGAGCTTGTCAAAAGACGTTTTCGTGATGGCAATGGTGCGGCGGGCATCCTGTGGGCTGGTGGCGTGCAGAGCTTCGGCGTTGTCCAGAGCGCCGCCAGGCCGGGGAACTTCAGTACCGACCACATACACTGGCAGGGAGCGTTTGCCTTTGAGTGTGCGAGCGGTTTCCTCGCACACGGCACACAACTGCGCTGCCCGCTGGGCCACCACTTCGTCGGGAAGGAATTCCTTTCCACCTGCCTTGTCATCAGCGCAGGGCATGCTGGCATCGAGATGAATCTTGGTGAACCCTGCCATCACATAGGCGCGGACCAGATCCTGTGCCTTGGCCATGGCGCTGCCGGAGGATTCGCCGCGCCAGGCGTTGGGCCCGAGATGGTCACCGCCAAGGATGATGTGATCCAGAGGCAACTTCACTTCCTTGGCCAGATGAGCGACGAACTGGCTGAAGTCTGCGGGTTTCATTCCGGTGTACCCGCCGAACTGGTCGACCTGATTGGAGGTGGCTTCGATGCAGACCAATGACTGATCGGCCCGAGCCTGGCCCATGACGGCCTTGAGCACCATTGGATGGGCCGAGCAGGCGGAATAGATGCCGCCGACTCCCGTGCGCTTGTGCCGCTTGATCAGTTCAACCAGAGGATGCAGGTTGTTTTTCCCGGCCATGGTTCTCCGTTGCTCTTGCCTCTAGACATCGTAGATCGTCACGCCCTGAACCACACGGTTGATGGTGCCGGCGGGACTGGGGCTGTCGGGTTTCATCCCCAGGGCCATGGACTTGAACACTCCCAGGATCTGGCCGACGACGACATCGGTGAGGATGCGGTACTTGTCATCAAGAGCCGGGGAATTGGGGAATAGTTCCACAACATAAGCGGCCAGCGATTGAATCTCTGGGGTGGCCTTGTCGCAGATGACCAGTGTGCCGCAACCTTGCTTCTTTCGCGAGAGTTCGCGCAGCAGGTCCAGTTCATACCGGCGCACATCCGGAGCAGAAGCCAAGCCCGCGATGACGATGCAATCGGAATTCACAAACACCTGCGGGCCATGGCGTACGCCCAGGAAGGTATCGTAACGGCACACGACGTTGCCGTTGGTCATTTCCTGCATCTTCAGGTGACATTCCTGCATGGTTCCATAGAGAGAGCCAGAGCCGACAAACTCCGCCCGGCTGAACTTCAGACTGGCAAACTGGTGCAGCAGATCGCCATAGACATCCATGACGCGATTGGCGCCATCCTGAGCCAGCTTGAGCATCGCATCGGCGGCATCAGCTTTCGCGGTAAGCAGGGACAGATAAAGCCCCGCAAGCACCATGGAGGAAAACGAGCTGGTCATGGCCAGCGAACGGTCGTTCGTTTCATCGGGCAGGAGCAGGCATAGAGCGTTGGCTGCTTTCTGAGCCGCCTGACCCAGGGCGCCATCCTTGTTACAGGTGATGACGATCTGCTTCGCGGCAGGGGCATGCTTGTTGACCAGCTTGTACGTAGCGAGCGATTCAGGGGAGTTGCCCGAGCGAGCAAAAGAGATGACGGTGTAATCATGTCCCGGAACAAAGGTGTTGCGGGCGTGGGTGACCAGATTCGTGGTGGGGATGGATATGACCTCGCGGCCCAACAGCTCTCTCATCGGGCCTGCCAGGGCATTGCCGATGAATTCCGATGTGCCAGCGCCGGTAAGGATCACAGTGGACTTCTTTGCGCCGGCCATTCCTGCCGATTGCAGGAATGCGATGATCTCAGTCCGTCGCGTCTTCAGCAGGTTGATGGTTTTTGCCCAGACCGCGGGTTGCTGCGCGATTTCCGGGGCGGTGTACTCGACACCGAGACGGGTCTTTTCGCCGGCGGGCAGTTCCAACAGTTTTCGGAAAGCATTCATCACATCTTGTCCTTCATAAATTGCACTACATCATCGTAACTGGAGCGGGCGGCGGCGCCTCCCACAAAGGTGCAGCTTCGCGAGGCGGTTGCTACCCCAAAGCGAAGCGCATCGCGCAGTGGCATCTGCCGCGCCTGGATGGCATACAGGAATCCCGAATCTAGCGCATCGCCGGCTCCGGTGGTGTCCACAATCCTGATCTGCGGCGGCCGGACCGGAACCAGGGCGCCGCCATCCACCAACATCGCGCCATCTTTGCCTGCCTTGACCACCACGCGGCGGGTACGGGCGGATAGCTTCATGCAGGCTTCCTCGGCCGTCGCAGTTCCGGTGATGGAGCGAGCCTCATCGGCATTGGGGAAGAAATAGTCCAGCAGGGGCAGCCATTCATCGACGAATTGCCACTGTTCCGTCGCATCCCATTGAGGATCCAGCGAAGTGGTCAGGCCGCATTCCCGCGCCGTTTTCAGAAGGCGGGTGATATGCGGCCGAAGTTTCGTTTGCTGATAGGGTCCGGCAAAATGGACATGCCCAAATCCGGCAAACGCACTCCGGTTGATCGGCGTTCCATCCAGTTCGGGGATGGTACCCCCGTAGGTTACCTGTGTACGCTGACCACCGTGGATCAGGTTGACGGTGACGCCGGTTTTGACTTTATCGGTGCGAACGACCGGCGAAATATCGATGCCAAAGTCCTTCATGCCGTCGAGCATGAACTCTCCATAGGCATCGCGGCCGGCCAGGCCCAGGAATGCGCATTCTCCCCCAAGCGCGGCAAAGGTGCAGGCGGCAATAACCGCCGAACTGCCCAACGCCACGTCAAAGCTGGCGCAGGTGATCTCGCGGTCGGGGATGGGAAAACTCTCCAGTCCTCCCATCATAATGTCGACATTGATATCGCCGATAAACAGTGTGGGTTTCATGGCAAACACGGAAAAACGCCGTCTTAGAACCGGACGGGCCGCTGCCTGCGCCGGAGGTATTCACAACACGTCATTTATCTACTCTCGCCGGCAGGGCGCGTCAAGAATGGCCCGGTGGCGCAGGCGCAGGCGGCGGATCTCACCGAATCAGACGGCGGCGCAGCGAGCTCCTTCGGCGAGCTTCCGGAATTCGTCATTTCCCTTGATGACCCGATTGGAGAAATCCACGCTGTCGAACCGCATGTCTGCCAGATCCACATCGCTGATCTGTGCTCCGGCGAAACTGCAGCGGATAAAGCGGGTGTCATGGAACTTGCAGTTCGTCCAGGCGGATCGCTCCATGCCGGTGCCGTGAAGGTTTTCCCGAAACTCCACATCGTCCAGTTCGCAGTTCTGGAATGTGCACCCGGTGATCCGGTTGCCATGCAATGACACATCATTCCAGCGTGTGGCGCGGAATTGAGAGTCGGTGATGGTCGCGCCGCTCAGATTCACGTCGGTCAGTGATGTCCCTTCCAGCGTCACGGATGCGATGGTTGCGCCATTGAATGCCGTATCGGCGATCCGGCTTTTCTGATCCAGCGTCAGCATGCGAACCGTGGCACCATGAAAGCGGCAGTCAGCGATTTCGCTCTCGCCAAGTACTTTCAGCCGGTTGATCTTCGCGCCGTTCAGTTCGCAGTCCAACATATTGCCGTGGATCAGGTCTGTGTCGTCCAGCGAACTGCCGTTGAACCGGCATTCGCAGAGTTTCCCATCCTCGATATTGAGATGAGAGATCGTCCCGGCATGCAATCCATTGCCACTTAGCGTGGCGTGGTTCAACGTAACGTTGGCGAATTGCGAAACGTTGATGCTGTTGGAGGTGAAGACCGAATCGGTCGACGCTGGCGGCGTGTAGCGTGACATGGTGATGCTGTTGCCGCCATCCTTCTGGTGCAGCCCCTGGACGGCGCTGCGGACGGTGGTATCGACGAAATCGGCGAGCGTCTGGGTGCCATTGATCAGGATGCCGCGCATGGTTGCAAAGGTTCTGGCATCTGAGGATGACGACGGCGGTGGTGGGGGAGGAGGAGGTGGTGGGGCCTCCTCGCTGGCTTTACCGGCGAGCGCGGCAAGCAGATCGGCCGCCTGATCGGCAGAGAGTTTACCTTCCTTTTCCAGTTTCAGGATCCGCAGGATTTCCTCACGCATGGTTCATCCTTTCTTGGCGCGGAGTTGGGCAATCGCCTCTTCCGCGCTAATCTTCCCTGTTTCCAACTCGTGCAAGACACTGCTCGAGTTGGTGGTCTCCGGCCGCTGACTTTCATCCGCCGTCGCCGATACGGGCAGTGGCGGGGTGTTCGCTGTCGCTGTTGCCGTCGCAACATCCGACTGGAGGCGAGCCTTTAGGTCGGCCAGCCTGGCTTTGACGGTTGGATAGCTCACGCCCAAGGCCGACTCCATCTCCCGGATGTGTCCCTCGGTGTGGATGAAGATCCGCAGAAAATGCAGATCCTCCTGGCTCAGCGTAGCGAACTCATTCGCAATAAAACTTCCCTCAAAGCGCAATCCGCAGGGCTCGCACAGCAGAACGGCCGGCCGAAGCGGGCCGGTGCAAGACGGGCATCGGATTGACTGAGAGATTGATTTCATGATATTACTATACATATTAGATTAATAAAATCAATATACAAATCAAGTAAACAAATCTCATTCGCGAAGCGACCGGTTGTGCTGGCTTGCGACATCGCACCGTTGCTTCTCTGGTGGCAGTGGGAATGTCCTGTTTGCTGGGCCTACTGTCTGTGAATGCATTGGGTGACGAGAGCTTTGAATGTGGTCCCAATTTGGCGAAGTGCTTGAGGCAGATCCCATGAGTGCGAAGTTGTCGACGTCGCAGGTGGAGCATTACAGACGCGAAGGTTATCTGGTTCGCAATCAGCCGGTCTTCCCGCCCGGCCGTTTCGACGCCCTAAAGTCTCGCTTTGAGGTACTCCTGGATCAGTGGACTTCACAAGGCATCAGCAAGTCACCAGAACACATGGATGTTCCGCACTTCTGGGATCCGGCTCTGTTTGACTGGCTCCTGGATGACACGGTTCTTGATCTCGTTGAGCCGCTTATCGGGCCGGACATTGTCCTTTGGGCCAGCCATTTCCTCTGCAAGCCCCCGGCCGTCGGCAAGCGCGTGCCGTGGCACGAAGACTCGGCCTACTGGCGTGGCAGACTTGAACCCATGGAGGTCGTCACGATCTGGCTGGCGATTGATCCATCCACTCCGGCCAATGGCTGCATGCAGGTCATTCCCCGCACTCACTCCAACGGATATTCAGATTACGAGAAGGTGGCCGACCCAGGCCGACAGGTATTTGACACGGAGATAAAGAAGGGCTCGTTTGACGAGGGCAACGCCGTCAATTGCGTGCTGGCGCCCAATGAATGCTCGTTCCATAATGGCAGGCTCATTCATGGATCCGCCGCCAACACCGGCGCCATGCGCCGTTGCGGATACACCATGCGTTACATGCCCGCCACGGTGAAGCACCTGGGCGCTCCGCCATTTGAGATCTATCTGGCCAGGGGCAAGGATCGCGCCGGCAACCGCTATGGTGAGCCTGGCAAGCTCAATAAGGCATGGACAGACCAGCATCCTAACGGGCAGCCGGCAGGACACTGAATCCTGGCGGTGTGCCAGTGGATACTCTGCGTTGCGGGTTGTACAGAGCGGCATTCAAATGGCCGCTGAACGGGGTATCATGGGACCCATGGATACACGACCCCCAACCCGGGACGAGGCGCTTGTTCTTCTGAAAGAATTCAACCACACGGAGAAAGCTCTCAAACACGCTTTTGCGGTTGAGGCGACGATGCGGCACTTCGCCCGCAAGCTCGGGCATGATGAGGAAAAATGGGGTGTCATCGGCCTGATCCATGACCTCGACTACGAGCGATTTCCCGACCAGCATTGCACCAAGACCCGCGAGATCCTCACCGAGCGAAACTATCCCGCCGATTACATTCACGGCGTCCTTGCGCATGGCTATGGTCTGTGCTCTGACGTGGAACCCGTGCACGCGATGGAGAAGGTTCTGTTTGCGATTGACGAACTAACCGGGCTGGTGTCGGCGGCCGCCCTCGTGCGCCCATCGAAATCCGTCATGGACCTCGAGGTCAAGTCCGTGAAGAAGAAGTGGAAGGAGAAGAGCTTCGCGGCCGGCGTCGACCGCTCCGTGATCGAGCGCGGCGCTGGCATGATGAATATGCCCGTCGATGACCTCATTGCTGAGGTGATCATCGCGTTGCGCGATGTTGCCGACCAACTTGGTCTGCGAGGCGCGGTTTGAGAGCACGATGAGCCCTCGGCGGGTGCTGCAGTTGAGTTATCCGCATCACTTATTGCCTTGCCACGGCCGGAGGCGGCCGGTACATTTGTTTTCAGTGCGTTTCCGCGCCTGCCAGCACGTTTCGTGCCGTCTCGTTTTGTCGTGGGTTTGAGGAAATCTGGCAGCCGGCAGACGACACACTTCAGGAAAGGAACATCGTATGAAGAAGGTTCTCATCGTTGCCAGCATTGTTGCCGTCTGGTTCTGCTCCGCACTGGTCGTCATGGCCCAGGATAAGCCGACTGCCGCGGCCGGCGATTGGACCGTCGTGCAGAAGGTCGATCTCACGGGCGCCAAGCTCCCCAAGGGATGGACGATCCTCAACGGCGATGTTGAGGTGAAGGATGGGGCCATAACCATGAAAGGTGGCGAGGGCGAATGCGCGATCAGCCTGACTGACCCCAAGATGCCGGCCAGCGTTAAGGTGGAGTTCGACGGTACGCTTACCGGTGAGAGAATCTGCGATATGAGCGCCTGGCTGAACGGCGGCGAAGACGGTTTTGCCAGTGGCTACCTGGTCCAGTTCGCGGGTGACGAGAACAAGCAGAACCGCCTGCGCAAAGAGGGCGAGATCGTCGAGTCCACAGTGTGTGACAAGCCGATGGCGACGGCCGGCAAGAAGGCACATGTGGTGGCCGCCAACGACGGTGGCGTCATCAGCCTGACCGTGGATGGCAAGAAGGTGTTTGAGTACAAGGATCCCAAGCCACTTGCCGGCGCAGAGCACGGCCAGGTCGGCTTCTACACCTACGGCTGCACGCTGAAGATCGAGAACATCGTGGTGTCCAAGAAGGACGCCCCCGCCCCGGCCGCCAAGTAGGCCGGCGCGTGGCCTGGCCATGCTGCCAGGGCACGACATGGTGGATTAGTACTTCAAGCGCACCGAGGCCGAAGTTGTCGGCACCGCGTGCGCTTGAAGTGCTAAATGGCCGGCGCCGAGGTCTCCTGTTATCCCGACGGACTGTTCGTCCGAGGTAGGTCTGCAAGCCATGCCTTTACAGCACGACAGGCCAACGGTGCGGGCGATGCGGCCGGATGATCGCCCGCGGCTGCTCGCCTTGGCCGGCGAGTTGGGCGAGTGGTTCGACGAAGATGCCCGCAGGCGAGCCATTCCCATCGATCTGGCCCATCAGCAGTGCCTGGTCGCGGAACTGGGCCGGCAGATCGTGGGTTTCATCACCCTCCACGTCGCCGAGGGGCGGTTGCACATCGGGTGGATAGCAGTGCGGCGAAACCTGCATCGCCATGGCATCGGCCGGGCTCTGCTCGCGGCGGCCGAGGCACAGGCAAGGCTGCTTGGGATCATCGAACTGGCAGTGTACACGCTGGGCGAATCGGTCGATTACGCGCCCTACGTGCCGACCCGCCAGTTCTACCTGGCCACGGGGTTCCGGCCTTCGTGCCGAAAGATGACAGACAACCCCGGCTGTCCTGAGGAACTGCATCTGATCAAGCAGGTATCGCCAGAGCAGCCGCACGAGATGAGCATTGCCCCTGGCATACGGCAGGCGACGGAAACTGATCTGCCGGGCGTGGCCGCGCTGTGTCTACAATGGGCGGCCGAGGGACTGACTCGGAACTACCGCGCCGACACGGTCGACGAACTTCGCAAGCGGCTGGGCGAGTGCTGCCTCGTTGCGGAGGTGGACGGACAGGTGATCGGTTTCGTCATCGGGGAACTGCGATCGACGGCCGGGAACGAGTTTGTGGAGGGTGTCCTGGACGACGCGGCGGCCTACCTGGAAGTGCAAGACCTGTACGTGGCGCCAGGGCACAGGGGGCGAGGTGTCGGCACGCTGTTGATGCGCCATCTGCTCCAGATCGCGGACAATCGTGGCATCAGCGGGTCGCTGGTGTACTCCGCCAACCGGGACTACGCCCGGACGGCACGGTTCTACGAGAGTCTGGGGTATGACATGTGGCACATCCACATGACCCGTGGCGGACGGAAATAGCTGAACCGAGCGGATAAGATGTCGGGATGCGCAAATCGGAGAAGAGTTGCGAACTCTTAGGCAGGAGGTACAAATGCGAACCCAGATGGAGAAATGCGTTGCTTTCCGTGCTCTGCATGTGCGGGATGGAGCATTTGTTATCCCCAACCCATGGGATGTCGGAACGGCGCGGCTGCTGGCGCATCTGGGTTTTGAGGCGTTGGCAACTACGAGTGCCGGCTATGCATTTTCGGTGGGCCGCCGTGATTTCGCGGTTGGCCGGGATGAGATGATCGCTCACGTGGCGCAGATCGTCTCGGCGACCGACTTACCGGTCAGCGCGGACCTGCAGAATGGGTTTGGCGATGATCCGGAGACGGTCGCGCAGACGATCCGAATGGCGGCTGCCGCCGGCCTGGCCGGCGGGTCGATTGAGGATGCCACCGGCCGAGCGGCCGCACCGATCTATGAACATGGGCTGGCCGTGGAGCGAGTTTGCGCCGCCGCCGCCGTGGCGAGATCTCTTCCTTTCCCGTTTACCCTCACCGCACGGGCGGAGAACTACGTCATCGGCCGGCCGGACCTTGCCGATACCATACGACGGCTTCAGGCCTTTCAGGAAGCGGGGGCGGATGTTCTCTATGCCCCGGGTCTGACGAGCAAAGAAGATATTGCGGCGGTCGTTCGCTCAGTTGACCGGCCGGTGAACGTGGTTATGGGCCTGCAAGGCGCGCAACTGTCCGTTGGCATGCTGGCGGAGCTCGGCGTAAAGCGCATCAGTGTTGGCAGCGCCCTTGCCCGCGCTGCCATGAGCGCTTTCCTGCGTGGTGCCCGGGAAATAAAGGAGCAGGGCACGTTTACGTTTGCCAATGCGGCGATAGGCTATCGCGACATGAACGCGATGTTTGAGGCGTAGGCCGAGGCAATATGGGAAATCAGGCAAGGATTGCATTGGCCGGCGGCGGTGGAGCGGAGGATTCCCGCCCCCTCGATGAAGAATTTGCTTCCTGGATTGGACCCAAGGGCAAACTGCTCTACTGGCCCATCGCCATCGAAGACACTCACGCTTATCAATCCTGCCTGGAGTGGATCACCGCAACATTCGCTCCGTTGAAGATTACTTACATCACCATGTGGACTGATCTGCGCGAACATCGTGCAATCGATCTCGATGGATTCGATGGGGTATACATCGGCGGGGGCAACACTTTTTCCCTATTGTCCCAGTTGGTAGAGAGCGGATTTGACCGCCATTTGACGGACTATGTTCGCAAGGGCGGGGCTGTCTATGGTGGCAGTGCCGGCGCCGCGGTACTGGGCTTGGATATCGGAACCATCAGGCATTTGGACCGCAATGATATCGATCTGGTCCAAACGCGGGGCCTCGATCTGGTTCACGGTCATTCAGTGTGGGTGCATTACCGATCTCAGGATGACGCACGGATTAGAGACTACGTGAAGCAGCAACGGCATCCCGTGCTGGCCATATCAGAACGGTCCGGCATTATCATTGAATCGACAGGCATGCGCGCGGTTGGATATGAACTGGTATACCGTTTTGACGAGCGGGGAAAGACCACAGTGTCAGGCAGTGGCTAGCGCGTAGCGTGCAGGGCCCTCTGCTGGATTCGCAAACACTCCGTGCGCCGCGCTTGCCGCTGCCCAGACCAGTGGTACAGTGCCTTGCATGAATTGGGAAAGGAAAAACAGATTATGATACGGCATTCATCTCTTGGCGGATCGTTTTGGGGGAGAATCTCAATCCTTGTGAATGCGACGATGCTAATGCTGTCCGCGGTCAGTCTTGCCCAACCCGCGGCGGCAGCGGGCCCGGCGAAGCGCATGGATGCCTGGACGGTCATCGGTCCGGGCGGCGGCGGCACGCAGCTTGATCCGGCCATCAGCCCGCTGGATCCCAACATCGCCTTTGTGCGCTGCGATATGACCGGCAACTACCTTACCCATGATGGCGGGGCATCCTGGCGGATGTTTAACTTTCGCACCAGCGGACGTTGCTTCTTCGATCCGAACGATGCCAAAGTGATGTATGTGGTGGCCAGCGGGTTGTACCGGTCGGCCGATGGCGGCGATACGTGGAGCCTGATCTCTCCTGCGCCCAAGGATGTTAAGGACATCAGAGTTGACGGCGACCATGGCGAATGGCGCTATGAACTGGCCGATGGCGCAAGCTACTTCCGCATCGAATCTCTGGCGGTCGATCCGGCCAATTCGAAGATCATTTACGCAATCGCCGGCGCGACCGATGGAAGAAAGCTGGTCGTGTCCAACGATACCGGCGCAACCTGGAAGGATATTGGCAAGCTGTCGGCGACTGACGAACAGCTTTATGTCGACCCCCGCAGCCCCAGGGAAGATCGGACGCTCTACGTCGCGGGTACGGCCGGTGTGAGCCTGCGCGAAAAGGGCCAGTGGACGCAGTTCAAGTTGCCCAGTGGCGTTGAGAAGTTCCAGCACATCGCAGCGGGGATGGCTAAGGATGGCCGCATGGTCTTCTACGGGTCGGATGCGATGAAGTGGGAAGGCGAGAAGCTGACCGGCGGCATCTACGCATCGCGCGATGGCGGCGAGACCTGGGCCGCCGTTAACCTCGACGGTTTTGCCAAAGCCGCGTCGAAACCCGGCGGCAGAGCGCCAGCGATTCGCGCCTTGGCGACGTGCATGACGCAGCCGGATGTGCTGTACATCTCGTACACTGGCTTGAGCGAGTTCTTCGGCGTCGCCCGCACTACCGATGGCGGCAAGACCTGGAATGTGGCGGTGAAGAATACCGGCGATAAGGCCGCGGCGAACGAACTGGATGCCCACGTGGATCATTACTGGGGACCGAGTTGGGGAGGGGCCCCAATCGCACTGGCGGTGGCGCCGACCAATCCCGACATCTGCTACGGCACCGACTCTGGCCGGACGATGCGCACGACGGATGGCCTGAAAACGTGGGTTGGCATCTACAGCAAGAAAGTCGGTGAAGGCTGGACGACCACGGGCCTGGACGTCACCACCTGCTATGGCGTACATCGTGATCCGTTTGATCCCCAACGCCTGTTTATCTCCTACACCGACATCGGCCTGTGGCGCAGCGAAGATGGCGGGGCGAGCTGGATCCCCACCACGCAGAAGGAGGGCATGCCCCGCGAGTGGCGCAACACGACCTACTGGGTCAGTTTCGATCCACAGGTGAAGGGTCTTTGCTGGG
Source organism: uncultured Phycisphaerales bacterium (assembly GCA_903871935.1). GTDB lineage: Bacteria > Planctomycetota > Phycisphaerae > Tepidisphaerales > Tepidisphaeraceae > CAIQIQ01. Next base: position 42,929 of record CAIQIQ010000129.1, read on the forward strand.
CCGTCGCCGCGGGAAACCACGACCTGCCTCGGCCCAAGATGTGGCGGCGCAGCGATCCGGCCACCTTCCGCGGCGGTGTATTGCGCAGCGAGGATGGCGGCAAGACTTGGAGCGGCGTGGCGGGCATGAAGCCGACTGCCGCCACGCACGTGATTCCTGATCCCGCCAGTCCAAAGGATGCCCGTGTCGTCTATGCGGCCGGCTTTGGCACCGGTGTCTGGAAATCTTCCGATGGCGGCAAGAACTGGGCGCTGAAGAACAAGGGCATTGCCAGCAAGCAACCCTTCGCGTGGCGGCTGGCGCTCGATGGCAAGGGTGCGCTGTACGCTGTCCTGGCCCGGCGCAGCTCCGATGGCAGCTTCGGCGATGAGAACGACGGCTTCATCTACCGTTCCACCGATGCTGCTGAGAACTGGGAGCAGGTCAAACTTCCCGAAGGGGTCAACGGTCCCAACGGCATCCTTATCGATCCACAGGACCCGAACCGCATCTACGTTGCCTGCTGGGGACGCAATGCGAAGAGCCCGCAGGATCCGGGTGGCGGAACCGATGGCGGCATATTCCTGTCGACCGATGCCGGCAAGAGTTGGAAGAACATCTTCGATAAGAACCAGTATGTTTACGATGTCACGATGGATCCCAAGGACAACAACGTGCTGTACGCCTGCGGATTTGAATCCTCCGCGTGGCGTTCGGGCGACAAGGGCCAAACCTGGCAGCGACTCGGCGGCTACAACTTCAAGTGGGGCCACCGCGTGATCCCCGATCCGCTGAATAGCGACAGACTCTTCATCACCACGTTCGGTGGCAGCGTCTGGTCGGGGCCGGCCAAAGGTGACCCCAGCGCCAAGGAAGACATCATCACTCCGGAGATCAGTTATCAGAAACTCGGCAAATAGGTCCACTGCCGACGTCTGGCACACGACATGAGAATAGAACGACCCTATGCATCTCCTTCGCAGGCCACGGTTCTGCGCACACTGCGTGATGGCTACTGGGATCGGACGGATGTGATCCGGTTGCCAGATGGTTCCATGCGCGTGCGGAAGGTGTCCAAGGGCGCCCAGGCAGGACCGTGGGGACAGGTGGTCCTGCGCCGGGAGATCCAATATCTGAGTTCCCTGACAGGGCCCGTTGCGGACGTTTTTCCCCGAGTGTTGGCAGCCTGGGACAGCGGCGCGGATGTTGGTTACGAGATGTCGTATATCGACAGGACGCGCGATGCCGGCGCGATCGCCCAGGCAGGAGAGGTCGACCAGGCGAAGGCGGATCGGTTTGGGGATGTCCTGGGTACGGTGGTGTTCGACCTGATTCACGTGCCGGTTCCGGTGGCGCAGGCGCTGGGAGCGCATGTTCGCGAAACGCTCAGTTACGCTCTGGAGACGTTGGTACAGGAAGCGCCGCTCGCTCACTTGATCCAGGCGGGAGATATCCGAGTGAACGGCAAGCCGATGGCGGGAACGCGTCGGGCGGTGGAACGTGTTTGTGAGGCGTCGGGCCCACTGTCGATGCTCGATGCGGGACCGTGCGTGCGACTGCACGGCGACTGCTTCATGGAGAACATCCTGGTTCCGGATGCGGTGACGGATGCACGATGGCCAGCGCGGCTGACGATGGTAGACCCGGTGTCCGTGGCCGGCGTGTACGAGGGGCATCCCTTGTTCGATCTGGTGAAGTACGAGTCGTACGCGACGGGCGAACTGCTGGCGCTGCGGTCGGGGAAGGTGGAAGTCGATGGCTTCGACCTGCCATCGGGCGGATACGTGTACCGTGTGCGCGAGGAAGAGCCCTCGCTGCAGCCTTTCACACAAGTGGATTGGCGCAGCCGCTTTCGCGATGCGTACCTCAAGAAGTATCTGACCGTGCATCTTCCGACCTATCACCTTCTGGAAGGCTATTTCGCCCTGGTCATGGCCGTTTGCACCAGCGGCGCGCAACGACGGGCGCGCCTGCTGAGAGCGACGATGGCGCTGAACGAGGCGGCGGATTAGTCACACTTGCCCGCGCCCGGCTATTCGTCTTTGCCGGCGTCGGCCTGGCCGGTGAAGCCCTTGGGATAATCGGCCAGCAGCTTGAAGAACGGCGTCATGTCCTCGTACGTGTTGGTCCAGGTTGTGTACATCATTCCCTGCACATTGGGCAAGCCTTGGGACATCTGCATCCAGTGCTCAATATTCTTCTTCATCTGCGATTCGCCGCGGCCATCGTAATAGCCGCACATGACCTGGGCGTTGCCGCGATCCGCGAAGAACGCCATTCCCTCTTTGGTCGGGGCATACCAGTTCATGATGATCACATCCTTGGGCAGCGTGGCCCATGCACCATCCCAGGTGCCGTTGACAGCGTAGTAATATCCGCCCTTTTCGAACGGTCGGGCGTTGTGGTAGGGGGTGAACATGTCGCTCCAGGTGTAGAGCTTGGCGTCTGGGACGTACTTGCGGGCGATTTCGATGCCCTTGGTCAGGTGCCATGCCAGCAGTTCGCCGGGCTTGAGGTGCCGACCGTCGGGCAGGGCTTCCCAGCCGGCGATGCGAATTTCATCATACTCCATGAAATAAGCGCCGGTCGGCCAGATGCGGCTGGCAAGTTTCATCTGGGTGTCCATCAGCTCCAGTGTCTTGGGGTCTTCCAGCGAGACGATCTCCTTCTCATCGTAAATGCGGATGGAGTGGAAGTAGCTGACCAGAAGCTTCTGACCATCTTTGATGCGCGAGTTGTCGGTGAGGACGATCTTCGGGGCCTGATGATCAAGCGTGGGCAGGCCGCCCGGGCGGAGGGTAACGATCGGATCGGCCACCGGACGGAAATCTTTGCCCTCTTCGTAGGTGACCGTCCCATCCTCACTGGTCACCTTCAGCGGGCAGAGGTCGCGGCGCAGCACGCCCAGCAGGCCGGCCGGCTCGATGGTCAGGTCATCGAACCAGATCGTGCCGCTGCGCATCCCGCCGGCGCCGAGGGTGAAGTGCAGGTCGGTGCCCTCCATCGTATTGAAGGTGATGCAGTGGCGGGTCCAGTCCTCGGTGGGTTTGACGCCGAGACTGGTCCAGATGTTGCCTCGCTTGCCGCCGCTGGAGGTGGCGTTGACGTAGCTGTTGCGCCCGGCCTGTGCGTGGTCGGTCTTCACCCAGACGCTCAGGCGGTAGTACTGAAAAGGTTTTACCTTGAAGTCCTGGGTGAGGCGGACGTTGATCGAGCCGCTATTCCCAGCGGTGATGCGCAGCGAACTCTTGCCCGAGTGCTTGACGGCGGTGTCAACGAAGGTGTTCTTGCCAGCGAGATCCTGCCCGACCCAGCCGACCAGGCGGTCACCGTCGGCCTGCTCGAAGTCGCCGTTGACGATCGGCAGGGCGGCGGCGGGGTCGGCGGATGCGCTGCCATCCTTTACGAGGAACGGGATGTCCTTGGCGGGGATGCCGGCAGCGAGGTTGCCGTCGAGGCGCAGCCAGGAGGCGCCGTTCAGGGCGTAGACGGCCGGGACCAGCGCGATGCCGGCCTTCCTGGCCTCATCCTGGTATTGGCGGGCGCGGTCGGCGTAGGCGGCATCGGCCAACTGGATCCGTCCCAGCCGCGCCTCGTGCAGCAGCAGATGGGTGACGCCCAGAGCCTTGTACCCTTGAAGATCCTTGATCGATCTGGCCAGTCCGGCGTCGCTGGTCACATCCGCGCCGGCGAAGACCCACTTCTGCGGCAGCTCGACAGCGCGCACCGCTGTTGCCGCGCACATGACCCACAAGACCACGATGGCTACACAATATCTCGCGAACTTCACAATTGCCTCCTGGGCAGAAAGTGTCTTTAACCAAAGGCCGCCGCGCGATCCAGAAGGGAGTTTACCATGTCACGTGCTCAGAAGGCAGAGCAGCGACCACGTAAGGCGGTTCGGCCGCAGAGGGTGAACTATGGAAGAACAGAGATTGACACGGATGCAGAGATTGGCGTGTGATGTGCACTGAGAGCGAGTGTCGCATAGATGGACGGGTTTGACAGGATGAAACAGAGTCCGCAAGCGGACTGGCGTTCACGATTGTTTGCGGCGGAAGATTGGGGCGGTAGAGTGGTGGCAGATCATGGCGGGAGCAACGATGAACAGACGATCACTTGCATGGTCCGGTTTGCTGGTGGGGATTCTGGTCATTTGCGGCTATGTCGTGGTCCAGGCCATTTCACCCGATCTTTCCAGACTATGCATGAGTGGCACTGTGGAACAGGTGCGTGAGGCCATCGCGGGCGGCGCGGATGTCAACGCGAAGGATTTCCATGACATGACGCCGCTGATGTACGCAGCCCAGAAGAACTCCAGCACGGAGGTGATCGCAGCTCTGGTGAAGGCCGGCGCGGATGTCAATGCGAAGGGCAGGGGCATGACGTCGCTGATGTATGCGGCCCGGAACAATCCCAGCCAAGAGGTCATTGCGACCCTGGTCAAAGCCGGCGCGGATGTCAACGCAAAGGACAATGATGGCATGACGTCGCTGATGGGTGCGGCATGTAATCCCAACCCAGAAGTGACTGCAGCTCTGGTGAAGGTCGGCGCGGATGTCAACGCGAAGGGCGAGTATGGTTGGACGCCGTTGATAATCGCGGCCACCAGCAATCCAAGCCCAGAGGTGGTTACGATTCTGGTAAAGGCCGGCGCGGATGTGAACGCGAAAGACAGCGATGGTAAGACGCCGCTGATGCATGCGAAGGATAATCCCAGTTCCGAGGTGCTGGCAGCCCTGCTAAAGGCCGATGCGGAGGTCAACGCGAAGAACACCGGGGATAATGGCATGCCCCGAACGTCCTCACCTGATCTGCTTAAGCTATGCCAGTATGGCACCATACAGCAGGTGCGTGAGGCGATCGCGGCCGGCGCGGATGTCAACGCCAAGGACAGTGATGGTTGGACACCGCTGATGTTCGCAGCCCGGAACAATGCCAGCCCGGAGCTGATTGCAGCCTTGGTAATGGCCGGGGCCGATGTCCATGCAAAGAACAAGGATGGCCTGACGCCGCTGATGTGGGCGGCCGGCTATCATCGCAACCCAGATGCGATTGCGTCTCTGGTAAAGGCCGGTGCGGAGGTCAATGCAAGAGACAAGGATGGCAAGACGCCGCTGATGTATGCGGCGCACGAGAATCGCAGCGCAGAGGTGATCGCAGCTCTGCTAAAGGCCGGGGCGGAAGTCAACGCAAAGGACAAGCGCGGGACGCCGCTGATGTACGCGGCCTATGGGAATCCGCGCGCGGAGGTAATCGCGGCCCTGGTGAAGGCGGGGGCAGAGGTCAACGCCAGGGACGAGCATGGCATGACGCCGCTGATGATTGCGGCCCGGTACAATTACGATCCCGAGGTGATCACGGCCCTGGTGAAGGCTGGCGCGGAGGTCAACGTGAAAGACAATAGCGGCAAATCTGCTCTGGATTGGGGACGGAAGAATAGCAACCCGAGCCTCGAGAGGGAGTTGTATAAGGCGGGAGCAAAGTAGTCGCCCATCGGAGCGCGGAGCGCAGGGGGTATCTGGCATTGGCTTGGCGTGGTCGTATCATTTGGTTACGAACTTGTCGCGGGAGGTCAACTATGGTCGGTCCACTTGTGCGGATGATGGTGTTACTGGTTGTGATGATTGCTGCAGTTGTCTCCCTCCGCGCCGAAACAGCGGATAGTTCAACGACCTCTCCCGTGGAAGTGATTCCACCTGCGCCGAGGTCCTTTGTGACGGACGAAGCGGGCGTGATGACGGCGGCGACGGTACAGGACCTGAGTCGACAACTGAAGCAATTCGAGAATGACACGACGAATCAGATTGTGGTGGCGATTTACCCCACAAAGCGTTCGAACCGGGACTTGGCGGATTACAGCAGGCGGGTGGCAAACGCCTGGGGAGTTGGGCAGAAGGGCAAGAGCAATGGGGTCGTGCTGTTGATCTTCACGAAGGACCGGCAACTGTATATCGCGGTTGGGTCGGGGCTGGAGGCGGCGCTACCTAACGAGCTGTGCCAGCGGATCATCGACGAAAAGATAACGCCGGCCTTTCGGCGAGGGGATTTTGATGGCGGTGTGGGGGCGGGAGTGAAGGCGATCATGGCGGCGACGAGCGGAAAGTGATCCGTAGGTAACCATGGCAAACGGCAATGTACCACTGGACTATGCACCACCTGATCCGCAGGAACAGCGACGACGGCTGATGCTCCAGATTGGCCTGGTGGCAGGATGTGTGCTGCTGCTGATTGGCGGAGTATGCGGGATCGCGCTAAACAACGCATTTACCGGGTTGAAGCAAGAGCATTGTGCGGGGAACCTGCGTCAGATTGGGATTGCGATCCAGATTTACTGGCAGGATCACCATACTTATCCTCCTGATTTCCAAGCGACGTTGTTGACGCAGGCGATACTCCCTGGGCATTTTATCTGTCCAGCCAGTTCCGATGTGCCAGCGTCGCCAGGGGTGAGAGTCGGTGCTCCGGGTACGTGCTCGTACATCTACGTGGGTGCATCACTTCCTGCACAAGCCAAGCCTAACGCGATCGTCGCGCTAGAAGACCCCACGAACCACGGCATGGAGGGGGGCAGGGCGCTGTTTGCCGATGGCAGCGTTGGGTGGCTCGGCATGCCGTACATCGTTCAGGTCCTGAATGATCTGCAGCAGGGGATCAATCCTCCTTCGGCGACAACGACACTCACGCCAGCCCAGGCAGCGAAGATATACGATACGAAGTGGAAGCCGCTGATGCCCCTGCTCAAGAGCGGGATCTGGCGGGTTCCGACCACTGCTCCGGCGAAGTAGGTCAGGATACTCCAGAATCCATGCATTGGAGATTGGAGATTGGAGATTGCGCGAGTACGCGAGGGTACGTCAGAAAGTGAGGGTGGTGAGGCGGGTGGCGACGGGGCGGTTGAAGACGAGGAGGCGGAATTCACCGATGCGCTGGAAGCCGATGGCTTCGTAGGCATGCTGGGCGGGGATGTTCTCTATGGCGGTGAAGAGCACGCAATGCTCGACGCCGCGCTCGCGGGCGGCGAGGAGTGATGCGGCGACGACGCAGCGGGCGTAGCCCTGGCTGCGCAGGCTGGGCGGGGTGTAGACGCCGGCAACCTGGACGACTTCGGCGGCGCCGGCACCGAATCCGGTGGTGGCGAGCAGGCGATTTTCCTGTTCGAGGACCCAGCGATGTTCCACCTGGCCGGCCATGCGCTCGAGATTCGCTTCGATTTCGGAGGGACGGAGACGGCGTTTGTAGGTTTCGGCGTTGGAGTTGATGATCCAACCGGTGACGACGGACATGTCGCGCGGCTCGGCGGGGCGGGCTTTTACCTGGCCGGACAGAAGTTGGGTGGGGATTTCCAGCTTCTGCAGGTCCAGCGCATAGAGGATTTCGTGCGAGTCGAGCATGATGCTCTCGCGCTGGTGGGCGGCGAGGCCCAGCACTTCGCTGACGCGTTGGGCCTGGGTGGCAATGCCGACGACGCCTTCCATCGGCCGGGCGCTGGCGGCGACGGACACGCGGACCAGTTCATCAAGCCGGCGCGGCGCCTGCGGCAGGAGCATGCCGTTGCCGCAGAAGGAGGTCAGGCCAACGAGTTGGTTGCCTTCAAAGGCGCCGAACCACAGGCCCTGCTGCGGAGAGTTGCCATCGGCGAAACCGCAGCGACGCAGGTTGCTCAGGAGCATGACGGACGTGTCGCGGTGCTTGAGGAGGAAGGCCTCAACAATCTCTTCATCGCCATGATCGAGCCGGCGAATGTACCAGGGCAATGGCTCGGAAAGGGGCATTACCATGCGGACCAGCGGGGTGCTGACATCGTTGACTTCAAATGCGTCGATGAGCTGGAAGCCACGGTGGAGAAACCAGTCGAGGACGATGCGGTGTCGGCCCAGCGCTGCGAGTTGGATCGCGGGGGAGCCATCGCGTCGGGCCAGATCAGCAACGGCGGCGATGATGCGGCTGCCGATACCACGGCGCTCCAGGCCGGGGTGAACGGCGAGGCGGGAGAGTTCCATGGGACCGGGCGGAGTTGGGCGGGTGGCGACGCACCCCTGGATCTGGCCGGCATCTTCCCAGACATGGAACGCATAGCCCGCGCGGCAGTCGCGAACGAGCGAGGGCAGATCATAGTTCGCGGGGTAGATCGGGCAGGTATAACGGCTGGCGCCAAAGCGATGCGCCGGCCAGGCGAAAGCATCGCGCAGGAGCGCTGCGATACTCTGATGATCAGCCTCGGTTGCTGGACGAAACGGCATGGTTGGTCTCGTTAGGCACACTAAAACAATGAGCCGTTGTCGCTGGGTTCTGGCTCGGGTGGCGGGGTGTATTTCAGACCGAGATGGTCATAGGCGGTCTTGGTGGCACGGCGGCCCTGGCGGGTGCGGATGACGAGGGTCTGCTGCAGCAGGTAGGGTTCGATGACATCGACGAGGGTGTCGATCTCCTCGCCCATGGTGGCGGCGATGGCTTCGATGCCGGCCGGCCCGCCACCGTACACCTCGATCAGGATCCTGAGGAAAGTGCGGTCCTGGTCGTCGAGGCCCTTGGTGTCGATGCCTTCGAGCTTGAGGGCATCCTGGGTCATGGGCATGGTGATCTTGCCGGTGCTCTTGACCATGGCGAAGTCACGCACGCGGCGGAGAAGGCGATTGGCGACGCGGGGGGTGCCGCGCGAACGGCGGGCCAGTTCCCAGAGGGCGGCATCGTCGGCGTTGAGCTTGAGCAGGACGATGTTGGCCGAGAGGATCTGATGCAGAGATTCGGGGCTGTAGAACTGCAGGTTGAGCGGCAGGCC
>CAIQIQ010000130.1 GCA_903871935.1 uncultured Phycisphaerales bacterium
GTCCGCGACTTTGATGAGTTCCTGGAACAACTCGACATCATCACCTTCCACGTTCCCGGCGGCGATGCCACGAGGCACCTGCTGAACCGCGAACGTCTCTTTGGCAAATGTCGGCCGAACCTGCTGGTGGTGAACGATGCCAGAGGCGAAGTGGTAGACGAGTTTGCCCTCGCCGATGCCCTGAAAGAGAAGAAGATCGCCGGGGCGGCCATTGACGTATACCAGACCGAACCGCCAGCGAAGGATCATCCGCTATTTGGCCTGGAGAATGCGGTTCTGACCCCGCACCTTGGCGCCAGCACCGACGAAGCCCAGACGGCAGTGAGCGTGGATGCCTGCAAGGCGATCCTGGCGTACCTGAAGACCGGGGAGATTCGCGGCGCTGTCAACGCCGGCGGCATCAAGCTCGATCTGCCCGATGATGAAGCACCGTTCGCCGATCTCGCCCGCCGGATGGGCATGCTCCTGCCGGCCATGTGTGACACCGGATACAAGACCATCACGCTCCGCTGCAGCGGCGCCAAAACTCAGAAGATCGCGACGACGCTGATGCGGTTGGCCACAGTGGAACTGCTTCGCGCCAACATCGGCGAGAACATCAACGTGATTAACGTTGAGCATTTTGCCCGTTCCCGCGGCATCGAGCTGGCGCAGATCAACGAGACCAATCCGCCGGCCGGCATGTCGGGTGATGTCATCGAGATTCGCGTTGATCTGCCCGGTGGAGAATACCACCGCGTTCTCGGCACCGTCTATGCCGACCGTCTTCCCCGCATCGTCCGCCTCGATGGCTTCTCGATGGACATGATCCCCGAAGGCACGATGGTCCTGGTCAAGAACGCGGACCTGCCCGGTGTCATTGGAATGGTCGGCAACACGTTCGGAACCGCCGGCGTAAATATCGCCAACATGACAATCAGCCGCAGCACCGACGGCGACAGGAAGGTTCAACTCATGCTGATCAAGACGGACAGCGCTGCACCGGAGTCGCTCCTGGAGAGCCTGCGGGCCCGCCACGAAATCCTCCGCGTCCGCCCCGTGGTTCTGCCGCCGCGGTAGGGCGTGGTTCAGGCTTTCGCGTGTTCTGCCAGCATGGTGCGAACCGTGCTGACAACCTGATCGAGGGCCACAGCGCTGGCTTTGGCCTCGCGGCGTAGCTTGATCTCGACGTTGCCCTCTTTCAGACCGCGGTCGCCGACATTGATGCGGATCGGGAAGCCAGCCAGATCAGCATCCGCGAACTTCGCGCCCGCCCGCATATCGCGATCGTCCAGGATCGTGTCGATCCCGGCCGCTGTGAGTTGAGCGTGTAGCGAATCGGAGGCAGCTTTCGTCTCGCCGTCATAGCGAACAGGCGTGATGCAGACCGAGTAGGGGGCCAGCGCGGCCGGCCAGATGATGCCGTGCTCATCGTGTGAGCCCTCGATGGCCGCAATGAGGATTCGCGCGATCCCAATGCCGTAACAGCCCATGATGATGGGGTGTTGTTGCCCTTGGTCATCAAGGAAGCAGGCGTCCATGGCGGATGAATACCTCGCGCCCAGCTTGAAAACGTGCCCGATCTCGATCCCGTGTGAAGCATGCAGCACGCCGCCATCATTCAGCGGCGAAGGATCGCCATCGACCGCGTTGCGGATGTCGGCCACCAGCGTCTTCGTCGGATCGGCCAGGCGCTCGCCGGCATCGCGGAACCAGTTGAAGTTCCGTACGTGGTAGTCGGTCTCATTCGCTCCGGCAACCCAGGCGCGATCCTGGGCCGCGTCGGGGTCGACAATCAGCACGGCGAAGGACTCGCGCATGGCCGCATCGGGACCGACAAACCCGACCGCAAACCGCTGCCGCAGTTCAGGAGTGTCGGCCAACTGAATGGTGCCAACGTTCATGCGCTCACGGGCGATGCTCAGTAGCTTAGTCTCGTTGACCTCGTGATCGCCGCGAACCACCGCGACCACGTACTTCGGCGCGAATGCCTGGCCCGGCCCCGCCGACGCCTGATAGACCAGTGTCTTGAGCAGTTGGGAAGAGGGCACATGAAGAAACGGCGCAACCTCATCGATCGAGTGCATACCCGGCGTATGGACCCGCTCCAAGTCCCCATGCGACTCGCCGGAGAGATCGTATTGCCGGTCGCCCGTGCGCGCTTGCTCGACGTTTGCCGAGTAGTTGCCCTTGTCAGAAGAGAGCAGCACATCCTCGCCCGCATCGCATACCGACATGAACTCATGGCTTCCGGCGCCGCCTATCTCGCCGGAATGCGCCTCGACGACCGTGTGCGGGATCCCGCATCGCCGGAAGATGCGCTCATACGCAGCGTAGAACTGAGCATACCATTCATCGAGGCTCGCCTCGGTGGCATGGAAGCTGTAGGCATCTTTCATCAGGAACTCGCGCACGCGCAGGAGCCCAAAGCGCGGCCGGTACTCATCGCGGAACTTCGTCTGGATCTGGTAGAAGGCCAGTGGAAGCTGCTTGTAGCTGTTCACATATGCGCCAACAAGTTCAGTGATCACCTCTTCGTGGGTTGGCCCGAGGATGTTCTGACGCCCATGCCGATCGGTCGAGCGCATCAGGTTTTCGCCGTAGGAGACATCCCGGCCGGTCTTTTGCCAGAGTTCCATCGGCTGCAGCGACGGCAGCAGCACCTCGGCACAGCCCATGGCGTCCATCTCCTCACGGACGATCTGCGCCGCCTTGTGCAGCGAGCGCAGTCCCAGCGGCAGGAAGTCATACGCGCCGGCCGTTACCTGCCGGATCAGGCCAGCACGCAGCATGAGCTGATGCGAGATGATCTGCGCATCAGCAGGGGTCTGGCGAAGCGTCGGAATCAGCGTCTGTGTCCATCGCATGGTTGTAGCCTATGTCGGCAAGCGGCCGGCCCGCAAGCTGCCCCGCCCCGGTTCGAACGAGGATTGCCTGATCCAAAGTCAGGTGTGCTACCAATTGCACCACAGGGCATACGCTCAATGCATACCAAGCTGCCCCGCCTCGATTCGAACGAGGATTACCTGATCCAGAGTCAGGCGTGCTACCAGTTACACCACAGGGCAAAACAAGAACCCCGAAGCCGCCGGGCTTCGGGGTTGCTGATTCTCTATAAAGTCAGTCTCCCGCTACCCGGCGCGCACGATCGGCTGCTGGCCCTGTTGGGGCTGAGCGGGCGGGCACGGGATAGCGATCAAGACGTACATTGTTCTTTTCACCTACTACTTCGGGCCGGATAGTAATGAGCTGGATGCCGCCAGTCAACGCAAAACTTCACCGGATTCTAAGCCGCGCCGGATTGGCGGACATGGCAACGCGGCATTGCCGAAAGCGCCATACTTGGTTTGCACTTCACCGATGGCTATCTTCCGCCGGTATGCTTCGACACAGGTGATCGAGCCGCAGGTCACCATCTATGTGGCGCCGGAAGGTGACGATGGCGCATCCACGACAAACGTTTCGATGGAGCCCGCATCTATCGTCATGACTGGCCATACGAATGGAAAGACGTGGAGAACCCATGGGGTGGCGCTGAGATCCTCCTGGACCCGGTTGCCAAGCGCACGGAAAGCCGGGCATTTCCCTGAGGCCCAATGGTTCCACCTTTGTACTGAGGAAGCCTTGATGAGCACCAACACCGTCTTTACCACCTGGTAGGGCGGGGACCGGGAGGAGGCGAGTCATCATGGGAGGCAATGACGCGTCAGGTTGCGGCAGGGGCGCAGAGGTTGTCCGGGATCGCCTGGAGTTGGCCGTCCCGGCCCACGCAGGCAATCGTGCTGGTTGCCTCGGCCAGTAGCGTATCACCACGGCGAAGGTCGTATTGGTGCTCGATGCTGACGGTGGTCTGGCGTTGGATGCGCGTGGTCAGGGTCAACAGTTCATCGTATCGGGCGGGATTGCGGTAACGGCATTCCAGTTTCACGACGACGAAGAACACGTTCTGACGCTCCAGGTCAGCATAGCTGAAGCCCTGCGAGCGGAGCAGTTCCACCCGGCCGATCTCGAAGTATTGGAAGTACCGACTGTGGTGCAAATAGCCCATCGCATCAACTTCCGGGTAGCGGACGCGAATCTCAACGGTGTGTTCTTGAAGCATGCCGGAAGAAGTTCTACTATCCGCAAGCGAATCGGGCAATGGTGCGAAGGTCGTGGGAATGTTCTGTGCGTCCGGGGTGTATAGACGCTAAAGGCGATCCGAAGGTCGCCCGTCGTGTCTTGGTGCCAATGGCGCCAAAACGGACTAAGGTTCTGTTTGGTAAGACGATACGAGCATCCAGCAGGTACTGGGCTATAGCCTTGAACAATCAAGGCTGGCCTGTACACTACGAGATTTCCTGGCGCAGACAGACCGCCGAGGTTCGGCGGCCTGAGCTGTGCTCGCAGAAAGGAAATTGGATGATCAAGGTCAAGCTCCGTGGCAACGAGACAGCCGAGCAGATGCTCCGCCGCTTCAAGAAAGCGTGCGAAAAGGAAGGTCTGACGAAGGAACTCAAGAGCCACGCCTATTATGAGAAGCCCAGCGAGAAGAATCGCCGTCGCATGCGTAAGGGTCCGCCCCGCATGATGGGCATGAATAGCAGCAGCAACAACAGCGCTCGGCACTAGTTCCGTCGATGTTGCTCAATGATCGCCGGCGAGAAGATCGCTGGGGTCACATTTCGTGGCTCATGCCGTGCGGCGCTGCCGGCAGGCTGGCATTTTCATTTACCAGAACAGGTGGCTATGAACGTGCAGGATTACGCCGTCCACACCCAGGGACTTACAAAGGTCTACAAGGACTTCTGGGGCCGCGACAAAGTTCGCGCCTTGGACAACTTGGACCTGTCGATCAACCGAGGCGAGGTCTTTGGCCTGCTGGGTCCAAATGGTTCCGGCAAGAGCACAACGATCAAGCTCCTGCTGGGCCTGATTTTCCCCAGCGGCGGCAGCGCCGAAGTCCTGGGCCAGGCCGCCGGCAGTACCGTGATCAACGAACGAATCGGGTTCCTTCCCGAGGAGTCGTACCTGTACAAGTTCCTCAATGGCGAAGAGATCCTGCGCTTCTACGGGCGTCTGTTTCGCATTCCGCGCAAGGAATTGAACCGACGAGTGCCTGAACTGCTTGATATCGTCGGCCTTGACGATAAGGCGCGTAAACGCAAGCTCCGTGAGTATTCCAAGGGCATGGCCCGGCGCATCGGCCTGGCGCAGGCGCTGATCAACAATCCCGATTTGATCCTGTTGGACGAGCCGACAACCGGCCTGGACCCGATTGGCACCCGCGAGATGAAGGATCTGATCATCTCCCTGAAGCAACAGGGCAAGACCGTCCTGCTCTGCAGTCACCTGCTGGCAGATGTCCAGGATGTCTGCGACCGCATCATCATCCTGTTCCGCGGCCAGACGGTGCAGAAGCCGGCTCCGGTGTCAGATCTGCTCCAGGTGCGCGATATCGCCCAGATCCAGACGCGCGGCCTGAACCCACAGCAGATCGAGGATATCAAGGCCCACCTGGTCCACATGGGCGTTAACGACGCCAATGTGACGCACCCGACAACGACTCTGGAGGATCTGTTCCTCCGTGTGGTGCGCGAGAACTCGCCAAAGCAATAAAGGAGCAGCAACAATGATATTCCATGCTGCTTTGCCCCTGGCCGCGTTGCCCATGCAGTGGATCATGTGGAATCTGCCGCTGCTCGTGGCTGCTCTGATCGTGCTGGCATGCCTCGTCCTATACGGTGGCAAAGACCTCATCCGTTTGAGTCCATTGCGGGTACGGGCAGTGGCTTCGGTCTGCTTCCACGAATCGATCCGTCGGCGCGTTCTCTGGCTGACACCACTGGCCATCCTTGGCGTAGTCTTGGTCTCGCAATTCCAGCATCCGCTGGATGAGCAGGATTCCGTCCGTCAGGCCACGCGCTTCTGTGTGTTTACCGCGGGCCTGCTGGTCGTCGTAGCCACAATCATCCTGGCCTGCACAAACCTGCCGCGTGAAATCGAAAACCGTGTGATCTACACAATCGTTACCAAGCCCATCAGCCGACTGGAAATCCTGATCGGGAAGGTGGTGGGATTCTCCAGTGTCGCTGCGCTGATTCTGATCATCATGGGCGTGTTCTCCTGGGGATACCTGAAAGTGCAGGAGTGGCGGCTGATAGAGGGCATCAAGCAGCAGATTTCAGTGGGTGGGCTCGATGCGGCCACCGCGCAGACTCTGAAATACTACCGTGATCATGGCCTGCTGAACGCCCGTGATTACCGTGGCGCCCTCGACGTGCAGGCGTTCAGCGCCTATCCCGCCCCCGGTGACAAGCTGCGCTGGTTTAATGGCGGCAACGAGCAGCAGGTGCTTGTGCCGTTTCAGGTCGATCCTGGTTCTGTCCAAATCGGCGACGGCGACGCGGCGATGCTCCTGGCCATCTCACTGCCGTGGGTGCAGCAACGCGCGCTGACCCCCGATGAACTTCAGAGCGTTACCCAGATGGTCGAGTCGGCCCGATCCCAGGGAATGTTGCCAGCACCCCTCACCGTTCCAGGCATCGCGGCCGCGCCGGAACAGTTCCCCGCGTTCGTGCGAGTGGAGTTCTATGGTCCTGACATGGCGCGGATTCCAGAAGAGGCGCGAGCCCACAAGGTGGTGCCTGTGATGGATGCCACCGGCCGAACTGCGGTGATAGTGCCGGTGTCGGCATCCTATGCCCAGAAGATACTTTCCACGGGCGCGTTCTACGTGTCTCTGCTGGGCGCAAGTCCCGGGGTGCGCTACGGTGTGGGCGACCCGCCCGTGAGCCTGCTGTTTCCTTCAAATGATCCACAGAAGCCAACGGTGGTCAAAAGCCGACAGTTCAACTCGACCGAAGGCGCAAGCTGCATGATCATTGGCCGCTCCGGGCAGAACGGCCAACAACTCCGCGGTGACGAGGCGGCAACCGCTCCGGTTGGTGTGTTTGCCTTCCGGAAGCGCGCACTGCCATCGACGGGAACAATGACGGTGGAGATCCGTAGCGTGGTGGATGAACAGGGTGTTGTTCGGCGTAATGACTTCGCACTCGATACCCATATGCCGACGGTTGTCGAGCTAAGCGTGGTGAATCGGCAGACGGGCAATGCCTCCACCTGGGTACGAGTACCGCTTGAATCACGCCGAACCGCATATGCGGAACTTCCGGCTGAGTATCTGGCCGGCGGCAACTTTGACGTCCTGGTTCGCTGTCTGACACCCGGGCAGTGGCTTGGCTTGAACCCGGCGACGCTTCGCCTTTCTGCCGGCGATGGATCCTTCGCGTTGAATCTGTTCAAGAGCTACCTGGTCCTGTGGTTGTTGTCGGTGCTGGTGATCATGGTGGCGATCTTGTGCTCGACGTTCCTGTCCTGGCCGATTGCGGTAGTTCTTACAGTCGTGATCCTGCTGGGGCATTGGGGAGTAATGCAACTGGGCGAGATGGCCACTCCGGGCGTTGGCCGGCAGGTAGTGAACGACCTGTTCGCCGGCGCAGCGCCTGCGGTTACGGAGACCCTGACTCGCTCGATGGAGAGTCTGACTTCGCTGACCCGGAACATGGCGGCATTCCTGCCTGATATCTCGCGGTTTGCGGCGATGGACGATCTTTCCCTGGGATCTGAAATGCCTTGGGGACGACTGGCGGCGCCCTTGATTATCTTGGTTCTGTTCGGGCTGCAGATAGTGGCTCTCTCCTATGTCTTCTTCCGCAACAAGGAGGTCGCGCCATGAAGCGTGGACGGACGTCCCTGATTGCTGCGCTGATCGTTGCTCTGCTGGCGACCGGTGCTGTGCAGACCTTCGCCCAGCGGCAGCGTCATCGCCTGATCAAGAACGGCTCAAGTCAGGTCGGCGCATCGCTGGCGGGCATGGACAGTTTCGCGCTGGCACTGCTTCTGGGCGGGCTTCGCGGTCCACTGGTCATGTTCCTGTGGATGCAGAGCGAAAACGACATGCAAAGCAGGAATCTGGAGGGTGTCGAGACCCAGATTGAATGGATCCGGCTGCTCCAGCCTGAGTTTGACACCGTTCATCTCTTCCAGATCTGGAACAAGGCCTACAACCTCTCCGCAACACTCGCCGGTGAGGCCGGAAAGTATCTTGTCATTCTTGATGCCTTGGACTACGCCAACACGGTCGACCGGGAACGCCCCGACAATATCAACATCCTTTCGGCAATCGGCGGCGTTTATAACGACAAACTCGGCAATAGTGAGGACAAGGCCTATTTTGGCAGGCGGATGCGCATGGAAAGCAAATGGCGCCCGGACGATCCGCCTCGCCTTGCCGGTTCCCGGCCCATGCGGTTTACCTCGATGCTCAATAAGGATGGAACCATCCGAAGGCAGTACCTCGAGCCCGAGGCTGGTTTGGCCGCAACTCCGGCCACCGACCAGGCTGAGGTCTATGATGGTTCTACATTGCAGTTTCTCAAGCGCTACGAGCCTTTCCCCTACGGCCTCTGGCCACGTGCGTTGGGATATAACTACCTGAAGCGTGCCCAGGTGCTCCAGTCTACCACCGGTCAACAGCACATCCAGGTCAGCCCCATGGTGGTGGACAGCCGACCGGCGTTGTGCCTGCGGCAATGGTCCGAGGATGAGTGGAATCTCGGAGTTGCCGCGGAGTCCCGCCTCCTGGATGTTAAGATGCCTACCGGGCGATTTGATGCGTTAGTCGCCGTCGGAAAGGCCGATCCGCTCAAGCTCGGCGCCGAACAGATCAAGAGCCGTGAGGCGGATCTCACCGAAGCGATGGACCGCTATACCCTGTCACTTCGCTTGATGAGCGATGGAATCGCGGATTTCAAGAGGCATCTCTCCAACCCACAGTACCAGATGCACATCGAGATGTATGCGGCGCACCTGGATCATCTGACCGGAGTCAGCATGCTGGTTCAAGGTGATCTGGACCTGCTCAAGTCGCTTCACGCCTCCCCGGATGAGAGGCAACAACTGTTTGCCGATGCCCGCCAGCAATACACCAGAGCGGCTCGCGCATTTCGCATCACCTGTTTGCGCTTTTATAGTGATCGGCGTTCATTTATCGGCTTGTTGCCTCCAGACGCCAACCTCACCATCTTCGATACGTTGTCCGACGAAAAGCTTGAGGAGTTGAACCAGGCTGTCATAAGAGCAATAGATGAAAGAGGTTACGATAACTACGAAGGCGATGTCCGAGAGTATGAATCATATCGGACGCGAGCCTTGACCCGCCTGAAGATGCTCGGAAACTGATGCCGCCCTAATCCTGAACGCCATGCGAACACGGGAAACTTGAGCCCGGCATCTGAAAATGCCGGGCTCGGCCATTTACAGAACGTCTTCCATTCCCATAATGCTCGAAACCTCACTCCGGGTTGTGAGGTTAAGAGTCACTAGCGTATTTTCTGAGGTTTTACTGTCATGATTGCAGCACTGAGTCGGTGTTGGAGGCAGGGACGCAGCATCGCGCTGTCCCTCGCCATTGTGGCGATGTTGGTCGCTTTTGGTTTCCATAGTACGGCCCTTGCGCAGGGCGCCCCCAACGGGGCGGCCGCCGCGATCAGCGCGGCGCCGAACGCTGAGGCTGTGAAGCCCTTCGAGTACTTCAGCTTTCTGAATGACCCGAAGTTCACCAGCGGCGAGCGAGCGGCTCTGTTTGTCTCGCTGGGCGTGGCCATCATGGCGCTGCTTTATGCCGCCATGCTGGTCAAGCAGGTCATCAACGCTGATCAGGGCACGCAGAAGATGAAGGACATCGCCGCGGCCGTCCGCGAGGGCGCCAACGCGTACCTCACTCGTCAGCTTCGCGTGGTTGGCCTTCTCATCGTCGTCCTGGTCTTTGTACTGTTCTTTTCCAAGTATCTTTCCGGCGGCAACTACGCCAAGGAATATGCCCTCGGCCGCGCTGGCGCGTTCTTCGTTGGCGCCATCTTCTCAGCATTGGTCGGCTTCGTCGGCATGCGCATGGCCACCATCGGCAACCTTCGCGTTGCGGCGGCCGCCCAGGTGGGCTTTGGCAAGGCACTGATGCTGGGCTATCGCTCCGGCACCATCACCGGAATGATGACCGACGGCCTGGGGCTGCTCGGCGGCACCGTCATCTTCATGATGTATGGCGAACACGCCTATGAAGCTCTGCTGGGCTTCGGCTTCGGCGGCACGCTGTTGGCTCTGTTCATGCGTGTCGGCGGCGGCATCTATACCAAGGCTGCTGACGTCGGTGCCGATCTGGTCGGCAAGATCGAAAAGGATATCCCTGAGGATGATCCGCGTAACGCCGCGACGATCGCCGACAACGTCGGCGACAACGTCGGCGACTGCGCTGGTATGGCCGCCGATATCTTTGAGTCTTATGAAGTGACCATCGTTGCCGCCATGATCCTGGGTTGGGCGAGTTTCGGCCACAAGGGTGTGATGTTCCCGATCCTGGTTCGCGCTATTGGCGTGATCGGATCGATCATCTCCACCTACACGGTGCGAGCCAAGGCCAAGGGCGATGTCGGCGAGGCCATGCGCCAGATCAACAAGGGTTTCCTGATCGGCTCGGCCATCTCGGTCATCGGCTTTGTTGTTCTGGGTATCTTCTATCTCCGCTTCACTGAGGCCAACACCTCGCGTGAGGTTCTGTCGAACATTTACTCGCTGCCGGCATGGGCCAATTTCGGCCAGCTCGGGTTGGACATGCGTCCGGCCTGGACCTGCATGATCGGCATCATTCTGTGCGTGGTGCTCAACAAGGTGACTGAATACTTCACCGGCACCGAATACAGCCCAGTCAAGGGCATCAAGCGAAGCTGCGAAACCGGCCATGGCACCAACATCATCGAAGGCTTTGCCGTCGGTTATGAATCTGCTGTCTGGACCGCCGTGGTTCTGTGTATCGCCATCTTCGGATCGGTGATGATCTACAGTTCCACGATGGAAACGGTGAACCCGATCTTCATCGCCTATGGCGTCGCCATGTGCGGTATCGGCATGCTCACCCTGACCGGCAACACCGTGTCGATGGACGTATTCGGCCCCATCGCTGATAACGCCAACGGCATCGCTGAGATGGGTTTTGAACGCAGCCAGTTCACCTCGGACGCCGAGATGAAGGAAGCCCGTCAGACCCTGTCCGACCTGGATGCGGTTGGTAACACCACCAAGGCTGTGACCAAGGGCGTGGCGATCGGCTCGGCCGTTATCGCGGCCGTCTCGCTGTTCGCTTCCTTCATCACCGTCATCGGTTCTGGTGGCGGCGGCGAAGACAAGCCCCTGCCCATCGAAGTGTTCAACAAGGTTGCCGGTCTGCTTTCGGTCTCCAGCCCCAAGCTGCTGATCGGTATGCTCATCGGTGGTGCGGTTCCGTTCCTCTTCAGCTCGATGCTGATCCGCGCCGTCGGCCGCGCTGCCTTTTTGATCGTCAAGGAATGCCGCGTTCAGTTCCATGATAAGGAGATCTGGGCCGGCACCAAGAAGCCCGATTACGCCCGTGTGGTTGATATCTGCACGACGTCGGCTCAGAAGGAACTCATCGGGCCGGCCGTCCTGGGTGTGTTCATGCCGGTTCTTGTCGGCTTCTTCTTTGGCCCCATCGGTCTGGCCGGCTTCCTGGCCGGTTCGATCGTCGTCGGTCAGCTTCTGGCGAGTTTCATGTGCAACGCCGGCGGCGCCTGGGACAACGGCAAGAAGATGGTTGAGGATGAACCCCGCAGTGCCGAGAACAACACCGGCAAGGGTTCTGAGAAGCACAAGGCCGCCGTTACGGGTGATACCGTCGGTGACCCGCTTAAGGACACTGCTGGTCCTGCGGTGAATCCGTTGCTGAAGGTGATGAACATGGTCGCCGTCCTGACGGTGCCCCTGATGCTCTCCTTCGACCCGGACGTGGTGAAGACGGTCAACACGGCCGCCGCGGACTCTCACTATGAGCTGTCCAAGCAACTGGTCTACGGTGGCGTTGACGGGGTCCGCGTGGTCGTGATCCTCGCCATCGTCGCTCTCGTCGGCTGGGCCATCTGGCAGTCCAAGCGCGAGAGCGTCAGCATGAAGTAAAGCCCCAAACTTTACCTTGGTAAACGACGAAGGGGCGGGTCCCGCAAGGCGACCCGCCCCTTCTGCCTTGCCCGAAGCTCTCTGCCCGCTCTGCTAACGCGCCTATGGACGTTCCTTGGTTACACCAGCACAGCCTCTGACCCGCGCCAGGGCTCCGCCCAGTGCGGCGAACGTCACCGGTTTGACCAGGTGTTCCAGGAACCCGGCTTCAAGGCTGCGCTGGACATCGCTTGCGGTGCCGTAGCCGCTCAAGGCAATCGCAGGCACCGGTCTTCCGATCGCAACCATGTGCCGCATCAGGTCATGGCCGCTGCCGTCGGGCAACCCCAGGTCGCTCAGCAGCACGTCGAAGTCCTCGGTCTCCGCCAGTCTCTTGCCAGAAGCGATCGTCGATGCCCGCCGTACCTCGTGGCCGGCCTTTCGCAGCAGCAGTCCCAGGATTCGGGCGGTGTCCTCGTGATCCTCTACCAGCAGGATTCGCAGTGGCTCAAGTCTCGCCGGGATGGCCATTACCGAATGCCCACGGGGACTCGCTTCACCGATCACCACCAGCGGGAACTCGGTCGCAAACATTGCCCCTTTTCCTTTGCCCTCACTGTGGGCGCGGATCGTTCCGCCATGCATCTCCACGAGGGCCTTGGAGATCGCCAGGCCCAGGCCCAATCCCCCATAGCGCCGCGTGATCGAGCGCGTCTCCTGCTCAAAGCTGTTGAATATCCGCGCCATCGCTTCACTCTCAATCCCCGCGCCGCTGTCCCATACCTCAGTTACGCTCCGGCCATCTACCCGCAGGACGTGTACACCCACGCACCCTCCGGGCGGCGTGAACTTCGCAGCGTTCTGGATCAAGTTCCAGAACACCTGTTCCAGGCGGATTGGATCGGCATCCACGATGTGCGGGGCATCGTCCACCCGCAACCGGAAGTGAATGCCGCGTGCGTCAATGTTGGTCCGGCATACCTGAGTGGCTCGCTGCACGATGCTGCATAGATCCACCTGCCGGCGCTGTAGCTCGATCTTTCCCCGTGCGATCCGCGTGACGTCCAGCAGGTCGTCGATGAGCCTGGCCTCCAATTCGACGTTCCGTGCGGCGACCTCGACGTACTCCTTCCCTGCGTCCGGAACGATCTCCCGCAGTGCGTCCAATGCTGGCAGCACTGCCGTCAACGGCGTGCGCAGCTCATGGGAGAGCACCGCAATGAATCGGTCCTTGGCGTGGTTCGCCTCCTCGGCTGCCAGCTTGGCCGCTTTGAGTTCCTCTTCCGCCTCTCTGCGCCGCCGAGATTCCTGCGCCTCCGCCAGTGCCCGGCGCACCGTGAACGCCAGACGTTCCATCCGCTGCTTCAGCACGTAGTCGTTCGCTCCCAGCTTCAGCGTTTCGGTGGCGCGCTCCTCTCCGATCGTTCCCGACAGAAAGACCACCGGCAACTCCGCATGCGTCCGCCGTACCAGCCGCAGCGCCTCCAGGGGATCCATTCCTGGCACGGCATAGTCCGACAGGACCAGCGCATATATGTCGCTTTGCAGTGCAGCCTGAAACTCCGACAGCGTGGCGACGCGCCGAACCTCCACGTTCAGCCCGCCTGCCTGCAGCATCTCCCGCGCCAGCTCGCTATCGAGTGGATCATCCTCCAGGTGCAGGATATGGAGCGTCGGTTCCGACATCAGTACGTTCTCCGCTGTTTACGTCGCCTTCATTGACGAGGATGCGCTGCCCAGTTGGCCGGTATCGGTCGACTGGGAGGCGGCTCATTGACCACCGCCCAGAACACGCCGACCTGCTTTACCGCATCGACAAACGCCGCGAAATCTACAGGCTTTACCACGAAGGCGCTGGCCCCCAGTTGGTAGCTCTCCACCAGGTCCCGCTCCTCGCGCGAACTGGTCAGCATTACCACCGGCACGATACGCAATTGCGGATCGCTCTTGAGCTGCCGCAGCACCTCGATTCCGTCCACCTTGGGCATCTTGATGTCCAGCAGCACCACCGCCGGCAACCCCGTCGCTCTCCCGGCATACTTGCCCCGGCAGAACAAGTAGTCCATCGCTTCGGCGCCGTCGTTGACGACATCCACCTCGTTGACCATCGCATGATCGGTTAGCGCCGTCAGCGTCAGCTCAACATCGTTGGGGTCGTCCTCGGCCAGCAGAATCCGCCTGATACTGGTCGTCATGAGCGTGTCCTCCGAACTGGCAATGCGAAGTAGAACGTTGCGCCCCGATCCAGCTCCGACTCTGCCCAGGCCTTGCCGCCATGCCGCTGGACGATCCGGCGGACACTGGCCAGCCCGACCCCTGTCCCCTCAAACTCATCGGCCCGATGCAGCCGCTGGAATACGCCAAAGAGCTTGTCGGCAAACCGCATGTCAAACCCCACCCCGTTGTCGCGCACCATGCAGACGATCTGGCCGTCCTCCTCGTGCGACTGCACCTCGATTATCGCCGGGTCCCGCCCGCGGCTGTATTTCAGCGCGTTGCCCAACAGGTTAATCATCACGTTCCGCAGCAACACGGGATCCCCGCACACCTCCTGCAACTCGCCGATCTTCCACTCGACCCGCCGATCCACCATCTCCGGGGCAAGCTGGATCATCGCATCATCCACAAGCTGCCGCAGGCTCACCTGCGCCTGACTCAGCGTTACCCGCCCCAGCCGCGAGAGCATCAGCAGATCGTCAATCAGGTTCGCCATCCGCCGCCCGGCCTCCGAGATCGTGCGGACATACCGCTTCCCCTTCTCGTCCAGCACCGACCCCGCATGTTTGTCCAGCAGATCCACAAAGCTGGTGACGTGCCGCAGCGGCGCCCGCAGGTCGTGCGACACCGTATAGCCAAACGCCTCAAGTTCCTGATTCGCGGCCGCCAGTTCGACCGTACGCTCCTGCACCCGCTGCTCAAGTTCCGCCTGGAACTGTCGCAACTGCTCCTCCGTCTTTTTCCGATCGGTGATGTCGCGGAGGATGACGGTGTAGAGCTTCTGCCCCCCAATCTGTACCTGTGAGATCGACGCATCAATCGGAAACTCCTCGCCATCAGCGCGCACGCCGCTCAGATTCATCGCCCCCGAGCCCATCGCTCGGCTCGTCATCCCCGTCTCGCTGAATCGGCGGACATGCTCGTGATGGACGTTGCGGTAGCGCTCCGGGATGAAGCGTTCCAGTGGCATTCCCATCACATCCTTCACCGAGCAGCGGAAGACCCTCTCTGCCGCCTTGTTGAAGAGCACGACATTCTGCTGTTCGTCGACGCTGATGATTGCATCCATCGTCGACCCCACGATTCCCGCCAGCCGCTGCCGACCCTGCTCCAGTTCCTTCTCCGCGTCCAGACGCTGTGCGATATCCTGTCGGATGCGAAGATACGCCCACGCCAGGAATGCCAGCGTAACCACCGCCCCCGCGATCGCTGTTATCGTGCGCACGATCGTGGCCTCATCGCGCCGCCTCGCCAGATCCCGTTGGCTTTGCCGCTCGTCGTGGAGCAGCGGGGCAATCCGCGCTCGGATGTCGTCCATGATCCGCTTGCCCGTGTTGTCGCGCACACGCGCCCTCGCTGCCTGTGCAGATTCCTCCGTGCCCTGACGCGCGAGCTGGATTGTGCTGTCCAGTTCCGCCAGTTTCTGTTCGCTTAGCCGATGGAGGGCGTCATTATCATCCTTCCGGACCAGCCCCGCCTGGACATCGCCATCCAGGCGCGCAAGCAGCTCATGAGTCCGTCCCGGAACGCCCGCATACGGAGCCAGATATTGTTCATCCTGTGTCAACAGGAACCCGCGCTGCGCTGTCTCCGCGTCCGTCAGCGTGTTCTGCAGCTCGATCAGCCGCGTCTCGGAATCCTCCCTTTGCGCGATCTGCTCGTTGATCCTGGTGACCCGCACCCCCGCCCACCACACCAGCGCTACACCAGCGACGGTAACCAGTGCTACGCCACCGAATAGTGAAATGAACTTTGTGGATGCCTCGCGCGCCATGATGACAACGCTCGATCATAGATATGGCGGCAGACGCAATCCTGCCTAATTCCGCCGGAAGGTCCCGTCCAGGATATTCCCCTCCTTATGTGCCAATGTAGGTCTTCTTTTTGCGTCCTGTGAGGTAACTCTCCATGATGCAGCCGGCCAGTTCTATCGCGCTGGTGTAGAACGCGATTCCCTTGGTCAACTTGTTCATCTGCTCCACGAAGCTCACCCAATCCATCCCCCAGTAGTCTTCGATCAGGGCGAAGGTCGCAATTCGGCAACCTTCCTGGTTCGCCAGATGTGCTTCTTTCAGCGTTGCCATCGTGCTGCGGTTGTCCGGCGGGTAGATCAGGTACACGTATTGCCCCTCCACATGTGCGGTCGGCTGGCCATCGGTGATGATCAGGATCTGCCGGTTCTCGCCGCCGCGCCGTTTCAGTACCTTCCGCGCAAGCTGCAGGCCCATGTGCAGGTTGGTGAAATGCTGTGGCGCCTGCGCCAGCTTGGCGATCGGGACGCGCATGCGCACCGAATAGTCGAAGATCGTTACCGGCTTGGGCATCAGAAGCGGCAGGGCGGCCTGCGGCACCATGCTTGCCCCTGAATAGAACCCCACAAAATCGATGGTGTCCTGAGGGAAGCGGGAGTTCACAAGCTGCTGCATCGCCATGGCCACCTTCTTGGCGGCGTAGAAACGTCCGAATCGCATCATCGATCCGCTCATGTCCAGCAGCACCACCGTCGAGCAGCTCGTTACACCTTCCTGCAGGTGCAGTTCCAGGTCGCGCTCGCTGAAGCGAATGCGGAACCGGCCATACTCATCCTTCTGCGGCAGTCCCGTCCGCTGCAATGCGGTGTGCATCGTCTGATGGATATCCAGCTCATGGATCGGATCGCCATACTGGTACGGCCGCGTGCCCTCCAGCCGCTCCCCGCCGACCCCGGGAGTGCTGGAGGTATGTCCCTCGCGCATTCCCTGCCGCATGTTCTGAAAGATCTCCTGCAGTGCCTTGAGCTGCATCCGATTCACAGCACGCGGAGTCAGGCGCAGGCGGCCCTGTCCATCCTTTTCCAGCAGGCCCTCCTGGATGAGCTTCTCGACAATCTCCGCATCTTCCTCCCCATCCTTCATGAGCTGTTCCATCGCCTGCAGCGCCTGCTCCCCATGCTGTAGGATGAACTCCATCAGCTTGTCGAAGCCGAAGAGTTTATCTTGCGTCGGGAACTCATCCCCATCGAACTCACCGTAAAAGTATTGCATGACCCGCAATTGTAGGGCAGCGGAGGCCCGTGGGGTCTTGTCCCCACCGTTTGTGTACCCGATGATACCGAAGACAACAGGAGGACGCATGCAGATTGCCAAACTCGACATCCGCATCAACCGCGCCAAGCTCAATCCCAATCCCGTCCGCGATGCCCTTCAGACGTTGTCCGGCGCCGGCAATGTCGAGCTCACTCTCGAAACCGACGGCGGCATACGTGGCACGGGCGATGTCTACTTCGGACGCGTCGCCGGCGCAGTCGATGCTCTGGCGGCGCTTATCGAGCACGTACTTAAGCCACTGGTCATCGGCACCAGCCCCGCCGATGTCCGCGGCACCCATCAGGCCATGCTGAGGGAGACCGAATATCACGGCTCCTCCGGCCTCGCGATGTTGGGGATCTCCGCCATCGATACGGCCCTTTGGGATTGCCTGGGCAAGAGCCTTGGCGTTCCCTGCTGGCATCTCTGGGGCCGCGTGCATGACCGCCTCCCGGCCTACGCGATGGTGGGCTGGCTGAACTACGATGATGTCGAGGTCCAGCGCATCTGTGCCCAGGCCGTGCAGCAGGGCTTTCGTGCCGTGAAGATCAAGGTCGGCTATCCCACGCTTGCCCAGGACATCAAGCGGGTCAAAACCGTCCGCGAAGCCATCGGCTCGGATGTCCGGCTAATGGTGGATGCCAATCAGTCGCTGACAACGACCGAGGCGATCCAGCGTGGCCGGGCCTTTGAGGATCTGGGCTGCTTCTGGTGGGAAGAGCCCATCCCGGCCGACGATATCGACGGCTACGCCGAACTTGCCCACGCCCTGGATATCCCCATCGCCACCGGCGAGAACCTGTACAGCACTCATGACTTCGCCCGCTTCCTCAAGCGCGATGCCGTGGACATCATCCAGCCCGACCTGCGCCGAGCAGGGGGGCCGACAGCGCTATTGGACATCGGCCGAATGGCGGATGCATTCCGCCGGCCATACGCCTCGCACGGCGGCGGGCCGGTGCAGTTGAACATCATGGCCTGTCTGCCCAATGCCATGTACCTGGAAACCGGATTGCTGAGTCCCGGATCAAAGCTGCGCCTGGTCGACGGTTGCGCCATGGTGCCCAATGGCCCAGGGTTCGGCTGGGAGTAGGCTCCGGTCCACCCCTGCGGTCGGCCGGCCTGAATGGGTTTGAGGGAAACACAAAGCTTTCGCCGGAGCTAAAGAACCATTTTCGGCAGGTTCCCTACAACCCCGAGTGAGACAGATCCGGTAACAACGGTGACCACTTCGGCTGGCGCAAGCGGGATTTCATAAAGCAGTACATCGCACCGCTGGTGCACGGCAACCGCTGAACGATGCGTCCAAGCAGAGCAAGCGGCTCCCACGCGATATCCCAGCCCCCCACGCGTTTGGGGCTTACTTCAATGATCATGTATGCTAGAATCGCTCGGACCTCTCTGGTGGAGGGTACAGGTAGGTAATCATCTTGAGAATCGTATTGCTGCTGATCACGGCGCTAATCTCGGGCTGCACACTGAATTCGCCGCCCCAGCGCGCACTTCGCCCCACGGTGCCCCCGCGCGCGGGCGAGGTGTTTCTGGTGCGCGGGCTCCTGGGCGTGTTTTCGACCGGCATGGATGAGCTGCATGATCAGCTTATCGCGCGAGGTGTAAGCTGTGTTGCGTTGCAGCACACCGAAGGCGCTTCGGCCGCCCAGTGGATCATCGACCATCACCGCGATGACTCCGGGCCGATCGTGCTGGTAGGGCACTCCCTTGGCGCCAATGAAGTCGTCGCCATGGCGACCAAACTGGAGACTGCGAAGGTTGCCGTTGCTCTGATGGTCACGCTTGATCCGGTGACGGCCGGACCGGTCCCTGACAATGTGCGCCAGACCAGCAATTACTACCGTTCCCAGGGTGTTCTTGATGCTTTGCCCGTGTTCCGCGGGATACCGCTCAATGCTCGGCCGGGATCGCCTGCCGTCGTCCGCAATGTCGATCTGAACGATCATCCTGCGTTGCTTGAACCTGCGACCAATCACTTCACCATCGACAAGAACCACCGGATCCAGCAGGAGATCCTGAACCAGATCCTCAGCGTGTGCCCGCCCGAGCGCGACGTCTCGGGAGTGATCCGCGCTTCAGCCACAGTGGCGCCGTCGGGACCATGACCTCACACCAGATCCCCTATCTCCTGACCGGTTTGACCCTCGCGGGCTATTGGGCTCGCGTGCTCAAGATGGCCGCCAAAACCCGCCGCCAGACTGGCAACGCCGCGAACCTCTTTCCCGCCGAGCCACTGGGCCGGGCCCTGCGGATCCTCTGGTTTCCCGCCGTCGGCCTCTGGATCGTCGCTCCATTCCTTGCCCTGCTCCGCCACCCGGGCGCGGGCGCAGGCGCGATCCTCAGGCCGACCGAGATTCCCTTGCTCATCTCCTGGGTCGCCGCTGTCGGGGTGGTGATGTGCCTCGCCGTATCCTTCTTCTGTTGGAAGCGCATGGGCAAGGCTTGGCGCATGGGAATAAACCCCGACGAAAAGACACATCTGGTCGTGACAGGCGCTTACGCCTATGTGCGGCACCCGATCTATGCCATCTCGACGGCAATGGCCCTGCTGTCGGTGGTGGCGGTGCCATCGCCCGCCATGCTCAGCGCGGTACTGATTCATGTGCTGCTCTTGCAGTGGGAATCACGCAGAGAAGAACAATACCTGTTGCAGGTGCACGGCGAACTGTACCATGCATACTGTCAGACAGTTGGTCGTTTTCTGCCCCGGCTGCGCAAGAACGCAAAGGAGTAGAGCATGGGCATGGTACGGATGAATCCATTCCAGCGCCTGGCCCGCTGCTGGGATCAGATCCACCCCTATAACGCTGCCCAGCTCATGCTATTGAGGATTCCCTGTTCGGCCGCTGCCGCGCAATCTGCGTGGCATGGCACGCTTGCTGACCTGGGTCTGGGCAAGATCGAGATTTACGGGAAACGGTATTCTCACGCGCCCGGCAGCAGCCCGATGATCGAAATCCAGCCCGACGCCGATCCGGACGTGTTTATCTCCGGCCAACTCAATACGCCCTTCGATCCGCAGGAAGGCCCTTTCCGCGTCTTCGTCCAGCCGGCAGGCCAGGCGACGCGGGCGGGCATCATCTATCACCACTGGGTCGCTGACAGCGTCTCCATCCGCATCCTGATGCGCGAATGGTTCTTCCGGCTGACCGGCGCCGGTGAGCCGCGCCGACAAATCTTGCCGATGCTGGGGGATGATCCAGCGGGCGCAGCTTCTGGCGGGCTTTCCTTTCTTGAACTGGTCCGCCGTACGGGCAGACTTAAGTCATGTCGACGGTTGCCGCGCGCAGCCTGCATTGATCTGTGCGTCGGCCATCGCCTGATCCACTTTGCCGACGGAACCGCTCAGGTTCTCCACGATGTTGCCCATGGGTTTGGAGTGAAGGTCACTGATGTGCTGTTGTGTACACTCGCGGAGATCTGTCAGCGCCATCTTCGTGCTCGCTCGTCCCGCCGTCCGAACCTGGCACTGGGAACCACCCGCGATTCCCGGCCCATGCAACAACTCGACGATCCCGATGCTTTTGGCGCGGCCCTGACGCTCTCCAATGTCGTCTGCCCGGCCGATACCCTCTCTCGCCGCTTTGACCTGCTTCGGCACATTGCCGCGCAGACTGCCCCGCAGCGCGACCGCCGCAACGCGTCTGTCACTGACCTTGAGATCAATCTTGCCCTGCTGATCTGTGGCGTGTTCCGACAGCAGCGCACCGCGGATTTCTTCCGTAGGCGCATGCCGCTCTGCGGCGGTCTTTCAAATGCGGACCTCAGCCGCACCTGGGTTGCCCAACATCCGACACTGCTGAGCGACTATTACCGTGTTTCCCCGGCCGGTCCGTCTCTGCCCCTGGTCATTACCTCGACAACGTTCGGCCAGAAGTTCAACATTTCTCTGACCTGGCGAAAGAGCGTTTTCAGTCAGACAGCAGTTGACGCCATAGAGACCGAACTGCGGGAAGGTCTGGCTTCCTGGTCCCATCCGTGCGAGCCGGCAGTTCCCTAAAGTCCAATCATTCATTAATTCGATGCGCGTCCTGCTTTCCGGTTGAGCAGCAACACAAAGGGCAACACCAGCAGCCCCAGGGTGGTGGCCGGCTCAGGAACCAGCGATTGGCGAATCAGCACGGCGTCGGTCATGGCCGAGAGCGACACGCTGGTATCGGCAGGCTGAAAGGTCCAGGTACCGCTCAGGGGGTAGGTTGCGCCCAGGTCGAGCGCGCCGCCGGCGCCGGGGGTGGCCAGGAGCAGGGGCTCGGATTGGCCTGTAATGGTGTAGGTATCCGTCGCGAGGCTGTCATTGGTCAGGTACATGCCCCAGTCGAAGGTCCAGGGGACAATCTTGTCCACGCTGACGTTGGGGTTGACGCCGTAGATGCTGCCGGTCTCGGTGATCAAGCCCAGGTGCGGAGCGCTGTTGGAGGGATTGGTGGCGTTGTACCACTGGTTGCCGGTGAACGTGAACGTGGCGGGCAGCGTGTTACCGCCGATGTTCACGAAGTTGGTCCCGGGCTCATACAGGTCGCCCTGGTTCCAGATGAAGCGGTTGGACAGGACCGAGCCGTTCTTGGCTTGGTAGGTGATGCCGTTGATGGTGCTCTCGGTGGTGATCCAGGCGAAGTAGCCGATTGGGCGGTAGACCAGGTTGTCGCGGAAGGTGCCGCCGTCATTGCTGGCAAAGTCCACCGGAGCCCTCCAGCCGCTGAAGACGTTGCCCTCCATGGTGATGCGGGTGGCCTCGTAGAGTGGCGGAGGCTGGGGGCGGAAGTAGGGCACGCCAGTCGAGCCGCCGTTGTTGATGCCGCGCTGGCCGGTCCTGAAGGCGTCATCGAAGCGGTTGGCGCGAATGGTGATGTCAGCCGAGGCGCCCTTGAACTGGATGCCGTAGCCGCTGCCGCCGCCGACAGCCGCGCCGGTGGTGTTGAAGACGCTGTGGGTGACGCTCCCCTGGTGCACGCCGACGCCGTCGATGCCCAAGGCGCCGGCCATGTTGCCGAAGCCGAGGAACCTGCAGTTGTCGATGGTGAAGCCGTCCACGCCCGCCATCTTCAGGCCGATGGTCTGGACGGAGGTGCTGTAGACGGGGTTTTGGAACGTCATGTTGCGGAAGGTGAAGTTCGTGGCCGCCGGACCGGAACTGTCGGAGTTGAAGGCGTTGATGTAGTTGCCGGCCGTGTTCTGCATGACGATGTCGGAGACGGTGATGTTGTGGGCGTCCGGGAACTGCATGCCGGCGCCGCTGAAGACGGCGGGGTTGGCCGGGTTGGTGCTGCGTATCGTGACGCCGGTGAAGCCCGCGTTGGGGTACATGCCCGTGGTGTAGGTACCGGGGTTGAGTTGGATGATGTCGCCGCTTTGGACGGAGTTGGCCAGCGCGGAGAGGTTGTCGCCGGGGTTGGCGGTGTACACGGTCGCGCGGGCGGCGGCCGCGCCGAAGACGGTGCCGAAAGCGGCGCCCAGAGAGAGAGCGGTGAGGCGGTTCATCAATACACCTCCATGGACTCCCAGACGCCCTGTTGACCATGCCTCGCCATAGCGTTCCCGGTTTCTTCGCAGGTCGCGGTGTATACGACGCATAATGGGCAATCCTTTCATTACAGCAAGACTTTACCGGCAAGCTCAGCTTCAGTCTAGGAAATCATTGCACAATCACACCAAGATCGATATCGCGAAGCCGACGAAGGGCTTCGGCGATCACCTTGTCCCCGCAAGCGCTTATCCGATGTCACCATCCGCCAAATGTCACCCCAAGGCAATCCAAATGACACAAAGCCCCAAAGATGCGCACCGATCCTGACACACCCTCCGCTCGAATGGCGAGAATGCCATGTGCGGGGGAAGATCCGCGGGAAGTCTGAGGGATCCCGCGGATCAGGAGTAGAAAGAGCGGCGGCTGGGTAAGCAGGGCGACGATGGAAGCGGCCAAAGAATAATTGCCATGAGTCGCCGGGTTCGCCCGTGTGCTACCATCGCGGGCTATGGGCTTATTTGTGCGGGCGACGATGGCCGTCGTCGTAGTAGTGTCGTTGTGCATGGTGTGCGGTTGTCAGCTTGCAGGCAAGTCCGACTCCATTCGATCGACGAATGTGGTGCTTGTCCTGCCTGGCATTGACGGGGCGGGGCCCTGGTATAACAGTCTCATTGGCGGACTGAAAGAAGGCGGCGATGACGTGGAACTGGTGTCTTGGGGCACGCCGCTGATGTTCTTCGCAAACCTCATGTTTCCGGCAATTCATGGCCCGGCCGAGCGCAATCTGGCCGAACGCATCCGGCGGGAGCGCGCAGAGCATCCCGATGGCCGAATCATCCTGGTGGGGCACAGTGCGGGATGCGGTGTGATCTTGCAGGCGTTGGCGCGGTTGGAAACAGGACTGCAGGTCGAGACGGTCGTGTTGCTGGCGCCGGCCGTGTCGGAGAAGTATGACCTCGCCCCGGCGATCTCTCACACCCGCGGAACCGTGCATGTATTTTACAGCTCGCATGATCAGATGTTGCCCAGCACATGTGTTACGGGGACATACGACCATGTCTTTTCCAATTCAGGAGGTCTGAACGGCTTTGCCCTGACCGAGCGATTGCCGGCGATGGCACGGGAGCATCTCGATCAACATCCCTACGACCCGGCCTGGAAGAAACTGGGGTGCGAGGGCGGCCATTTCGGCTGGCGCAGCAAGCCGTTTGTTGAACAGGTGCTTGTGCCGCTGGTGGAGGAGAGGCCAGCGAGAGCGGCCATCACGAAATCGCCTGAGCTTGGAGCGGGGACATAAGCTCTTATCATCCGTGTGAATCTGAAACAGACGCGGTCACACCGTGAAACCTTTGCTCAGGCTGGCATCGTGCGAGCGAGAAAGTCGCCCAGCACGCGCTCGTACTCCTGGGGCATGGTGCAGAGGGCGAGAAGATGTGGAGCATTGGGGACAGTCAGGGCGTTGCTCATGCCATCACGTGAGGCACGGCTAAGCACCCGCTTCTCCATTTCCGCCTGATCGTCCCGGCTGATGAGTTGATCTGCGCCGGCCTGGATGAGCAGGACTGGGCAGGAGATGGCTTGCACCAGGTTGATTGGGGCGACGGCGGCGAAGTCGGCGTCGAGCAACCAGCGCATCAGCCAGTTGGCCGGGTGCTGCACGATCGCACCGGGGAGGCCAAAGAGGCGGGCGTGCAGCAGTGCGGCCCGGCGGAAATCTGCGAAGGGGCAATCCATGATCACGCCGGCGATGCTTTCGCGCAGACACGCAGCGCCGCCGGCGACCGAAGCTCCCATGCTCAGCCCGAAGAGCACGATCTTCTGCGACAGTTCGGGTGACGCCTTGCGCATCTGATCGACAACCTGCGCGAGATCCTCGCGCTCGCGCCACCCGGCCGTGCTGATCGCAGCATCGCTTTCACCATGGCCCGGCAGATCGAGCAGCAGCACATTTACTTTTTGCCGATGCAGCATCGGCAGCCAGGCGGCGGTGCCGATCTTGGCATCGGCGTAACCGTGGACGACGATAACCAGTCGTCCCTGGGCTTCGGGGTGAAGAACCAACCAGGCAGCCAGACGCAGCGGCTTGCCGTTGGCTCGGCGCACGGTGAATGAACGTGGCTCGAAGGGCAGCCCCAGATCCTGAGGCGTCATCCGCTTCAACAGGTACATGGCGCGGATTTCGGTCAGCCGCGGCGGCCGGAGGCGAGCCAATGCCAGCAGCACCACGGCGAGTATCCATGCTGAGACTGCAATTAACGATGCTGTGAGAACTTGGAGAAACATCAAAAACCAGGAGGCTGCGGTAGCATAGCGGTCTGCCGGTTTGGGGCAAGGTGAGGTGGCATACGCAATATGTGGTGCTTCATTGTTGAGTCTTACGCCACATATTGACGCAACGAGGCTGGAGCGAGTAATATGCGATCTGTGAGCATCCGGTTGCTTTTTGGCACATGCCATCCATGTAGGGATGGCGCGGGATGCTCCTCGAATTCACCATGCGAAGCATGGAGGCTCCTGTGAATCGTATCATTCCAATTGCGTTGCTGAGCTCTCTAGTGGCTGTCGGCTGTTCTCACGATAGCAAGACCGCCGCTAAGGATCCGGTCCCGCCGACTGAGCTGACATCTGCTGCCCAGCCGCTGCCGATGCCGGTTCCCGCGACCCCGGTGTACACGGCGTCTACTGAGACTCCGGTGACGGTTGCCCCGGCGCCGCAGACCCCGAAGACTGCGGTCAAGGCTGCGCCGACCGCCAAGACCGCGGTGGCTGATAAGAAGCCGGCCGAGACGAGCAGCAAGAGCTACGTTGTGAAGAAGGGTGACTCGCTGAGCGAGATCGCCAAGATGCACAACACGACGGTCAAGAAGATCATGGCGATCAATCCGGCGATCAAGACGGCCGACAAGATTGAGATCGGCCAGAAGATCAAGCTGCCATAGGTCGGGACCTCCAGTCGATTACGATTTTTGCGAACCCGGCGGAGCCTTTGCGGGCATCCGCCGTGTTTGCTGCGCGGAGATGGCATGCAGACATACCCCTTGGTCGTCGAGCAGGTGATCACAGCGCGCCGCTGCCAGCTTATCGACATCACGCGGCTGATTCAGGCTGTGATTGATCGGCTGCAGATTCAGGACGGGCTGGTGGTGGTTCACGTTCCGCATACGACGGCGGCGGTGACCGTCAACGAGAATGCCGACCCGGATGTGCAGCACGATCTGCTTGAGAAGCTCGCTCGCGAGATTCCGCAGCAGGAGAGCTATTACCAGCACAGCGAAGGCAACAGCGACAGCCACCTAAAGTCATCATTGGTCGGCTGCGCGCAGACGCTGATCATTGAGCGCGGCCGGTTGGCGCTGGGGACATGGCAGGGGATTTACTTCTGCGAATTTGACGGCCCGCGCCAGCGCGAGGTGTGGCTCAAGGTGCTTGGGGCTTAGCAGAGACAGCGCCTATGGCCGGTGCTCTTTGGCATATCTACACATTGCCTGTACAAGTTCCGGACGGGTATCGCGGGGGATTTCGCAGCCGGCGCCGACGATATAGCGCGGGCCGGCTTGCAGGTGGCACTTGCCGATGGCGGCGGAGACCGAGTCGGGCGTGCCATCGCGCAGCGTACGGACGGGATCGATATTGCCTAGCAGCACCTGATGCGCGGGCATCATCTTGCGAGCATCAAGGATCGATGCAGGGTAGTCGAGATCGATAATGTCCGCACGCAACTGCCCCAGATCTTCCAGCATGGAAGTGGTGTTGCCGCAGATGTGCAGACGCACGCTCACGCCCAGGTTGTGGATGTGGTCGATCAGCAGGCGCTCATTGGGGAGCACAAATCCATCGTAGATCTCGGGACCAACCAGCGAGGCGGCGGCATCGCCAATGCCGATCAGCGTGGCTCCGGCCTCAACCTGCACGCGGGCGAACGCCACTTCCATATCGATAATGAACGCGATCAGGTCGCGGACAAACTTTTCATCATCGTAGAAATCGAGCATGAGGGTGTTGATCCCGCGCAGGTCGGCCGCCTGGGCGCAGGGGCCTTCGATCCAGCCTTCGACGATGCGATCGCGACCCATGCGCATCGACAACTGCTGTACGGCGAGAACGCGGTCGGTCATGCGGCCGCCGCCAAGGGGATCGGGTCGGCGCAGGCTGGCGAGTTTTGTCTTGTCGGCCAGCAGAGCGTTGGCTTCGTCGATGGCCGGTGGGGCGTCAGGCGGGAAGAAGATCGATGCGCCGCAGTCGGCTGCCTCGCGCGCCGGATCGGAGATCGCGGAGACATGGTCGAATGAAAACTCGTCGGCCACGCGCATCTGCGCCTCCGCCAGCACGTGGTAATCGGTGGCGTAGTCGTGATACGTTCGTCCGATGCGGTCGGCCGCGAATTGCATCGTGATCGGCATCAGCGGCAGGCAGTCGCACTGCTGGCCGCTGATCATCGCCATGACTCGCTCTTTGCCTGTCATTTGCTCTCCGCCTTCCTCATGACAAACAGATAGTTGAAGCCTCTGAGATAGAAGTTTCCCTCATCCGCGGCTTTTCGGTAATTGCCCATCTCGAGAGTTTTGTTGTGGCGGACGACGCTGATGATGTCTACCGGTTCGAACCGTTGCTTGAGCAGGGCATAAAGTTCAAAGCCAATCGGATAGAAACCTTTGCCGTGCACGTAGGAATCGCAAACATACAGGCCCATGTGCCTGCCGGGCTTGAGAATGCGCCCAATCTCGGCGAAGACCTGATCCATGGCCTGGTAATACTCGCCGGTGGATGCCTCAAGCTTGCCAATGTCGCGGTGGTCGGGGCCGTAGTTCACATGGGTGGAGTAGGGGGGATCGATGAAGACGAAATCCACCTTATTGGTCAGTTCCGGCGGCAGTTTGCGGGCGTCGACGCGGAAGATGTCCTTGCGCGTAGGGTGGACATCATAGCCCAGCGAGCGACGTTTCAGATCGCGGGCCACATCCAGGGTCGTGCCCGAGCCGGCGAAACAGTCCACCACCAGATCTTTCTCCTTTGTGTAGCGCTGCAGCAGGTTCCAGATGAGGTAGGAGGGAGTGGCGCCGACATAGGTTGGATCGCCCTGCTGGCCTTCGCCATAGTTCTGGGAAGGGTAATCCCAGAGGGTTGTCACCTGCGGTCGGAGTGGCGGCCGTTTGAACTTCATGGGGGAGAGTGTAACCGATTGGGCAACTACGGGCACCCGCCGAAGGCGGACCAAGACCGTCGCGGAACGCGACCAAAACCAAGATACGGCGGCCGCGCCGACGGTGTTGCGGAGCAATGCGGCAGCGTCAGCAATCGCTCCACGTACACGTGGTGGAAGCGGGGGCGTCCAAGGGCGGGACGCCATCGCCGGGGAGCGGAGCGACCAGCAGGCGCAAATCCAGAGCAGGGCGGCGATTCGAATCCCATCCTGTTCTTATATCTGGCATTACCTTGGCGTGGTCGTATCATCTGGTGGAGAGGATGGTTGACGCGGCATGGTACCCGAAGCTCCGTGATGTGGAAGGTCGTAGACGATGATTGGGTCCAATCCATTGTCACGAGATGAATGGCAGGCGATCGTACGCCATCGCCGTGGGAACGCCTTTTTTGTAGGAAAGCCCTCGATCCGCGAGGCAGAAGGCGTAACTCGGGTCGGGTCTGGTTGGTGGGACAGGTACGCAGGAGCCGTATTGTTCGTGGCATTTGGCGTGGCGTTGATTGTCGTCCCGTTGATGGTTGCCCCGGAATTCTGCCGGGACGTAGGGGGCATGGCTATTTTGTTGCCGTCCCGCGTGCTAGGCATCGCTCTTGTCGGCATGGGCGTTGTGACACCCTTCTGTGGTACGACCCTTACATTTCGGCGTGGCGAGCCGACGATGGAGATCAGGCTGAGCCGAATCACCAAATCGCGGACGATATTTGTGCCGCTTGCCCGTGTGGCTGTCGAGTTGGTGGTGTTCGGCGCGCCGGATGCCGGCCGTTATACCCAGACTGGTGTGCGCTTGCGGTTGCGCGGAGGCGATGAGCCGCCGGTGCTCGTGTTCTGCGGCCGGTATTCGCAGGCACGTCCGTTGTTCCAGCAACTCGGCACGATGTTGCCCGAAGCGGTTGATCGGACGTGCGGGACTGAGACAAGCGGCAACGGTCCTGGCAGGCATGACATTGAGATCACAAGAGCGCCCCTGGGAATGAATCCCGGCTCATTCGAGCGGGTGCGAGGCGCATCCGATGCACCGAATGTGCTGGTGTTTCGGCCCGCGAAGAAGCTGTGGTGGGCGTCACTGCTGTGTCTGTTGGTTGGGAGCGTGGCGTTGTCTCTTTGGGCTCCAATGCGATGGGCGGATGACGCAGCGGGAGTCATCCTGGTGGGCGTTGTTGGATCCATATTCCTTGGACTCGGCTTTTTTGCCGGTTACGCCGCGGCATTCTTGCGGATTACGGTGGACATGGCGCGGGAGGTGATCGAGGTAAGGCGGCTTATGCTCGGGCGACGGCCGCGTGCCATTGCTTTTTCCGATGTGTATGCGTTACAGCTATGCACACGGTTTGCGCGGGGAGGCGGGGATAGTTCCGATTCCATGACGCACGAGTTGAACCTGGTATTGAGCCAGCCGGCCGATGAGCGTGTTTCGCTGATGAGTAATGTCACTGTGCGCCCGCTGCGTGAGCACGCGAAGCAGTTGGGAGAGATCATGGGGAAACCTGTACTGGATCATTCGAACCAGGATTGGCCAAAGATGCCCGAGAATGCCCGACGAATCTCTAGAATGATGGGGCTTATGCCGCGTGACGAAGCATACCGTGTGGAACTTGGCGTACTTCTGGGGCTATACCTTCTGGTTGTTGCAATCTTGGCGATTTACAGGATATGGTCTGGAACCGCTACGCCATAACCGCAAGAGATAAAGAGCCACGGTCGTGAGGGCTGTAAGCCAGCCCGAGCGCGAGGATGTCTGTCAGATTCCAAGGATGAGATTCATCGGGTTCACGCATCGGGCGTTAGCATGGCCTGGAGAGGAAGAGCGGAATAGAGTCGATACTATTTACGTCCCCGTATCATGTCTCCCGCATTCTACCACACGCTCACCATAGCCACATAGCCAAAGCAGAGAGCCCGGCAGGCCACTTTCGGCATGGCCGAACGT
This sequence comes from uncultured Phycisphaerales bacterium, assembly GCA_903871935.1. Taxonomy (GTDB): domain Bacteria; phylum Planctomycetota; class Phycisphaerae; order Tepidisphaerales; family Tepidisphaeraceae; genus CAIQIQ01. Next base: position 29,850 of record CAIQIQ010000130.1, read on the forward strand.
AAGCGTGTCAAAGTGCCAAACGTGCCAAGCCTGCCAAACGATGAGGGAGTACTGCCTGAAGTTTGGGTGGCTCTTCGGGTGGGCTTGGGGGTGGGTTGGTGGTCAAAACCACTAGCTGCGTCCCTGTCCCATTCCCCTTTGCTGCGATGGCGAGATCGTGCGGAGCGGAATCATGGCAGGTCAGAGCTTAGTGCCGTGTGTTACCGGCTTGCGTTTCGACCTGATGGGCGGTTTGACGTGCGACCGTTCCTGACGCCTCATGCGGCCGAACAACCTGTGCAGGTCGTTGCCGCACTCGGCAAATATCTCAGCACGCGCCTTTCGCACCTCGGCCACCACGGGGTCCTCGATACGAGCCGGCGTCTTGGGCGAAGTCTTCATAGCAACTCCTCGGGCGTACAGATGATCGGGCACTCTATGCCGCGGCGTTCACATACCGATTGTATCAGACGAATCCGCTGGGCGTTGTTGATGTGCGTGCAGTTCCAGGTAAGCAGGTAATCCATCCCAGCGACTGTAGCCATCGCGAGCTGATGATGGTCGTCTCGATATAGACGGTCGGCTTCATGGAAGAATCGTACCGCGCCGGTTACGCGGCGAGTAGATGTGCAGCAGTATGTGCTTTCGGTGCTAAGCGGTCTTGTTAATGCTGGCTTCTGTTTGCGCGGGAATGAGAGTTCCACATTCTGGGCAGTGGTCTTTGCTGGCTCGCAGGTCGTAGCCGCACTTAAGACAGAGACCCTTGCATTGGGCAAGGCGACGTCGGCGATGTGACCGATACCAGAGCCATGGAAGAATAGCCGTGATAGAACAGATGAACCAATCGGGTATGAGAACTTCTAGTCTTGTTGCGGCGAATGTGGGAAACTTGAGGAGGCGCACGTCAAAACCGACGTGCTTCCACGGGAAACCGCCAGAGTCGGCTGCGA
>CAIQIQ010000131.1 GCA_903871935.1 uncultured Phycisphaerales bacterium
AACGTCCGATAATGTATATTATGTTATGTTTTGTCGGCAATGCGAACCGGAATCGACCGTTCGCCATTACTGCCCAGTAGAGATGTCGCAAAAATGAGTCTTTCCGCTCGCCAGCGGCACGTCTTGAGCCTAGGTTGGAGTTTCGCCCCTGCCGCGGTGCCACTTTACCGGCCGGCAAAGGCGTCTCGGACGTATCGGACGTCGCGAGCCATGACCTTCTTTTCTTTGAGGTCATATGCGAAGACAGCCAACTGTCCGGTTTTGTTGTCAAGGATATATAGGGCATCGCCCCCGGTTTGCATGCGGGTTGTTACCGCCTGGTAATCCCTGCCCGCAACAACCGCCTCGGCGGTCGCCGGAGTCGGCGAAATCATGTTCGCAAAGACCAGCACGACCGCGGTGATGCTCAGTGTCACGATGCTCAGTGTTTTTCTGTCCATTGTCGTCCTCGTGTGCAGATGATTCGTAGTTGCGCGGAGAATCGCCCTGTTATCTCTACTTCCGTCGCTTCGCACCCGCACCGACATCCTGGGCCGCCTCGAATACACGCAGCAGATCGGTCGGTGGCATCACCCCCAAACGTCCGGCTGCATCGTCGTAGGCCAATGCACTCATCTGACCATTGCTGGAATCAATGACATAGACGATACCGCGATCAAGGCCCAGAACGGTGCCGGGGATCAGAATGTAATCGGCCGGACGCTCAGCCCGTTGTGCCACCGCAGTATTGGGCCTGATTCGAGGGAACACGAACATCGCAAGCAACGCGATGTTGATCCCGATCAGGCACCAGGTGATCCTTGATTTCATCGCCATCGGACCTCCCTTGACAAAAGAACCATGCTGCAGTCAATCCTATGCACGCCAATCAGTCCAGGTGCGTTCGCTTGGCATTGAGGAACAACGGACCGACACAGAAGATCCCCAACACGGCCAGAACCGCCCATGCCCCGGCCGTTCCTGCCGGGGCCAGCCAGTATGAGTTCGGGTATCCGTAAAGCCTCGCATCCAGTTGTTCCAGTGCTTCCGCGGCCATCAGCGATGCCGAGGAGCAAACCATGACGATGAAGACAAGCGTCAGAACGCGCGGTAGTTGTTTTCGCATACTCTGATCTATCATAACATGTCTTCCATCGGTCGGGCAAGAGAACGAAAGTCAGCAATTGGAAGAGCGACCGTTTCCCACTTTGCCGAGCGCTGCCGCATGAATTGCCGGTATTCCTGCAGTTCGACCGCGAACATCCAGTACCAGCGGCCTTCGTGCTGGAACATTCCCTTTTCCGGGACCAGGGGCGGATCGATCCAATAGACGAACACGAGCACCGCGCGGAACCCTTCGCCGAACACCTGCTCCCACTGCAGCAGGTCATCCACATCCTGCCGTGTTGCCCATGTTTGGAAGCTTCCAGCGCCGGATTTGCCCCGCATCTGCCGACCTTTTATGTCGGCCAGCAGATTGAAGCGAGATTTGCTGTAGACCACGAAGTCAAAGCTCTTGAGTTTCGCGTTGGCAAACACAGCACGCTTGGCCTCATCCACGGCAACACAGGGTATCCCGTGATGGCGAAGCAGTGCCTCAAAGGCGGCCTCATAGTGCACTTTACGGTCGGCCATAGCTCGATCCCACCTTACCTTGCACTGGAAAAGATACCGTGGAGGCCCCTGCCGGCATAGCGCGACATCTACACTAGCGACATTTACACTTGCCGCAAACGAGCTGCGACTGCACACTCTATCGCCGACACAGTTGCGAAAGCTCGCTCAGACCATCCTCGTAACTTCCGTGCTGTTGATCGCAGCCGCAGTCGCGGCTGCGCCATTGGTGTGGATGCTCGCCAGGTCTTTACAAAGCGACGCCGCCGGCGTGTCACCAAGCCACATCACGACCGACCATTACCAGCGACTGCTGAGTTCCTATCCGGTTGGCCGATGGCTCTCGAATTCGCTGTTTATCGCGGGAACGCAGACGCTGATTGGCGTCGTCGCTGCAAGCCTTGCCGGGTATGCACTGGCCTGGCACCGGTTCCGCGGACGGCGAATTCTGTTGGGCCTGCTGATCGCCACATTGCTCTTGCCCGCCCAGGTGGCGCTGCCAGCAAGCTGGAGCCTGATGCGTCACCTGCATTTACTGGACAGCTATCTCGGGCTGCTGATCCCGGCCGCGTCCAGCGCCTTGGGTGCCCTGCTGTTCCGCCAGGCGTGTCTGCAGATACCTCCCGAGTTGCTGGATGCGGCGCGGATGGATGGCTGTTCGGAGTGGCGGATCTGGTGGGAGATCGTCCTGCCCGTGGTGCAGCCGACGCTGGTAACGTTTGTCGTACTCAGTTTCACAGCGAACTGGAATGCATATCTCTGGCCGCAGATATTGCTGCAGGATGAACAGCGCTACACCCTGGCAATGGGCATGGCTACACTTTCGGCGCTGCCAAATCAGCGCCTCGATCTGGGATTGATGCTGGCGGCAACCGCCCTGTCCGTTCTGCCGGCATTCGCGTTGTTCCTGGCCGGCCGTGGCAGTCTGCGCGAGACCATCACGGAAGGGACGGGTAAGTAGTTGTTTGTAGTGTGGGCGCAAGCCCACGGTGGGCGTTCCCGCACGGACCATATGCATCGGCGTCTTGCCCCGCCGCTACGGTACGAACGAACTACTTCCCTTTACGGTCTCTTTTCTGAGGGGTTTGCTTCTGTTGCGCTTGTTTCTGCGCGTTCTCGGCCATGGTCATCACCTGATTCCACCACTTGCCGATTAAGCCCTTGGGCGGCTCTGGTTCCACTTTGCCGTCAGCTCTGCGGCGAGCGCCGCGGGTTGCCGGGGCATCGATGATCACCGGGCCAGCCACGGCCAACGCGGCCTCTTGCGCCCGGATATGTTTGCGAATCCACCAGCTCTCCATGATTCCAATCGTGGTGCTGGTCAGGATGTACAGATTCAAGCCCGCCGGTCCACCGTACAGCATCAAGGGGAACATCAGCACCATCATCCACCGCATCATTTTCTGCTGCTGGACCTGCTCCGGCGTGGTCGCCGGCTGCTGGGGCTGGATCTTCTGTTGCCCGTAGAAGACTACTGCTAGCAAGAGCGGAAGAATGTTGATCCCATCAATGTGGATGAAGAAGAAGCTGACGGGTTCAAACTTCAGCAGGTGATCTGGGCGGGCCAGATCCTTGATCCAGGTGTAGCCCCACAGGAACGGCGCCAGCCGCAGTTCAAATGTGTTCTGCAGGCACGACCACAGCGCCACCCAGATGGGCATCTGAATGAACATCGGCAGGCACCCCAGCATCATGCCTGGAGCATATTCCTTCTGGAACTGCATCATCGCCCGCTGCTGCTCCTCCGGGTTATCCGCATATTTCTTCTTGATACGCTCCATCTCCGGAGCCAGCTTGCTCATTTTGTGCATGGAGATGGTGCTCTTGCGCGTGAGGGGGTGCATGACCACGCGCACCACGATGACCAGTGCGATGATGGCCAGACCCCAGTCGCGAAGCACCAGATGGAATGCCCGAAGCATCCACACCATCGCGCCCATCAGCGGTGTGATAATCGCCGCGGGGCAGCACCAACTGCTGTTCACGAGCGATGTGGCGTATTCGCGCGGATACACATCGTAGTAGCCGTTGTTGAGGATCGAGCGTGCCTTGGGCCCGAAGAATACCTGCATGTCCAGGTTCATCGGTGTGGCATCCGCCAGCTTTATTGATCTGGTCTGGAAAAGCATCTCGGCCGTGATCTTCGTCGGGTCATCGGCATGGATCGACTTGACCTGCACTGTGTCGATGAATTCCGCCGTTCGCAGCGGATCTTTGGCAACCGGCAGGACCAGCGCGTCGAAATAGGTGCTGGTCATGCCTGCCCAGATCAGCGGCCACCCCTTGGAAGACTGGGCGACCTGAATGGTCTGCTTGCTTCCGGTCAGGGACTCCAACGCATGTGCCTCGGCTTTGACCTGCGCTGCCCCCTTGTAGTCGGGATTGTCGTTGTATCCTGCCAGCACGTTGCGATCGGGTCCGCGATCCACTTCGCGCGGCGGCATGACCGGTCCGTCAACTCCCAGCACGACGTCCAGCGGTGCGCCCGACAGATTCGTCAGCGTATGTCGCACAAGCGCTTCATACCCGCCGGCAGGCGATTTCGTCGGCTGGATCTCGAAGCGCTTGCTGATCCTCAGCATTGGCTTCTCATTGCCGATCTCGATGGCATACACCGCAGCCTGCGGGTCTTTCTCCACGAGATTCCAGTCCGTGTTGCCCAGGTCAATCTGCTGGCCGTTCACTCGAACAAACGCGGTAGCCATGGACGCCTGGCCGCCATCGGTGTGCTGCTGAAACACATACGGTTCATTGTGCTGATCGAGACTTCTGGGGAACTGATTCAGCGCCACACGAATTATGGAGGCTCCTTTGGGATCCAGATCCACGCCCATGGACCACGTTGGATCTTTCCATTCCGCCGAACCCAGCACAGCGGCCGATGCGGTGCCCCTGCCCAGGATGCGCAGGCCCCCTGCCAAGGGCCTGGTCACCCCGTCCGGGGCCAGGGTCGCTGGCGCGGGTTGTCCTCCTGCTTCCACCGGTCGCGTTGCCGTTGCAGCCTGTACCTGCTGCGTCTGCGGCTTGCTCTCTATATCCCAGCCGAACTTCTCTGCCATCAGACGATAGGCGAACTGCCACCCAAGAAGGATGGTCAGACAGATGACCATGAACACGACGAACCGCTTATTATCCATTGAACGCTATCCTACCTGCCATCCAGCAGACGAGCTGCCAGAAATGCATCAAGTTCGGGCACGGCCTCAATCTTCTTGACCGTGGTTTTGACGTCATAGTTCAGACGCACGAACTCAACTTGATTGTTGTCGACCACGATATAGCTCGATCGCGGGTCACGATCGCGTGGTTGGCCGACGCTCCCCACATTGATGATCGCCTTCTCGTCCGTAATCTCAAACCGATAATCCAGCTCATCGGGCGTGTAGAAATCCGGCCCTTCCAGGAAGACGCCCGGCACATGCGTATGCCCGACGAAACAGAGCCGATCTACGCGTTCAAACATCGCGACAAACTTCCCGGGATTCGTGTAGATGTCATCGGGGAAGATGTACTCATTGATCGGCCGGCGCGGACTGGCGTGCAGCGCCACATACTGATCGGTCTTTACCCGCGGTGGCAGTTGCCCCAGGAACCTCCACCGCTTGCTCCGCACCTCGGCATTGGACTCCTGCTCAAAGCATCGCCGGGTCCAGTACGACGCCGACTCAGCGCCGGTGTTGAAGTTGTATGGTTCATAGAACACGGCAAAATCGTGGTTGCCCATCAGAGCGGCCTGGCAGGTCTCCATGACCAGATCGAGACATTCGCGGGGATTGGGTCCATAGCCAACCACATCACCCAGGCAGAGAATCTCCGTGATGTTGCGCTGGCGGATATCTGCCAGCACAACGGAGAGTGCCTCCAGATTCCCGTGAATGTCACTGATAATTGCAAACATTGGTCGATCCCGGCGTTTTGAGAAACGGGTCGATGCATCAGGCCTGCTGGTGCGCACCTCGCCCGCCACATCGTCCCGAGCAGCGGATGTTACGGACCACTGCCACCAGCGTCAATTCAGGCGCTGCGCCGCTTCGGACCAGCCCCCCTACCGCCTGACCTCGACCGCCTTGAGCATCACGGTGTTTCGTGGGTTCAGGTACAGTCCGGCCACATTATCGCGGAAGAGACAGGCGTTGACGTAGTGATAGAGGGGGATGATCGGCTGCTCCTGGATCAGGAGTCTCTCCGCACGCTCGAAGATCCGCAGACGCTTCTGGGCATCAGCCTCAACAGACGCCTCATCCAACAGCTTGTCATACTCCACGCTGATCCATCCCGCATCGTTGTTTTCACTATTCGACCGAAAGTAGTCCATGAACGTGGAAACGTCATTGTAATCCCCCGACCAACTTGCCCTGGCAACCGCGTACTTTCGTTTCTTGAGGTCTTCTCGGAACGTCTTGATCTCCAACTGCTCCAGTCCCACATCCACACCCAGGTTCTCCAGCCACTGCCGGCGCACATACTGTGCAATATCGCCATGCTGGAACTCGCCGTTGAAGAGGATCGATATCTGCGGAAATCCCTTTCCCTGCGGATAGCCCGCCTGTGCCAGAAGTTCCCTGGCCCTGAGCACATCTTCAAGCCGTTGATCCGGCGGATGATAGCCGGGGAACACTCCTGGCGGGATGAAACTGCATGCCGTCGCCTCTCCCAGCCGCGTGATCGAATCCACGATCGGCTGCCGCTTCACTGCCAGGGCGAATGCTTTCCGGACACGGACATCGCGGAACGGGTTGGGTCTGCCATCCGACAGCTTTTCCTGGCAGTTCAGAGAGTAGAAATACGTGCCGAATCCTGGGAATACATGCATGTCCGGCCGCTTGCGGGCATAGAGCTCCGACCCGATCGAACCCGTGGCATCCGTCAGCCAGTCGACCGCCCCACTGTCATACTTCAAGAATGACCACATTGGATCGGTCCCGATCAGAACATCGATAGACCGGGATTTCACGTTGGTGCGGTCCCAGTAATACGGGTTTGCCTCCAGCCGCAGTTTCTCATGGAAGTTCCAAACCGTCAGGCGATAAGCGCCGTTGGTCACCAGATTGGGCGGGCGGGTGAACGCCTTGGCATAGCTGTGCGACCTGGGATCACGGAAACTCCGCATGGACTTCTCGTGGAGAGGCCAGAATGGAGTAAATGCGCACAGATCCGGAAAATACACAACCGGGTGTGCCAGGGCCACCTCCAAGGTCGTCTCATCCCTGGCTTTGATCCCCACGGTAGCGAAATCAGCGGGCTTGGCAGCTCCAAAGTCCTCGCTGTACTGCTGTGCCCCTTTGACCGCGTAGAAGAGATAGGTATAGTCCCCGGGCTCTTCGAGCATGCGGCGCCAGGCAAAAACAAAGTCCTGCGCCGTCACCTGATCGCCGTTGCTCCAGCGGGCATCATCGCGCAGGTGGAACGTGTAGAGGGTGTCTCGGTTGGTGATGTCAATGCGTTTGGCCACGCCGGGTATCGGTGCCAAGGTCTGGGGATCCATGCCGTACAGACCTTCCCACAGACCAAAGCCAATGCGGATATCCTGAACCCAAGACATCCGATTCGGGTCGAGTGTGCCTACCTCCCCACGGTTGATGAAGGTGAAATCCGCGCGACCAGAGCGGACATTGCCCGACCAGGCAAATGCCCCCAGCAGCAGCCCGACCAGCAGGAGGAAAATAAGTCCAAACCGCAGCATTTAAGACCAGCATGCGGCCTGGCAAGGAGCCATCTATTTGGCCGCCGGAACCTTGACGCCCTTGAACTCAGCCGCAAGCACCGCCACAAGCCCGTCGCATGCCTGGATAATCGAGGCGCCGTCGTTCGAGGGTTGGAGTTTCATCACGGCGGCTGCGGCGTTAGCCAGGTTCGTCTTCCCACCTGCATCGGCAATGACGCGTACGGCACTGCCAACCAATTTCAGCGTCTGTACTATGTCTTCACGATCAGGTTGATCCTCTTTGGAACTCAAGGCTTCGGCGCGGCGTGATCCGCGTGAAAGCAGGTCAACAATCAACTGAGTCGTAACCAGTCGCTGCGCCGGGGTCTGCGCTTTCCACACCACGCTGTCAACCAGGAAACCCGTAGCCAGTGTATCTTCGACCGGAACATCGGGGATTCCATCCTGGTACTTGGCCAGTCGCGCTGCCAGCAGTTTCTGTATATGTGGGATCGTTACCTGCAGCATCGGTTCGGTCAGGGATTCGCGCTCCTGGGTGATATTCAGCCGCAACGCCTCGTATCCCGCCTGCGCGACCGCTCCGGAAAGATTGTCCTGAATCGCCGAAACCAGACCGGTAACCAGCTTATCATCGGCCACAACCTGAGCCCGCATCTGCGCCAGGATCAACGGCCTGGCAGCTTTTGCTCCCCAGAGGACCACCGGATCCATCTTGTCCGCGAGAATCTTGATTACGATTGGCTTCAGTCGCAGATTCTGGGTCCGGTCAGCCACCTTGCCAACGACGATTGCGGCATTCAGACGCGTCAGCATGGACGGATCATCCGTCAGAGGCATCAGTGTCTCACTTAACGCCTGGGCATAGGCATCGACGAATGGGATCGTGGGCGCGGGCTCGCCACCCACCACGGCGGCCACTAATGCATCGCGACCCTCGTCTTTCGCCTTTATGCTCGTACCAGTCATCTTGGCAATCTGTGCCTTCTGGAAAGCAACGATCAAACTGCGCCCTTCATCAGTAACGGTCGTAGCGGACCGAACAGACGAAGGCAGAGCTGATTGCCCGAATGCCTGCCCGACAAGGCTCAGCCCGATCGCCAACATCATTGCAGTCAAACCGCGATTCATGATCTCTCCAGAGCCCGGCCGGCCAATTGCTGCAAAGAAACGATTCGCACGGGACGAACCATCCTCCTTCCAGCCTCAGCTTTAAAAGCCTCAGCGCGAACGCTAACAAACGGTTCGGCGCGTGTCAAGTAAAGCTGCGTTCGCAATGTGGGGTTTTCATCGACGGTCATCGCTATTTCTTCACTCCGACTAGCCCTCGGCCCGTTGCCGTGGCTTCGAAAGCGGCTCGGAACGCCGTCGCCGCCTGCTGGTGGTCGCCCTTCTGCTGATACGCTCTGCCTAAGTCGTACTGCACTTCGGCCGGGTTCGGATTGAGTTTCACCGCCTCTTGCAGGTAGACGATGGCCTGATCCACCTGTCCCTGTGCCAGGGCGGCCTTGCCGCGCAAGAGATTGAACTGCCAAGGCGCTATTGTCGCCGGCTCCAGGCCATCGATCAATGTCATCGCACCCTTCGCATCTCCCTGCTGCAAAAGCACCTTCGCCATGGCTACTTTCAGAGGAACGCTACCGGGCTCACGCTTCAGGCCTTCGCTCAACTCGCTGCGTGCTTCGTCCAGGCGGCCCTTATCGAGCAGGCGCTCGGCAACCTGCAGATGCCGTGATGCCATCTGCTCATTGCTGTCGCCGACAACGTTGCTGGTGGCCAGTTTCTGCGCCAGCGCCGCACGATCGATCCTGCCGGCCGCGAATGCCAGGTAGGCGCCGAATTCATTCGCATAGCTGTTCGACACGCCGGCCAGATGTGCGACCTGCTCCCCCCCGGCATTGGCCACTACCGTGGTCGGCCAGACGTGGATCTGCATCTGCCCGCTGGCCGTGTACTCCGGATCCAGCACGACCGCTCCAGGCCACTGCAGTTGCTGTGTAAGTTTCTGCGCGGTGACCTGATCCTGGTGGCCGGACAGGACCAGGATGCTTTGCACCTTGCCCGTCGCCTGAATGACCGGCAGCGACTGCCGCACCGCCTGCTGGCTTTGCGGCTGATCAGCCCGGACAAACAGGATCACCGTCGGCCGATCGCCCGCGGGCACGACAATCTTCTGGCCCTGCAGATCAATCGTTGACCACTTCACAGTGGGAGGGACATCAGCGGCCGGCGCTGATGACGGAACCGGCGCTGTCTGGGCCACAGCGCTGATCGCAAGTGCAAGACTTGTTGCAGCGGTTATCAGGTTACGGAGTTTCATGGTTGGTGTCCTAACTAGAGCACTGGCGTAGCAGGTGCCACGGGCGCAGCCGGCGTTGCGGGAGCCGCGGGAACTGCCGGCAACGTCACCGGAGTCTGTGGCTTCTCACGGTCATACGCAAGTGGCTTGTGGCAGCCGGGAGCACAACTGCCGCCGGTCTCGCTCTTGGCATAGTTGATGGGCAGGTTCCAGTTTCCGTATGGGACCGAATCGCGGATGTGGAACGACTGTCTGCTGGCGTGTGTCTCGTGGCACGCCCGGCAGGTTCGCCCCTTGTCCACCTTGTTCACGTGCACAAAGTGCAGGTTTCGCTCGCCATTCCGAAAGTTCGTCAGACCTTTGGTCTGCTCCATCAGCACCAGTTGCTGGTCATGGCATAGAAAGCACAGATCATACTTCGCCACTGCGAACGGCTGGTAGAACGACTCCGGATACGGTTTGGCAAGCAGCCGTGAAACATCGCTGCCATGCACATTATGGCATCCCGAGCAGTTGCCATCCCGGATCGGGCCGTGTTTCATTTCGTTTGGGTCCAGCACCTCTGCCACCGACGCCACCGCGCGGCCATCGGCGACCTTCACCGGCTTGTCGTGGCAGGTCAGACACACCTTCAGCGGCGCGGCTTTCATCAGCCTCGCGACACTGCCGCCGTGTGGGGTGTGGCAATTCAGACACGCCTGTTTGTCCGTAACCACGCTGTGCTTGTGCGCAGATTCGGTGGCTTGGGTCTTGATCTTCTCATGCTCGTGGCAGCTCGTGCACAATTGCAGCGGAGCGGCCTTGATCTGCTTGGGGAAGTCACTGGCGTGCGGATCGTGGCATTGGCTGCATTCGCCATCGGCGACCGGCCTATGCACCACCTGCACTTTCTTCATCTGTTCGCTCATCTCCTTGTGACAGGTCAGGCACAGTTGTCTGCCCTCGGCTATCAGCAGTTTGGGATACTGCGCCGTGTGCGGCTTATGACATGCCTCACACGCGCCGGCCGCCACCGGACCATGCACCACCTTTTTGTCTCCAATGACATCTTTGTGGCACTGGCTGCAGACCTGGTTCATTGAACCGCCACGCAACGTCTTGACGGTGTTGCCACCATGGGGATTGTGGCAAGGCAGGCAATCGCCGGTCTGTACGGGCTTGTGCACCACCGGCGCCGTCAGTTCCATCTTGTGGCAGAACGTGCAGATCTCCGTCTTGGGCCTGGCCAGTTCGAACTTGTGGGTCTTCTCGTCAGTCAGCTTATGGCAGGCATCGCACGCATTGACGTTTACCGGACCATGGATGATCTTGTAGTTCTTCACATCGGCGTGACACTGCGATGTCACGCAATTCGCCAGCGGAATTGCCGTCGTAGGGGCGGCCACACTAGTCACCGGCGCAGGCGAGGATGCTGCCGGCTGAGGCGGTACGGGCGCGGGCGCAGGTTGCGCCAGGCCGGAATTGACCATCAGCCACGCCAGAACCAGCCCGGATAAAGGGAGGCGGAAAATCGACCGCTGCATACCTGCGTTCCTCATTGCTGTCCTCCACCCGCCGGGCGGGTCGTGGCCGATCGGCTGTAAGTCTGACTCTGGTGGCAGCCCGGAGAGCATCTTCCGCCGTCGGACCGCCGCTCATACCGGATCGGCATTGCCCAGGTCGACCCCTCAAATGGCACCGAATTCGCCATGTGATTCGGCAGGTCGCTGCCATGGATCTCATGGCATGCCTTGCAAGTCCGCCCCTTCTCGCTCTGATGCACATGCACATAGTGCAGGTTCCGCGAACCATCGCGGAAGTTCGTCAGCGTAGTCGTCTGCTGCTTCAATACCAGATCCTTCTCGTGGCACGTGAAACACAGCGCGTAGGTCTGCACGTCAAACGGAGCGTAGAACGATTCCGGGAATGGCTGGCGCAGCAGCGACCCATTCTCGCTCCCGTGAGCCTGGTGGCATGCTGAGCAATCACCAGCACGGATCGGACCATGCAGGTTCTTTCCAAGCAATGATGGCGCCACCGCCGCAATCGTCCGGCCATCGGCCGCGCGGATCGGCTTCACGTGGCATGCCGCACACACGTTGTCCATCCGCCCCTTGAGCAGGTGCTCACCATTGGAGAGATGCGGATCATGACAGTTGGCACAACTTGCCCCATCATGCACCGCCGAGTGCTTCACCTTTGCCTGCGCGATCTGTTTCTTCACGTCATCATGGCACGCCAGGCAGGTTACCTCCGTGGATGCCTTTAATTCGCGAGGGAAGTCCGTTGCATGCGGGCTGTGGCACTGCAGACAGTCTTTCTTCACCGGATCATGCACATGCTTCGTGTCCGCCATCCGCTTCTTCATGTCGGTGTGGCACATCAGACAGTGCTCGGATCCGCTCCCGCCCCGCAAGAGCCGCTTTACATCCGACTCATGGGGCTCATGGCAGAGAGTACACTGACCCGCCGCAAATGGCTCGTGGGCAAACTTCTTCAGCGGCACATCGTGGCACTTGCCGCACAACTGCTGAATCGAGTCGGCCTTGATCAGGAACTTCGTGCGCGACACATGCGGATCGTGGCATGCGATGCATCCCTGCTGCTGCACCACCTTGTGCTGATGCTCATGCCTCCCAATGATGTTGTGGCAGAAGGTGCAGGTGTCGTTGCCCGGTCGCTTCAGGGGGTAGACGTGCCCCCCGGTATCGGCGGCGTGGCATGCATCACAGGCTTTGCTGGCGATCGGGCCATGGATGAACTCAGCGCCGGCAAACGTGGCATGGCATGCGGTTGTCACGCACGATGCATTGGGCGCCAGCGTCGCCGTCGGCCGAGGTGCCCGGACGATCGCCGCCGCGGCAGCAGGCTGGGTGACGGCTGCGGGCTTGGGTTCCTCCCGGCCGCACCCCGCGCACAGGGCCGCCACTGCCAGCATCAGCATGGCGAAGCGGGCGCCTCTTTGTGCCGCGATGCCTCTGGTCATTTCGGCGGCCTCTGGGCCAGGCTGTCCATCACCGTGCCGCATCTTTCCACCGCTACGCTTAGCAGCGCAGTCGAATAGTTCACGTTGTGCACGCCATGTCCAAGCTTCACCAGACGGATGTTGTGCTCGGCATCATCCAGCAGACGCTGTGCATCGAGAAGGACTGTGCCAGTCAGATTCGCAGCATCCACCGCGGCTTTGGCCTTGGCGAATGCCGTTTCCGCCTTGTTCTGGCTGTCGGCAATCGCCACCTTCCACTCTGAGAGTGTCCCGACGTACTTCTCGCCATGGCAGTAGCCGCAGCGTTCTTTCTCGGCGATATAGGTCTGCCCGACAACGGATGCAGTGCTATCGGTGTTGCGGTGGCCGCGATGGCAGGCAATGCAGTCCACCTGGGCCCGCGACATCGGACTGGGCATATCGGCAACGCCGCGCCCGCCGGTTCCGCGGTACAGTTGCAGCGGCCCTCCGTGCATCTGCTCATGGCACTGGTTGCAGGCGCCGTTTTCACCATGCACGAACGCGCCTTTGGAGGTCACCGCCATGTCGGCGGCCGTGGCATCCAGGCGGTGCTCGATCTTAATATGACAGCTTGAGCATTCCAGTTTGTGCTTGCTCACATGGTTCTCATGGACGAACTGCGTGTCATCATATCGCTGCACCTGCGCCAACTGATTGTGACACGTCCAGCAGGTCTGCCGCGGTACCGCGCCGTCACCCTTGATCGTGTCGGAGTGGCAATTCGTGCAGTTCACGCCCCTGCCCACGTACTCGCTGTGATTAAACATGCCTGTCGCCAGGCGGATCTGCTCTTTGGGCGCATCGTGGCACCCCGTGCAACCGCCAACCGCCTGCTCATGCCGGCCATGTTCCAGCCCCTTGAAGTGACATAGGAAACAGGTATCGGTCGTCACCGTGATATGCTGTCCCTGCACGATCTGCGAGTGACATGAAGTGCAGCGAAGCTGCTTGCCGCGCCGAATCTGCGTCAGATGCGGCTTGTGATCGAAGCGGATGGTGACCTTGTCGCCCTTCTCGTTGCGGACCTCCCATTTCACTCCTCCCTCCAGCAGCCGTGTCTCGTGGCAGCCCGAGCGCAAGCACGCCGCATCGTCGATCTGCGCGTGCGGCTTGGAGCCATAGGTCTGAGTGATGTACTTCACGGCCTGAGCGCTGGCCTGCCACTTCCCCTTAATCGTGTTCTCCAGACCCGGAGCGAAGTGGCAGTCAACGCAGGCCACATTCTTGTGGGTCGAAAGATGCCAGGCCTTGTAGTACGGCTCCATGATGTGGCAGGAGTTGCAGAAGGATGGCTGCATCGAGTACTCGGCAAACGCGCCGCCGCCCACAAACATGCTCAGCAGCACAATGACGAAGATCCCCCATTTGTTGGGCACGTACGCGATGCGCTTGCCCGGCCGGTGCCGGACGCCCAACAGTCTCATAGCCAGCGGTTGCCGCGGCGGTGTCTGCGGGGTATTGGGAACTGGTTGATCGTTCTGATCCATGTTCACTCCACGTTCATTGGGTCGTCCCACCCGATCGCACTACATGACGCCCAGACCGGCAAGGATAATCAAGACGGCGATTGCGGTTCCGATCACCATGGCGCTCAGCCCCAGCATCACGGCAATGACACGGTATGACCGCGGTGCCGGCGCCACACGCAAGGCATCAAGTTCGCCGCTGGCTTTCAGGCGGTCATACTCAGCGCCGCGCTCCTCCCTGAACTCTTCTTCCGGAAGCCGGCCGGTGAACATCACATCGTCCACCGGGAACTTCTCCAGGCGCAGATGAGCGTTAAAGAAGTGGATGGTGAAGATGAACCCGATCGCCAATAACGCCTCATACCCGTGCACCAGTGTAGCGATATTGAACACCCATCCAGGCAGGAACCGGGCAAAGAACTCCGGGAACCAGAGCATGAGGCCGGAGATGCCGATGATGCCGGAGCCGCCGACTTCCGCCGTATAGTCGAACTTCTCCCAGTAGGTCCAGCGATCGAACGCCGGCTTCTTGCCGCCGATCAGGAACCACCGGTACATACCGATGAGATCCTTCAGATCCTTCAGCCGCGGCAGCATCGTCGCCGGCCCGAAGATTAGCTTCTTCAGTGTGTGTTTGCGGATCCGGTTCATCAGGCTGAAACCGTGGACCACGAAGTTCAGGATGAGGATGATGGCGAAAATGCGATGTTCGATGCCCGCCGACCTCACACCTCCGAACAGGGAAATCATTCCCTGAGCCCAGTTCTTGTCGGAATAAAGTAGCGGCAGGCCGGTCAGCGCCAGACCAAAGAAGCTGATAATCACAAATGCGTGATTGGTCCGGTCCACCTTGTTGAACCGCTGGATCGATGGTCCATGAGCGTCATGCTTCGGGCGCGGCCCATGTTTGAAGCGTTCGACGAGGGAGCGGAGAAACCAGAATATGCAGTGCAGCCCGAAGAACCCGAATGATGCACTCATCACCACAACGAAGTACAGCCACACTGCGTGCAGCACCGGAAAACGAGCGGCATCGCGGTGGTCGGCATGGGGCTCGAATTCCGCAAAGTTCGCGTTTGCGCCTGGGTGGCATCCCACCGTCTGGCACGTCGCGAGGCGGTTGGCGCCGTACAGACGCGACGCCGGATTGTTCACCGGCTCGATGTCGTGCGCACCATGGCAACTGCTGCAGCGAGCAACGCGTGCCGAACCCAACGCGTTCGTCTGGCCGTGATAGCTGCGCCGATAAGTGCTGTATAGCGACGTTGTTCGCTGAGTGGTGCCCTGCGCCTTGTCATGGCAGGTGCCACACTCACTGACAATATCAAGCAGGAACGCGGGAGTATCCGTTCGCGAGATCTCGTGAGCCGTGTGACATCCGGTGCACGATGGGGCTCGGGGATTGCCCCCTGCCAGTTTTTCGCCGTGGATGCTGTTGTTGTACTTGGCAACCTGTCCCACGTGGCAGTTGCCGCAGGTGCTGGCGACATTCTGGCGGCTCACGGTGCTCTTGGGGTCCGCCGAGGGCAGCACGCGGTGAGCGCTATGGCAATCGGCGCAGGTGGCGGCCTTAACCAGTCCACTCGCAGTCGCCTTCCCATGCACGCTTTCCAGGTAGGCCTGCACCATCCTCGTGGTGGCGCCGGTTTCCGCGTTCTTGACGTCCTGGTTCTTGTGGCACGAGCCGCACAATTTCACCGAGTTGAGTGGATACGTGCGGCTTTGGTGATCCTCCTTGGGACGGATGTCATGGGCGCCATGGCAGGTTGCGCACGTCGGTGCGTTTGGCTCCTTGCGCGCCAGGGCCTCGGCATGCTTGCTCTGAAGATAATCCGACTTCTGCTGCGTGTGACAACTACCCGTGCAACTGGCCGGCTGCAGTTTCGCAGCATGCGGCAGCGTCGCCGCATCGGCATGGCAATTCACGCATGCCATATCCTTGTGGATGGCGCTGGCAAAGGCATCGGGGCCGACGTAAAGCTCCGGCCGCTTGCCCGGTGAGACAGCGATCGTGCCATCAGGATGGGCCACCATCGCTCTACGCTCTTCAGCGGTACGCTGGCCGATCTCCGTCTGCCCATGGCAGTTCAGGCAGCGCCGGTTCTCAATCTGCGACTGGGGAATCTCCACGGCCAACACTGGCTGGGTGAACCCCCCGACCAATCCGGCCAGCAATGCCAGAATAAACATCAACCTGCAGCTTGCCGGATCACACCTGGCCGGCGTCTCGGCAACTGTGGATACATCACGATGGTACATGCCGACCAAATTCCATATGGCAGCCTTGGCTGCTGACCCGCCCGACGTTCCAGTCCTCACATTCAGACCAGGAGCGCTCCGGTTGTATCAAAGCAGCTTGCGTGCCATGACCTGAAGCCGAGACGCGCGCCGAAGCACGGTAGTTAGCGGGGACATTCTCACCGGCCGGTCAATTTGCCGCAAGCAATTCCCGAAAAAGAGAATCTTCGCCGGAACCTTTTCGCATTTCCGGGATGTTAATTCGCCAGGCCCTGTCTGAAAAACCCTTGGCCCCACGATGGGTTTTTCAGACAGGGCCTAGAGCCGGCAGCCGAATCGTGAACGTCGTGCCTTCGCCAACCTTGCTCGTTACCCCGATTTCACCGCTCTGCTTCTTTACCAGGCGATAGCTGATCGACAGGCCGACGCCGGTTCCCTTACCCACCGGCTTGGTAGTGAAGAACGGTTCGAACACCCGCTGCAGATGCTCGTCGCGGATACCGTGCCCGTTATCCGTGACCCGGATCGTACACCACTTCCCGGCCGCCTCGGTCTTAACGATGAGCTTCGGCCCGGGCGTCTCGGCCATCGCGTCCAGAGCATTGGTGATCACGTTTACCAGCACCTGCTGCATCGCATGCGGGATCACCCTCGCTTTACCCGCGTCGGGATCAAACTGCCGCTCCACCTGCACCGCCCTGAACCGCGCATCAAACCGCAGCATGTCCAGCGCCGCCTCCACCATTTGGTTTACGATGGCAATCTCCCAGTTTCCATCTCCAGGATGGGCAAAGGTGGTCATCTGCCGAACAATCTGGTTGATCCGCGTCACTTGTGTCCGCAACGTCTCAATGCCCTTCACATCCGCCTTCTCCGGCCGGCGCTGCATCAACTGCAGCAGCGAGTCCATGCTCGCCAGAGGATTGGCAATCTCGTGCGTTATCCCCGCTGCCATCTGGCCCAGAGCCGCCATCTTTTCTTGTGCGATGATGGTGTCCTGTTGCATGGAAAGCCGCCGTCCAATCCGCCGGATCTCGCGGTTCTGTCGCAGCAACTTTCGCCGCTGCTTGCGTAACGCGCGGGTGATGTGGTTCGCCAGGTGCACCGTCAGCACCAGGGTCATGACCCAGCCCGCAAAGATGATCTGCCGCTCGCTCCCTGGTTCCGGCCAGCGCCCGCTCAGTTTCAGCGTCATCGCCAGCATCACGATTCCGATCGCAGCGCATGCGTAGGCTGTCGCCCGTGGCAGCAGCAGACTCGCAAAGATCATGTGGAACACGTAAAACCCGACCACCGGACTGGCCAGATCGCCGGTCCAGAGCGTCAACAGCGTGAGACACGCCAGATCCACGCACACCTGCGCCCAGGCCACTACGTGCAGCCGCTTCCGCTGCGTCATCGCGCCCGAGCGCACCAGCCACAGCATCGCCACGTTGTAAGCAAGAAGAAACGCGCCCAGGATCAGCATCGATACCGGCCGACTCGCCATCCACGGCACCCATGCCGCCAGCAGGGCGACGACAATCACCCCCGCCGCCGCGGCCCAGCGCAGGCGGATGAACCATGCCAACTGATCCAGCAGAACCGGAGCCGATTCGCCGTGTTGTCCGGCTCTTCTTCGGGACACGATCTGTGATCTTCTGCCACGCATGACCTGTAATCACCTGGACTTCAATGCTCGGAACCTTTCTCCTGAGGCATCTCCTCCTGAGTCGATCGCTCCAGGTCCAGCATCTTCACCCCCTCGACGTAGTCGGTCAGCACGATCCTCCTCACCCGCTTGAGTGCTTCGACGGTATGCTGCATCCGCTCCAGACTCTCCCGGATCTGTCGCAGATACCGTTCCTGTTTCACGTCGCCTCGTGTGGTGCGCTGCAGCAGTTCCAACTGCAGTTCGATGATGGTCATGGCGTTGTTCAACTCATGATTCAGCGTCAGCGCCACCTGCCCCAGCATCTCCAGCCTTCTCTGTTCATTCTGCTGAAGCTGCTGAGCCAGCGAGTTGTACGCATTGGCCAGTTCTGCAAACTCATCCTGATGTTCCAGGTGCACTCGATAATCAAACTGCTCACGCGCCAGCGCCCGGCTGGCTTCCACCAGCCGATCCACCGGCCGCAACACCATCGCTGCCGCGCGCAGCAATAGCACAATCGAGATGTTGATCAGGAGCAGGAACGCGATCGCCAGTCCAAGCACCACGACCCGCAGCCGCCGCACCAATGCCCCCTGCTCGTCTTGCGCATGCTGCCTGACAGACTGGCCAATCTGCACGATGTCCTGGTTCATTCGAATCGCTGACACCAGTGCCGCTTCATTGGCACGCTGCGAAGCCTGCCGGTCCTGGCTCGTCGCCAACGTGCCGACTTGCGCAAAGAACAACGGCATCTGCGAGCGCAGATCTTGAAATGCCGCGCTACTCTCGGATAGCTTGACCTGATATGCTCCGTTCAGGTAATCGACCTGCCCTTGCATCGCCTCCGCCGCATCCAGCAGTCCGTTCAGATGATGCTGCGATCCCGCCTGGATCCGATATAGCTCAGTCTGCGTAATCGCAATCTCGTTCCCCAACTCACTGACTCGATCCACCGCCACCAGCGCCTCAGTCCGTACGTGCGTCAGATCATCCAGCACCCCTTGCAGGAGCACCACCGCGGAGATCGCCACCGCCAGCAGCAGCAGCACCAGACTACCCAGGGTCAAAAGCAGTCGCCGTCGCAGCATGGCTCATTTCACTCCTGAGGGTGTCCTCGGCGCCGGTCCATCAATCCCCAACTGCGACCACTCCGGCCCCAACTTCTCAACGATCTGAAAGATCGTCCCGAAATCCTCAATTCCACACGGCAGGAACCGCTGTGCACCGTATTCCTTCAGCGCCGAACGCCCTTCGGGACTCGCATCCATCTTCAGCAGCGCTGCGGCGATCTCTTTTCCTGTTGTATCGGCCAGATCGCCCCGCACTACCAGTGTGTTCTCCGGGACTTCCCCACTCGTGCCCAGTATCCGCACTTTCCACTGCGGGTTCGCCGCCAGCACCGCCTGCAAACGCAGATCTTTTACGCCAGCCGCTGCCGCTTCCCCATTGAACATCGCGGCGATCGCATCGTCATGCGTCCCCATCCAAACCAGGTTCGGTCGCTTGTCTCCGGTCAGGATGCCATTCTCCGCCAGGGCATACATCGGGAAGAGATTCCCGCCGGTCGTGGTCCGCACCACCGCCAGCTCTTTCCCAGCCAGGTCCGAGACCTGGCGGATCGGCGAATCTTCGGGCACACACAGGACACCGTGATACGTACTAACCCCTCCGGGCAATTCCGTCCTGAGCATTACCCTCGCGCCCATCCGGTCCGCTGCCAGCACCGTCACCAACGACCCCAGGAACGCCGCATCCACCTCCTTATCCTGGAAATCCTTCAGGATGCCCCCATAGCTGCTCATAACCACCAGTTCGATTGGTCGATGCAATTGGCCCTGCAGATAATCCGCCAGAACACGGAAGCGTTTGCGCAGCGCAAAGATGTTCCGTTCCGGCACCAGCCCGATTCGAATCGCCCGCCCTGCCACGGCCGGCGGCGTCTGCACCGCTCCGGCCGCATCGCCCGCGCCTGAGTCCACCACCGGCTCGCGACCAAGCATCACCAGCAGCCCCACCAGTAAGACGAGCAGCAGACTTGCCAGGATGAGCCAGGGTTTCTTCACGCGCTTACCATCCTCAACCTTGCCCGTTCATGTTCTTGCGCCGATCTTCCTCTTCCAGATCCTTGCTGATCTCCAGCTCATCGAGCTTTCGGTACAAGCTTGATATCCCAATCGAAAGGTATTTCGCCGCCTCGGTCTTGTCATAGTTGTGCCGGCGAAGGGTTGCGATGATGTGCTGTCGCTCAAACTCGCGCAGTGCCTCCTTCAGTTCCTCTCCCACATCATCCGATGCGTTCTCGGATGCAAAGGGCAGGTCCTGCACGCTGATCGGCCGGTCATCGGCAAAAATCACCGCCCGCTCGATCACGTTCTCCAACTCCCGCACATTTCCACGCCACTCGTGATTCAGCAGCGATCGCATCGCCCCATTGGTCACGCCCGGCACATGCTTGCCCATCTGGTCCGTATACTTCCGCAGGAAATGCTCCACCAGCAGCGGAATATCCTCCTTGCGCTGTCGCAGCGGCGGCAACAGCAGTCGCACCACGTTCAGACGGAACAAGAGATCCTCCCTGAACTCCCCCGCCGCCACCATGCGGTCCAGGTCTTTGTTCGACGCCGACACAATCCGCACGTCTATCGGCCGTGGCTGCGTATCCCCCACCGGCACCACCACCCGCTCCTCCAACACTCGCAGCAGCGAGCTCTGCACCGCCATGGGCAAAGTTGAAAGCTCATCCAGAAACAGCGTTCCCCCGTTTGCCGCCTCAAAATACCCAATCTTGTCGCGGATGGCTCCGGTAAACGCCCCGCGCCGATATCCAAACAGTTCCGACTCGATCAGTGTGGCGGGGATCGACCCGCAGTTCACGGCCACGAACGGCTTGGTTCGCAGCGGCCCGTTGTAGTGCAGCGCTCGCGCAAAAAGCTCTTTGCCCGTCCCCGATTCTCCGATGACCAGCACGTTGCTCTTCACCCCCGATAGTTTCCTCACCATCTCAAAGAGCTTTGCCATCGAGGCGGATTTGCCCACCAGATTGTGGAATGTCGAGGTCTGGGCAAGCTGTTCGGTAATCACCCGCCGGTTATGCACCAGTTCCTTCACATGCAGCGCGCGGTCGATCCGCAGCAACATCTCATCAAGCTGTACCGGCTTGAGCACATAATCCGATGCCCCCTTCCGCATCGCCTCCACCGCGCTGTCCACCGTCGCATACGCTGTCAGCACGATCACCGGCGTTTCGGGGACGATCTGCCGCAGGTGTTCCAGCAGTGAGATGCCATCCATCTCCGGCATCCGAACATCCGTCAGCACCACGTCAACTCCGCGCCCCAACACCAGGTCGCGGGCAATCCGGCCATTGGCGGCCTGCAGAACCTCATAGCCCTCGCCGGCGAATAACTCCGCCAGCGACTCGCGCAGCACCTGCTCATCTTCGACGATTAGTATGCTTTTGTTGCTCATGCGCGGCTTTGTTCGTAATGCTCAGATCAGCGAACTTCTCATCATAGCACCGGAAGCTTCGCCTGCGAATGGGCAGGGGGCAGGTGTGGCCACAACTATTTGCCTGCAATCGCCTGTTTGGCACGGGCACGCTGCATCGCTTTGTCACGCTCTTCCTGATCCTTCGGCGTCGTGGCCTTCTTCGCCACGGCGGCCGCGTATTCCTCGGCCGCCTTTTGGGCATCGACCTCGGATGCAGCAGTGGCACTGGGAGTGAGGATCGTCAGCGTATCCTGCTTCATCTGGGCCAGGCCGCCGTCGATGAAGTAGTGTTTCTTCTTGCCATCGAGAAAATCAATGCGCAATGGTCCGATCCCCAACTTAACCATGATTGGAGCGCGCCCGGCAAGAATGCCCATCAACCCATCATGCGCAGGAATAATCGCCTGCATGATCTCCTGTGACAGGAGCTGCTGTTCGGGAGTGATAACAATGCACTTGAAAGCCATGTCGGTGTCTTCTTCCGTTCTGATGATCTTGCGGCAACCCGGACCATTGCGTGTCCGGCGGGAAGTTTACGGGGGAGGACTGGTAGTGGTCAACGGTCACTCCACCGATGCGCCATACGGATCAGGTTGCACGGTCAAACTGGGTAGCGGTGACCAGATTCTGCAGTGGTTCGCCACGGGCAAAACGCCTGAGATTCTCAACGGCCATTTGGCCGCAGTTACGCCACAGGTCGGAGGTGGGCCCGCCGATGTGAGGGCTCAAAGTTACATTGGGCAGGCCGAAGAAACGCGAATCCGCCGGAGGCGGCTCCGTTTCGTAGACATCCAGGCCGATCTCCAGATCTCCCTCCTGGGCAACCCGGATCAGCGCCGCTTCGTCCACCACAGCGCCGCGCCCCACATTCACGAACACCCCTCCGCAAGGCAGCAGGCGAAGCAGCGCTTCCGTGACGGTGTGCTGCGTGGCCGGCGTGAGCGCCTCCACCTCAACCAGTACATCGCAACTGGCAAAAAGCGCCTCCAGCGACGGCGAAGGCGTCACGCCATGGTCGAGATACAACTGCTGCGGCACGCCGGCGGAGTACGCGTGCATCGGGCATCCAAAGGGTTTAAGCAGTTGCACCAGCGCGCGGGCAACCTGGCCAAACCCATGAATCCCCACGCGCCGGCCATAGAGAGTGCGGGCCATCTGCGACCGTTCTGCCGGCCATTGATGGTCGCGATGCAAGGAGAATGACCAGCGCGTCATCCGCCGCAGGCAACAGAGGACAAGCATCAAGGCGCACTCTGCCACTACCGGAGCATGAATGCTTCCCCAATTGGTGACCCGCAGCCCACGCTCGATCATGTCACGGCTGACAAGGTGGCGAACGGACCCGCACAGATGGGCTACATGCCCCAACGTCGGCAAGGCCGACGACGGAATGAACGGCGTTCCCCAGCAGGTCAGGACGGCGTTGGGGGCAAAGTCGCTAAAGAGGGCTTGCCACTGTTCAGAGGATAAAGCGGCCGGATCTACCCGCCTGATGTCTGAATAACAGGATTGAGCCGGAGCGAATATCTCCTCGCCAACGAATTGGTCGAAATACGGCTCTCGAAGCGCAAGTAAGAGTTTCATGATGTCAGATTATGTTCTTTCGTGACTTGCTCTACCAGTTTCACCGAATCCAGAATGTCAGGCCTCCGACGAAGATGATCGCGGCGGTTGCCAGCAGCACACGAATGCGAAGCGAAGCCGAGGCAAGCGTGCTGATGATTCCAGCCTTGACGACGGTATTAGCCAGCGCGGCGATGGCTATGGCATTGGTTGCGACAATCAATACGCCGCCTGCCCCGGCCTGGCGGGACATGGACAGCGTGATCGCATCCACGTCGGTCAGGCCGGCCAGGCCAGCCACGGCGTAGATGGCGTTGCCCGGCGCACGCTGCTGCGTAATGCGAACAGCGACCAGAACTGCGGTGAAGAACAACGCGAATTTCGTCGCCGAGACCAGACTGAACGGATTCTTCAGCGGAATCTCATCATGGGCCGGCTGGTGGTGCCGGGCACTGATCCAGTAGAAGACGCCAGCGGCGGCGGCCGAGGCCAGACCCATGACGCCCATGGGCCAGAGAACGGGTTGCAGCAGCGGGAGATGCACCACCGCAACGATAACCATGATGCGAATGAACATCACCACCCAGGAGAGCATCACCCCGCTGGCCAGCGAATCTGCTCCTGCCGGATACTCGTCCTCTTCATCGCGACTGCGGCGGGCAAAAGTGAGTGCAACAGCCGTCGATGACACCAAGCCGCCGAGCAGTCCCGTGACCGCGGTGCCCCGCCCCGGCCCCAGCCAGCGCGTGGCGACATAGCCAATCAGCGACAGTCCCGAGATCAGGATAACCAGCCACCAAACCTTGTACGGGTTGATTGCGTTCCATGGATCGACGGTGTGGTTGGGAAGGATCGGCAGAATGATGAAGCTGGCGATCAGGAGCTTCAAGATCGCATAGAGATCATCCTCTCCGATCTTGCCGACCAGTTGGTGCAGCGTTTGTTTATACGCAAGCACAGCGCTGGTAATGATCCCCAGGACCACCGCCATGTTGCGGTCGCCGACGATCGCCATGCCGCCCAGAAGGAAAACGGCCAGGCCGGCAACCTCAGTCGTCAGGCCGCGGTTCTCAGGGTGACTCTTCGTATCGACGATGTAGCCCGCGATCATGATGGCCGTGACCGCAAGTCCGCCCAGGCCGTAGATCCACGGCGAGGCAAAACTCTGCGAGAGCGAAGCAGTAACCGCTCCGGCCAGCGCGATCAGCGTAAACGTGCGGATGCCGCCAACACTGGTAGTGTGTTGCTGTGCCTTGCGGCGCTCGCGGTCAATGCCGACAAGCAGCCCGATCAGCAGAGCGACGATGAAGCCCGGCAGTGCATCAAGCATGATACCATCTTAACCAAGCGCAGCGGCAATGGGAGTCCGTTCCATGATATATGCTTGAGCCGCGTGCAGATCGGCGACACAGACATGAGCGTCCGACAGGTCGTGAAGGCGGGTGTGCTCGCTGGGCACGGCGATGACATGGCACCCCGCAGCCCGGCCGGCCTTGACGCCACTGGCCGAATCTTCCAGGACAATGCACTGCTCCGGACGCACGCCCAACCGCTCGCTGGTCCTGAGATAGATGGCGGGATCGGGCTTGCCAAGGGGAATGTCATCAGAGCTCTGCAGGACATCGAAGAATGGTTCCAGGGCAAGCTGCCTGACGATGTGCATCATCAGAGTGCTGGGAGAACCGGTCGCCAGCGCCAGGCGATATCGCGGCCGGAGGTAGTTGAGCAACTCATCCAAACCGGGCATCGCGACCAGGTCGTCATTCATGAGATCCAACATGACCAGGGAACGCTGGCGGGCCAGTTCGCTGGCCTCAACGGCAATCCCCAGTTCGCTGGCGAATATCTCCAGCGAAGCGATCGTCGATCTGCCGACCATCTTGGTAATGATTGCCGCGGTGACCGTCTTCCCATACCGGCCGGCGATCACCTGATTGGCGCGGACATAGAGCCGCTCGGTATCCACCATGAGGCCGTCCATGTCGAACATAACTGCGCGAAATCCGTTACTTTCCATTGGGGGCAGATGATACGCAGACTTTCCCAGATTGACACTGTGCTGAAGAGCGGCAGTACCGGCGGATCGACCGGCAACGAGGATATGCTCGACCTCGATTTGACATAAGTGATATCGGCAACATTGATCA